>JAYGHB010000003.1:0-155365 GCA_034931985.1 Halotia wernerae UHCC 0503
CTATACCCAAAAGCCAGTAATATCGGGGGTTTACGCTTATCTTAGTGCCATTCGGTTAGAGACAGTAAAAGAGCAGGGGAGCAGGGGAAAAAATAATAAACCATGCCCCATGCCTCTAATTCAAACTGACCTGGCCTCTAGAATCAGATTGGAGTCCCAGGTATAAAGTCCGATTTGTTCAGGAATTCTAGAGAATTTTCCTGTCCGATGACCTCGTGATAACTCATTCAACACCTTGCTTTTAACCTCTCTAACTTCCTCATCATCTAGTTCTCCATAAAGCCCGGCGATGATTTCAGCAACAGTGAAAACCTTCCCCGGATTTTGCTCAAAGAAAGACGAAAGAGCATATATCAAAAACTGACCCTCAAATTCCTTCAGCATTGGAATTACATTTGTCTGCGGAAGTACGATAGGTTTCTTCTTTTTGTGTTTGGCAACTTGAGAATAACTATTATGAGTACGATTGGACTTGACTAAACTTAAATCCAGAGTGTAACAACCAGGCTCATCAGGAATAGCTGACCAAGCATTTCTTTTCCTACCTTGTGTCAATGAGGATTGGACTCTACCTTTGACTACTTTAAAAACAGGTTGCTCTAAGTCACCATAAAGCGATCGCACGATGAAATCAATATGACATACAGTACCCGAATGTTCTTCCAATAGCTTTTTGATGGCTTCCATCCGAGATAGAGGATAATGTTGGGGCAGCATCGGAATGTCAATCCCCTTGATCGAGTTTTCTTTAATCTCTAGGGATGTATCTATAGTTGGAGACGTGGTTGGGGTTTGAGGCTTGTTGGTATGTTCAACCACATCAGAAGCATCATCTATCTGGAAGTTATCTGAATTTTCAGATTCAGACTCGATAGAGTCTACCGAGTCAATGCCAGAGTGAGAAATGCTATCAGGCAGAGATAACAGAAATTTTTCTTGGGAAGAGACTGATTGATGATGATTTACTTCAACTGTTGAAAGCCTACTGTTAATATCTGAGTCAGAAGACCAGTTAGATAACAAAGCTTCTACATGGTCGAGATGCGATCGCGCCTGTGTATACAATTGCTCATACTTTTCTACAAGGCGAGCATAGTGGTCTCGTAATTCCAACAATGGAGAGAAAAAGGCTTGAGGAGGAGGTTCTAATTGCAACTGATGATTCATAAAGCTTTAAATTAACCTAAGTTGATGTCACTGGTATAAGTCATTGGTCTAGGTTTTGCTTTTTGAGATGACTGTTGGGATTTTTTAGGCGGTTGGGGAGGGCGGCATCTTTCACAATATAACGGACGAGGCCCATAGGTCTCACGTTTTGTAGTCTCGTTGCATTGCTTACAGACGAAGTGGAAAACACGAGTATGAATTTCTCGTTTATGGGCTTTGACAGTATATTCTCTAACATCAATTAACTTACTAGGCATAGTCAAGAATGGTGAATCTTAATCCTATCAATATAGCTATTCAAGCAAATGAAAATATATCAGTGTGTGTTTATTTGTAAGTTTTATCGCTACGCGAAAGCTTCGCTTAGAGCGAGTCCGCGAGCGTCTGGGGTTTCCCCCGCAGTCGCCACAACGGGGCGGCACTTCCTACCCTTCGGGTTCTCCGTTCGCGAAGAGCGTCCCCTAGGGAAGGAGGACAAGTCGGCAAAGTCGCCCAGCCAGTTGTACTTGAGAATTTGGATTTTTTCCCTAAGATTTGATCAAACCGCCTCTTACTTATGGGAGACGGTTTGCACAGCTGATGTAAATGCTTATAGTTAAAGTTTTCACCCATGTCAACGAAGATGCAGAGGAGCAGGGAAGGCAGAGGAGAATAACAATGCCCAAAATTACTTAATTTTCCACAAAATCAGCATCAATCACATCTTCACTACCGCGTTCACCCTTGGCGTTGGCGGAGCCATCGCTTGGTTGTGCGCTACCTGTTGGGCTTGCTGCTTGGGCATAGACGGCGCTACCGACTTGCATCAGAGTTTGCTGTAACTCATTAGTGAGAGACTTAATTTGATCAAAGTTATCTTGATTAATTGCCTCTCGTAAATCTTGTACCAGTCCTTCAACACGAGAGCGATCGCCTGCACTGACTTTATCACCCAAGTCTCTAAGTTGTTTCTCTGCTTGATAGACTAAAGAGTCTGCCAAGTTATTGGTATCAATTTTTTCACGACGTTCCCGATCTTCATTGGCATGGGCTTCTGCATCCCGCACCATGCGCTCCACATCTCGCTGATCGAGAGTGGAAGCACCTGTAATCGAAATCGACTGTTGCTTATTTGTGGCCTTATCTTTGGCGGTAACTGAGAGAATACCGTTGGCATCAATGTCAAAAGTGACTTCGATTTGTGGTACACCTCTGGGTGCTGGGGGAATGCCATCAAGACGGAAATTACCTAAACTCTTGTTATCTCTAGATAATTCCCGTTCACCTTGGAGAACATGAACTTCCACATTCGTTTGACCATCTGCTGCTGTGGAAAAAATTTCCGATTTTTTCACAGGGACGGTAGTGTTACGGGGAATAATTCTAGTCATCACGCCGCCTAGAGTTTCCACGCCTAGAGATAAAGGCGTAACATCCAGCAGTAAAATGTCTTTGACTTCACCCGCCAGGACACCTGCTTGAATAGCAGCACCGACGGCTACAACTTCATCTGGATTAACACCTTGGTTGGGACTTTTGCCCGTCATCCGTTGCACTAAGTCTTGAACGGCAGGAATACGAGTAGAACCACCAACTAGTACAACTTCATCAAGTTCAGCATTGCTCAATTTAGCGTCTTGCAATGCTTGTTGCACTGGCTTACGGCAACGATCAAAAAGATCTGCACACATCTCCTCAAATTTACCCCGTGTCAAGGTCATATCGAGGTGTTTCGGGCCTTCTTGAGTAGCGGTGATAAAGGGGAGGTTAATGTTTGTCTGAGTCGCACTCGAAAGTTCAATTTTGGCTTTCTCTGCCGCTTCAGTCAGTCTTTGTAAAGCTTGCTTATCTTTACGCAAGTCAATGCCTTCGTTACGCTGAAATTCACCAGCCAACCAATCTACAATCTTCTTATCGAAGTCATCACCACCTAGATGGGTATCTCCACTAGTAGCTTTGACTTCAAATACACCATCACCAACTTCCAAGATAGAAACATCAAAAGTTCCACCACCAAGGTCAAAAACCAAGATAGTTTCATTTTGCTTTTTATCTAGACCGTAGGCCAGGGCTGCCGCTGTTGGTTCGTTAATAATGCGGAGAACTTCTAAACCAGCAATTTTGCCGGCATCTTTGGTAGCTTGTCGCTGAGAGTCATTGAAGTAAGCAGGAACCGTAATTACAGCTTGGGTGACTGTTTCTCCCAAGTATTTGCTTGCATCGTCAACCAACTTTCGCAGAACTTGAGCAGAAATTTCTTCGGGTGCAAATTGTTTACTGACTGCGGGACAGTCGAGTTTGACATTACCGTTACTATCCCGCAGGACTTTGTAAGTCACTTCTGTAGCCTCATGGGTGACTTCTTCGTATTTGCGCCCAATGAAACGTTTGACAGAATAAAAGGTGTTTTCTGGGTTCATCACTGCTTGCCGTCTGGCAATTTGACCAACCAAGCGTTCACCTGTTTTGGTATAAGCCACTACTGAGGGAGTAATGCGTTGCCCTTCAGCATTGGCGATTACTACTGGTTGCCCTCCTTCAATGACAGCAACACAGGAATTTGTTGTGCCTAAATCAATTCCAACTACTTTTGCCATACGAGTAAATTTCCTCTTTTGCTTTGGCAATAGGGAATGGGGCATTGGGCATGGGTTATTTTTCCATCTGCTTCCCTTAATCTCTATGACTCGAAAAATCTCTTGTTTTTTCTCAGCCCTTTCTGTGCCTCTGCGATTTAAAAGTCTTTTATTTAACCACAGAGAGAAGTTGCGTGCGGGGGTTCCCCCCGTTGAGCAAACTTCTCCTATCGGAGACGCTGCGCGAACGGTGGACGCAGAGGACACAGAGGTAAAAGGCGAAAAAGGGATTTTTTGACCAATGTTCCTATTTTGAAAGGACTAGCCCTAGCCCTAGCCCCTAATCCCTAATTAACCGAGATTAACTTTTACGGTTTTGTGTTTTTCTGATTCCGCTTTTGGCAGTGTAAGGCGGAGAATACCATTTTGATATTCAGCTTGCACTTTGTCGTTTTGAATTTGTGAAGGCAACGGAATTACCCGCTGGAATTTACCATAACGGAACTCAGAACGAGTCACACCATTTTCTTCAGTTCTGGTTTCGGATTTACGCTCACCACTAATCGAAATTGATTCGGGAGCCGCTTCTATATTAAAGTCTTTTTTTTCTAAACCAGGTACTTCTAGTTTTAAATGAATCGCATCATCAGTTTCTTCAAGTTCAGCAGCAGGAGTAAAGGCAAAGCCCATCCTTTCTCCTCCATCAGTTGGCATTAATCTATCAAATAGACGATTCATTTGCCGCTGTAAAGTGTCAACTTCACTGAATGGTTCTAAGCGTTCTATGTCTCGAAATGGTTGCCAACGAATTAGTGCCATAATATCACCTCTAACATGCTCTATTGGTTTTGGGAGGCTTAATTTCAAGCTTCCTAGTTAATACACTAGATCAACATTAAATGTTAGGATGTTCGGTTTTGTAGTCATAAACGATCGCAATAACCGTACCCTACTTATAGTTCACAATTAGTTACAACCTGGTTAAAAAATTAAGTACTTAGGCAATATTATCTATAAACATAAAACTCTCATTTGATTTTGAAGTTAAAACCTCATTCTTAAGGCAGATCCTGATGAGAAGTAATTCAGATTAATCAAAAAACGCCGTCTATGTATACACGGGTAAGCGTATCTTTTACCAGTACAGCATGGCGATCGCAGAACTTTTCGGTCTACTGAATTTCCCTGTGAATGTCCATGATCTAAATTTGATCCCGCTGCGATCGTTCAATTGCTTCATCCCATTGGGCATAGGGCATAGGGCATGGTGAGACAGCGCTGCGGGAGGGTTTCCCTCCGGAGCCACTTCTGTGCGGGGGTTCCCCCCGTTGAGGAAAGTGGCATCAGGCGACTGCGTTAGCGCAGCAGCCTGCGGCATAGCTCCGCTTAGAGCGAGCTTGTGAACGTCATCCGTTCGCGCAGCGTCTCCGATAGGAGAAGGGGGCATAGAGAAGAGGAATTGGGGACAAGGAGAATTGGGGAAAGAACTCTCCTTGTTCCCCTATCCCCTATCCCCTTCTTCAAGACGGTTGCAATACATTACTAAAGATATAAATAATCCCAAACCGAAGAGATACTTGAATGGGTCTGGTATGCTGGGATTGGGAGAGAAAAAGCCTTCAATAATACCAGCAATAACTAACATTGGCACAATGCCAAATACTAACTGTACTGCCTGATAACCATAAAATTTCAACGCATCGCCTCGGCGATACTTACCAGGAAATAAAATCGCTCTTGCTAGTAACAATCCTGCACCCCCAGCGAAAAAGATGGCAGGTAATTCTAGGGAACCGTGGGGAAACACAAACGCCCAAAAGGGATAGGCAAGATTATTTTGAGCTACTAATGTACCCACAGCACCAATCAATAAGCCATTAAATACCATTAAATAAGCTGTATATGCCCCAGCTGTGATTCCACCAGCAACAGCACCAAAGGATACAGAGAGATTATTGATCATAATACCGCTGGATGCCAGAGGTTCAATACCAACAATTGACCCCATCCACAATTGATGCTCATCTCGTACCTTAGTAATCAAATTTTCGGGTACTATCAGTGTCATAAATGTTGGATCTTGCCATGCATACCACCAAGCGACTATTGCCCCTAGTAAAAACATGGCAGTAGCGGCGGTAATGTATGGGAATGTTTCCTGCACCACAGATGGTAGTCCCCAGCGATAAAAGTCCACCACTGCATACCATTCTTGTCGCCGCGAACCTTGGTAAATTTGTGTATAAGCACGAGTTGCGAGGGATTGTAAACTTTGGATTAAAGTATTACCAACCTGCTGTGTACGGGCGCGTGCTAAATCTGCTGCTACTGAACGATACAAACTCGCTAATTCTCTAATTTCCGCTGCTCGCAGTGACTTTATTCCTTTGGTTTCAACCTGTTTTAACAAAGTACCCAGACGTTGCCAATTCGGTTCTCGTCGGGCAATCCAACGTTGAATATTCATAAATTTTGGGAACATTGAGTTTAGCGTACCTTAAGATAGCCTCAAATTCCTCTGCGTACTTTCAAGGAAAGTTTGACATTATGTCTGAAAACTTTGGTTCCCCCAGCCCTACTCAACCACTGAGTATCGGTAACGTTGTCAGTGCGGCGGTACGATTGTATCGTTCTCATCTCAAAACTTATTTTAAATTAGCGCTAATTGCTTACTTATGGGTTCTAGTTCCGATTTATGGCTGGGCAAAATATGCTGCCATCTCTGGACTAATTTCACGCTTGGCGTTTAGAGAATTAATTTACCAACCGGAAAGTGTTGGCAATGCCCGTAGCCATGTTAATCCACGTCTTTGGTCATTTTTAAGAGTTTCTTTTCAGGTAGGAATATCTCTGTTTTTAATTTATATTGGGCTGGCGATCGTCGGTGGTATTTTGGCTGGTTTGCTGGGAATAGTATTAGGAACAATATTAGGCAGTTCAGGCATTATCGTCGGAACCACTTTAGCAATCATTTTAATGGTAGTTATTGTGCTTTTGGGACTAACCTGGTTCTATGCCCGTTGGGTAGTGGCTGAAGTACCATTAGCAGTTGAAGAAAGCATCAATGGTGGCGAAAGCGTCGATAGAAGTTGGGATTTAACTAAGGCTTCAGTATTTCGTGTTCAGAGTGTAGTTTTAGTTGCGTTTTTTGTGACACTGCCCATTGTGCTGCTTTTAAACTATGTACCTAGTCTATTCCTGCTGAGGCTGGAGCAAGGTTCTACTCTTTACTGGAGTGTGTACACCATTTCTATCATTACAAGCATGATCGGTGGGATGTTTGTGATGCCATTCTGGCAAGCACTCAAAGCTGTTTTATACTTTGATTTGCGTAGTCGTCGTGAAGGTCTAGGTTTACAGTTGCGTGAACCACCATTGCAGGACTTTCGCTAACTTAAAATCTGCTCATTTTCAATCAGCGAAAATTTAACATGGGCTTTTTTAACCGCGTCACGCTTCAAACTCCAGAAAGCGTAGAACTAGAATTCACTTTAGCAGGAATTGGTAATCGTGCTTTGGCGCTGCTTATTGATTATCTATTCTTGGGCTTAATTTTACTAGGGTTTTTTATCGCTTGGGCTATTTTGTCTGTTCAGCTATTTGATTTAATTGAAAATTTTGTTACAAACGGCCAGAATTTTGGGCTTTGGTTGTTAGCAATTTTCTTCGTTAGTACCTTTGTCATCTATGTTGGTTATTTTGTATTTTTTGAGACTCTTTGGCGAGGTCAAACTCTTGGTAAACGCTTTGCTAAAATTCGCGTAGTTCGAGATGATGGTAGACCCATTGGGCTGCAACAGGCAACCCTACGTGCTTTACTACGACCTTTTGATGAATTTCTATTTATTGGAGCTTTTTTAATTATGTTTGGTCGCCGTGAAAAGCGCCTGGGCGATTTAGTTGCTGGTACAATTGTGATTCAAGCTCAAACATCAATTGCATCGGCGACCTTAATAATTTCAGAACAAGCAAGGTCGCTGTATGAGCATTTACTGCAAATTGCTGATTTATCACCATTGTTGCCCGATGATTTTGCTGTAATTCGTGAGTATTTACAGCGACGTGGTGCAATGGCATCAAAGGCAAGAATTGCATTAGCTTTAAAACTAGCCCAACAGGTAAAAGCTATTATTGACCTAGAAAAATTACCAGAAAATGTTACTCCGGATATATTTTTAGAAGCTGTTTACCTTGCCTATCAACAGAGGGAACAGGGAATAGGGAATAGGGAATAGGGAATAGGGAAGCAGAAAAGAATAATAATCAATGCCCCCTTCGGGTGACGCTCACAAGCTCGCTCTAAGCGGAGCTATGCCGCAGGCTTTACGCTGCGCTAACGCAGTCGCCTGATGCCACTTTCCTCAACGGGGGGAACCCCCGCACAGAAGTGGCTCCGGAGGGAAACCCTCCCGCAGCTCTGTCTCACCATGTCCCATGCCCAATGCCCCATGCCCATTCTTCAAAAATCTAAACTTGGCCAGTCTGATTCGCGATGATAGAAGGTCATATCGTCAAATTTTCGCAATTCGACACGGCTGATCAAAAATTCTGGAGAATTTAGCAACCATTGCTGATTTAATTGAGAAAGCATGGTGCTGAGATTTGTGCGGTCTAAATCTGGCGAAACCTCCCCAAAGTAGCCTAATGTAATATGGGCTGTAAAGTGATAATGCTGTTCAATACCCAAAGCAATTAACTTCGGATTTTGATAAATTGTGCGACGAAATTGCAGAATCTGCTCATAGCAACGTTCATCCTGTGGCACTAAACAAACACCGACAGCTCTTGGCATTACTATCAATCCCAGCATTTGCCAATAAATCGGATTAGCCACCTTTGTCACCGATTGTTGATATTGCTGAAATATTTCAGCACAACAAGAGCGCAACTGTTGTTCAAATTCAGGGTTTTTTGCACAAGCATCACGGAAGGCATCGTCCCAAATTAAATCCGCCAAGGTTAGATGAAAACTGGCAGAAGGTACAGGGACAATCAAATCGCTGTCCACAGGCAATTGTAAAAGTTCCTGTTGGTAAGCTTGTAACTGGACATAGAAAGCAGAATTTTTTGATTCTTCTGCCGCAGTCGGGGTAATTAGGGTGTAGCCAGGGAAAGGCGCTGCTCGTCTAGCTCCAGAATGTGGCTGAAATTTAGCTGATTCCTGGATATGCTGGATTTGGGATCTGTAAGCTTCTGGCAGCGTCATTCTTGCTACCCGATTCAGGTAAGTTTGATAGTTGTCGTCCAATCTTCGTAGCCTCGCGCTCTCACTTGATAGATTTTAGGGAAATTTGCCCAGATTAGCAGAGTGTTTAAAAAGTATTTAGCTTTTTAGAATGATGACAGAGGGAAAGGGACTAGGGACTAGGAAGCAGGGTAGGGAAGCAGGGGAAGATGAAAAGAAAATAACCTATGCCTAATGCCCAATGCCCCATGCCCTTTTTTTATGAGGTTTTTCTATGCCAATTTATGTTTACTGGGGTGAGGATGATTTTGCTATCGAACAAGCGATCGCTTCGTTGCGCGATCGCATTCTCGATCCCCTATGGATAAGTTTTAACTATACTGCATTTCCCCCAGATCAGCCTGACGCTGTAATTCAGGGATTAAACCAAGTTATGACACCAACCTTTGGCGCAGGTGGCCGTTTAGTGTGGCTAATTAATACTACCCTCTGCCAACACTGTCCAGACAATGTACTAGCAGAAATGGTGCGAACTTTACCAAGCATTCCAGACAATTCTTTTTTATTGCTCACTATTCACCATAAACCCGATGAACGGCTAAAATCTACAAAATTACTTAAACAATCCGCCACTGAGTTCCGGGAATTTCCTCTCATCCCCCCCTGGAAGACGGAATTATTAATACAAGCTGTCAATCAAGCTGCTCAAGCTAGGGGTATGAAACTGACTCCTAAAGCTGCGGAAATGTTAGCAGAAGCTGTAGGCAATAATACACGGCTTCTCTATAATGAATTAGAGAAATTGCGACTTTATACAGGAGATAATAATCAGCCTTTAAAGGAAGATACTATCATCCAATTAGTCAGAAATACTACACAAAATAGCTTACAATTGGCAGCAGCAATTAGAATAGGGGACGTAGCTAAGGCTTTAACTATCTTGAGCGATCTCATGAATGCTTCTGAACCTGGATTGCGGATAGTCGCTACTCTAATTGGTCAATTTCGCACTTGGTTATGGGTGAAGATGATCATGGATAGTGGTGAGCGTAATCTCCAAGCGATCGCCAAAGCTACTGAGGTCGGCAATCCCAAACGCATCTATTTTTTACAGCAAGAAGTAAAATTCCTTTCTGTACAGCAATTAATTTCTTGTTTACCTCTACTATTGGAGTTAGAGGTTAGTCTCAAGCAAGGATCTATGGAAATACCTGTACTTCAGACTAAGGTTATAGAACTTTGTCAAGTATGCCGAGCAAGTTAACACTCCAGAAACAACTTTAACTACTCTATGTTCTTCTGGAACTTCTCGCTCCTAAAATAATTCAAAGTTATTAACATATCCCTACTATAGTTCTGTATCACACACCTTATGAAAATAACTCCTGATCTAATTTTCCGAAATAGCCTGCAACAGATGTTTTCTCGCAGTTTATGTCTTGGTCTTGTTACCACTGCTAGTTTAGTTACTAGTACTTTAACATTGAGTTCAAAAGCTAACGCGCAAGCTCCATCAGTTGATAATACTGAAGTTACCAATTATGCTCAAGCAGTTTTGGCAATGGAACCATCACGTCAAAAAGCTTTTGAAGAAATTAAGAAACTCATTGGTAGCGGAGAGATTCCTAAGATTATTTGTAACGACTCTAACAGTATGAATGGTCTACCGAACAAAGCTAGAGATATCGCAGTCAATTATTGTAATAGCTCTCAAAAAATAGTCGAAACTAACGGTCTTACCATTGATCGTTTTAACAACATTACTGTAGAGCTACAAAATAATAATAACTTGAAACGGCAAGTTTACAACACATTAATCCGTCTGCAAAAAACTCCTGAAACTCGGTAAATTAAATCTAAAAAAAGCTATTACCCCCGCATGAATACGAGGGTAAGTATCAGTTATGCAGAACAGCTTAGCTATTCATCTTTTTCAACCATTAAGTGTTTTACCTCGTCGCGAGAAATCTTAATTTTTGTGCCATTAAATTTTGTTAGCGTGAAAAAGTTCTCTTCATTAAAGGTAAGTGACTGCTGTTGCAGAATGCCAATCGCTATTTGTTCACCCAGTTTAACTGACTCTGTATAATCAGTGCGCCAATGAACACCTGCTCCATCACGAGCAAGTGAAATGTTCGCAGCAATTTTGTTCAGTTCACCACCGACAGTTAGTTTTTCTGCATCATGGCCAGTGTATGCAACTAGCTCAGTCCCGTCATTATTGGTAACCACTGGGTTAGGAATCACCCAAGACTCGTCAAACCAAGCTTTGAGTATTGTGACACAAGCACCGGCCACTGTGGCGTGTCCGGCACCGTAGGCGGGATGGGTAGGAGAGCCTTCGGGGAATGCCATTGGTAGCAGATAAGTACCATAGAGATTATGAACTTTTTCCAATGCACTGGAACGGAAAATTTCCTGATTAATTGGATATGTTGCACGTCCGGTTAAATGGTTATGAATCAGTCCACCAAATGCTTCCGGGCGTAAGCGGCGATGCACGTACCATTTTTGGAACCACACAGCTTTCAGCGCACGAGTTGCAACTTCAGTTACCAAGCTGAGAATATGCGGGCCACCGAAAGTACCGAATCCAATTTGAGTTTTGGAGTTTTTGTAAGGATTACCCTCATCTTCTGGAGCCTTCATTTCCAACAGAATTAAACAGGCATTTAAGTAAGCTTCGTAAAGAGCATCAACGTGGACATATTGACCAATATCTCGGATGTTGCGGATATAGCGGGGTTTAGGGTCAAATGCATCTCCACTTGGTATTTTACCGTTTTGGATGTCTAACCAAGAGTCGTAATCAGTTAAGTAATTGATATCTGGTTGTACGGTTTGCTGTTTTTGAGAAATTGTCAGGGAACCGTAATGAATATCTTTGAGCAAAAACTGAGAAATGTAAGGGCCAACTAAGTCACCAGCATAATTACCCCGGAAAAGGGTGTCTGGGTTGATGCAGCCATCAACTTTTGGCCCACGAAAATCAGAGAATGTAGATAAATCGGCTACTGCTTGCGCCACCTCGGAATTTTGACTAAAGTCCGTAAAGTTAATATCTCGCAACAGTGCCATCCAGTAAAGTTCAGCCATTTCCCCTGAGTTTTGGGGTGAATCAATACGAGGTGCTGGAGGAATAGCAAGTGCATGACCATCGGGGCCTTCTAGGTCAAAACCCAGTCCTGCTTGCGGATTGGTAAGCTTACGGTCTTTACCTAGAGGAATAGCTTCAAAGTCTCGTGGTTTACCACTTTCAAGAGCTTTTAGCAAAGCTTTATAGGCTTTGGGGTCTACTTCGCCAAGTTCATTATGTGGTAAGCCTTTAGAGAAGTTGGCAATAAAGTTAAAAGACCCATCCTTACCTTTATATTCCTGTTCTTCGCCGTTGCAAACATGATTGGCTGCACCCCGATTAAAAGCAATTTGTGCTGCGTCACGACGTTTTGAACGAGATGATTTCCGACGTTGTTTATTATTTTCAGGGCCAAGCTCTTGACAGTCTTGATACAAATGAAGTTCGTTAAACATTTGAAATTACTCAATAAGTTTTATTTGGGTTTACAGAAAAAATTAGTTGGTTAATAGATACCTCTAATAAATTCCAATTAAACCATCTACAAAATGTGAGCTACTGCTTAGGAAAGAGAGTTAAGCAAAGAATTTTACTACTATCTAGGAAGCGGTACTAGTGTGTCCTATACCTACTTACTGCAACTGATGCTTTTCGGAAAAGTTTGTAGGTTTTTCTAGAATACGTTTTGGCTATTGCTAAATTAATCAAAAACATCTAAAACAGTGTATTTTTTACCTGAAAAGCAACAATTTAATCATGGCGATCGCTAATTTTCTAAATAGTGAATACTACAGCTTGACTAGATGGGATATGAACAAGTTAAAAGCTACAAAATTTACATAGCAGATAATCTTTGTTCATGACCTAAATGTGATTGCTGTAGCAAGTTATTACAAAAGTGGGTAGTTGTAACTAATTTATATTTATCAGAAAATCTTGCCGTTTGGCATGAATATTTTTCATGTGCTTTTTCACTGTATTTAAGGTAATATAAAGTTTAACAGCAATCTCTTTGTAGCTATAATTACTTCTATATAAACACCAAATTTCAGCTTCTCGCGGTGTCAATTCGTATTTTTTGATTTCAGCGATCGCTACATTTTTCATAGATTCATATCGGTTTTCAATCGTTACTAACAAGCAAGGAATATCGAATGTTTCTAAATCCAAAAATCTTACCCTGATGCGAAAGATAGTTGACTTTTCAAGTAAAATTTCGTCAGACAACATAATGATTTTATCAGACAACAAACTTTGACTATCAAGTAAAGATTGACAAAGATGCCAGATAACTGGCGGTATAGAATTAGAATCAAAATATCCTTGATTTATTTGACAACAAATGTGATAGGCAGAGGCATTAGCATGAACTAATTCACCTGCTGCCGTTAAAATTAAAATGCCATCTCCCAATCCTTCTAAAATCTCTTGTAAAAATTCAGCTTGTTGCAAGTTACGCAATTTAACACTTGGTTGTTTTGATGAAATTGCTGTATTTACATTTGCAGATGTTTTTGTGAGCGTAATCATAATTAGTTTCTTCAATGTTCACAAAATGGCTCATTTGATAGAGTTCACTTGGCTTCAAAAATGCACCTTGAGTTTTTGAGAGATATTTATAACAGGGAATAGGGAACAGAGAATAGGGAACAGGCTTGAAAGTCTTTTAATGTCTTAAACTATCTAGTACCGCTGCGCGGAAGTCAAAAGTCAAAAGTCAAAAGTCAAAAGTCAAAAGTCAAAAGACTTGTATTATCGACTTTTTTACCATTTTTAATGGTCTGTTTATTTCCGCCGTGCTGTACTAGCGATCGCTATAAAAAAACATATCTTGTTTAAGTAATTTTTCATAAAGTATGTAATACTTAATGCTAGTAATTCCTCCCAGGCAATAAGTTTTACAGCCCTTATTGGTAACACTGTTTAAATACAACTCTTAAATTGTCTATTTCGGATGAAGAGTCTCAAAATAACAATTCATTGCACAGATCGTAGTGTCATTGCGAGCGTTCGCGGAGGGTCTCGAAGAGAAGCGAAGCAATCCAGCTCTTGCGATTGCTTCGCTTCGTACCCTGCTCCTCTGCTTGTTAAGTACGTCCCACTAGGCTAGCAACCACTGTCGCTAATTCGGCTGGCTCAATGGGTTTAGGTAAATGCAGTTGATAACCTTCTTTGATGGCTCGCATCCGATCTTCGGCTCTAGCATAGGCTGTCAAGGCTGCGGCTGGAATCTTGCCACCTAGTTCTGGTGGTTGCGATCGCAGTTTACGGATCAACGAGTAACCATCTTCTTCAGGCATACCGATGTCACTTACTAAAACATCTGGTTTCCACTGTGAAATTACTTGCAACGCCTCTTGTACTGATGCAACTACCCGCACTTCGGCTTGACATTGTTGGAGGACTGTAAAAATAAAGTCACGAGTATCGGCTTCGTCATCTACAACCAGTACCCGCACACCTGACAGAGAGGGGTTTAGGGTTGGAGGAGCGAAATCTTCTGCTTGACTCCTACTTTTTGGCTCCACAATCATTTCTGTGCTGGGCAATAAGAGTGGTAACTTGACTGTAAAAGTTGCTCCTTGCTCTTCGCCCTGACTATCTACATGGACACTACCACCATGCAATTCTACTAAATGTCGGACGATCGCTAACCCTAGTCCCAGTCCGCCGTGTGATCTAGTACTAGAACTATCAGCTTGACGAAAGCGATCAAACACATAAGGGAGAAATTCGGGACTGATACCTACGCCTGTGTCAATTACTTGGATCTGAGCATAGTTTTCGGTTGTCTGGTATTTTTCTGGATTACTAACTATTGACAGCCTAATTTTTACCTTACCGCCGCGATTGGTAAATTTGATGGCATTAGATAGCAGATTCCAGATGATTTGCTGTAAGCGTTCGGCATCACCAGAAACTAATAAACTTGAATTTAGATGCTTTGCTTCGCCCAATCTATTCTCTGAGCTTGGCAGAATTTGGGATTGTGGTGCAACAGACTCGGAATTTTCATGATCTAATTCCCAACTCAAATCAATTTCTTTAGCTTGAGCAGCTAGGTTGACAGTTTCAATTGCTGACTCAATCAGGGGAACCAAATCGCAAGTACGGACATTGAGCCGCAACTTGCCTCTAATCATCCGCGAAATATCTAGCAGGTCTTCAATTAACTGAGTTTGCGCTCTAGCATTGCGCTCGATGGTTTCTAATGCTTTCGCTGTCTGAGTTTCGCTGAGTTTACGGCCGCGTAGTAGTTGAGACCAGCCCAAGATAGCGTTGAGGGGCGATCGCAATTCATGAGACAATATTGCCAAAAATTCATCCTTCATGCGGTTGGCTTCACTCAACTGCTCAGTTTGCCGCTGCAAAGAAGCAATCAAGATAGCGCGTTCCATAGCGATTACTATCTGGTCACAAACTGCTTGCATCATCCCTCTTTGATTATCGGTGAAGTAAAAGCGACTGCGACTGCCAAAAGAAAGAGTACCCAAAAGTTGCCCTTGGGCTATTAATGGGTAACAACAATAAGCATTAACTCCTAAAGAGCGAATAAATTCTGTTTTTGGGTCAGTTGCTTGCTGGACATTTTCTATATAAATAGGACAACGCCCTTGAGCTACGGCACCACAAACGGCTTGACCAAATTTTAGCCATTCAATTTCTTTGGCTAATTCCTCAGAAAAACCTGTGTAGGATGTTAGCCGCATGATCTGGGAGTTGTCCTCAACTAAGTAGTTGAAGTAAACATCTAAACCAATTTGCTCTTTTAGTTTTTGGAAAACGCTGTCAAGCAGTACCGCTGGTTCTTGGCTGGAGAGTAAATCGTTGGCTGTGCTAAAGAGTAAATGGAGTCTTTTGTAACCCAATGACAGGGCTTTTTCTACCTCTTTGAGATTGGTAATATCTTGAAATGCTAAAACGCAGGTAGCTGGATAACCGTGCATCGCTGGAAGACTATCAGCAAATATATGTAGGGAATGTACGCCTTTGGGCGTATGCCAGTCCATCTCCAGCCCATCCAAACGTTCTCCACGGGCAACCCTGACTCCAGGCATTTGGTCGTTGAGGATGCGAACGCCTGCTGCATCTGTGCAGTAATAAGCTGTATGATACTCTTCGGCTGGTATATTTTGAGGAAATTTACCCCCGGCTACTTCATCAGCAGCTCGATTGGCAAATGTTACCCGTGCCGTTCCTGGTTCAATAAATAGTAATGGTATTGGCATCAGGTTTAGCACATCTTCCAACCATTTATGCTGGTTTCGGAGTGTAGCCTCTACTTGCTTGCGTTCTGTAATATCCAAAAATGCCCCAACTGCTCCTCTGGTATTGCCTTCTTCATCAAACAGTGGTGCAACGTACTCTAACAAATTCACAACTTGACCATTCTCATGGATCACATCAAGTTCGTAATTAAGGAATTCGACACCATGAGCAGCAGAGTACTGCATGGGGAGTTCTTCTGCTGACAGTTCTCTACCCTCGCGGTAGACTTTAAAGCTTGTCGGTCTTTTGTGACTGAGAGCGCTGAGGGAAGTATTGATATCTGGCGAGATTCCCAACAAATCGGCTAAAGCTGGATTAACTTTGATAGTTTGGCATTCTGGATCTTCAGCAATACCAATGCCAATTGGGATCACTTCTAATAAGGTTTGAAACTCAGTGACACGACGCTGTAGATCTTTATTGAGCTGTAGTATTTGTTCTGTTGCTTGTCTGCGTTCACTCAAATCGAGAATAAAAGCAACTGATTCTTCCCTTTTTTCTCCCAGTAGTACATAACCAACTAATACTGGGATGCGGCTACCATCTTGGCGAATGTATTCTTTTTCGTAAGGTGTACAAGTGCCTTTGGTACTTGCTTTTGCTTCTAAAATCCTTTGTGCATCTAAATGTAAATGTTCTGGTGGCGTAATATTGCTCCAACTTAATCTGCCTGTTAGTAGATCTTCGCGGGTGTAACCAATCATCGCCAAAAATTCGTCGTTTACTTGTTGAATACCGCCGTAGACATCACCAAATAAAATGCCAATGACGTTAGAATCTACAAAACTTCTGAGTTTTTCTTCGTAAGCTTTAAGTTCGTTTTGAGTCTGATCATTTTGGCGACAAAGGCGTTCAATAACTGCTGCACTTTGCCACACCAAAATCACGAAAATTACAATTAAGACTATAGCGAATATTGATACTGCGAAAGCTGGGCCGTAATGTCCTGCTTGTTGACCTGCTACAATTAACCACCCTAATAAAAAAGGAACTGCGATCGCAGCAATTAATAAACGACGCGCCAATAAGCCGCCGTAGGTATCGCTCATAATTACCCGCATGAATCCCTGATCGGTATGTACCCACAGAAGACCAACACAAAGCACAATGAATGTCAATGCCGTGTATAATTCCATTGATCTGGTGTAAGGAATAATGCCGTAGAGGACTTGTACTTTGTAGGCATAGCCAACGATCGCCTGTAAAGAAATTACCGTAGCGATCGCAGTAAAAATCTGAGCATACCAATAGCTACGGTGGTTTTTAGGTCGAAGTTGAAGCTCTAAAGATCTGCTGATTAGTATAAAGTTTAAGGCGGTGTTCAACCCCATCACTTCTGGACGAAATGCCATCACAGCCGTTCGCAAATCCCACAATAGCCCGAACAGATACTGCACTATCGTCAGCAAAGCAATCAAGCCAACAACTGCGGCCAAAATCCTAGAAAGCTTTACATAGAGAGCGCGACGGTCAGAAGAGTGTCTTTGGTCTTTTGTCTTTTCAGACTGAGAATTTAATAACTCCTTAACTCTCAATAATAGCCACAGTGAAATGCCAGACAAGAGAAAACACAAGGCTGTA
Source organism: Halotia wernerae UHCC 0503 (assembly GCA_034931985.1). GTDB lineage: Bacteria > Cyanobacteriota > Cyanobacteriia > Cyanobacteriales > Nostocaceae > Halotia > Halotia wernerae. The sequence continues at coordinate 17,834 of JAYGHB010000003.1, forward strand.
TTTGCCTTCATCATCACCGAACTACCAAAAAAACCTGCTGGGGGAAATTCCAGACCGAAATATCGACCTAGCAGTATCAAGCCGCCAACTAAAATTGCGATCACACTGGCGACTTGTACCACTAGTAAGTTATGTAAGTCTTGCGATCGCAAGCGGTTGACTTTTAACATTGAGGTTTTTGTAACCGCCTCTATCTAACTAAGGTAGTAATTTTCAGTATTATTTACTGAATTAATTCTCAATCTACTTTTGATTTTGTATATAATGTTACTACGAATAGCTTAATTTTTTCATCTATCTATATGCATATTTTATGAAAATGATAGGCTAAGATCCCCGACTTTTCAAAGAAGTCGGGGATCTTACTTAGATTGCAGATCGAGCGATCGCCTTGATTAATATTTACATTGTTTTGCAGATAATCTGTTACTCTTGAGCATCCTTGCAGCATCAAATCATCTAAATCTAAATTCCACAGCATTACCCCAGCATCTTTACCACCACTTAGCAAAAGTTTGTCGTCGGGACTGAAGCTGACGCTATTCACTTGATTTGGATGTCCGAGTTCCGTAGTTGCCGTAAACTGCAATGCACCATTTCATAAGTAAAATTTATGCCACACAAAACCTAATTAATCTTATATGAAATACATATCAATCAAGATTATTTTGTGTCTAAATAAATTATTTTTTAATATTCATAAAAGGGTAGTATCGTTTGTGTTCCCATATTTGTAAAAGGATAAAGACTTCAATGAATCTTGGACCACAATGGCAAAAAAACATATTTTTAGTTTTGGCATCTGCCATAATTTTTAGTTCTGTACCATCTGTACAAAGTTTCGCTAGAGAAAAAATAGCAAATTGGAGCTATGGTGGTGCAGCAAATCCAACTCAATGGGGCGAACTTGATGATAACTTTGCACTATGCGAATCAGGTAGAGATCAGTCACCCATTAATATTGTTGATGCTGTCAAAGGAAATTCTGCACAGATAGTCTTTAACTACAAGCCTACACCTTTAACCATTGTGAACAATGGTCACACCGTTCAAGTCAATTACGCACCAGGAAGCAGCGTTACTATAAATGGCAAAGAATATGCACTTCTCCAGTTTCATTTTCATACCCCAAGTGAACATACTATTGAGGGCAAAGCCTCGGCTATGGAACTGCACCTAGTACACCGCAATGCAGCAGGTCAACTATCAGTTATTGGAATCATGATGAAAGAAGGAACTGTAAATCCTGTAATTGATCAAATTTGGCAACGTATTCCCTCTACAGGAACAACAAATACTGTCAGTGGTCAAACCATCAACGCTGCTGATTTATTGCCTAAAAGTAAAGCATACTTCAGCTACCCTGGCTCACTCACAACGCCACCCTGTAGTGAAAGCGTAAAATGGAATATTTTAGCAGAACCGATTACAGTTTCAGAACAAGAGATTAGTACTTTTCAAAAAGTATATCAGGTAAATGCCCGTCCAGTTCAGCCCACAAATGGCAGAATAATTGAACTGCATGGCAAATAGCCGTCGTAGACGACCTAAACTTCTGCTTGGCAGTAAGTGTAGGCTTTTAGTAATCTAAAGATCTTCAAGAAATACTTAACAAAAAAAAGAAAGAAGTTAGCAAAACCAACCTCTTCCTCTTTAACCTTAATTAGGTGTAAACCAAAAAATCGTGATGGAGAATTAGAGACTTTCTCAATCCTAAATATCTAATCCTTCTTAAGTGATTACAGTAGGTTTTTCCATGTTTGTAAACGTGCGAACTTGAGCAACTTCATTGGCGATCGCAATTAAATCTGCAAGGTTTTGTTGCGGATCAAGATTATGCTTACTACTATCAGGTTCATAGCTTTCCAAATAAATTCGCAATGTCGCACCTTGAGTTCCAGTTCCAGAGAGACGGTAGACAATACGAGAACCATCGGTAAATCCAATGCGGATGCCCTGATTTTCGCTGATGCTACCATCAACGAGGTCGGTATAGCTAAAGTCATCGCTGTATTTGACTTCGTAATTACCAAATTTTTTCCCCTTAAGATTGGGAATTTGAGCATGAAGTTTAGCCATTAATTGATGAGCGCGATCGCTATTTATAGCTTCGTAATCATGGCGAGAATAGTAATTGCGGCCGTATTTTTGCCAATGTTCCTTTAAGACTTGTTCAACGGGTTGTTGTTTGACTGCTAAGATGTTCAGCCAAAATAACACCGCCCACAGTCCGTCTTTTTCACGAATATGGTTAGAACCACTACCAAAGCTTTCCTCTCCACAAAGAGTAGCTTTACCTGCATCTAACAAATTACCGAAGAACTTCCAACCTGTTGGCGTTTCATAGCAATCGATACCCAAATCCGCTGCTACTCGGTCAGCTGCTTGACTAGTAGGCATAGAACGCGCTACTCCTACTAAACCATCAGCATAACCAGGAACTAAGGTAGCATTAGCTGTTAAGACTGCTAAACTATCACTTGGTGTTACAAAGAATTTGCGTCCTAAAATCATATTGCGATCGCCATCGCCATCAGAAGCCGCGCCAAAGTCGGGAGCATTTTCCCCAAAAAGTATTTCTACCAGTTCATGAGCATAGACTAAATTTGGATCAGGGTGTCCACCACCAAAGTCTTCTAAAGGAATACCATTGATTACCGTGCCTTCAGGTGCGCCTAGTGTTTGCTCAAATAAATTCAAAGCATAAGGCCCAGTCACAGCGTGCATAGAGTCCATGCACATCCGAAAATTCCCCCCAGTCAGCAGTTCTCGAATTTGCCCAAAGTCGAATAGCGACTCCATGAGTTTTTCGTAGTCTTGCACTGAGTCAATGACTTCGACCACCATATCTGCCAACTGAGACTCACCTAATGTATCCAGATTCACATCAGGCGCTGCCAAAATTTTATAATGGTCTATTAATTTGCTACGAGCAAAAATTGCTGCCGTCATTTTTTCTGGTGCAGGGCCACCATTACTGCTGTTATACTTAACACCAAAATCTCCTTCTGGCCCGCCGGGATTGTGACTAGCAGATAGAATTATGCCGCCAAGAGCGTTGTACTTGCGAATCACACAGGAAGTTGCTGGGGTAGACAAGATGCCACCACGACCGACTTTTACACGTGCAACACCGTTAGCAGCGGCCATTTTCAAGATGATTTGAATCGCTGGCCGATTATAGTAGCGACCATCACCACCCAAGATTAAGGTTTGTCCTCGCAAATCTCCTACAGTATCGAAGATGGATTGAACAAAGTTTTCCAGGTAATGGGGCTGTTGAAAAACGGTGACTGCTTTTCGTAGCCCAGAAGTACCAGGCTTCTGATCAAGGAAGGGGGTAGTAGAAATGTTACGGATGCTCATGGAAATATTTAGCAAATAAAACGTTTTTCTCTTTCCAAGTGCTTATTATAAGAATTTCTACTGCTAAGTTAGTTAACAAAATTTTTAGCCATGTATGATTAGGTGGGCTGTTCTGGTTTATAAATACAATTTTGAGCGATCGCACCTGTGATTTAATATGAGTACAGGTGAATGTTAAGCTCAAATCTTGAGGTATTAGTGCTAGTTCTTAAATAAGTTAACGTTTGATTATTGCAGTATTTACAATATACTACCATATTATTTATTGCATTTAAAAGCTTTGAGGTTATTTTACTAAATTAGCTGATATCAATGTATAAAAACTATGTGTTATTCAGCTAAATAATTGATTTATGATTAAAAGTTAAGTTTAGAGAAATCCTTAACTTTTCTGTATCGACTCTTATTTGCCTTTAACCTATAACTAAGAATGTCAAGATTAGACATTCCCTAAAAGGAAGGCAAAATTATACAACTAACTTATCAGGCTGCTAGTTACGAATTGAACTCTACAGATGTTAAAGCTGCTGCAAGCTCATATATTGGCTGCTATCGCGGTGCAAAAATCAAAATGCAACCATCCGCAGTTATTCACCAGTTGAAATCACCAGTACAATTAAAGTATCGTGCGTGGTACAAGTTACACTATTTGGCAATGAAGCTTAACCAGAGCGATCGCAGCATAATTCAGTCTTTAAAGATTATGTGTTTTTTTGCGTCAAAACTAATTAAACCTTGTTGTTGTAGTTTACCCATCAATCGTGTAATTGTCACTCTAGTAGTGCAACAAGCACTAGCAATATCTTCATGAGTTAAGCGAACACTGAAGCGAGTTCCACCTATCACAGGCTCACCTATTTCTCGTTTTAAAAGCTCTAAGAAATGATGTAAACGATCTTCAACCCGTAGTCTGCGAGAAATGACTAAAAAAGATTCAGTTTGCTGTAACCGCTGATTGATTTTCGGTAATAAAATGTGACTTAATATCGGATTCACAGCTATTTCTGCTACATAAATCGAGACTAACTCGACATCCGTCAAAGCTGTGGCTTGGTAAATTGGTAAAGAAGTCATATTAGAACCAAAAACCATTTGCGTTTTAGCCAATCCGATTAACGCTTCTTCGCCTGTTTCAAAAAAGGTACTGAGTTTAACTAACCCCTGATGAACGTACCAAATTATTAAAGGGTTCAGGGGAATAGTTTCTCCTTTAGAATATTTATATAGAGGACGATCTTGACTGAGATCTATGTCATTCTTGACTAGTCCTTCTGTTTGCTGACGTTCCTCAATATTACGTAGCAGCCAGCAAAGAGAACTGACTCTACCATGTTGATTGCGAACTGCTGTTACTGTTAAAGCTGCGGTGAAAAAATTGCCATGTCTTGTCCGAAAACGTACTACTAACTCTCGGATTCTGTCAGATTGCGATAACTGATTAAGTTCACTACGAAAACAATGTCGTTCTTGGAAAAGGACGAAATTGCTCATTGGTTTGCCTATTAGAGACTGCCTTGAAATGTTAAGCAACTTAGCTGCGCTAAGATTAACTTCTCGGATCATCCCTTCCGCATTTGTAACTAAATAGCCATCTGGGGCAAACTCGAACAAATCTTGATAATACTGGCGTTCTGTTTCTAGCAGATTTCGTGTTTGTATAAGTTCTTCGTTTTGCTGATAAAGTTCCTCGGCCGCTAACTGTACTATCTTTGAGGTGCTATATAGTTCTTTAAAAGCTTGTGGTAGCATATCCGGCGGAATCCAAGGTAAGACGCTAGCTGTTTGGTATAAGTCTGCCAAACTTCTATGTAATGCTTCTGTGCGCTGGATAAACTGTTGTATATTCACCTTAAATTGCCATTACTAGCTTGCAGAGATTGAGCAAGAAAATTACAATATGTCAATCTCCAGAAGATTTGCTTAACACCTGAGGCTGCCATGTGATGAAACTTTTAGTAAGCTGCAATTGCTGCCCAACAGAACTCTCGAAATATATATAATATATATTTTTTTGGGTATTTTTCTAATTACTGAGTCTTTTGATAAATAGAACTTAACCCAACTAAATTAATTTTAAGTTAAAGCATTTTTACTAGACAACACTTCTACCTATAGTAGTAAAATGCACCGATCTCAAGGAATATTTTTAAAGAAATAGAAATGTAAAATTTAGTCAGCTTAGCGATCGCTCTTGAGTTTCTGAATAAAATGTATCTGGTATCTGCTCATTAATTTAAGTAAGCAATATTTTTGTTGATTTCCCAATTGAGAAAGGTTAAAAAAGCTGATAATACAAGCAATATTCATGCCGTTTTCTACGTTCTATACTAACAGCTACTATTTAATTAACTATCTATAAGTAAGAACAACAATAAATGAATGTGTAAATCACTACGAAATTATTTAACAAAAATTAGTATCTTTAGTGAGAGGACAAGTTAAGTATTAATTTGTTGTAATGTAACTCAAGCATAACAGCTTATCAACGCACAATGTATCAGGAGTGATGGATTTGGTGACCATCAAACACATCACTCCCTTTTTCTTAGATCCCCAACTTCTCAAAGAAGTCGGGAATCTGGACACCAAGAATTTTCATTGGAGCATCCACTTTCGGCAAATAGCCCTGCGCTAAGGCGCACGCTGCGCGAACAGACTTCAGTCTGGGGCTATACAAACTAAACCCGCCTGCGCGGGTTTTAAGATAGTCCGCGTAGGCGGTGAGACCAGCGCTGCGAGAAGGTTAGCCCGACCCAGGCGACTGGCGTTAGCGAGCTACGCGCAGCGTCTGGTAGAGAGCGTCACCCGGAGGGACTTTGTTTGTGTAGCCGCGATTTCCAATCGCCTGGTGTTTCTGACAAAAGTGGATGCTCCCATTTTCATACTCTATGCCCAATCCCCATGAATGTATTTAGTTTTGCCTAATTACTTTCTCCAAGACAAACTTGTTCATAACGTTTTCCAGCAATATCCCAAGTAAATTCTGTTTCTACAAGTTGTCTAGCATTGTGAGATAATTCAGAACGCAGTTGTGGGTTATCAAATAGTTGACTAATAGCGGTAATGTACTCTGCTGGCTCATTTGCTCGTAATGCTCGTAATGATGTATTATTACAATCTACGGCTAGTCCTTCTAAACCGCGATCGCTTGCTACTACTGGTACACCAGCGGCCATTGCTTCTAGAGTTTTATTTTTAATCCCAAACCCTGTTCGCATCGGTACAACACAGATGGTTGCTCGGTGCAAGTACTGTACCATTGAAGGCACTTTACCAGTCACATTAATTCCAGGTTGGTGTTGCAATGCTAAAACTTCGGGTGCAGGACGAGAACCGACAATATCAAAAGTTGTATCAGGATATATTTTTTGGATTTCTGGTAAGACTTGGTTGCTAAAAAAACAGACGGCATCAATATTTGCTAAATTATCCATAGCCCCGATAAAAACTAAGCGATTCCCCCCCGGATCAATAGTACGGTTGGGAAATGAAACTAAATCTACACCATTAGGAATAACTGTAATTTCACTGCTAGGACTAAATGCTTGCAGTTGAATTTTATCTTCTTGTGTTGTCACTACAATTTCCGAAAATTTAGAGCAATAATTTTGCTCATAACGACGCAAAAGCGGTAAATTAATCTGATCTCGCAATGTATTTTCAGAAATACCAGTTGCTAGCTGATTACGACAAGTGCTGTAGACAGAACTATGAATATTAACTACGGTTTTTAATTGCTTTTGGAAATGCGCTTGTACATAAATCTCATTCACGCTATGTTCGCAGGTAATCACATCACATTTTCTCGCCTGGACAAAGCTATTAACCCACTCTTGCATCTCAACTGAATAGCGATTCAGTACACTTGGTGGTGTACCTTGTTGTAAGAATGTATTAAAACGCTGTATTTTCTTCAGTATTCCTGTGGAGACTGAAGAATCGGAAGGACGTTCAAACACGACTAGTTGATCTACACAATCCCTTAATCCTGAGATTTCTGTTTCTGTAACATCGCTTTCATGTTGAGTTACAAGGGTAATAACATGACTTTGACTCAGATACTTGAGTAAATTAAACGTCCTGACTTGAGTTCCCCCTCGCGTTGGTGGATAGGGAAAGGTAGAAGATAACATTAAAATATTCATACAGACGATATCGGGAATAACACTAAACAAAATGATGATACATATAGTTTTGAGATGACACTTGCCACAGATTATGCCATCATTAATCTGTCTATATATTTCTTAAAAAAACTTTTCAAACACAAACATAAAGGATTTGTGAAAATGGAATCTTTCGGTGTTTACACCCTCGCTAATGATGTTGTTTACGATCAGTTAGTCGCATTACTCAACAGCATTGAGGTGAATGTTAGCCCAAATATTCCTATTTGTATTATTCCCTATGATCAGCGACTGAATCTGGTCAAGCAAGAAATTAACTCTCGCAATAATGTCATACTTTATGATAATTGGGAAGTCATTCAATATTGGGAAGAATTTGCTCATCAAGTTTGGGCAGCTCATCCTAGAGAAATGTGGAGTAAATCTTCGCGTCCTAATTGGTATAAAAGTCATTTACAAAGAAAGTTTGTAACCTTTGATGGTATTTTTGATCAGTTTGTATTTTATGACTGTGACAGCTTGGTAATGAAGTCGGTTAATGATGTGATCGAAAAGTTAGAAAATTACGATTTTATTTTTGATGATTGGGAACATATTAAACCTCGTTCTGTAGCTGCATTAGATATTGCAATTATAGAAGCATCTGGAATGTATACGGAAGCAGATATTCGTCCTAGGTTGCATTGCTCTAGCTTTTTTGGTTCTAAGCGAGGATTATTTACTGCCCAAGAAATCGCAGTCATGAAGCAACGGCTAATTGCTCAAAGAGAAGTTGAATGGATTAATGGAACTGGATGGTGGGATGATGCTTTTTTGTTTAATTATATGACCTTGGGGCGCGATCGCTCATTATTTAACTTTACACTCAGCCCGGATAATCAAGATAGAACGGGCAATTGTGCTAATGCTGATATCTTCATCAATCTTAATAATGTTCTTTATGATCAAAAAGGATTAAAGCCCATCCATCGCATTCATTATATGAGTTATTCTCCAGGAGATTTTGTTCGTTTATGTCAAGGAGAAGATATCAATATTTGTTATCGAGAAGAGTTTTTATACTATCGTTTTCTTAAACAACCAGAACAAAGACCAAAACAATTAAAACCACCGAATATGATTTCTAAAACTAATCAATTATTTAGCAAGACTAGGAAAAAACTGCAAAGAATTTTATTCTAAATTTTATCATAAAAATATGCCTAAAGTTAGTGTTTGTATTCCTACTTTTAATCGTGTTCATCTTCTGCCTTATGCTATTGAAAGTGTCCTGAAGCAATCTGAGCAAGATTTTGAATTACTTGTCTGTGATGATGGTTCTAGTGATGGAACCCCTGAATTGATGTCACAGTATACAGATAACCGGATTAAATATATTTGCCACACACAAAATATTGGTAAAAGTAATAATATGCGTTCTGGTTTTGATGCAGCCAGTAGTGAATATTTTATGAAGTTTGATGATGATGACCGACTCACACCCGATTTTTTAGCCCGAACTACAGCCATTCTCGATCAAAACTCTAGCATTGATTTTGTTGGCACAGATCATTGGATAATTGATATTAACAATGTGCGAGATGAGGATAAAACTCAGGAAAATTCTCGTAGATGGGGTAGAAGCAATTTAGCAGGTGGTATTGTCCAGAATTTGTTAGAGGTTGTTTTTATTCAACAAAGTTTCCAAGTTGGGGCAACTTTATTTTGTCGTCAAACCTTACAAGAATTGGGATTTATGTTGCCCAATCTGCAAAACTGTGAGGATAATGATTTATTTGTGCGGTTAGCTTTAGCTGGTAAAAAAGGCTATTACTTACCAGAATTACTAATGGAATATCGTTATCATGCAGAACAACAAGGTATTAATCGCGCTATTCCTTATTTGTCTGATAAAATTCAGTATTTAGAAAGTTATCAATTCGATTCCGATAAATTGGAAAAAATTCGTCATAATCGCCTGCTGGAAACGCAACTATTATTAGGATTGCGCTTAATTGAAAAAGGCGAAGTTTCCCAAGGAAGAAAGTTAGTTTTAGCAGGTAAATCTTTTTCAACTACTAAAGCTTGGACTGGTTTAGGGTTATCGCTTTTACCAAGTAAATTACGAGTTCAGGCTTTTAAAACACTCCGACAAGTGCGTGGTTAAAAATCACTTTTATATAAATACAAAAAATTATTAAATAGCAGTCATGGATAAGACAATTCCGCAAATTTTTATCCTAGTTCTCAATTGGAATGGCAAAGCAGATACAATTGAATGTCTAAAGTCAGTGCAAAAAATTGATTACCCCAATTATCAAATCATATTATTAGATAATGGCTCAGTAGATGATTCGGTTGTCACCATTAAGGAAAAATTTCCTCAAGTATTAGTTATTGAAAATAATGCTAATCTTGGGTTTGCTGCTGGTAATAATGTCGGTATCGATTATGCCATCTCTCAAGAAGCAGATTATATATTTTTATTGAATAATGATACCGTAGTTGATTCACAAATCCTTTGGGCATTTATCCATGCTCATGAAAAATATCCAGAGGCGGGGATACTGGGGTCAAAAATATACTACTACAGTCAACCCGAAAAAATTTGGTTTGCTGGGGCGCAGTGGCTACCTGAGCAAGCAATTTTTAAGCATATAGGGCTGGGAAAGCTAGATAATGAGACTAACTGGACAGAAATTAGCGAAACAGACTATATCTGTGGCTGTGCATTACTGATCAAAGCAGAAGTAGTCAAAAAAATAGGAATGCTTGAGCCAAAATATTTTTTAATGTGGGAAGAAACGGACTGGTGTTATCGAGCTAAACGGGCAGGATATAAATGTATTTTAGTTCCTGAATCCAAGGTATGGCATAAAATTTCGGCAAGTTTTAGTGGTGGAGATAAAGCCCCTCATTATCAGTATTTTTGGTGGCGAAATCGATTATTGTGGGTTGAGCGCAATTTCTCTTTGTGGGTAGCAATAAGCATTTATAAAGTCATTTTTCGAGATATTCTGAAAGTTCATTTTTCAAAATAACGCGATCGCCTACTTTTGGTTAATCTTTGACGCACTACTAGCTGTACCTCAATTTTACTTGCTGAAGCGCCATCGCTAATAATGTCGCTTAACTAAATAAATTATGGTTGAGAACAGTACTTATTTAGTTCATTAATTAATGCATCCGACTCCTTACCAGCAGTTTTAGCTGCTGTTAGCGCCGTATCAATTTCTGTTCTAGCCTTTTGTAATTGTTCTCTTCCAGATGACGAAGCCTCGGCTGTTTTAGCTGTACCAAGAGCCTTAGAAGCCTTGGCGATCGCTTGACTGAGATTCTCGAACACCTTGGTAAAATTGCTTTGTAGTTCTTTCAGGTTGGGATCTACCAAATTCAGTTCCTCTAAAGATGTGGTGATAGCCTCCAAATCTTTAGACAGTTGAAAACTTGTGATCACCTGCTGTCCTTTTTTTTGATCAATCAGAGAATCTCCTGCGTCCACCACCTGAATCAGTCGCTGACACTGGGAAGCTTTATTTTCAACACAGCCAGTAATCAATAAAGCCATACTGAGACTAACAGAAGCAATAACGGTACATTTACACCACACAGATATTAAGACCCCACCAGTAGTAAAACCCACACAATGGTAGCTAATAATTCAGTCATTTTAATATAGTTTGCTACACCAATACCTTTGCCAAAATAAGAGCCTAGATAAATTTTGGCAAAAGTGGCAAAATTAAGCATACATAAGCGTTTCGATGAAAAGGTGGTTTTTCATCTGAAACCCTTATCCTGCTGTCAATACGTTAAAAAACCCTTGTAGGAAACCTTAAAGGAATTTTTAGGACTGATTGTTTTTGCCAACCCTCAAAGAAATGGGAGTTAATGGTTAAAGCATCATCATCTCACCCTCGTAAATTGGCGAAGGTATTGCTACACAACATAAAATTAGGACTTACGCAAAAAATCTCTCAAACTTTTATTTATCCGTGTCCTCTGCGTCCTCTGTGGTTTGTTTTCCGTTACCCATGCGTAAGTCCTGTAAGTAATTTTTGCGTGGCTATGGAGGCAATTATATACACTTTATCTTTATTTACAACTTGGATTTGATAAAACAGTAATTTAACTTAGATAAATGGATCGATAGATTTGCATTAATAGAGCAGAAAATATGTAAACATACTATTTTTTGAAAGTATCTCAATAACTTACAAATAAATTCCAAATATACATCTGCAATTTTACTTGGTTTAAAATAGTTTAAGTCAAAGTATTTTATATAAGAAAAGAATATAAAACTATATTTTTTAAAGAGTTATTTAAGTCATGCTTTTGATCTTGTTTTAAATAGTGGTTAAAGTATAGATTAGCAACGTTGGAACGAATATGATTCACAAGCGATCTCCAGGAAAGACACAAAGTTATGCCAAGATTAAAGATTTTATCCAAACTTATAACTGTATCTACAATTAGTATAAGCTTTTTATCTATTACATCTGCTGCTCATGCAGCTAATTTAATTCCCCAGCAAGAAGGAGAAATTAAACTTACAAACTTAGAATGCCTCAGCAATACAAATCCTCAATGTATAGATACTAGTTCTGGCAAAAACGGTTATACCGTAACCAGCTTGAACTATGATCCACAGTTTTCGGCTAGCCGTCTGTTTGTCGATAAAAAAGATACAGCTAACGATTACTCGGCATTTGGTATTCAGTTTCTGACACAGGATGCAGGCACTAATCCTGGTTTAGGAGAATATTGGTTTCGTCCGGTAGCTTATAGCGCTCCTACCGAAAAAAAGGACTCGCCTAAATCCTCTACTTCTAAACAAACTGTTGATGCTCCCGCAGGAGCCAGTATTGGGACAGTGACTATGACAACACCTCCTAAAACAGAAACGACTACAAGTTCTGATGGAAAAAAGATAGTCAAGAACATTACTATTGAAACCACCACAGTTACTAAGGAAATTAAGGTTAAAGGTGTAACCAAATTAGTACAAGATATTACTACTAAGACAATTACTCAAACAACAACTACCCCTGGAAAGCCTGTTGAAAAAGGAGCTTTGGAAGTTGGTAAGTTTAAATTTGATTTTAAAAATCCATTGACAGGGCTAAAGCTGAATTTCTTTGATGTTGAAGACTCAAATTACACGGGAATTTTAAGTTACACCAACGGTGCAGGCAAAACGGTTTCAATTCAAGAATTACTCATGGGTCAAAAAGACGGTAATTTGCAATCACTGATGATCCATGATGTGCAATCATTTGTAGTTCAATTAGGTAATCCTGGTAAGAAATACGGCTACAATGATAGTCACTTTAGTAATACTGGTGATGGTGTAAATTTACAATTAGAGACCGTGCCGGAACCTGGCAACATTGCTGGCTTGGGTGCTTTGGCTATACTAGGCATGATCGGCAGACAACAATGCAAAAATAAAACTGCATAATCAAAGATGTTTTTTAGCGTTGAGTTAAAAACAACAGCTTTAACATATTTTTAGCTCAAAGGCTATTCCCGCGGCAGAAGTAAGTGGCTACAATATGGCTATGTCTCAAACTTCTGCTGTCACCGCAACCCGCCCCACGTTCATCTTAGTAGATGGACACTCCCTCGCTTTTCGTTCGTACTTCGCTTTTGCCAAAGGGCGAGATGGTGGACTACGCACCAAGGCGGGGACTCCTACTAGTGTCTGTTTTGGCTTTCTCAAATGTCTGCTGGAAGTCATGGCGACACAACAGCCCCAAGCAATGGCTGTAGCTTTTGATTTGGGTTTGCCAACTTTTCGCCATGAAGCCGATGATACTTATAAAGCCGATCGTCCAGGAACACCAGAAGATTTTGTTCCTGATTTAAAAAATCTGCAAGAGCTACTGACTGGCTTTAATTTACCAGTTCTCACGGCTCCTGGTTACGAAGCAGATGACGTTTTAGGAACCTTAGCCCAAAGAGCAACTGCGGCTGGGTATAAAGTGAAAATTCTTACAGGCGATCGCGATTTATTTCAACTGATTGATCCAGATAAACAAATCACTGTTTTAAATTTTAGTCCCGATGCTCTCAAGCGCTCTACAAATAGCATCACTGAATTTAGCACAGAACAAGTTAAAGAAAAATTGGGTGTACTACCTACGCAAATTGTTGATTTTAAAGCTCTCTGTGGCGACAAATCAGATAATATTCCTGGTGTCAAGGGTATTGGTGAAAAAACAGCAGTGCAGCTACTTAGTACCTATAATTCTCTTGAGCAGATTTATGCGGCGCTAGATGAAATTAAAGGAGCAACTCATAAAAAACTAATCGAAGGTAAAGAAGATGCCGATAGATCTCAATATTTAGCCAGAATAGTTTTAGATGTTCCTTTAGAACTTGATTTAGAAGCTTGCAAACTCACAGGATTTGATCAAAGTGTCCTAGTACCAATTTTAGAAAAGTTAGAATTTAATCGTTTCATAAGTCAAATTAACGAACTTCAGCAACGTTTTGGCGGCAAAGTTGTAGAAGCACCAACATCAGAATCAACTGATATAAATACTGAATTTGAAGACGCAGATATTTCATTTTTCAGTTTTGCTGATACACAAGCAGCGGTACAACAGCAAACCGCATCGCCAATTCAACCACGCATCATCAACACTGAAGCTCAACTCACCGAATTGGTGAATTTATTGCACACATTTACCAATCCAGCCATACCCGTTGCTTGGGACACTGAAACTAGCGATTTAGAACCACGAGATGCTGACTTAGTAGGAATAGGTTGCTGCTGGGGAACTCAACCCGATGAAGTTGCATACATTCCCGTTGGTCACAAAACAGGGGCAAATTTAAATAAAGATTTAACATTAGAAGCACTACGTCCGATTCTGGAAAGTGCTGATTATCCCAAAGCATTCCAAAATGGAAAATTTGATCGCTTAGTTTTCCGTTGTCAAGGAATTAAGTTGGCGGGAGTAGTATTTGATTCCATGCTAGCTAGTTACCTACTAAATCCAGATTCTAGCCATAACTTAAGTGATTTGTCATTGCGATATTTGGGCTTGTCAGCGAAAAGTTATTTAGATTTAGTTCCCAAAGGAAAAACCATTGCTGATATCGAAATTGCATCTGTAGCGGATTACTGCGGGATGGATGCCTATTCTACATTTGGATTAGTACCTAAATTGCGTGAGGAATTAAAACAAATTCCCGCTTTAGAACAGCTTTTAGTGGAAGTAGAACAGCCACTAGAAGTAGTTTTAGCAGAAATGGAATATACAGGTGTCCGCATTAATTCTGCTTATTTGCAAGAACTATCACAACAGTTAGAAACAGATTTAGCACGCTTAGAAGCACAAGCGACTAAAATAGCTGGAGAAAAGTTTAACTTAGGTTCTCCTAAACAATTAAGCCAGATATTATTTGAAAAATTGGGATTAAGTACCAAGTATTCTCGTAAAATTCAAACAGGTTACTCGACAGATGCAGCAACATTAGAAAAGCTCCAAGAAGTCGATACAACTGGATTTGTCGATGCTATTATTGAACACCGCACTCTATCTAAATTAAAGTCTACTTATGTGGATGCTCTACCAGCATTACTGCGTCCAGATACACAGCGTATACATACTGACTTTAATCAAGCTGCAACATCAACTGGTAGGTTATCTTCTTCTAATCCAAATTTACAAAACATCCCCATTCGTACAGCTTTTAGTCGTCAAATTCGCAAGGCATTTTTGCCGGAACCAGGCTGGTTAATGGTGGCTGCTGATTACTCACAAATCGAGTTAAGAATTTTGGCTCATTTAAGTCAAGAACCATTATTGGTGCAAGCATATCAGCAAAATGAAGATATTCATACAGTAACAGCAAGATTGGTATTTGAAAAATCAGATATTACATCAGATGAACGCAGGTTAGCCAAGACGATCAATTTTGGTGTGATTTATGGCATGGGTTCTCTGAGATTTTCACGTTCAACTGGTATAGATAAAGGCATTGCTAACGAATTTATTAAGCGATTTAACGAACGCTATGCACAAGTATTTACATATTTGGAGCGAATGAAAAAAGAAGCGATCGCTCAAGGTTATGTAGAAACTATTCTTGGTCGTCGTCGTTATTTTGAGTTTACTAATAATGGTTTACGCAAACTAAAAGGTAGTAATCCAGAAGATATTGACCTGAGTAAATTGAAGAATTTAGGTGTTTACGATGCCGGGTTACTGCGCTCTGCTGCCAATGCACCAATTCAAGGTTCTAGTGCTGATATTATCAAAATTGCAATGGTGAGATTGCATGAAATTTTACAAAAATATCAGGCGCGTCTATTATTACAAGTTCACGATGAATTAGTATTTGAAGTCCCTCCTCAAGAGTGGGAAGAATTACAACCGCAAATTAAATCGGTGATGGAAGATGCGGTGCAGTTGAGTGTACCTTTATTAGTAGATGTGCGTGCAGGTGAGAATTGGATGGAGATGAAGTAAGTTGAACTTTGCTATTGCATGATTGACCACGATCACTTGTTTAAGGAACTCTTCACTGCCTTTTTTGTGGAGTTCCTAGAGTTATTTTACCAGAGGTACTAGCATCTGGAAGATGATTCTATACAGTTTACAGCCAACACTAAATCCAAACTTCTTTTCCAGTCTGGTAGAATCAGCCCAAAAGCATTAGTCAATTTTTGACTATTTAATAAAGAATATGCTGGTCTGCTGGCTGCTGTAGAATAGTCCTTAGAGTTAATTGCTATTAACCTCTGCAACTTGCGTTGATCATGTTGGACATCATGGGTAAAGATTGCTTGGGCAAATCCATACCAGTTAGTTTCTCCACTGGCTGTTAAATGATAAAGCCCACTTTGATGAGCAAGAAAACCAGATACATCCTGTCGAGCCTGAGATAAAATCTGTGCTGTAGCTTCAGCAATTACACGACTCCAAGTAGGTGCGCCAACTTGGTCATTAACAACCTTAATTTCTTCTTTTTCCTGAGCCAACTTTCGCATAGTCAGTAAAAAATTTTTACCTCGCAACCCATACACCCAACTAGTACGTAAAATTAAATGTGGTACTCCTACAGATGCGATCGCCTGTTCTCCTGCTAGTTTTGTTTTACCATAGGTGTTTTGTGGGTTAGGTTGATCTGATTCTGTGTAGGGTGTGGTCTTTGCGCCATCAAAGACATAATCTGTGGAATAGTGAATCATCGCTGCACCCAATCGCTTTGCTTCCTCGGCTATGACACCAGGAGCAATACCATTAATCGTCATTGCTAATTCTGGTTCTGATTCTGCTTGATCTACCGCTGTGTAAGCAGCTGGATTAATAATCAAATCTGGTTGGACTTCTCGAATAATGTGGCGAATAGTGTTTGGTTGAGCTAAATTTAGCTGGCTGCGTCCTACAGAAATTACCTCACCCACAGTCATTAGAGTGCGTTGCAATTCCCAACCCACCTGTCCAGTGACACCTGTGAGGAGGATTTTCATGCAAACACCTCTGCATCTGGTAGCAACTTGGCAACTTGATCTTTAGTAGAAAGTATAGGCTTTGTTTGAATTGGCCAGGCGATCGCTAAATGAGGATCGCTCCATAATATAGTACGTTCATGCTGTGGTGCATAATAGTTTGTCGTTTTATACAAAACTTCAGCAGATTCTGAAAGCACTAAAAAACCATGAGCAAAGCCTGTTGGTATCCATAATTGTCGTTTATTTTCAGCGGTGAGATTTGTACCCATCCATTGACCAAAAGTCTGGGATTTTTTTCTCAAATCCACAGCTACATCAAAGACTGCACCTGATACTACTCGGATTAATTTTCCTTGAGGTTGCTGAATTTGATAGTGTAAACCACGTAATACGTTTTTGGTAGAACGGGAGTGATTATCTTGGACAAAATGTTCAGTAATACCTACCTTCTCTAGAAAAACTCTTTCGTTATAACTTTCATAAAAAAAACCGCGATCGTCTTCAAAAACTTGCGGTTCAATTACTAGTAAACCAGAGATTTCTGTCTGTATAATCTTCATTTAAATATCCGTTTAACTACAAAGTTATATGCTAAATATAATTATTTGTTGATAATCTATAAAGACTGTAAACTATTATCATTAGATGATTGTTCGACAGTCAATAATTCCTTGATATTTGGCGATGATATTATCGGTAACATTTGCTCATTTTCTAAAACTGTCATTAGATATTGACCATAGCTACTCTTAGCCATAGACTCAGCTAAATACCGAAGTTGGCAAGAATCAATATATCCTTGATGATAAGCAATTTCTTCTATACAAGCTATTTTTAAACCTTGCCGTTCTTCTAGAGTTTGAATAAAGCTACTTGCTTGATATAGAAATTCGTGTGTACCAGTATCTAACCAAGCATATCCTCTTCCTAAGAGTTCTACTTGCAATTGACCACGCTGCAAATAAACTAAGTTTAAATCGGTAATTTCTAGCTCATTGCGAGCAGAAGGTTGGAGATTAGCAGCAATGTCTACAACTTGGGCATCATAAAAGTAAATACCAGGAATCACGTATTTAGATTTAGGAATTAAAGGTTTTTCTTCTATACTAATTACATATCCGTATGCGTCAAATTCGATTACCCCATATTGCCCTGGATCTTTCACCTGATAGCCAAATACTAATCCGCCCGCGCTCAACTTTGCAGCCCGATTTAGTACTTCTGTTAAACCATGTCCATAAAAAATATTGTCACCTAAAATTAAGCATACTGGCTCATTAGCAATAAAATCTTTGCCCAGGATAAAGGCTTGAGCTAAACCTTCAGGCTTTAGTTGGGCAACATAACTAAACTTCAAACCCCATTGACTACCATCTTTTAATAATCTTTGAAATAATAGTAAATCATTAGGTGTAGAAATAATTAAAATTTCCCGAATACCTGCCAACATTAAAACAGACAAGGGATAGTAAATCATCGGCTTGTCATAAACAGGCATCAGTTGTTTACTGATAACATGAGTTAATGGATAAAGACGAGTCCCAAAACCACCAGCCAAGATAATGCCTTTCATAATGCACTGCTAAGATTTTCTGTTTTCATAGTTTTGTTTTAGCCAGTTTTGGTAAGCTCCTGAGCGTACCTGATTTACCCAATCAAAGTTATTAAGATACCATTTAACTGTCTTCAATAAACCACTGTCAAAATTTTCTTGAGGTTGCCAACCTAAATCACGCTTGATTTTACTACAGTCAATGGCATATCTTCGATCATGACCAGGACGATCTTTAACAAAAGTCATCAAAGAAGAGTAACTAAAATCAGATTTAGGAACCAACTCATCTAGAATGGCACAAATTTTTTCTACAACATTTAAATTAGCTTGTTCATTAAGACCACCAATATTATAAGTCTCACCAATTTTGCTCTGTTGTAGAACCAAGTAGATAGCCTCACAATGGTCGATGACATAAAGCCAATCTCGGATATTTTGTCCATCTCCATATATAGGTAAAGGTTTACCATCTAAAGCATTGAGAATAGTCAAAGGAATTAGTTTTTCTGGAAACTGGCGGGGGCCGTAGTTATTGGAGCAATTTGTTGTTAAAGTAGGCAGTCCATAGGTGTGATAGTAGGCTCGCACGAAATGGTCAGATGCTGCTTTAGATGCTGCATAAGGACTATTGGGTGCATAGGGTGTATCTTCTCGGAAGGCTGGATCTTTTGGGTTGAGCGAGCCGTAAACTTCATCAGTTGACACATGTAAAAAGCGAAATTTTTGTTGTCTTTGTGATGAGAGTTTTTGCCAGTAAAGTCTGCTTGCTTCTAGTAACTGAAATGTTCCTAAAACATTAGTTTGGATAAACTCTTGCGGACTTAATATAGAACGATCAACATGACTTTCCGCAGCAAAATTAATAATTGCATCCAGTTGATATTGTTCTAGTAAATAAGTTACTAGCTCGACATTGCCAATATCTCCTCGTACAAAATGATAGTTAGTATCACCTTGAAGTTCTGCTAAATTTTGTAGGTTACTGGCATAAGTCAGCTTGTCTAGATTAATTACATTTAACCATTGGTTATTTCTGGCTAAAAGAATAAAATTAGCGCCGATAAATCCTGCGCCTCCTGTAATTAATGCCGTGAGCATAGTTTTAAAATGTATTATTTTTAATCGATATTAATTGCTATTTAATTAAAATGGAAACAGAAAAGATTTTTTCTTAAGACTTTTAATCTATTCCAAACCTTCCCCCTCATCCGCTAACTTAAAGATAGTCCGTTAGGAATGCGCTGATGTATCAAACAGACCCTCCTCGCCCTGCTAAAGAAGCCCTGCCTACCATGTATGATCTTCCCAGTGAAAACCCTGAGGAACCTGGCTTGCCTGATCAGTTTCATCTTTGGCAACCCCGCTTACTGGAAGAAACATTTTTTCCACCCAACTATCGACCAGAGCAGGTATTTGTTGCCAGTGACTTAAACCTCTATTATGACCCTCACCACCCACTGTGGTATAAACGCCCAGACTGGTTTGCGGCGGTGGGTGTATCTCGCCTTTATGAACAACGAGATTTGCGTCTGAGTTATGTCGTTTGGCAAGAAGGTGTCGCTCCCTTCGTTATGGTAGAGTTGCTGTCTCCTGGGACGGAAAAAGAAGACTTGGGGCAAACTCTACGGGAAGTTAATCAGCCCCCAACGAAATGGGAAGTTTATGAACAAATTTTGCGAGTTCCATACTACATTGTATTTAATCGCTACACTGACAAATTACAAGCTTTCCAATTAGTTGCAGACCGTTACAGTGATTTGAATCTGATTACACCACGAATATGGATGCCCAGTCTGCAACTAGGATTAGGACTTTGGCAAGGTTCTTACCAAGGGATTGAGCGATTGTGGTTGCGCTGGTACGATGCAGATGGAAATTGGGTTCCTACTCCAGTAGAACGGGAAAGCCGACGGGCTGAGGAATTAGCGGCAAAACTACGAGAATTGGGCGTTGAGCCAAACTATAGCAGGGGATAGGTGACAGGGGACAGGGAACAGATTTGACCCTAGTCCTTTGGTGTCCGGGTCGTATGATCAGTTTATGTCCTAAACTACCTGGCGATCGCTATAATTCGTATTTAGATCAGCTCTAAACAGCTTTTAAAATCTCCTCATCCATAGAAAAATCTACCTCAGCTTTATCCCGCCCAGTTGTTAAATAATCATTTTCCAATGCATCATTAAGCCCATAAATTAAATCATATTCAGGTTGCCAACTCAATTGTATTTGAGCCTTATTCACCGAGGCAAAGAAATGCTGCACTCGCATGGGAAAAGCTTTGCGTTTACCAAAATCAAATTTTTTCGGGTCGTAGTTAACAATTTTTACAGCATCGGGTGATTTGCCAGCAGCTACAGCACAAGCACGAGCTAAACCATTGAAAGTGACATAGCGATCGCCGGAAATATTGTAAATTTGTTTGATCGCCTGTTGATTGCCTAAAACTTGAGTCATTGCTTTAGCTAAATCTTTGACGTGACCTAGCTGAGTAATATGCAACCCGTTACCAGGAATAGGAATTGGGCGATCGCGTACAATTCTGTCAAAAAACCAGCTTTCTAAGTCATTATAATTACGCGGCCCGTAAATATACGTTGGGCGAATCGAAGTAAAAGGCAAGCCTTGTTCGTTCAAGTAAGCTTCTGTTTCATGCTTACCCTTGTGGCGACTTTGAGGATCTACTGCATCACCTTCGATGTGGGGCATTTGGTCAGATTTGAGATACACTCCTGCAGAACTCATGTAAATAAAGTGTTGCACACGGTCTTGAAAAATTTCTGCGAGTGGCTGAGTATCTGTTAATTCTCGTCCATTGTTGTCGAAAATAGCATCAAAATTTTCTGAAGATAATTTTTCCTTTAGCTGGGTAGGGTCAGTGCGATCGCCTATAATTTGTCCTACCCCCTGTAAAGAAGGTGTAGGACGATTACCACGATTGAACAGCACTACCTCATGTCCTTTATCCACCAGCAGTTGCGTCAGGTAAACACCAATGAATCTAGTACCACCCATAATTAAAACTCGCATAAATTCCCAATTCCTATTTTCAGTTTTTGTCAACAGACCAAGGACGAGGGGCTAGGGAGCAGGGGAAGCAGGGGGAGATGAAGAAAATAATAATTATCCATGCTCCATGCCCTATGCCCAATCTGAGGTTATCAGGTTGCAGCATCCCTCTGGAACCTCTGGGAAAAGAATTACGTCTTAGGCTTAACCTGGGGCGCTTCCCGTTCGTTGATTGCAAAGGGAAACTTTTCAGTTAACCTCACACTGTCTTACGTATTTTCTACCTCATTAAAGTTAGCTGTGCCCTTGAAATATGCTCTGGTTCATGAGTGGCTGACACCTAAGGCCACTGGAGGTTCAGAACTAGTTGTACAAGAAATTCTGAATCATGTTGATGCCGATTTATATGCGCTGATTGACTTTGAATCCAGCAACTGTGAAAGTTATTTATATCAACGTCAGATTGGCACAACATTTCTCCAACACTTGCCTAATGTCCGTAATGGTGTCCAAAAATATCTACCTTTATTGCCGCTGGCGATTGAACAACTAGATTTGCGGCAATATGACATCATTTTGTCTTCATCCCACGCTGTAGCTAAAGGAGTCTTGACTACTCCAGAACAGTTGCATATTTGTTACTGTCACAGCCCCATGCGCTATGCCTGGGATTTAACCTTTGATTATCTACGCCAGAGCAAACTAGGAAATGGTGTAGCTGGATGGGTAACTCGATATTTGCTGCATCGTTTGCGTCAGTGGGATGTGTTGAGCGCAAATCGTGTTGATTACTTTATTGCTAATTCGCACCATACAGCTCGTCGCATTTGGCGCTGCTATCGACGAGAAGCAACAGTTATTTATCCGCCAGTGAATATTGAGGCATTTCCTTTTTTTCCTCAAAAGGAGGATTTTTACCTGACAGTTTCCCGGTTAGTGAGTTATAAGCAGGTATCTCTAATTGTCAGAGCTTTCAATCAATTGCAACGGCCATTGGTGATTATTGGTACAGGAGGGGAAATGAAAAAGATTCGTGAGATAGCCAACTCTAACATCCAAATACTGGGATGGCAGCCTGATGATGTGGTAAAAAAATATATGGCCAGAGCTAGGGCATTTGTGTATGCAGCTTGTGAAGATTTTGGCATTGCCTTAGTGGAAGCACAAGCTTGTGGTACTCCAGTGATTGCTTATGGTGCAGGGGGCGCTTTAGAAACCGTGCGAGATTTGCGCTCTAATGTAAATACAGGCACAGGGACAGGCATCTTTTTCAAGATGCAAACAGAAGCAGCTTTAGTGGAGGCAGTAGAAAAATTTGAAATATATCAAAGTTCGATTAATCCTGAATATTTGCGATCGCACGCCGCCCAGTTTTCGCCGCAAATCTTTGCACAGCGCTATCTGGACTTGATAAACAATTGCCAAGAGAAAAGATCATCACTTCCAGGAAGGTCTTGACTTTTGTAATTGTTTTGTAGGCTTTTGGCAATTTCCCTCCAGAAGCACCTACTTTTGGCTTTAAGATTGGGACTATGTGTGGTGTGGATTATTAAGGAGTATGATGACTGCCCAGAGCTCACTCCTCTCCGGCAAGCGAGGCCTACGGCAAGACGCTAGAACGTCTACGCGTACTTTCTTAAAGCGTGGTCAAAAAACAAAAATGCCCAGAGTCAAACCCAAAGGTTTGTCTTTTCAGGGTTTAAACGGAGAGTTTGCCAAGCGACTGTTTGATATCACGTTTTCGCTGTTCGTGTTAATTTTGTTCTTCCCCGTCTACTTAATCTTGGCATTGCTAATTGCTTTCAGCTCAGAAGGCCCGATTTTTTATGTCCAAGAACGGGTGGGTAAAAACTACAGGCCGTTTAATTGCATTAAATTCCGAACAATGGTGAGCAATGCGGATGAAATTCTAGTGCAAATGATGGAAACATCACCCCAGTTGCGGCAAGAATTTGAGAGCAGTTTTAAGCTCAAACAAGACCCCCGCATTACAAAAATTGGTAGATTTTTACGAATTACTAGCTTGGACGAATTTCCCCAGTTCTGGAACGTTTTAAAAGGAGATATGAGCGTTGTCGGGCCGCGCCCTCTAGTAGCAGAAGAATTACCAAAATATGGTTGCCATATCGAGCATATTTTAAGGATTCGACCAGGAATAACTGGATTGTGGCAAGTTTCGGGACGTAATGACATTCCCTACCCCCGACGAGTCCAAATAGACTTACATTACGTCAAATTTAGGAATTTTTGGCTCGATTTATGGATCATGTTGAAAACGATTGATGTGGTTATTATCCCCAAAAATAACGGAGCGTATTAAACCACAACTCACCCTTATTATGTGGGGCAGCTTATGCCCCTAGTACCGCTACAGGGAAGTCAAAAGTTTTTATTGATAACTTTCGACTTATGATCGTATTGGCAGTTACTTTTGCCTCGCTGCGCTAAAGACAAATTAGCCCCAGAACATCCACACCATTTACCACTGGGAACTGAAAATATACAGACTTGTGCTGACAATTTACATATAAATTTTTGTCTGGACACAAATCGGATTTAGTTCATTTAGAATTTTTAGTTAATTCAGCCTTAACAAAAACTCAGGCTATATAAAGTTTTGGCAAAGACTAAAAAACTTTTACCAAATTCCTCAATAATCTAATGTTGAGCTAGTCGTGGCTGATTTGTTGATGACTTTGTGATTGAGTATATTTATTTACGGAAAACTTCTGTACCCATTAATTAAGACCCGTAGGTTTCCCATTAGGCAATTTAGCGATTAGCTGCTAGGTTATATCAACTGCACTGCGACTATTTCATCAAAAATAACAAGGGATAATTGAGCATGACCCAAAACAAGCGAGCGTTGATTACTGGTATTACTGGTCAAGATGGTTCATACCTGAGTGAATTTTTGCTAGAGCAAGGTTATGAGGTTCATGGGATTATTCGCCGGACTTCTACTTTCAACACAGACCGCATCGATCATATTTACGAAGATCCTCATAAAGAGGGAGTGCGGTTGCTGCTTCACTACGGTGACTTGACAGATGGTACAACGCTACGACGCATTTTAGAAGAAGTCCAGCCTACAGAAATTTACAACCTGGGCGCTCAATCCCACGTCAGAGTAAGCTTTGATTCACCGGAATATACTGTCGATGCAGTAGGAATGGGAACCCTACGATTGCTAGAAGCAATTCGAGACTACCAAAGACGTACCGGTATTGAGGTG
The DNA here is from genome assembly GCA_034931985.1 of Halotia wernerae UHCC 0503. Taxonomy (GTDB): domain Bacteria; phylum Cyanobacteriota; class Cyanobacteriia; order Cyanobacteriales; family Nostocaceae; genus Halotia; species Halotia wernerae. The sequence goes on from JAYGHB010000003.1 coordinate 42,574, forward strand.
CGTTTCTACCAAGCAGGTTCTTCAGAAATGTATGGTTTAGTGCAAGCAGTACCGCAAAGCGAAACAACGCCTTTCTATCCTCGTAGCCCTTATGCTTGTGCGAAAGTTTATGCCCACTGGCAAACAGTAAATTACCGTGAGTCTTACAATTTGTTTGCTTGCAATGGCATCCTTTTTAACCACGAATCACCACGGCGCGGTGAAACCTTTGTAACCCGCAAAATTACTAGAGCAGTTGCCAGAATTATTGCTGGTAAACAAAAAACAATTTTTATGGGTAATCTTGATGCCAAACGTGATTGGGGCTACGCCAAGGATTACGTCAAAGCAATGTGGTTAATGTTGCAGAAAGACAAGCCAGACGATTACGTGATTGCTACTGGTGAAACCCACTCAGTCCGGGAATTTCTAGAGCTGGCATTTAGTTATGTAAATCTCAATTGGCAAGATCATGTAGAATTCGATGATCGTTATCTCCGTCCGGCTGAAGTGGATTTGTTAATCGGCGATCCTACTAAAGCGCAGCAGAATTTGGGCTGGAAACCTTCAGTAACATTTAACGAGCTTGTAGCCCTGATGGTAGAAGCAGACCTACAGGCATTGGGTCACACTTTACCTAATGGAAATGGTTCTTCCATACCTCGTGATATTGCTACTACTCGTCAAGAACTGGGCGCTCTCCACTTCTGATTTACACCACAGAGGATAAGAAAATGACCGCCTTAGAACTAACAAATAAACGGATTCTCGTCACTGGTGGGGCCGGTTTCCTGGGTCGTCAGGTCATAGTTCAGCTGTGTAAGGCTGGGGCTGACAGTGCGAAAATTACAGTAACGCGATCGCGTGATTGTGATATCCGTGTTTGGGAAAATTGCCAGCGTGCAGTTGACCAGCAAGATATTATTATCCACCTAGCGGCTCACGTTGGCGGTATCGGTCTCAACCGCGAAAAACCAGCAGAGTTATTCTACGACAACTTGATCATGGGAACCCAGCTAATTCATGCTGCCCATCAAGCTGGAGTAGAAAAATTCGTTTGCGTTGGCACAATCTGCGCTTATCCCAAATTTACGCCAGTACCATTTAAAGAAGATGACCTGTGGAATGGTTATCCGGAGGAAACTAACGCCCCCTACGGAATTGCCAAGAAAGCGCTGTTAGTCCAGTTGCAATCTTATCGTCAGCAGTATGGCTTTAATGGTATTTATCTGTTGCCAGTAAATTTATACGGCCCTGAAGATAACTTTGACACCAGAAGTTCCCACGTGATTCCAGCGTTAATTCGCAAAGTTCACGAAGCACAAATTCAAGGAGTAAAACAACTCCCTGTTTGGGGTGATGGTAGCCCTACCCGCGAGTTTTTGTATTCAGAAGATGCAGCGCGGGGAATTGTGATGGGTACTCAATTATACAATGACTCTGAACCAGTTAACTTGGGAACAGGTTATGAAATCTCCATTCGTGATTTAATTACCCTGATCTGTGAACTAATGGAGTTTGATGGTGAAATTGTTTGGGAAACTGACAAGCCAAATGGTCAACCCCGTAGATGTTTAGATACTGAACGCGCCAAGCAAGCTTTTAATTTCACTGCTCAGGTAAGCTTTGAGCAAGGGCTAAAGAATACCATTGAGTGGTGGCGTAAAAATGCTGCTTCTATTTAGTTTGTGAAGTTAATTTAGGCAGAATATAACCACAAAGATACTAGGTATCTTTGTGGTTAATAGTTGATGTGATAACTCATTTGTGGTGATAACTGCAATCGCCTGTCCCCATAGGGTTAACAACAAACCTGGAATCCAGGGAGAAGAAACCAACGATCGCAAGTGCTGATATCGTGTTCGGGTAAAGACTTATCATTAAGACCGCAGGGGGCAGGGGGCAGGGGGAGAAAGAGTTTTCAGGTTTTTGCACAGATGCGGGATTCATAACTAATAAGCCGGACATGATATGACTACGAATTTCTAACTAATCCACAATTTGAATTTGATAACTGTAACCTTGCTCTGTTAAAAATAACTGCCGATGACGAGCAAAATCTTCTTCACAAGTACGCAGAGACACCAAAGTATAAAAATGGGCTGGACGATTATCTGATTTCGGACGCAGCACTCTACCTAAACGCTGTGCTTCTTCTTGGCGAGAACCATATTTACCAGATACTTGAATGAGAATATCGGCATCTGGTAAGTCGATCGCAAAGTTACCCACCCTTGACAATACCAGCCCTGATAACTTGCCATTGCGAAAGTCTTGATAAAGTTGTTCTCGTTCTTTTTCGGGAGTTTTGCCAGTAATTAGCGGTAGTCCAGTCACTTTCGCAAGGTTATCTAACTGGGAAATAAACTCACCAATAATCAAGATGCGGTGTCCTGATTCTCGTTCTAACAAATCTTTAACTACTTGTACTTTGTAGGGATTTTCCGCAGCAACGCGGAACTGGTTACGCCTGGATGCTAAAGCATATTCCATTTGTCGTGCTTGATCTTGAGATACCCGAATTTCAGTACAACTAGCAGTAGCAATAAAACCTTCACCTTCCAATTCTCGCCAAGGCACATCATAACGTTTCGGCCCGATGAGAGCAAAAACATCGCCTTCTCTGCCATCTTCACGAATCAGAGTAGCGGTGAGTCCTAAACGTCTACGTGCTTGTAGTTCTGCGGTGATGCGAAAAACTGGAGCCGGAAGCAGGTGAACTTCATCGTAGATAATTAAACCCCAAGAACGGGCGCTGAATAAGTCGAAGTGAGGAAAATCATCGTTGCGGCTATGGCGATAAGTGAGAATTTGATAAGTTGAAAGGGTGACTGGGCCTGTATTTTTGACTTCACCACTATATTCAGCGATCGCATCTTCTGGTAAATCTGTTTTATCTAATAATTCTCGTCGCCATTGCCGCACAGAAGTTAAACTGGTGCTGAGAATTAGTGTACTTTCTTGCACAGCTGCGATCGCAGCCATGCCGACAATAGTTTTACCAGCACCGCAAGGCAACACAATCACACCGCTACCACCTTGTACCCTTCCCGACTGGTAAAATGCTTCTGCTGCTTGGCGCTGATAATCCCGCAGCAAAAATTTTCCCTCTGTGCGTGTCACCTCGCGCAACTGCACCGCCAAAGCATCACCTGTAACATAGCCTGCGATATCTTCAGCGGGATAACCAGCAGCTAGCAAGGCTTGTTTCAATAGTCCCCGCAAACTAGCCGCTACTAAAAAAGAAACCTCAGAAAGTCTTTCACCTAGTAACGGTGCTATCTGTTTGTCTCGTGAGAGAAGTTCTGCCAAAGGGCGATCGCTCATCCGCAGCAGTAGACTATCTTCATAACGCTCAATTACCGTCAGTCCATATCTTTGTCCTAAAGTTGCGATTTCTTGTGCTACCGCTGACGGGATGGGATATTTAGCATAGCTATGTAAAGCCTCAACCATTGCTACTACTTGCATCCCCGCTGCCCGTGCATTCCAAATACTCAGCGGTGTAATCTGGTAAGTGTGGATATGTTCAGGACTTTTGATCAGTTCTGTAAAGGGAGCGATCGCTTCTCGTGCTTTGGCGGCTGTGGGTGCATGAACTTCTAAAAGAATAGTGCGATCGCTTTGAACTATCAGCGCATTTTCAGGGATGTAGGACATTAGCTTTATCAGGTTTGTAGTGAGGACTTTAGTCCTCTCTGATTACTACGAAATTATTTCAATACTTTTACGTTCCTCTACGTTTCAAAATACTACTTTTTAAACGCAGAGGAGCGCAAGGGAAACGCAGCAAAAAGTTCTAAGGAGGGTTAGCCCGACCTAGGAAACTTTTCAAGACAAAGTGACGCAGAGTTTTGCCAAATTTAATTCGCTACGAATTAATGAAATGTTGTACTTAGTATAGTTTGATTTATTCTTGCCAACTTATTATTTCAGTCCAGTGTTTGTGATTAACTGCCTAACGGGATGCTGTAACCCAACTTTTTCACGGCATTACGAAACTTAGTTTCTGATTCAATTGGTACTACTAAATGCTTTTCCCCAGCCAAAAAACACAATTTCTTCGTTCTAGAATCATTGGCAATTAACACTGCTAAAGCTGTATCAGCACACTCAATTAATCGCGCTTGTCCGCGATCGCGCAGACTATTTCCTCTCTGTTCTACATCTGCCAAAAATTGATTTACTGTTTGCGGCAATTCATTTCCACTACGCGCTTGTAGAAATTCTCTTAATTGCGTTACGGTATGGCCTTCTTCAACTGCACTGAGCAATTTAGCCACTTCCAATCGCCACACAGCATCAGAAATTTTCTGGGCGTAAATATCTAGCATGATTGTATCAGCGGGAGTTAGGGGTTCACCAGTCGCGGCGATCTCCAAATTTGGTAACACCCGAAACACAGAACGCACTTCTAAAGCAGGAGCAGTGTAGTTATGGTGAATGCCAAGGCAATATGCGCCCAATGGTGTTAACTGCAAACAAGTCAAACCATCGTAACGGCTGAGAAATAACAAGTCATCTGTACCCCACAAATCGCCGTAATCAGGGCGAATACCGCTAGGGTGAACATAGGCGATGTTAATCATTCCCAAGGTGGCAGCATACTCGAACAGCAGACATAGGGTATATCTACCTTGGAGAATGTTCCAATCATCACCATCAAGATTGCCTAAGCTGCCATAATTGGCATCGCTAATATACAAATTCCAAGGGTTGCGGGTAACTTCAAAGTTGTAGCCTTTGGCAAGAATGCAACGAAAAACTTCGTCAATTACCATCCAGCGTCCCACAGGACATTCTGCCAAAGCTTGGGAAATTGCTTCGCGGCGTTTATCTGGGGCTGTTAATCCCTGCTTACCTTTACCTGTTTGTCCTTTAATATTATCAATTCGCCTAAGTTCATCTAGCAGCTTATTTTTTAGCCATTTTTTCCAAATATTGCGGATGGTTTCAGCAGGTGGAATTGTGAGCGCCTTTTGTCCAGCTTTGGTTAACACTAATCGCTTGCTAGAAAGTTCTGCTAAACCAGCGGCTTGTACTAGCATTGCCCAAGCGAAGGGTTTGATGAAACCGATTTTTTCCTCTGCATTCTCGATTTCAGCATCATTATAATAATCACCACCAATCAACACAGAGGCGATCGCATTCATGCTGGCGGTGCTAGGCTGTGCTGTTTTATCGCTAACTGCTACTTTCCCAGCATTAATCAACCGTAGTACTGCTTGTAAATCTTGTTGAGCGGTAGTTTCCGTCTCGCATGGAGTTACTGGGATATCTTGCTCACGGACTTCCCGCTTACCAGTTTCCCAGTTCCATTCGCGCCACCGCATTCGGAAAACTTCTGGACACTTGTCAAAACTTGTCAAAGAAGCTTCTTCTGGCAAAGGAACAAAGGCTTTTAAACTTGCTTGCAAATCATCCGGGATCATCTTGCCATAAATGAACAAACACAACAGCGATGGTTGGCGATTGTAGCCGTATTTATCAGCCGTACCCCAGTTAGGCACTTCGAGATATTTTGCATGAAACTGAGCTGCATCAAATAAACCAAATGTTTCATGAACAGTTTCAGCCACAGCTGCTTGTTGTAGCCGATCTAATTGTTTCCATAATTGGTGCAAGTTTTCCCCTAAAAGATGGCGCTGGATAAACTCGATAAGTTCAGCTTTACGAGTAGGTTTATTATGAGTATTTAATAATGCAGCCAGATTTTTGAGATCGCCAACTGTTAACTGTTGCAGCGCCTCTGCGACGGTAGCAATGCTTAACTCATCCTGATAGTAAGGCATGATACTGATCAATCAAATAGTCATTATTAATTATCTCCCCTGCACCCTGCACCCTGCCCCTCTGTCTTCTCATCTTCATTTTCTCTTAGGTGAGCGCTGTGACATAGTGTCTTGTCGCAGTTGTTGCCGTCCATTGGTGATAATTCGCAACATATCTTCGAGATCCCGTTCGATACCTTCGAGGACACTATCAGCGTATTCATCAGCGCCATTTTCAATTTCTTGAGCCTGGGCGATCGCAGTTTTTCGTATTTCCTCTAACTCTTGTTGGCAAGCACGCCGCTTGAGATCAATTTCGGTGAGGGTTTCTTGCATCATGGTCTCACACTCTTGTTGCACTTGTTGCCGCAGTTGTTCAGCTTCCTGTTCTGCCTGTCGGATAATATCGCTTTCAGCTAAAATTTGCGCTCTTTTGGCTTGGGCTGCATCAACAATTTGCTGCCCATACTCTTCTGCTTCTAGCAACACTTCTTGTTTTTGTTCTAGCACCACTGCTGCTTCTTGAAAGACTGAAGGCAAAGAAAGTCTGATAAAATCCAGCTGTTCTAACAGTCTTTCTTCGTCTATGAGCGTGCGTCCCGTTAGTGGAATCCGCAGACCATAAAGAATCAACTCCTCAAGACGGTTGAGTTCCTGCTGAATATCTACGCTTCCAGATCCGTTGGGATACTCTTGAGGGGGGAGATAGATTCCGTTGTGATTGGGTTCTCCGTTGGAGAGTTGTGGTTGTAGCATTTGTATATATCTAGGGCAACGTGCGGGGGAACAAGATGATCGACAGAACCACCAAACCTTGCAATCTCTTTTACCACACTACTACTTAAAAAACTATACTCATTTGATGTTGCTAGAAAAACTGTTTCTATTTGAGTTGAAATAGTGTTATTGGTGTGAGCCATTTGTAGCTCTACTTCAAAATCGGAAATTGCCCGTAAACCCCGCAATAAAACTCCTGCTTGTCGCTTTTGGGCGTAGTTAACGGTAAGACCGTTAAAGCTATCTACCTCTATATTGGGTAGATGCCGCACAGCTAGACGAATCTGTTCAATGCGTTGTTGTACAGTAAATAGTGGTATTTTATTGGGATTCCGCAACACAGCAACAATCACCTGCTCAAACAGCCGACTACCACGCTGGATAATGTCAAGGTGTCCTAAGGTGATCGGGTCGAAGCTACCTGGATAAATAGCAATCACAGTATTTAGATCCATCAAGGCTGTTTGGGTAATTATATATAAACACTATTGAATCCTGGCGAACCAATATTTTTACTTAAGAAATGAATGGCCATCGAAGAAAGCAGGGGGGCTGGGGAGCGAAGGAGATAGGGGGAAACAAGCTAATTTCAATACAGTCTTTTCCCCTCCGCCCCTCTGTTTTTTAGTTAAGAAAGAGGGATTATTTTCTACCAGGAGTACGTCCGCCTTCGTCGTTGCTACCTCCGTGGGGGCGGGAATTGCCAGGGTCGCAACCTTCAGAACCATTACCAATTCCTTGGTTACAATGGCGACGGGGTTTTGCATTTTCTGTCTGAGTTTCAATGCGCTCCTCAGCTATAGCTTGCTGCTGTGTCTGTTCCACGGCATACTGAGAGGATATATCTGCCGCTTCACCAGTACTGACTAATGCTCTATATATTAAAGCACTGACTTCGGCTCTGGTTGCTACTTTGTCAGCATTCAGAGACTGAATATCGGGATAATTAACTACAATACCCCGTTCTGTAAGTGCAGCGATCGCACTACGGACATCACTACGAATTGCCGCTGCATCGGTGTAAGCTGCCAAAATCGACTCTGTAGAACCGCTAAAAGTATAGTTAAGTCCTCGTGCCAATGCTACCAAAACTTCTAAGCGAGACAGACTTTGGGTAGGGTTGAATTTATTACCCAAATTCCCTAAAAAGCCCGTTGCATAAGCTTCGCGAATTGCATTGTAAGCCCAGTATCTAGTAGAAACATCCTTAAAGCTAATTGCATTACGGACTTTCACCTTGGCAAAAGCTTGACTAATCATCGCCGCAAATTGGGCGCGAGTTACCTGTTCATCTGGACGGAAAGTACCATCGGGAAAACCTTGAAGAATTTGTAGCGCCGCCAACTCAGCAATAAAATCTTTTGCCCAGTGGTTTACCGAGACATCGGCAAATTTAGTTTGGATACCATTGGCTACACCGATTTCTCGATAGTTCATCATCATCTGGCCGACATTGTAGATAGAACTACTGTCATTGCTGACTTCCATCAGTTGTACTAGCCGCCCAGGTTCAGCCTTTAAAGCTTCTGCCAAGTTGTAACTAAAGGTGCTAATTGTTTGACGCATCAAGGCAAACTCACCCATAGAGAAGGAGGTGGGATAAACACTATTTGTCGCAACCGTTGACAAATTCTCTGCTTGGAATTGACTAACATTGATATTTTGGGAATTGCTAAGGAAACTAACTCGTTGGTCACTAACTTGGGTGAAATAATCGTAGGAGGTAGTACCTGTGTCAATCATGCCGTCTTCATTGGCATCAACACCATAAACGGTGCGAATCACTTGATACTGTGTCGGATTAGCAGACAAAATCAGATTGACTGTTGTGTTAGCTGACAACAATTCAAATTCGCTATAGCCAATAAAGCGCTTTTGTAAATCATACAATCGCACCACCACGCGATCGCCTGCTTTTAGCCCCTTAGCAAATTTCGCTTTGTGCTTAATCTTATATTTGTAATCACCCAAAAACCTTTCTTGTAGGTAGCCTTTAGGACGTTTTGCCTTCAAGGAAACACGGGCAATTACATCTGTAAAGTTACCGGATGGTTGCCAAATGGCGAGGCTAAAACCCGTCTTTTTCATCTTGACAGAAGTTCTAGCAGCACTTACTTGAGTGCTACTTTGGGCAATAACAGCTTGTTGCTGCATAGTGCGAGTGGTAGTTTCTCGGCGCATCATCATAGCGGTAATAGCTTGAGTAGACCTTTCATCTACTTTGGCTACCATTCCCGATTCATCAGTACGATACACCCAAATTTGCTTGTCGTTGGCAACAAATACTTGCCAACCAGGCATCATTGTTTGAGAACAATTTTCCTCGGCTTTTAAACCCAAACAGCCATCTGACCAAGTTTGTTGTTTAGCCTTAACAACACGTAAAGCAGAAATTTCTGCTCCTGTACGCTGGGAGATGTCTTGCAAAACGGCTACTTTGATAGGTTCTGGTAAATTTTCTGCTTCACTACTATCAAACTCATTAGCTAACAGTTGTTGATTTTTGGAATTACTAAGTATTTGTGTGTCGGTGGTAGATAACCCTGGAGCTGCGTAGGCAGAAACTACTGGAGAAAACATTGCCACAGATGTTGCAGCAAAAACAACTTTGCTCAAATGAGCTAAGGAACGCGGATTTATGTATTTCATCACACACCGGATCAATTTTTGAGAAAGTCACAGGGATGTCAATATCCCTTGACCTATTAATCCCTTGGAGTGAATGAAACTAACATTTTTACTCAGGAATAACTCTATTACAAAATAACTTTCATCACAAGGCTACTTCGGGGTTTTTACTTAATTAAAACGAGCGCGGCAGGGTTCGAACCTGCGACCAACGGATTAGAAATCCGTGGCTCTATCCACTGAGCTACGCGCCCAAACAAAAGTACTGGCTCTTAAAGGAGTCATCTATACAATTATATCGTTCTCCCCTACCAAGAAGCAATCTAAAATTGCAGATTTTTTGCTTGCGAGGCTAAAATCTAAGTCGCTGTTGAGTCGATTTACACTAAAAATGCAGCAAATAGGCTATTCATTAGCTATATTGTTTGGTCAATGGGTGGTGTTGGTGTAAATGCCCTTTGGGCGGCTTACTATAGGGTAGCTAAAGAGCGATCGCAAGGCTGACCTCAATATCATGCTAGGTAATCGCACTCTTGGCGATGCTACCAAATCAGATTATAGATCGCATATCCACAAAGCCCCTGTGAGGAGTTATTTGCTAGTGCCATGTTTATTCTGAAACGGCAGGATGTTGAGATATCGAGTATTCAGCACCCAAAACGGGATCAGCAAGTGCCGATCCTCCATTATCAGGGGCAAACTTTTCGCTTGATTAGCTTGTTTAAAGCTAGCCAGGAGGAAGAAGCTAGAGCCTTGTGGAGAGAGCTAACCGATCATCGGGGCAAAGCTTGTGTCTTACTAGAAGAACCAGATCGTTTTAGCGTCTGGGGTAAAGTCCGCTTAGACCAGTTAGGTAATGACACAGGTGGTCATAGCAAGACGGGAATTTTCATCCAAGCTAGTATTTTGCTGCTACAAGCCGTTTATATGGAAATTGAAGAATTTTTAGGGACTCGGCAAGCATCATTATTTCAGAAAGATATTGCAGAAGTATTGCGAAAGCAGCAATTTCCGGAAGTATCTACCCCAGAAGCAGTGAAACAGTTGGTAACTATTAACCCCCTAGAGGCTGCCAAACTTCCTGCTTGGCAAGACAATCATGTGATGATTTTCTTACAAGAACTGCATAAACTAGGCAAAACATATTTTGGTAATGCTAACTTTGCTCATCAAGTAGTTGATAGATTACAAGATATGCCAGAAGCAGAGCGATCGCTATTTATCAGTTGGCTAAATCAATCTTCACTGAGTAAACTGTGGCAATAGCATGGAAAGTGTTGGAAAAACTGCGGCTAACGGCATTTGCTTTTGGCGTTCAATTGTGCATCATTGGACAGAGAAACCGCTACCTACACAGTCCTGCACACCAAAAAACTGCCAAAGTGCGTTTACCTAGTCAATTCCTATGAGTAGCTCATACAAAGATTCCTACCGTTTTAAATCCATTCTCACCAATCAAAACATTCTCTTGGCTAGCATCGGCTGGGCTGTCCTGGCGCTGTTATACTTTTTATTATTTAGTGCCAAAGTTTCAGGGGCAGATGGGGTAGAAAGCCGCGCCGAGTGGTATGTAATTGGTACAAATATTTTTGAAGCTTTAGCTTACCTAGGTGCCGGTATTTTATGCTTGAGGAATTGGCGCAGTCCACAAATCGTCAGTAGTCGGAATGTTTGGCTCGCAATTGCTATAGGTATGCTGTCTTATTTTCTGGGAGGGATATTTTTCGGCTATACCGAAATCATTTTAAACGAAGAACCAGATGTGTCTATTGGTGATGTATTTTTTGTACTGACTTATTTATCCCTTGGCGCAGGCATGATTTTAGCTGTGGCATCCAGACGAATTAATCTCGAAAAGTGGCAATGGCTAATAGTCTTGGCAATTGGACTGTTCGGCAGTTTGTTGGCATGGTGGATTTCTATGCAACAGGCAACATCTACAGAGCTACTAGTAACTATTTTGAATTGGTTTTACGTAGTTAGTGATGTGGTTCTGTTGATTATTGCTACCACACTCCTACTCGCCTTTTGGGGAGGACGAGTTGCCCAGTCTTGGCGAATGATTGCAGCGGCCGCATTTTCGCTCTACATTGCAGATATGTGGTTTAAATATGCCCAAGGGCCTAATTATCAAAGTGGAGAGATACTAGAAGTGTTTTGGGTATTTAGTGGAGTTTTATTTGGCATGGGCGCTGTCCTAGAACATGACGCATCATTGAGCCGAAATCGGAGGGAGCGTGGACGAAAACGAGCTTAGAAAATTTTGGTATCTACCGTGAGAAAATTAACAGATCCTGACAAGCAAGAAATTCTAAAGTTATATCGAGAAACTGCTGAAACAACCTCAACTTTAGCAGAACGCTATGACGTGAGTAACTCCACAATTAGCCGTCTGCTTAAAAGTACCTTACCAGAAGATGAGTACGAATACCTCGTTTCTTTAAAACGTGCTGCTAGGACTCCTGAAGGCAGGGCACAGGTAAACTATGAGCAGTTACCTTTACTGAGTCAACCAGAGCCAGAGAAAGAACTTCCAAGCCGCGAGAACCAACGCTTGAAGTTACCAGATATTGAGCCGCAGAAGACAATAGTAGAGGCGGAAACTTACCCCGAAGAAGATGAGGATGAGGATTTAAGCTCTGATAGTAGAAGGGTGCTGCGGCGCTCCTCGTCCATGGAAAAACCAAAGTTGAGGTCAGCAAAACGATTAGAAATTGTCGAAAAGAAGCCGCCGGAAATAGCCAGCATCCCCAGCCCTATACCAGCGGATGAGAAACCAGAAGCAACCGTCATTGCCCAGATTTTGGGTGAAGACTTGCTAGACGAGTCGGAAGATTTAGACGATTTAGAAGAGGACGATTTAGACGATTTAGAAGAAGACGATTACGATGATGATGATGATGATGATGATGATTATTTAGAAGGCCCAAGACCTTTAGTTACCAGACGAAGACTGGGCGAAATACCAGTTCAAGTCTTGCCATTGTCAGCAGCCCCTTTGCCCAAGACTTGCTATCTGGTAATTGACCGCGCCTCCGAATTAATTACTCGACCACTCAAAGAGTTTGGTGACTTGGGGCAAATTCCTAGCCTGGAAACACAGCAAAGAACTTTGCCAGTGTTTGATAACCACCGAGTGGCAAAGCGCTTTTCTACCAAGCGCGATCGCGTCATTAAAGTCCCTGATAGTAAACTGTTACACAAGGCTAGTACTCATTTACAAGCCAAAGGTATCACACGACTTTTAATTGATGGTCAAGTTTACTCTTTGTCTATGATTTAAGGGGTATGGGGAAGAGGAATTGGGGCAGGGTGCGGGGTGCAAAGGGGATGAAAAAGATGAATTGGGGCAGGGTGCGGGGTGCAGAGGGGAGTTAATAAAATGCCTTGAATTTGTTGTACCTAATCTTTAATCTTTCTCCCTGCTTCCTGCTTCCTGCTCCCTGCTCCTTACTCCCTTTAACTGTAAACAGCTGCCGCAAAACGCGTTGCCAAGTTAATAATGTCCTGTTTGCGGGCGATTTGATTCATCCATTCTTGGGGAATATTTTCCACACCGTAATAAATTCCGGCTAACCCACCAGTAACCGCAGCTGTAGTATCTGCATCCCCGCCTAAGTTGACAGCCTTTAATACAGCCTCTGAATAGGATGAGCTACTTAATAAGCACCATAAAGATGCTTCTAGGGTATCAATCACATAGCCCCCAGAATTAATCTCTTCAATTGGCACTTGGGCAATTTCACCACCCAAGACTCTGCCAAAATGCGGCTTCTCTAAGATATGTTCACGAGCAGCATAAATTTTTTGGATATTTTCTAAGCCTTGTAAATAAGCTGTTTGGGGGTTAGCCCCTTTTAATAGCTCTACTGCAATGCTAATGTAAATGCCACAGGCCATCTGCGATCGCGCATGGGCATGAGTAATTGCAGAAACATCATGCACCCGCGAAATTAATTCGCTAAAAGTTAAGGTCTGATGACAGTAAGCCATCGGCAAAATTCTCATTAAAGAACCATTACCATTACTGTTTTCCACCTTACCCCCGGCTTGGTGGGGTAAAACTCCCTGTTTGAGGCGCATAATTGCTGCATGGGTGGTTTGACCAATATCAAACAAGTCGCCACGGGGAGTCCAGTAAGCCGCTTTGTACCACCGCCAGAAGGAATTAGCTATGGCATCTAAGGAATAGCCTCTACAAAGACTTTCTGCCAAGCAAAACGTTAAAGAACTGTCATCAGACCAAGTTCCTGGGGGTTGATTCCATGTGCCATAACCTAGCATCTCTGTCACCGGAGATTTAACTCGTTCAGCGCGGCTAGTAAACTCTACTGGTACACCCAATGCATCACCGACACATAAACCCATCAAACCAGATAATGTTTTTGCAGCGGTTAGCATTATTCAATCTCCATGAAAATTGCTAAAATTTAACTTTATATATTTCTTGCAGAGCTTGTTGCCATAACTGTTACAGCCGACTATTTGATCTTATTTGAAAAACTAGGTAAGTACTAGTGAATCGGGTATTTTATCTGTCTGGTAGTAGTTGAAATTAATTAGAGCTTTATGCCAGTTTAAAAAGTGCCAGAATGATACCAAACTAGATGAGCTGATCCTGGACTTGGCGATCGCGCTGAAGGTTTTGAGTGTGTCAAATTTTAGTTAAAATTTTCTCGTGCCGTAATTTAGTAGCGATTCGCTAATTCCCTCAACGCAATCGATAATATGGCAAAAGATTTGTATCACGAGCAAGTTAAACGCGCTCTAGAAAAAGACGGATGGGAAATAACTCACGATCCATACGAATTGCGTATAGGTGGGGTTGAAATGTATATAGACATTGGGGCGGAACAGATTATCGGTGCAGAAAGGGAAAATGATAAAATTGCGGTTGAGGTGAAAAGTTTTATCAGTCCTTCAAGGATTTCTGATTTTCATTTGGCGCATGGACAGTTTTTAGATTATCGGTATGCTTTAGAAGATGAAGATCCAGAGCGAATTTTATATTTAGCAGTACCTCGTTTTGTTTATCAAACCTTTTTTAACTTAGCTTTTATTAATAGAGTGGTACAACGCAGTCAAATTAAGCTGTTAGTTTATGACTTAGAAAAGGAGACGATTGAGCAATGGATAAAGTAACTCTCTACAGGCAATATATTCAACAACTAATCCAAGCAAAAGCCGATCGCTCGATGAAATCGGCAAAAGATGTTGAGGCTCAACCTATTTTTGATACGGAGCGCGATCGCTATCAATTAGTGTATGTGGGTTGGAAGCAAAACGATATCAGGGATTATGGATGTTTGCTACATTTGGATATTAAGAATGGCAAGATTTGGATTCAATATGATGGTACGGAAGATGGTATCGCCTATGAGTTATTAAAATTAGGTGTACCACATCAAGATATAGTTTTGGGTTTTCAACCTGCTAGGGTGCGTGCTGATACGGAGTTTGCTGTAGGTTAGATTTAAATATTGATTGATAAATAGCTAAATCAAAGACGGGTATCATTTCAAGTTATGCGATCGCCTCTGGAATCTCGGTAATTTAATTGGCAAAGAAGATAATCTCGGTAATTTGGTTGGAGAGGGAAAGCCTTACCAGATTGGTTAAATTAGCGATCGCCTCTGGAATCTGGGTTATTTTGTTGTAACTGAGGTGAAGCTGCGTCAGATTGGTTAATTTAGCGATCGCATCAGGTATTTCAGTTAGCTGTACTCGAATTAAGATAAATTCCTCTAAATGTAGTATTTGCGTTACCACATCGGGAATGCTCTCTAGGAAAAGGGTAAAAGGAAAGAAGATTGATGAAGATGATCTTAACTGATTAGGGAAAAATGCTAAATTATCATTTTTTGGTGATCGCGCCTTGAGATTTTGTGATTAGCGATCGCTATTTGGGATATTCTAGATTTAGACGATCGCGCTGAAATGAGGGGAAAAGGCGATCTCAAAACAGAATAGCCATCATTACCAATTTTCTATAACCAATCCATCTACATAATCAAAATCTGAATCATCGGTAACAAGCACCCAACCATGTTCTAGACAATGCGCTGCAATCCAAACATCATTCATAGGAATTGGTCGCCCTTTGCGCTTCAAAGCCGAACGAGTCTGAGCATAGATAAGTGCCGTTCTCTTTTCCATAGGCACAACTGCACAAACTTCCATAAATTCCAAATATCGAGGAAGATTTTTCAACGGTCGAGTTGAGTTTTCAGCCCCAAACAGTAACTCTCCCGCTACTACCACCGACAAAAATATTTCTGGTAACGCCAACACCCTTGAAACAACATCAGGATCGCCATTCAAAAAACGTATTGCAACAGAAGTATCTAACGCAATTTCACCACTCATTTAAATCAACCTGACGACAATCAGTTTGAATTGCTTCCTGTAAATCAGCCGCCTCATCATCACTCAAAATACCCGCAAATTGTGCTAAAGGATGATGACTACGCGTTGTCTGAACCCGATGCAAAAAATCTAACATTACTTTGACTAACTCATCTGGAACCTCTGCAAGTTCTTGGATAAGCTGTTCACGGCTAGTCATACATTTGACCCTCTTTAGCAAAGTTTATCGTCAATATTATAACGAATCACTAGGATAATAAAATATCGTCTGATTTTAATTATTATCCTTTAACTTGATCTTTATATCCGACATAAACACATTGCAAGCCGCACCCCGCAATTGAGAACGTAACCGACTGGCAATATTTAGAGTAATCATATTGTGCGCCTTACTATTCCCCACCAGCGCAAAAATTTGACCACCCAAATACTCATGGCGGAGTTCGCTTTTACTTTCTGCTTCTAAATATTTGGCAACCGAGAAAACGGGAATCGGCGATCGCATAACTTTAAATCTGGCTTCTAGCTATCTCTGTTATTATGCCTGCGCTCAATTTTTGGCATTAGACATAGGCGTGAAAAAGAATGTAGAAACGTAGCAGTGTCTTTACAATGGTTCGGGATAACGCATCTATTTTTCCTCCACGAGCGATCGCGGCACGAACATTACGAAAACCCCTATAACTGACTAAAAATAACTACTTCTTGAAAGGATTTATGGCTAACATCCTCAAAAATGTGGTGCATCAATAATAACTATACTTAAATAAATTATGGAAATTATCTGGAACCTTTGTGTATGGTTTACGACTTTGAATATATAAGGCAAAACCTACAACAAACTTCTAGATTATGAAACTAATACTCAAGTCTTTGCTGACAATTTCTGCATTGTCTTCTTTTGTGTTGACTCCTTTTATTCTTAGTGCAGGACAAGCTGCTGCTGAAACACAAAAAGGTACTGATGCTAGTTATATTGGTGCTGGTGTGGCAGCTGGTGTCACTAATGGCGGAGCCAATAACGATGCTGCTAACTTTGGGGGAAATCTCACAGGTCGCGTAAAATTAGGAAACACACCGTTTTCAGCACGCGGTAACGTCCTTTGGAATGATAATACCAGTGTGATCATCCCAGAAGTTTCCGTAGACGTACCTATTGCTAATCGCACTAATGCTTTTATCACTGGTGGTTATTCTTTTCTAGATAAAGATGGTTCACCAAGCCCCATTGGCAACAAAGATGCTGTAGTTGTTGGTGCTGGTGTGGAATCAGAAGTTGCTAAAAACTTCCTCGTTTACACTAATGCCAAACTAGGAATTAGTGCTTACGAAAATAGCCCTGCTTCTGCTGTCAGCATTAATGGTGGTATCGGCTATCGCTTCAGATAGATTACTCAATCCCCAGTCGCTTTATACTTGTTATTAAGCACTTAGAACTACAAAAAGCTGGTTTTGTTAAGTGTTACATCACGGACAAAGCCGGCTTTTGCCGTGTTAAAATTAAATTATTCCTCATATTTCCGACCGGATTACCGGGAATAACACAGCCGAAAACGTGCCTCGGCGTTTACCGATGCCTTATTGAGAATACTATATAACTCTAATGGTTAAATCTGCTCCTTTCCCAATCGCCAGCCGTAAGCCTTCTAAAGTAGAAGGTATTAAGGAAAAAAGTAACTTTTTACGTGAACCTGTAGCAACACAAATTCTTGAGGATACTACTCATTTTAATGAAGATGCGGTACAACTTCTCAAGTTTCATGGTTCCTACCAGCAAGATAACCGTGACAATCGTGTAAAGGGGCAGGAGAAAGATTATCAATTTATGCTGCGGACAAAAAACCCGGCTGGGTTTGTACCACCGCAGTTGTACTTGGCTTTAGACAAGTTAGCTGATGAATATGGCAACCACACATTACGAGTAACTACCCGTCAAGGTTTTCAGCTGCACGGAATTTTAAAGAAAAATCTCAAGTCAGCAATTGCTAGCATTGTTAACAATTTAGGTTCTACTTTGGGTGCTTGTGGCGACTTGAATCGTAACGTCATGGCACCACCAGCCCCCTTTAAAAATCGCTTAGAGTATCAGTATGCTTGGGAATATGCCCAAAATATTGCTGACTTGTTGTCACCGCAAACAGGGGCTTATTACGAAATTTGGCTTGATGGCGAAAAGGCAATTAGCGCCCAAGAAAGCCCAGAAGTTAAAGCCGCACGACAGCGTAATGGTACTGGCACAATTATCCATGACAGCGAGGAGCCGATTTATGGCACTCACTACATGCCTCGCAAATTCAAAGTTTGCGTGACTGTACCAGGAGATAATTCGGTTGATTTGTATTCCCAAGACTTAACTTTGGTAGTAATTACCAACCAGCAGGGGGAACTGGAAGGTTTTAATGTTTTTGCAGGTGGCGGCTTAGGTCGAACACACAATAAAGAAGAAACCTTTGCTAGATTAGCAGATGAGATTTGCTATGTGGCTAAAGATGATGTGTACGATTTAGTCAAAGCGATTGTTGCTACCCAAAGAGATTACGGCGATCGCAGCGACCGTCGTCATGCTAGATTAAAATATTTAATCAACGATTGGGGTGTAGATAAATTCCGCGCCCAGGTCGAAGAATATTTCGGCAAATCAGTTGCACCCTTCCAGCCACTGCCAGAATTTAAATATCAAGACTTCCTAGGTTGGCAAGAACAAGGCGATGGCAAGCTGTTTTTGGGCATTTCAGTTGATAATGGTCGAGTTAAAGATGAAGGCTCGTTTCAACTGAAAACTGCCTTGCGGGAAATTGTCGAAAAATTTAACTTACCCATCCGGTTGACACCTCACCACAATGTCATTTTTTACGACATCGAACCAGATAAAAAACAAGCTATTCAAGAGATTCTCAACCGTTGCGGTATCATTTCTGACCCTAGTCAAATCGAGCCTCTAGTCAGGTATGCGATGGCTTGCCCTGCTTTGCCTACCTGCGGCTTAGCAATCACCGAATCAGAACGGGCAATACCAGGGATTTTAGAGCAAATTCGCGCTCTGTTAGATAAACTTGGTTTACAAGATGAGCATTTTGTGGTAAGGATGACAGGCTGCCCCAATGGTTGCGCCCGTCCTTATATGGCAGAATTGGGTTTTGTAGGTAGCGCCCCTGAATCTTATCAAGTTTGGCTGGGGGGTTCACCAGATCAAACGCGGTTAGCGCAACCTTACATAGAAAAGCTGCACCATAATGATTTAGAAAGCTTCTTAGAGCCAATTTTTGTTTATTTTAAGAAGTCGCGTCAATCTGGGGAAAGCTTCGGTTATTTTTGCGATCGCATTGGTTTTGATGCAATTCGTGAATTTGCTGCTCAGTACGAGCCGGAAACAGCAGAAATTCAGTCTAAACCCAAGGCTAGTCAATCTCCTAGTAGATCCCGACATCGTATTAGCCTCCACGATGAGGTTTACGAAAAATTGAAGGCCGCCGCCGCCAGCCAAGGGCAGCCCATGACTAATCTAGTTAATGAAGCTCTCAAGGATTATTTCCAGAAGCTATCTTAAGTCAGTGAACAGTTCTCAGTTATTCAGTTATCAGTTATCAAGTGGCTTTTGATTGGTAAGGGACTTGCGGTTAAATAGTTTACCAAAAGATCGGGTTTCGACTCCGCTCAACCCTCGATTCTCAGCCAGTGGGTTGAGCGGAGTCGAAACCCACGATTATGGATATCAGGTACTTTATTTACATACACATCCCTAACTGGTAACTGTTATTGATGCGAGGAGCGAAAGAGATGACTATGTTCGGGATCATATAAACGCGATCGCCCGGTTGCTGGCAATAGTGCTGGACTGATGACATAAAGTGTGGTACGAATCAATTTTTCTGCATGAGTACAGTCTGCCATTTCCTTCAGGGGAACAACCTTGATTTTTTCATCTGGCCATCCTAAACGAAAGCAAATTGCGATCGGGGTTTCGGCGGGGTAATGTGCGAGTAACCTGGCTTGAGCATTTTCGACGTGACGCGCACTCAGATAAAGGCAGAGGCTTGCTTGATGTGCGGCGAGGGTGGCTAGTTCTTCGTTGGCTGGGACTTCTGTACGTCCACTGATGCGCGTCAAAATGATGGTTTGGACTAAACCAGGTACAGTCAATTCTATTTTGAGTTTGGCAGCTGCGGCTTGAAAGGCACTAATACCTGGTATGACTTCAAAGGGAATGTTTGCCTCTGCTAAGAGGTGCATTTGCTCATGGATAGCACTGTAAAGACTGGGATCACCAGAATGAAGACGAACTATAGATTTATGCGATCGCACCCGTGCGATCATCAGCGCTACAATTTCTTCTAAAGTTTTATCCGCAGTCCGAATAATTTCCGCGTCTTGTCGGCAAATATGCAAGATCTGTTCCGGTACTAAGGAATCAGCACATAAAATTACATCTGCAACAGCTAGCAATTTTTGTGCCTTAACCGTTAATAAATCTGGGTCTCCGGGGCCTGCTCCCACAATATACACTATTGATTCTATGTAATTGGGATAATTTTGCATACAAAAATTTTTAGTGTAGTTACGTAATTCCCAGCAGTCATAAAATTCTCCAGAATTTTTTTTGGTATTTTCTCAGTGTCTTTCCGGATTGACCATCTATTCCTAGTAGAAAGTAATGGTAGATGCACCCTGGTTAAGCCCTAGAGAATACTCTGGGGCATTTTTTATTTTTTAGAGTTGTGTTCCCCTACCTCCCTACTCATCACCCTTGGGAGAAACCACATCAGGTAAAGGGCGTTTACGTACGTAAAGCCAAGCCAATCCAGCTAATCCCAAGGTAATGCCAATAAGACTGACAACTTGCGCTATTCGCAAAGGTCCCAACATCAAACTATCGGTGCGAAGACCTTCAATCCATAAACGTCCTAAGCTGTAGGCTATCAAATAAACCATAGATAGCGTCCCAAGGCGCAGGCGTAATTTGCCAGATAAACCCCGAAAAAACAAAGTTATTAGCAAAGTAAACACCATTAAATCCCACAGAGATTCGTAGAGGAATGTGGGATGGAAATATTCAAAATTCACTAACTCTGGAGGACGGCGTTCTGGTGGAATATACAGTTTCCAAGGTAGATTAGTAGGACTGCCAAAAGCTTCAGAGTTGAAGAAATTACCCCAACGCCCGATCGCTTGTCCTAAAATCAGTGAAGGAGCGACCAAATCAGCTAATTGCCAAAAAGAAACCTGCTTGAGTTTGGCAAAGATTAAGGCTGCTAAAGTGCCACCAATGATTGCTCCATGAATTGCAATACCTCCTTGCCAAATAGCAATGATCCTCTCTGGGTATTGAGCATATTCTGACCACTGAAATAAAACGTAATAAAGCCGTGCTGCGGGAATTGCCCCAATCACCAGCCAAATTGACAAATCGCTCAGTAAATCAGGATTAATATTACGGCGCTTTGCCAAGTACTGGGAAAGGCTAACGCCGATTAATACAGCCGTAGCAATCAATAACCCATACCAGCGGATAGTTATTGGGCCTAGTTTCACCAGAATAGGGCCTGGAGAAGTAAACTGAAATGCCAAAGGCAAAGCGGAAATATCCAGTGCCATGCAAAAATACCTAGTTGACTAAGTTGTTAGGGGCTTTTTATATATAAACAATTGAAGCAGGTTTTGCTAACCCTCAGTAAATATGCTTTCTTGAAATATGAATAATTCCAAGTCTCTACAAGCCAATTAGTCCACTTCCATAGCTGAATTTTCTGCCCCATTATCTTGCATATAAACATCTCGAATCGGAAATGGAATTGAAATTCCTGCTTTTTGATAACTTTTATGTAACTTTTTCACAAATAGATGTTTACCCATACGCTGGTCAAAGTATTCGCTGACACGCATATACAGCGTAAAATCTATACTAAAATCATTAAATGTATGAAATCTAATATATGGTTCAATTGCTATTAAGGTTGGTGCAATTTCTCGCATCACCTCTTTAGCGACCTCCACAGTCACTCTTTCAACTTCTTCTAAATCGCTATCGTAGCTGACACCTACATTCATTGTTAAAGTAATTTCTTTTTCTGGTAAATGATAGTTAGTGAAAATTGCTGAAGCCAGTTTAGAATTTGGTACAATAATTACGTTATTAGAAATTTCTCTGAACGTCGTATTACGCCATGTAATATCTATGACGTAACCTTCATGACCATCATCTAGTTTTACATAATCTCCAGTTCGGACTTGCTTAGAAACAAGTAGATAAAAACCAGAAAATAAATTTGCTAATGTGTCTTGAAGTGCCAAGCCAACTGCTAGACCACCAACTCCTAAAGTGGTGATTATTGGCGTAATTTGAATACCAACAGTTTGTAGTAAGATTAATGTTCCTAAAACCAAAACCACAGTCATGGCTAGATTGGAGATCAGTGATGTTGGAACTCCTTCAGCTCTGCGAAGAAATAAATTCACAAAACCAGCAGTCAGTCTAGCTAAGACCCAGGTCACTGAACATAGAAAAACAATAGTGATAATTTTTTGCAGGAGAATTTTAACATCTGCATCAATCTTCAATGAAGAATAAGAAATTGCAGCCGAAAAACCAGCAAGCATAAACCAAAGAAATGTCATTCGGCGCAGAGAGCGAAATATAACTTCGCCGCCTAAAATTTTTCTTTTGGTAACAAATCTGCTCAGTTTTTTAAAGATAAATTTTTCGCCAATTATTCCTGCTAATAAGCCAAATAAAATAAACGATATTGGGAGAATCCATTGCACCATAATCAATTTTAGATTTGAGATTTTGACTGATGATTGAGGTATTCACTGTTGTGAAATTATGTTTTGTTAAATTCTACCTTGTTAATTGCCTAAGCAGCTGCTTGAGATTTTTACTTATCAAGGGTTAGGGTTACAGTTCATCGCCGTCCCAATGTGAAGAATGGCGGGGCGGTGACGAATCCCACCCTCGAATCAATGTCAGACGTACAGAAACATTATGAATTTTTATTCATAACACTAAAATGTCACTACATCAAAGCTCTGGTCGCTGGCGTTTAGGTTTAGCGTTATCGCTACTGACCGTCTTCTTATGGGGAATTTTACCTATTGCACTCAAGGTAACGCTGCAAGCACTTGATGTGTATACCATCATTTGGTTTCGCTTTTTAGCATCATTTGTGTTACTGGCGGTATATTTAGGGGTACGCGGTCAATTACCAAAGTTAGAACAATTACATTCTGTCTCTGGTAAATTATTAGCGATCGCTACTTTATTTTTAGCAGCTAATTACTTCCTGTTCATGCAAGGTTTAGCGTTAACATCACCTGCTAACGCTGAAGTACTCATTCAATTAGCTGCCCTTTTATTAGGTTTAGGTGGTTTAGTTATTTTTCAAGAACGTTATACACTCTATCAATGGCTGGGTGTCAGTGTTCTTACTTGTGGTTATTTAGTATTTTTTCATGACCAACTAACTAATTTAATTACAGCCCATGACACATATCTTTTAGGTAGTGGCTTAATTGTGTTAGGAGCAGCTGCGTGGGCTATTTATGCTTTGGCACAAAAGCAATTATTACAATCTTTATCTTCTGCTAACATCATGCTAATTATTTACGGAGGATGTGCTTTATTATTCACCCCATTAGCTAAAATAGAAACTATTTTTACACTCAATAGTTTACATCTAGGAATGTTAGTCTTTTGTGCTTTTAATACTTTAATTGCCTATGGGGCTTTTGCAGAATCATTAGAACATTGGGAAGCATCAAGGGTAAGTGCAGTACTAGCTTTAGCTCCGATTTTTACTTTAATTTCCGTTGAATTAGTATCAGTATTTATACCTTATTTAATTCCTGTCGAAAACATCACATTAATCGGCATCTTAGGAGCCTTTTTAGTAGTCGGTGGTTCAGTAGCGATCGCCTTAGGAAAGTCTAATTAATTAAATTTATCCTCCGGTTTTAATCGATATAAAAGCGAGGCTATCTATTGTACATTTAAAGCTACATAAAAAATACTGAGGCAGGGTAATTTTTCATTTGCTATGATTTCACAGTGAGTGCAAGCTAATCTCTTGCTAGGTGAATACTTTGCCTATCTATGTGTCTCTACCCCATTAAAATTTTCACCTGGTAATCAAGAGAAAAACTCAAAACCATCTATAAGTATTGAGGCAAACAACGAACAATATTAATTTAATTAGGGTGTCTGAATAACTACCAAAGCCAACGCCTCGTGAAACAATATCACCGAAACAGTTGAGCGATGAATAGTTTGTTTAGTAATTGGACTAGCACCCTGAGGAAAAATTCGCTCTTGCTGGTTCTCTCAATGCTGCTGCCAACATTTGGAATTACTAACTCTGTAATGGCAGCAGAACGAATTTATGCATCTTATTCGACCTTAGATTTGTCAATTTCAGCCACTGCTTTAGAAAACTATGCTAACAATGGTGTAATTGATGACGAATTGGCAATTTATCAACAATATTTGCCACCAAAACAGTTTCAGGAATTACAACAGATTTTACTCACTCCTGTAAAAGTGAGTCCGATGGTAGCTTCTCAATTCCTCTACACACCCCAAGGAGAATCGCTGTTAAGTCGTTTATCAACAGCGATTAAAACCAAATCTCGTCAACCACAACTAGGATTTCATGCTTTAAGGTCAGCAATGATTGCGGCTACTGCTGAACCAGGAGGTTTGACATTATTAAATCTGTTGCGTAAATATCCTAATAAGATTGTTCACATTGATTTAGCACGTAGCTTTGTTATTGCTGGGGAACTAGAGAAAGTAATCAACCAAACCCAACAAGCGATCGCTACAGTTACTAAAAAGTCTAATATAGAAGCTGCTACCATTGCCAAACCTCTCACTCAGTTACCAGATTTACGGGGTCAGGGAAAGTTTAAGCCGCAAAAATATACATTGAAATTTTTCGACACGACACGCCAGCGGCTATTATTGACTGATATTTATCTTCCCAATGTTCAAAGTCCTGCACCCGTAATTGTGGTTTCTCATGGTTTAGGTTCAGACAGCAGTAACTTTCAATATTTAGCCAACCATCTAGCATCATACGGGTTAGCAGTGGTTGTTCCCAATCACCCTGGTAGTGATGCCAAACAACTGCGATTGTCATTAAATGGACAGGCCAATGAAGTAGTAGAACCAGGCGAATTTAAAGACCGACCTTTAGATATCAAATATGTATTGAATCAACTGGAGAAGATGAATCGGTCTGATTCACGATTTAAAGGTCGGTTAAATCTCCAACAAGTGGGAGTCTTTGGTCAATCATTAGGTGGCTACACAGCTTTAGCTTTAGCTGGCGCGAAGATTAACTTTGAGCAACTGAAAAAAGACTGTAAACCAAAGACACTGGATAAAACTTGGAATATGTCTTTACTATTTCAATGTAGTGCTTTGGCATTAAATAATAAGTCTGGTCAACAGTATAACTGGCGGGATGAGAGAGTAAAAGCGGCGATCGCAGTTAACCCAGTTACTAGTTCAATTTTTGGCAAAGCTGGTTTAAGCCAAATTAGAACTCCTGTAATGATTGTTAGCAGTAGTGATGATACTGTTGCACCAGCTTTATATGAGCAAATTCTACCTTTTTGTTGGTTTACGAATTCCCAAAAGTATCTCGTCACGCTTGTAGGTGGAACCCACTTTTCCACAATTGGCAATAGTAACCCTGCAAGTCAGCAAGTCTCATTACCTGCGGATGTGGTTGGCGATGCTTCCCAAGCGCGCTACTACATGAAGGTTTTGAGTTTACCTTTCTTCCAAACCTATACGGCGGGAAAGTCCCAATATACTCCCTACCTCAGCGCTGCTTACACCAAAACCATTTCTAGTCAATCTCTTGGTTTGAGTCTCGTCCAGTCTTTGAGTAAGACTGAATTGGCACAAACCGACCTCAATCCAGTTCAAACCTTAACGAAAAAAACCCCAAACTCCATAGTTAATTTTGGTTTTTGGATGTTGGATGTTAGCGTTGCTTTACTAAATGTGATGATTTTTATCTGACTCACATTTCACAGATAAGCGATAAATAGCTTGGGGAGGCTGGGGGAGTAAAGTTCCCTAGCCTTTGTTTATTTTCTCAAAAGATCCACACCCAAATAATATGGGGATTCGGCTTTGTGGGAATATATGGAAAGAGCGATCGCAAAACCAACACCTCCACCTCAAATCAATTGAAATAGAATGCGCTCCAGACTAAATAAGCTAACGATAAACTCCAATTAGTCTAGATGTGTTGGAAAATATAGATATTGCAGCAAAACTAAACCAGTCATGACTCAAGCAAAGTCTACTCGTACAGTGCGCTGGGGAAGAATATTCCCCGAAATCCAGTGGTCTGAAGAAAAGAAAGCTCAATGGAAAGCTGAAAAAGGAGAATTTAAGCAGCGTTGCGAACAAATATTTCAAAAATTGCAGCCAGAATTAATTAGGGGTTGCTGAATAAGTCTCTTAAGCAAATCTAGAAGCCACACAGCATACGAAATAGTTGTTTCATCGCTCAGTTGACAAATTTACCCAGCGATCGCTAACGATTGTGCAAGGGTTTTGAGACTCTAGATGTTATAACCTTGCACTCGTTTGTTGGAAAAAGGCTTAAAACCCTTATCTGGTATATATTACACTTCTATTCAGCAAGCCCTAATTAAGACTCACTTCACAGCCTAAGGAAATGCAGAATTTGACATGTATTTAGGAAAAGTACGAATTGATGGCAAGGGATTTGATATTCCTGTTCATGTGGGACAAGGAGTATCAGAAGTTTTACTTGGTCGTCAGTGGTTAAAAAATCGACGGTTGGTGGTGGATATGCCATCTATGATGTTAACGCTGGGATAATAGCGTCCTCAGTACCACGAGCAGACATGACTAAAGATATATTGGTATACTCACAAAATATTGTGTATGCGGTATGTCTGCAAACTCTGGCTCTGGATTTTCAAGAAAAATGTTGCGCGTTTATCATCTTTTGCTTGGTGCTATTTTACTGGTTGTCATGCCACTGGGAGCAAAACTTGTTCTTCCCCAGTTTTCTTCTACCGCCAAAGTAGAAAAACCCAATCCTGTAGTCAAGCCGACTATAGGCAATTCCCCTCAAACAACTCCTGTGACTACTCCTAGTCCTGTAAAGGAAAATATTTGGAAAAAAATATTGGGGACAACTTCAGCCCCAAGTGGCTGGAAAGTTGCTCCTTGTGAGGGAAATGCTCCCCTACTATGTGTGTCTTCCCAAGGAGAAATTCTCGGTACTGTCGAAATTGGAGTTTATCCGGTAAACAATAATCCAGATTTCCAAAATAATTTAATCGCAACCGGTATTCCACTTGGCTCCAAGATAGACTACCAAAGCCCCAAGTACCAAAACCAGGTATTAACAGCACTCAAAACTTGGGTTGCAGACCTAGATACTACTTTGGCGAAAGATCGTCAGAGTACGTATAGTAACAATATTGTTTTTTCAGCATACCCACCACAACAGATTCCAGTTGGTAAGCTTCAGGGACTACGCTATGGGTTTGTAGGACTCAAACAAGAAGGTGGAGTCCAAGAACAACATATCGGTCATGTAGCTTTTGATGGTATGGCACTTTACGTAATTAGTACAGCTTTTGACCCAGGCTCTGTAACCGGGAAGTTTGAGAAGCTGGAAAATTTGGCAATTTTTCAACCTTACTTAGATGCGATCGCTGCGAATTTAAACTTGCCCATATAACTTTATAATTTTTTGTATGATAACTACACTAAATTCTGCAATTAAACCAAAAACTGAAGATAGTTTTGCTATTACCTTTGCGCCATTATCTCTTGAAGAAATCTATGCCAAAGCTGATGATCCAGCAAATGGTGCAGTGGTGGTAATGAGTGGGATGGTTCGCAACCAAACCGATGGGCAACCTGTAGTTGCCTTAGAATATCAAGCATACGAACCGATGGCATTGCGAGTATTTTATCAAATAGCCGCTGATATTCGCTCCTCTTGGTCTGATGTGAAGCGGGTAGTAATTTATCACCGGACTGGGCGTTTGCAGGTTGGAGAAATTAGTGTTTTAGTAGCAGTTGGTTGTCCTCATCGCGGTGAAGCATTTGCAGCTTGTCAATATGCTATTGATACTCTCAAACACAATGCCCCTATTTGGAAAAAAGAATGGTATGACGGCCTAGATGGTCAGTTGTCTAGTAGTTGGGTAAGTATTAATACTTGTGAGCAGTCAACCCCTAAGGGGAATTAAAAATGTAAAATTAAAAATTAAGAAGAATAATTTTTAATTGTTTTCAGTCGGCTAAAACGGGAATGAAAATTACAAATTCTGTACCATGTCCTAAAGCTGACTCACAAATTAAACTTCCACCGTGGTTTTCAACTACAATTTTTTGACTAATAGATAATCCTAATCCCGTACCTTTGCCTACAGATTTAGTCGTAAACAAGTGTTCAAAAATACAGGTTCTAACTTCTTCTGTCATTCCTGTGCCGTTGTCTTTAATTTTAATGATCACATTTTGTTGGTCTTCAGCCATCTTTGTGGCAATGGTAATAGTATTAGGATGATTTGATTTAATTTCTGCAAAACTCAACTGATTATTTCCATCTTCTAAAGAGTCAATTGCATTTGCTAAAATATTCATAAATACTTGATTTAATTGCCCTAGATAGCATTTTACCGCCGGAATAACTCCATATTCTTTAATGATTTGAATGGCTGGACGATGATGATTAGCTTTCAAGCGATGTTGTAAAATCATCAATGTGCTATCGATGCCATCGTGAATATTAGCTGATATTTTAGAGGCAGTATCAGCGCGGGAAAAAGTCCGCAGAGAGGTACTAATATTGCGGATGCTTTGTGTCCCGACTTTCATACCAGCAATCATTTTAGGTAAATCTTCTAGAAGATAATCTATATCTATGACTTCACCTTTTTCCTCAATTTCATCACCAGGATTAGGAAACTTGACTCGATATAATTGCAGATAATCGATTAAATCAGTAATCGCATCTTTTGCTTGATCAATACTACCTGTAATAAAACCAACAGGATTGTTAATTTCATGTGCTACCCCAGCAACTAAGTTACCTAGAGAAGACATCTTTTCACTTTGGATGAGTTGTAGTTGTACTTCTTGTAAATCTTTAATTGACTGTTCTAATTTCCTGGATTTATCTTGCGCTTTTGTATACAAGCGGGCATTTTCTATGGCAATAGCCATTTGAGAGACTAAGACTTTTAATACTTCTACCCTCTCTGGAGTAAAAGCTCCTGCTGATAAGTTATTTTCTAAGTAAATAATACCTGTAAGCTGTGATTGATAAATAATCGGCAAACAAAAGATTGATTTGGCTTGAGATTTTTGAATATAGCTATCAGCATTAAATGGTTCAGCAAGTATTGCATCGTTTAAAACAATTGTTTGCTGAGTTCTGAAAACATAATTAACTACAGAAACGGGTAAATCATGATAATTAACGATAGGAATAGATTGTAAAACTGTCACTAGATCATTAGTAGTATCACCAGAAGCTTCGATATATAGTTGATTATCTTGAAGTAGCAAAAGAACTGCTTTTTTTGCAGCAGCGTTTTCTAGTAAAATGTTGATTAACTTACTTAATAAATTTTCTAAAACAATTTCATTGGTAATCGCTTGGGAAAACTTGACGAATGTATTAAAATCTAAGAAATCACTCAATCCGCTATTGGTAGTAGTTTTAGTAGCAATGTGAGTGAGATCTAATTGGAAAGCAGAAGTTTCTGTAGTACTAGCTTGTTCTACTAAAAAAGTATATTTTGATTCCAAGTGTTTAACTTTTGCGATCGCTCCCCAGCGAAGATAGGCATAATAGGCTTTAGTTACATAAGTTTGATGAATTAAGTCTTTATTTAAAGACCGATAAAATTCTCCTGCTAATTCATAGGCTAAAGCTTCTTCTTGGAGATAACCGTTGACTTTAGATGTACTAATGGCATCTTCATAGTAGTTCATAGCCTCAAGCTTTTTACCCAATACCCGGTGTAATTCTGCCTCCACTAAATAAAATTTATGTAAATGATTCATAGGAGCATGGGTAGCCCAAAGTTTCATTTTTTGTTGATTGGCTCGTACTTTTTCTAAAATCATCTGCTGCTGGGATTCTTGAGCAGAATTGTAAACTACCAATTGGGCTAAAGAATCATAAAAATAGAATAAAGTCACAACAAATAATCCTGTGACTCCACCTAAAGATTTTTCTGCCATTGCAGCATTTTCTATAGCTTTTAAGTACTCTCCAAATAGATAAGAGAGCATTAATTTATTCACAAATAAGTGATTAATTGTGTAAAAGTCGTTCACTTGCTGATGAATTGGTAGCATCACTTGTTCATCGTAAGCTATCCCCATTAAACAGCAAATATTTTCTGGACTTCCTTTCAAATTTAAAACTGTTTGCAAATATATTTGGTTCCAAGTTAAGGCCACTTGCTGCTTGATTTTCTTCAGCGATTCACAGTAAGCCACTAATTCTGTTTCCAGACCCCAAAGTTCCTTACCTAGCCAAAATGAATGATGCGGATAAATGTAACCACAATAGCCAGCATATTCTAAATCTCCAGTTTCCAAACCGCTAGAATATCCTGTTTTTGCTATTGATAATGTCTCTTTAATATGCTCTTTCCAGTGGATAACGTGGGCACTAGTAACAGTCAAAATTTTCGCCTTGAGTTCTTCGGCATTAAATTGTGATACGAGTTTTAAAGCCAATTTACCAAATTCATAGCCAGAATCAATTTCTCCTAAAACTCCACAAAGAATTAATCCATAAAGACTATAGCCATAGGCAGACACAGCTGTATTGCCATACTTTAAAGATAAGTTGACCATTTTGCAGGCAATGATTGGCATCATTTCTGGAGCAGTTTGAAAAGCCGCAGGGAGAACTCCCATCAAGATTTTCATGGCTGCAATTTTATTGGGATCAGTCATTAAAGGTAAGTTAATTAAATCAGCAACTGCTTTCTCTTGCAAATGAGCAGCAATTTCATCCATTCCTTGCTGCATATCCGCTGATGTCGGTTTATCTGGAAAATTTATACCTAACAATTGCAAAATTGCTAGCGCTATCTGGATAGCTTCTAGTTGCTTACTTTGGACTATAGACGCGATAATTTGTACTTCATAAACTTTTACTTTATCTAGTAGGTTGTTAGCTTGTTGCAGCACCACTTGAGACCATTGCTGCATCTGCTCGAAATTACCGCCAAGATAAGCTGTCTCTGCGGTTCCCTCATATAAACCTATAATTAAATGATATTCAGTTTGCCAAGCATCCAGACTTAAAAGTTCTATGCCAGTCGTCAAATACTTAAGAGCAGCTGCATAAGCTGTAGATGCTTTTGCCTTACGTCCGGCAATTAAATTTAATCGTGCCAATTCAGTTTTTTCAGATTCTTCAATCAGGAAATCAACACCTACATTTAGCTGATTGACAATATCAAAAATATTAGCTTCTATTTCATTTGTAGATGTGTTTTGCAGGAGCAGTTGACCTATTTTGAGATGGGTCGATTTTTTCTCGGCTTCTGGGATTAATGAATAAGCTGCCTGTTGCACTCTATCATGCAAGAATTTATAACTCACCCGTGATGTGTCAAAATTTAAATGAGCAGCTTCTTCTTGATTAAAAATTAAAGGAATCCGGTAAGCTTCATTTAAAGGCAGAATTAATCCTGCTTGCAATGCTGCGTACAAATCATTTGCTGTCAAAGCAGGTGATTTTTCATTAATTATCGCCAAAACATCTAAATTAAATCTGTCACCTACACAAGCTGCTAATTTCAAAACTTTCTGGGTAATATCGGGGAGTTTTTCAACTCGACTAGCAACTAGTTCAACTACATTCTTATCAATAACTCCAATTGCTTGAATTTGTTCTAAGTTCCACTGCCATTTAGCACTAATAAAGTCAAATACTAAGAGGTTCTCTTGATGAAGTACTTGGATTAGTTGTGTAACGAAAAATGGATTACCACCTGTTTTATTAAAAATTAATTCAGCTAATTTAATAATCTTTTGATTTTCTTGTAAGGTATCAGCAATTAACTGAGTCACATTTGCTAAATTTAAAGGTTGCAGCACAATATTATTAATAACTGTGCCAGTCTGTTGAATTTCTTCTATTGTTTGAATTAAAGGATGCGTCGGACTGACTTCGTTATCTCTATATGCTCCAATAAACAACAGATATTTGCTGTTAACATCAGTCATTAACAGATGAATTAAATTTAAAGTAGCTGAATCTGCCCATTGTAAGTCATCTAAAAATATGACTAAGGGATGTGATTTTTGAGTAAAAACTCGGATAAATTCTTCAAAAACACGATTGAAGCGATTTTGTGATTCAGTTGCTCCTAATTCTGGGACTTCTACTTGTTTCCCAATAATTAATTCGACTTCGGGTATGACATCGATAATAACTTTGGCATTACCTCCTAGTGCAGATAATATTTGATTACGCCATATTTCTAAGTTTTCGGTATTTTCTGTCAATAGACAACGCATTAAGTAAGCAAAAGCCTGAATTAATGAAGCATAAGGTATATTCCGCTTTAATTGGTCAAATTTACCATAGATAAAGTAACCTTGTCGGTGAGTAATAGGTTTATTAACTTCATTAACTAAAGCTGATTTACCGATACCAGAATAACCAGAAACTAGCATCATTTTACTAGTTCCAGAGGTCACATGCTCAAACGCAGCTAATAGTTCGTTAACTTGTTGTTCTCGACCATATAATTTTTGAGGAATTAATAATTGACTTAAAAAGTCTAATTGGCCTGGCACAAAATCAGTAATATCACCTTTGATTTCTAACTGATTGAGGCATAATTCTAAGTCTGCTAATAATCCTGTTGCACTTTGATATCTATCTTCCGCATTTTTTGCCATCAACTTCATGACAATTTCTGAAACAGCGGTAGGAATTTCGGGTTTTACCAAATGCGGCTTTATGGGTTGAACAGCAATGTGACTGTAAACTATCTCTAGAGGGTCTTGGCTCAAAAATGGAATTTGCTCAGTGAGCATTTCAT
This sequence comes from Halotia wernerae UHCC 0503, assembly GCA_034931985.1. Classification (GTDB taxonomy): domain Bacteria; phylum Cyanobacteriota; class Cyanobacteriia; order Cyanobacteriales; family Nostocaceae; genus Halotia; species Halotia wernerae. The sequence goes on from JAYGHB010000003.1 coordinate 75,180, forward strand.
ATAAAGACACGCCTAGAGAATAAAAGTCACTACGATAATCAAGAATGCGATTCATTCTCCCGGTTTGTTCAGGAGACATATAAGCAAGTGTACCTTCAACAGAGTTGGGGTTAGTAAATTGTGGATTTTCTTTATTGAGGCGGGAAGCTATACCAAAATCTGTGAGTTTAACAATACCTGTTTCAGGATTAATAACGATATTACTAGGTTTGATATCTTTATGAATAATCTGGTTTTTATGTAAATAATCTAAAGCCTTAGTTAATTGAATTGCAATATTTAAATAGTTAATTAAGCTGAGGCTTTTGTTTTGTAGCATCTGTGCTAAAGACTGACCACCAAAGTCTTCTAATAATAGTCCTACGCGATTTTCAAAGGTTTCTAAGCTGATTGCTTTAACTATGTTGGGATGGTCTAAGTTTTGCTGAATCTGATACTCATTTTTCAGGTGAGTAAAGGCTTCTAGGGTAGGATATTCATTTTTAAGAACTTTGAGGATAACTCGTTGTTGCGTTTTTGGGGTTTGAATTTGATAAATAATCGTTTGGATTCCTTCATGGAGAATAGAGTTGATGTTGTATCCAGTATGATTTGGCATTGCTTTTTATAAGTTACAAAAATTAGTATAATTACCTCTGCTGTTATGGAAGAGGTTCTAGTTTAATTATTCCCACTAGGCAGGAGATTTTAAACATTGCGATCGCATACTGAGTATTTATATGACCAATAAACGCTTCTATCACATTGGTTTTGGGCTAGATGATTTGGGTTCATCGCCTCCCAAGATGGCGCTGCTATCTGGAGATCCTCAACGGGCGCGTTCAATTGCTCAAACCCATTTACAGGATGTGCGTTTGTTGTCGGAGAATCGCGGACTCAATAGTTATGTGGGATACTTACCCAACGATCGCCCCATTTTATCTGTTACTAGTGGTATGGGCGCGCCTTCGTTGAGTATTATCGTCAACGAGTTGGTACAAGTAGGAATCCAGCAAATTATTCGTATTGGAACTTGCGGCTCAATTCAACCTCAGATACCAGTCGGGAGTATTGTGATTAGTAGTGCGGCATTGTGTCGCCAAGGTGCAGCAAACGATATTGCGCCTGTGGAGTATCCTGCTGCTGCTGATCCTTTTTTGACAGTCGCCTTAGTTAAAGCGGCGCAAGAATTAAAATTTGAACACTATATGGGAATTACTGCATCAGTTGATACTTTTTATGAAGGACAAGAACGTAGTGATTCAGCCAATCCCAATTTAATGCGATCGCTACAGGGTATTACAGAAGAATATCGGCAACTGAATGTTTTGAACTACGAAATGGAATGTGGCACACTATTTAAAATGGGGGGTGTGTATAAATTTGCAGCTGCTGCTGTTTGCGGTGTAGTTGCTCAGCGCACCGTTGCGGAAAATATTATGTTAGCCAAGAAAGATCTTGCTATTAAAAATGCAATTATCACTGCTGTATCTGTAGCAGCAAACTTTGAGTAAATTAATTCTATCTTAAGAGCGATCGCACCCAGGTTATTCCCCAACTCTCTTACTCCTAACTAATATAAAAAAAATTCCCATCCAGGCTAATGCTTAGATGGGTAATTATGATTTAGAGGCAAGGTAATGTTCCCTACAGAATAATTAGAATTATTTGCTCTCAGTGAAATCAGCGTCAATCACATCATCACCACCATCAGAAGAGGTAGAACCGCTATCTTGAGGGCCTGGGACTGGGCCAGCAGAGGCATCACCACCAGCTTGTTGATAGATATTACTACCAATAGCAAATAACGCTTGTTGTAGTTCTGGAGTCAGCTTCTTAATCTCCTCATCGTCTTCTTTAGCAACTGCATCCTTGAGTTCTTTTACCAAACCATCAACCTTAGTCTTGTCAGCATCGGGAACTTTATCTCCCAATTCTTGTAGCTGTTTTTCTGCTTGGTATGCCAAGGTTTCTGCTTGGTTTTTGCGCTCAATCTTTTCACGCCGTTCTTTATCCGTAGAAGCATTTTGTTCAGCTTCTCTAACCATCCGGTCAACGTCAGATTTATCCAAAGTGGAAGCGCCAGTAATACTGATGGACTGTTCTTTCCCAGTACCTTTATCCTTAGCGGTGACGTTGAGGATCCCGTTGGCATCAATATCGAAGGTAACTTCAATTTGGGGGACACCGCGTGGTGCTGGAGGAATACCATCGAGGCGGAAGGTTCCCAAACTCTTGTTGTCGTTGCCAAATTCACGTTCACCTTGGAGAACGTGAATTTCCACGTTGCTTTGACCATCTACCGCAGTCGAAAATACTTCCGATTTCTTGGTGGGAATTGTCGTGTTGCGAGGGATAATTTTGGTCATCACACCGCCCAAGGTTTCTACACCCAAGGACAGCGGAGTTACGTCTAACAACAGGATACCTGTGACATCACCTGCTAGTACACCCGCTTGAATGGCTGCACCAACTGCCACAACTTCATCAGGGTTAACGCTTTGGTTGGGATCTTTACCTAGTACCTGTTTGACAACCTGTTGTACTGCGGGAATACGGGTAGAACCACCAACTAGTACCACTTCATCAATATCGCCTTTGGTTAACTTGGCATCCCGAAGTGCATTTTCAACGGGGATGCGGCAACGGTCGATTAAATCAGAGCAAAGTTCTTCAAACTTGGCACGAGTCAAGGTTGTATCCAGGTGCTTGGGGCCATCCTGGGTAGCAGTGATAAACGGTAGGTTGATTTCCGCTTGGGTGACACTAGAAAGCTCAATTTTTGCTTTTTCTGCGGCTTCAGTCAGACGTTGTAAGGCTTGTCTGTCTTTCCGTAATTCAATACCTTCGTCTTTTTTAAACTTTTCAGCTAAGAAGTCAACTATTTTTTTGTCGAAGTCGTCACCACCAAGGTGGGTATCACCAGATGTCGCTAATACTTCAAATACTCCGTCACCTACTTCTAGGACTGATACGTCAAAGGTACCGCCACCCAAGTCAAATACAAGGATGGTTTCGTTACTCTTTTTATCAAAGCCATAAGCTAGAGAAGCAGCAGTAGGCTCGTTGATAATCCGCAGAACTTCAATGCCTGCAATCTTACCAGCGTCTTTTGTTGCTTGCCGCTGAGAGTCGTTGAAGTATGCCGGAACGGTGATTACTGCTTGGGTTACAGTTTCACCAAGGTATTTGCTAGCGTCTTCAACTAATTTGCGGAGGACTTTTGCAGAAATTTCTTCGGGAGCAAACGGTTTACCAGCTATGGGACAATCTAGCTTGACATTACCGTTACTACTCAGGACTTTGTAAGAAACTTCTGTAGACTCGTTACCAACTTCGTCGTAGCGGCGACCAATAAAGCGTTTGACAGAGTAAAACGTATTTTCAGGGTTCATCACCGCTTGGCGTTTGGCGATTTGACCAACTAAGTTGTCGCCATTTTTTGCAAATGCAACCACAGACGGTGTTGTCCGAAAACCTTCTGCGTTAGCAATAACCGTGGGTTTACCACCTTCCATGACTGCTACGCAGGAGTTAGTCGTACCTAAGTCAATTCCAACTACTTTTGCCATTTTAAGTGCTGGCTCCGTATAACTACTAAATGAATGAATGGGAATATAAAGGACTAATTTTTGAACCAACTGGTTGAAAAAATTGTCAGTTCAGCATCAATAACCTTTGGTTCGGCTTCACTGGGGTTAAAATCCCAGGTTATGCTGATATATATATACTGAGAGTTCCAGTGGTAACCATTCCATGAAGGGTGGTTTCCCGAACCTTGATGGGGACGGTTAAAATAAATAGTGTTTCTAGTTGGTTCATGGATTGATTTGCTTTCACTTTGTCTAATGTATGAGAATTAATACCCTCAGCTATTAGGGTGAACCGTAATGTCAAAGTGGTGTTTGCCGTCTTTAAGAGTAATAAAGTTAAGATTTACTGAGGACAAACAGGCCACAAAAGGCGCGATCGCCCTGATAATTCAGTTAAATTGCGGTTATTCAGTCAACATGGTTGTATGGTACTTAAGTACTAATGATGAGATTTTAAACATCGCTTTTTAAATCAGTGTGGGTTTTTCTGCTGAATCCACTACACGGTACAATCACAAAGGCGCAACTTTTCAGTAATGCACCGAGCGTGAAAACAGACAGCATCTTTTATCGCCTTTTTCAACAATTCCCTAATATCTTTTTTGAATTAATTGGTAATCCATCCCCCACTACAGAGGCTTATCAATTCTCATCAATCGAGATTAAGCAAACTGCATTCCGCATAGATGGTGTTTTTCTACCAACACAAAGTGAACAAAATCCAATCTACTTTGTGGAAGTTCAATTTCAAACAGACACAGAAATTTATTCTCGCCTATTTTCAGAACTTTTTTTATACCTGCACCAAAATAAACCTAAAAATCCGTGGCGAGGAGTAGTTATCTATCCTACTCGCAGTCTAGATACAGCAGATATAGATAATTACAGCGAATTTTTTACTAGCCAGCGTGTTAGTCGTATCTATCTTGATGAATTAGGTGAAACCGCATCATTGCCAATTGGAATTGCTACTATTAAATTAGTAGTCGAAGATGAGAATACAGCAATTACGGTTGCCAGGGAGTTAATAGACAGAACCCAGCAAGAAATTAACACTGAATTTCAAAAGAAACAGTTATTAGAGTTAATAGAGACAATTTTAGTTTATAAGTTTCCCACAATGAGTCGAAAGGAGATTGAAAGTATGTTTGGGTTAAGCGATTTAAAACAAACACGAGTTTATCAAGAAGGGAAAGAAGAAGGTGCGCGTCAAGAAAAGTTGAGAATGATACCTTTATTATTGAGGTTGGGATTGAGTTTGGAAGAAATAAGCAAAGAGTTAGGTTTGAGTGTAGAAGAGGTTCAGCAAGTAATGCAAAAATAGCTTACGAATCAATTATATAAATTTAGTTAATAGATGCAGGGTATATTAAGATAATGTTTGGGTTGAGCGATTTAAAACAGACACGAGTGTATCAAGAAGGGAAAGAAGAAGGTAGACAAGAGGGCGCTCGTCAAGAAAAATTGAGAATGATACCTGTATTATTGAGATTGGGATTGAGTTCGGAAGAAATAAGCAAAGAGTTAGGTTTGAGTGTAGAAGAGGTTCAGCAAGCAATACAAAAATAACCTCAAAGTTAAAACCCTCAAATAAAAATTGATACGTGATGTGCAGCTAAATCACATAACACGAAAAAGTAAAATTATCGTAGTGTAGGTATCTTGCCCGCGTTCCATATACAAATTAAAGACGCAACTTCATATCAGGCAATAACCGTAAATATCCTTACTATCCCCAGCGCCAACAATTTTTATTTATTTATATATTATTTCTATGATTTCGCTATCTCCCATTCTCCAAGCTAAACTTTCCCAACCCCTCAGAATTGGCTCATTTGAGGTAAAAAGCCGAGTTCTTCAGTCACCCTTATCTGGGGTTACAGATATGGTGTTTCGCCGTTTAGTACGTCGTTATGCACCAGATTCAATGATGTATACAGAAATGGTAAATGCTACGGGTTTACACTATGTCAAGCAATTACCAAAAATTATGGAGGTAGACCCCAAGGAACGACCAATCAGCATTCAGTTGTTTGATTGTCGCCCCGATTTTTTGGCAGAAGCAGCAGTTAAAGCAGTTAAAGAAGGTGCTGATACGGTTGATATCAATATGGGGTGTCCGGTAAATAAAATTACTAAAAATGGTGGTGGTTCTTCCTTGTTGCGCCAGCCAGAAGTAGCCGAGGCTATTGTCCGGGAAGTAGTGAAAGCTGTTGATGTCCCAGTAACAGTAAAAACCCGTATTGGCTGGAATGACAGGGAAATTACTATTCTCGACTTTGCCAAGCGCATGGAAGATGCCGGGGCAAAAATGATTACAATACATGGGCGTACCCGCGCTCAAGGATACAATGGTAACGCCCGTTGGGAATGGATTGGCCGTGTCAAGGAAGTGCTTTCTATCCCGGTGATTGGTAACGGGGATATTTTCTCGGTTGCAGCAGCGGTAAAATGTTTAGAACAAACTGGTGCTGATGGCGTGATGTGTTCCCGTGGGACTTTGGGTTATCCTTTTTTAGTGGGAGAAATTGACCACTTCTTGAAAACGGGAGAAATGTTACAGCCACCAACTCCAATTCAGCGGTTGGAATGTGCTAGAGATCATTTACAAGCTTTGTGGGAATATAAAGGCGATCGCGGTGTACGTCAAGCCCGCAAGCACATGACTTGGTACGCAAAAGGTTTTGTCGGTGCTGCTGAGTTGCGGGGACAATTGAGTTTAATTGAAACAGTGCAGCAAGGCTTAGATTTAATTGACAAAGCAGTTGAGCAGCTAGCTAATGGTTTTGAGCCTGAAGAAGAGATAGAATCTGACCTTGCTTTTGTTTAACAAAATTGCTTCAGACTGGGAGGTTACATCCCCTCACTAGGAAACGTTGAGAGAGGCGCATTACGACGACTCGGTAATAATAGATATATGAACAAACGCTATTTTTTAGAAGCTAGTGCGGCATTAGTTGGCACAGCTTTGTTATCGCACTATATTGGCAGCAATCAGAGGTCAAAAATCATGGCAGCATCTAACACTGAGTTTGAAATCACTAAACCCGAAGAAGAATGGCGCACAATTTTAACGCCAGAACAATTTCGAGTATTGCGGAAACACGGTACAGAACGCGCTTTCACTAGCCCACTTGATAAAGAATACACCAAAGGTACTTACGTGTGTGTTGCCTGTGAATTACCACTATTTACATCTGAGACCAAATTTAATAGTGGCACTGGCTGGCCTAGTTTTTTCCAACCAATTGAAGGCGCGATCGCCACTACTGTGGATAGGACATTGTTTATGACCAGAACGGAAGTACATTGTCATCGTTGTGGTGGACATTTAGGCCATGTATTTGATGATGGTCCTGCACCCACAGGTAAACGCTATTGCATGAATGGTGTAGCGATGGAGTTTATTCCCGCCTGAAAGATCACGAAAATATCTGCGATCGCACTGTCAATTTAAATCATTAGTAATCTAATAAAACCTCCGCAATTTATCCACATCTCAAAGTCAGATTTGGGATGTGGTTGATTATTTTTTCACGAATACAATTAATACCTAAGGCTATTTCATTCTCACTTTAAGTTTGATATATAGAACTCATATTTGATTTTTGAAAAAATTCAGTACACATCATATAATTTCTTTCCTATCCCCCTTCGGGTTCGCCAGTCACCTGCGGAGGGAAACCCTCCCGCAGTGCTGGACTCACCTGTCCCCTGTCCCCTATTCCCTGCCTCTACGAGTGATTCACCAAATCAAACCGGATTACTATATATAGGCAAGTAGGGGGATAATTTGTATCAGTAATTTCTTAGAAGGGTATCACCACACAAATATAAAGAAATGAACCATACAAATTATTCAAGTAAAAACATTGTTATAAATTATACTCATTTCCAGATTAGTGAACCTTCAGCAAGACATCTTAGATAGGGGAGTCATAACGCTGGCGCTGGTTACGCATAATCAAATTATTGATGAGTAACGATAACTGTGGACTTAAGCGATATATCCACCAAAATAGATGCACGTATCTGGGAAACGCTACAATTAGCTGTCCACTTTCTACCCCACGCAATATATTTCTGACAGCAGTCGGTACATCAATAAACTTTAAGGGAATACGAGTCTTAATCTGATCTGCGTTGACGCTTTTGCCGTATGCACCACTTTGGAAAAGATTAGTATCAATATAGCCTGGACATACGAGCGTCAGCTTGATGCCAAGGTTTTTTGCTTCAGATGCCACGGACTGAGTAAGACCAGTCAAGGCATGTTTAGTTGCAACATAGGGCGCACACAACAGACCAGGCATCAAGCCATACATCGAAGCGATATTCACAATGTGACCACTACGCTGGGATATCATTTGTTTATAGACTGTGTACATAACGTACACAACACCTAGTAAATTAACGTCCACGACGCGTTGCCAGGTGACTAAATCTAGTTCCTGAAATTCTCCACCCACCGCAATGCCAGCGTTATTGAATACATAGTCGATACATCCGTAGCTACCTACAACTGTACTGATAACCTCTGCAACGGACTTTGGACTTGTCACATCTAAACTGATAGCTTCTACCTTTCCTCCTGCTTGCTGCAAACGCTTTGCTAATAAGTGTGCAGATTCTGCATTAATGTCAGTAACTACAACTCTAGCACCGCGCCGCGAAAGCTCTTCACATAAGCCTTCTCCTAAACCGGAGGCACCACCCGTCACCAAGGCCACTTTGCCGGAAAAAATACTCATTTACGACCTTCCAACAGTGGAGGACTTCAAAAGTCTAGCTATGAAAATAGAAGGTGTCAACTCTAAAATGAACTTTTTCTTAATTTGCTATCTAGAAAAAATAAAGTTTATAAAAATAATATAAAGATTGTTTTTATAACTCATGGTTAACATTTTTAATGAATAAATTGACGTATTAAAGGGATAAAAAGATAGTTTTGCTCACAATTGTCAATTAGGATGAATAATTAAAACTGAAGTCTACATTACCTAACGTCAACTTATAAAACATCAAAAACTTGTTGGAAAAATCTGCGTATTTAAATTTGTTTTGTAAATAAACACTGTAATTTTTACTAATACCAATTCTGTATAAAGATGATGTGTCAAACTATAGAACTAGTACAGCACGGCGTAAATAAAGCCACCATCTGAAACAGGCGAAAAGCCTAGAAAATAGGCATTCTTTCTTTTAACTTTTGACTTTTGACTTTTGACTTTTGCCTTTTTGTACTAGTATTTGATTGACGCTACGCGTAGCCAGGGGCAGCGCACCTTAACATTCATTGACAAAAATGTGGATTTATGAGTTGTTTGCACCGTAAGCATTTGCCGCTAAATCAACCAGAGTTTACCTCTTCGATTGTTAAGATGCGACAGGATAAATGTTACGCTAACTTCACAATTATCCTGTCTTGCAATAGCCTGAAAGAACGGAAATACGTGCATACACAAAATACTGGTTATGTCAATAGCATTTGAGATGCGCTTGCCCTGTACGCGTAGCTTGCTTCTCCAAAGAGGAAACAGGAGAGCAGAATGAGTACTTAACTATTACGAGTAAAAAACACCGCAGCCAGCACAATCAACCCTAACAATGCTAAGGGTATCCAGAGATTAGGGAGATCTGACCAACTCATAAATTTTTTATTACCAACGTAAACTTGCCGTTTTTACAGGTACATCCCACAACTGGATCATCTCATCATCCAACTTCAGCAGCGTAATTGAGCAACCTTGCATTTCCAAAGAAGTAACATAAGAACCAATCAAGTTTCTGACAATTTGCAGTCCTTGTTGTTCACATATTTCAGCTAGTTTGCGATAGACAAGATATAGTTCAGCAACAGGAGTACCTCCCATACTGTTGACGAAAGCTAGCAAGCGATCGCCTGTTTGCAAGGATGGATTTATCAGTTCCACGTCTACCCACTCTCCTTGGTCTTCGTCCCATTCTCTGACTACACGGCGATAGGGTGGGTCATCAATTATTGATCGCGCTAATCTTTCAGTGATCTGATCAACTGATTCTAAAGAAATACGCTCTATACCTGGTTCACCATGAATCCCAATGCCTATTTCCATTTCGTGATCGCTTAATGCAAATGTTGGCGATCCTTTCGCTGGTACTGTGCAAGATGTTAGGGCAATTCCCATACTCCGCCCGTTCAGATTTACCCGACGGCATAAATCTGCTATTTGTCTTAAATTATATCCCTGCTCAGCTGCCGCGCCACAAATTTTTTCTGCCAGTACTGTCGTTCCTACACCCCGCCGTCCTTGGGTATAAAGACTGTCTTGTACAGCCACATCGTCATCAATTAAGATATTTAGCACTCGGATACCCTCAGTACGAGATATCTCCGTCGCCATCTCAAAGTTCATGACATCGCCACTATAATTTTTGACGATATTAAGAATACCAGCACCACCATCTACCTGCTTGGCAGCTGCCAACATTTGGTCAGGAGTAGGTGAAGTGAAAATTTCTCCTGGACAAGCAGCATCTAACATTCCTTTGCCAACGAAGCCAGCGTGCATCGGGTCGTGTCCACTTCCACCACCAGAAATAATTGCTACTTTACCTTGTATAGGTGCATCAGCTCGATAAACAAAGGTAGGGTCATAGTTGACTTTAATCAAATCTGAATGAGCCACCGCCATACCTTCTAGACTCTCCCGCACAAAGTCTTCCGGCTTGTTGATCAGCTTTTTCATAGTCTATGTCTGGTTGAGAAGGTGCTAAAACCCAGTTTGTCACGATAACGTGTAATTGTTCATTATCTATAGGAATCTATTGGTGGATTTTAAAAGTGATCGCTTGTCCATTTTGAGTTTGCAGGAAAATGATATAGCAACAAAACTGAGTAGCAAGTGGTCAACTCAATTAAAAATTAATAATGTAAAATTAAAAATTGCAAGACGCTCGCGGACTCGCGCTTCGCTACGCTATCAGTAGAGGCAAGGAAGCGCCACTGATTGTAGACCACTAAATCTTTGATTTAGTGGGGGCTTTGACGCGAAGGATTAATTAATTAAAAATTATTATTTCTTTCAATTTTTAATCTTTAATTTTTAATTCTTAATTAAAACTGGTCACCAATGCCCAATGCCCCAAGGGCGGGGGAGCAACCTCGACCACCCACAAGGGGATGGAGTTTCCTGCCGCTTTCAATAAACTGCACCAAAAGTATGATCAACATTCACCTCAATCACCAAATCGACGGCTGATGAAGATTTGAGCAACGGCTTGATAAATAATTCTGGGTGAAGCGATCGCCAAAAATAATTGACAAATTCCTCAATTTGTGATTCATTCATTCCCGATTTACCAGCAGTAATCATCTGCTGTTCTGCTTGTTTGCGCCATGCCAAAGAACAATGATAATCAGTGGGATAAAGCAAAATTAAGCTGTCTAATCGTTCCCACAGTGGCAAATAATCCCTTAGCTGACGATTCATATCACGGGCAAATTCCTTATCTTCATCTGTGAAAATTGGTGGTGGTGCGTTGTCAAACACATCGGAATTAATTGGTCTGACACCCACAAACCAACCTTCAAACAGCACAATATCTATATCTGCAACGATTTCTGGAGTAGTGCGATCGCCTGCACCATTGTAGGCAGATTTATCAAAGCGGGGAACAATTATAGGATTTTGGCATTGGCGAATCTGATCCAGCACATTTAAGCCTAAGTCTATATCGTGAGTTCCTGGTGGCCCCCGCCAAATCAAACGCGGATCTTGCTGTGTTAAAGCCAGGCGATCGCTGTACGTTTTATACAAGTCATCTAAAGACAAACTCAAGGTACGATATCCTAACTGCTGAAGAATCAAGTTCAGCACTTGGCACATTGTGGTTTTACCTGTACCTTGTCCTCCTAAAATTCCCTGGATTAAAGAACGGCCTAATTTTTGCCGATGCGATGCTATTTTTACAGCCAGAGGTAGCCACAAATCCCACAACACAGTTAACATTTCCTGGGGTGGTACACAAAGGCTAGTTTGGCAAAATTGGCTGAAAGCTGGCCAGACGGATTTGAATAAATGCGATCGCGTCTGTATTACTTGATCGACATTTGTAAGCGTAACACCAAAAGCTTTTGCCCTTAACTGATCTGCCAGCACTGCTAATCGTGCTTGCTGTAGCCAAGTTGCATCTATGACATCCATTGCCAGAATTTCACTTAGCCATAAACTCATCTTGTTTAATCTCATATCCGCGTGATACCCTCTTTCCCCCTGCTCCCTGCCCCCTACGGTCTTAGTGATAAGTCTTTTACCGGACATGATAAATTTCACATGCCCTAGCCCCAAGAGGCGGGACGACTATCCCGAACATCCCACAAGAGGATAGGTTTTCCCGTCGCTTTCTATGAACCCAATTTAAAGGCTTCGACAAACATACTGTAAATAAAACCCACTTTGAGAAGATTTATTGATTCTACCCAGAGCGCTTGCCTAGCCAAAAAGCTGCGACTATAAAATATCCTGCTAGCAATCTCCGTTAACCCTACTAAAAAGCCAGCTATCATAATATCTATCGTACCTCTTTGTCCAGCTATAGTAGAAATTGCTGTTCCTAGAAAAAAGCCAAACAAAAAACAAATTATCAGTAGCGATAGTCTCCGCCAAGGATTTAAAAACCATTGCCCTAAGCTTCTAGCAATGGACTCAAATAAATTATTAAGACGAGTATTTTGCATCAATGAGACTGATAGGGGAAAGTCAAGCTTTGATGAAATATGTTGATATTTAGGATATGTAGCAATCCTATTTGACTTGTGAAAATCGAGAGGCTCAGATCTTGTTGTTTGAATGATTGAGGACTGCTATAGGTTTTAGCATAAGCTTAATTTAAATAGTATTGTGAATATTTGCTGAGTTGGTTGTATTTATCAAATTTGATACATTTTTTGATCCTGAGAGCAACACCCTCTATCATTAGGTATATTTTTTGCCCTAGTATTTTACAGTACAAGGGTTTTATCTACAAAGAAGTGAGAATTGTTAAGAAATATAAAAAATTTCCAGCAGCTAAATTTGGGGGTTTGACAAAAGCTACCTTGTTACTCACACTACGCGAATCCCAAAAATTTCCGTTTGTGTTTCTACGAGTTAATTTGCTATTTGTGTATCAGATTTTGATTCTTTTATGATCTCAGTTGGCAAAAAGCCACGAATAAATAAGGATTGAGCTTTTTTCTAGTTGAGAAATCAGGTAATCATTCATGCCCATAGTTTCTGACAAAAATGATATTTATGATACACTCCATCCCATAATTATACGAAAGTCTAAAGTAGGTAAGTAAGCAACTTTCCACAATTGCTACTTTTGAATAATAGGCTACCATTTGGTCAAGACTAGACAAATATTTATTTCTAATAATTATCAATATGAAATCTTCAGTGTATCGTAACGCTGCTATTACAACTTTTATATTGGGGCTGCTGGGTTTACTAGCAGGATGTTTGGGGATGAGTGTGTCTTTTGAGTCCGCGAATCCAGACATGTCTTCACCTGTATCTGATGATACAACTCAACTAAAGACAAATCCTGCCTCAGATGTTGCATCGCAAACAAGTATTTCTACTAGCGTTACCAATCCTCCAACCAATCAAGTAGAACTTAACACTAGCAAAACTACCTCTGTCTTGGCATCTCGTCAGAATTCGGCTAACAATGCCAATCATCAGGGGATTTTGCGGATGAGCAATCAAACAGATCAACCTGTGCGGTTGGCACTACTGGCCAGAGAATCGCCAGTAAAAGGCTCTGTTAGTAAAAAAAATAACTATGAGGTTCCAGCACACTGGGATTTTGCTCCTAGCGAAGGTAGTAACAAGGGATTAATTCTTTCTTTGCCTAATGGGAACTTAAAGTTAGAGAAGGGAGATATATTAGTGGCTTTCGCAGAGGATGGTTCCCGCCGCTATTGGGGACCTTACGTTGTAGGAGAAACTCCCTTACCCACCTGGAATCCCCAAAACCAAGAATGGCAGTTAGTACTTAGTCAGTAATTGCTTAAAAAGCAGGAATAAAGAACAAAATATAAATAGTCAACGACTAATAATTAATGACTGTTGACTATTGACTTATTGACAGATAGCGAAATGAGGATGAAATTGAGTGTTCCCCCAGTTGTTGACCAGTGGTTCAAAAAGATAGTGACGCGTCCGTTTCTTGTTGCAACTGTGTCAATTCTGTGGTTGATACTGATTAATTGGGTAGCTTATTGGTGGAATTTGGGCAGTATTGGCTTGATTGATGAAACTGAGCCACTATTTGCCGAAGCTTCTCGTCAAATGTTTGTCACAGGTGACTGGATCACTCCTTTTTTCAATGGTGAAACTCGTTTCGATAAACCTGTTTTAATTTACTGGTGTCAAGCGATCGCCTATGCAATTATTGGAGTAAATGAGTGGGCAGTACGTCTGCCTTCAGCGATCGCTGCACTGGCAGTTATTAGCTTTACCTTTTACACTTTACAATGGCACTTAGCAAAAGAAGACGAATTAGAGCAGGTTTCACGCCCTACTCGTCGCTATTTAACGGCTGCTTTAGCAGCTGCTGTGCTGGCATTAAACCCTGAAATGATTGTCTGGGGAAGAACCGGTGTCTCAGATATGTTGCTGACTGGGTGTATGGCATCAGCCTTGTTATGCTTTTTTCTGGGATATGCAGAAAAAGTAGAGCAGGGGGGGCAGGTAATAACCAGTCAATCTTTACTTCCTAACAAGTGGTATTTAGCTTTTTATGTACTAATTGCTGGGGCGATTCTAACTAAAGGTCCTGTGGGAGTTGTTTTGCCTGGGCTAATTATTTTAGCTTTTCTGTTGTATGTCGGAAAGTTGCGAGAAGTATTACGGGAAATGCGCTTTTTTGTAGGGATGCTGATTGTTATAGGTTTATCAGCCCCCTGGTATGTATTAGTAATTTGGCGCAATGGCTGGAGTTTTATTAATTCCTTCTTTGGTTATCACAACCTGGAACGCTTTACAGAAGTCGTTAATGGTCACTCAGCTCCCTGGTACTTTTATTTTTTGGTAGTGCTGCTGGGTTTTGCACCATACTCAGTTTACTTGCCTTGGGCAATGTTTCGGCTGAAGTTTTGGCAGCGATCGCCCTGGCGTTCTCAAGAACGTGCTGGGCAATTGGGCTTATTTGCCTGCATCTGGTTTTTAAGTGTTTTTGGCTTTTTCAGTGTTGCTGTCACTAAACTACCCAGCTATGTTTTGCCCTTAATGCCAGCAGCCGCTATCTTGGTGGCTCTATTATGGAGCGACTTTTTCCCAAGTAAAAACGAAGTAACATCATCCCCCTCATCTACTCTTGCTTCCCCTACCTCCTCTGCTCTCCTCTGGAGTGGTTGGGTAAACGTCGTGTTTTTATCCGCATTGGCAGTAGGAATGTTTCACTTATCCCAGTTATTAGGTAGCGATCAAGCTGCGCCTAACTTCCGCCTTCAAATTGAAAATTCTGGTTTACCAGGGCTGGGTGGTTGGATTTTGCTCTTGAGTGCCGTCATGATTGCATTTTTAATCATTAGTCGCCGTTGGTACTCTTTAATTGGCGCAAATTTACTAGCATTTGTGGCATTTTTGATTATTGTCTTAATGCCCGCTATATTTTTGATGGATCAGGAGCGTCAGCTACCTTTAAGACACTTGTCTGTGGCTGTAGCACAAGTACAAAAACCAAATGAAGAACTACTCATGGTTGGGTTCAAAAAACCAACTGTAGTTTTTTACTCTCATAAACAGGTAAATTTTATCAAGCTGACAAAAGATGCTGTAAAGCATATTCAAAACCAAGTTGCTCAACAAGAACAGCCTGCTTCGTTGCTGGTACTGGCTGAGCAGAGAAACTTTGTCAAAATGGACTTACAGCCAGATGGTTACGAAAATTTAGCTACCAAAGGTGCTTATCAGTTAAATCGAGTTAATTTTAAGAAAATGAAACGGAAAAAATTGAACATATCATAAGCTGAAGCGCTATAACTACTTGTGTGGTCGTTAACTGTTCGTGAGAGGTTAAGGTCGGATACCGTTTGTCAATAAGCAATAATACTTAAAATATTCCTAAAAATCGGGGTCGGGAACACAATTTTTAAGCAGGCGATGCCTACGGCGGGCTACGCCTACGCGTCATCTTGATACGCATCATTCATTCTTGACCTATAAGTTCAGTACAAAAGTTAACTTCATACCTCTGCTTTCTCCCAATTTTCAGCATAATTTCTAATTGACAAAAGTAAGATTATCTTAACCTCTCACCGATGGTCGTTAACTGCGTTAACTGTTAATTGTCATCAGATATACATTGACATCTCCCACGATTGAAAATCGAGGGATTCTAAACTGATGTTGCTACGAAGTCTAAAAGACTCACTAGGCAACGTTTACGAATTGATTAATTCGTTGTGGCACTGTCAAAATGCCCTACCCACCTTGACTAGAATTAGTTCTAGCTGTATGGCTACTTGTAATAAAAGTGCGTGAAAACGTTTTTTGTTATGGAGTTTTTCATCCTGTTTTCACGCACTTTTATTTGATCAGATTGTCTAATAAATTAGACAGTTAGCTTTCATCCCCCGGCTTTTAGCCGGAGGTTCTCAGCATAGATACGATAGCTGTATTGAGTCCTCGATGAGGAGCGCGATCGCTATGACCGCAGCCACCAAGAAACTTACTTTTGCAGAGTATCTCAAGTATAACGAGTGCTGAGGGGGCGAAACTGAGAAGTTATCTGTTAACAGCTAAAGCTTGATTGATATGACTTAATAAGTCTTCCATTGAGATCGAGCGAGGCAAAATCTGGGTAGCGATCGCACTGACAACAGTTTCTATAGATTCAGACGCACTCTTTTTTGACTGAGAAATATCAGGTAAGGAATTGATGTGGATGCCATTTAATCTTTGATCTATCACCACGATTGGCGGCAAATCGAAAGGTGAATTTCCCAAGCCTTTCAGTGCTTTCAGTGCTTCTTTCCGAATTGATGATTCTCCTAAGCAAATCAGCAGCAAGTCAACACTTTGGTGGCGAATTTGTTGTAACACTTCCGCCCAACAGTTTCCCATTGCAGCTTTCAAGCCAGCTGTTTGGAGGTACTGAACTAGAGCTTGGAACCATTCAGAACCCCGTTCGGCAGTTTCACTACTGAGCGAGGAGTTTTTGGCTGTGCGATAGTTCTTCACCTGTTTACGTCTGATTTGCGGTAAGTCACGCAACATTGTTAAATCCACTACTAAGATACTGGGTGGATAACAGACACCAGAGGCAATTTGCAGTACTGACAATAAAGCATCTGGTTTGCCGTTGCCAGTGCTGTTGTCTTTACCAAGAGGTGTTAAGCAAGGAAACACAGACAGTCCAGGTATTTGAGAAGCTGCTAGGGTAGTTGCTACATCGCAAGTTACTAGCGGTAGTTCAGCCAATGGCGGGTGCTGAGTCAACTGTTGCAGGCAAGTTTGAGCTAGGGAACTTTCTAAATCCAGTAAGATGACATCAAATTGCCAAACTCGCGCTAAAAGTTCTGCTTGATCTAAATCATCTACTTCTATCACCCGATGTTCTCGCAGTGAGGGGCGAGGATTAATTGATTCCAATGCCGGATTCACTAATCTCAGGATTCGCAATGGGTTTTTAGTAGAGGTGATTTCACTACTGTCTGCCCCTGACTGCTGAATAACTGGTGGATCACATAACTTTTTTAGAAGTGGCTCCAGGGCTTGATGCTCTACTGGCAAGCTTAAAAAACCATCGGCTTGGTTAGCATAAGCTTGGTCTTTTTCAGCTCCGGTTGCTGTCACCATGACAGGAATATGGCGAGTTGCAGCATCAGATTTCAGTAAGGTCAGTACATCCCACCCAGACAACAGAGGTAACAAGGGATTTAAGAAGATAGCTTGTGGTTGTAAGCGTCGGGCTTTTTCTACTGCCTCTGTTCCTGAGCGCGCAATTACTACGCGATAACCTAAACCTTTGAGTTGCTCAGCTAAATCTTCAATATATCTAGCTACTGCTTCGACCACCAAGACTAACCGTTGCGAACAAGGGGGATGATGTTGTGTGGCTGTAGTCATGCGCTGGCGTGCTGAGGTGGCAACTCCTTGCTTGGTATTTCGTGTTTCTCCCTCAGATCGTGTTCTTACTTCTGTTTCAATGAAGCCTGTTGTCGGGGGACTCGGTGGTAAAAGTAGTGTAAATTGGCTACCTTTGCCTTCGCGCGATAAAAAACTGACATCACCTCCATGCAGGCGCGCCAGCGCCCTAGTTAAAACCAGTCCCAGGCCAGTACCTTCAAACTGACGGGTAAGAGGATTTTCTAATTGTTGAAATTTTTGGAAGATTAAGTGTTGTTGGTGTTCGGGAATCCCAATTCCTGTGTCCCAGATTGTAAAGGCAATCCAACCTTCCCAACGATTGACGCGCAAACCAATTTCACCGGATGTTTCGGTGAATTTAAAAGCGTTGGAAAGTAAGTGTACCAGCATCTGACGCAGGCGTAATTCATCCGCTACGATCTGATCTAAACCTGGTTCAATCGCAATAGTGAATTCGGGAGATAATGAACTTGCTACTGGAGGTTGGGTATTGGGTGTAGCTTTGGTAGTTTGAGTATGAATCGCTTTTGCTTCTGAGAGGGCGCGATCGCACACTGAGCGAATTTTCACTGGTACAGGAGTCAAATCCATCTGTCCAGTTTCCATGCGAGTCAAATCCAAAATGTCGTTGACGACACTCATTAAGTGTCGTCCGCTTTGATGAATTAGTCCTGCATAACGAGCTTGACGTTCGTTGAGTTCTCCTAACTGCTGATCAACCAGCAACCGTGATAATCCTAAAACAGCGGTTAAGGGCGTTTTCAGTTCATGGCTGATACAAGATAAAAACTCATCCTTTAACCGATTTAGTTGAACAAGATCAGCATTCTTTGCTGCTAATTCTTTACAAAGCTGTTGCTGTTCGGTGACATCAGTAGCTAAAACTAACCACAAGTCACTGCCTACTTCTGAGTCTTGAGCGCTGAGTAAAATCTCTGAATCATGACTCAAGACTTTCAATTCCGGACTATCTAAGGGAATTTTGGCAAATTGCCAGACTCGCTCTTGACCGTTTTGCACCTCGACAACACAGGTACAAGTACCTACTTGTCCATTTAAAAAACACCGTGATGCACTTGCTGCGGGTGTGGGCTGATCATGGAGGTCATTGATCAGTGGTGTCGCGGCTGGCGAAGATGCCAGGGCTTCATTCCTGACAGACAAGGTATGTTTTCCAGGATAAAGTTTTAGCGTTTGGGATTGCTCCTCGCTTCTAGCTGTTTGGTGGGCGTATTCTGGCTGGACGATCAAGGCAGGGGCTAGCATTGCCTCTACTTGTTGCTGCACTCCTTCTGGATCTTTGAGTACTCCTAGTTGCTGCCACCAAGCTGGATTTTGCGTTACCACTTCACCACTACCTGTTTGCAACCTTAAAGGCCAAGGTAGTCGCTCTAATAACTGCACTAGTGGTTTGTGTACCGAAGGTTGACGGGGATTATCTCTGGGCGATCGCCAATGAGTTTTTTTCCCTACATTACTTCTGTCATTAAAGTTGACATCTTCACATTCTTGAGAACCACTTTTGGACGACCTCTTGGCAGTTGAGTAAACAGTCCCCGCAACACTGTTTACAGCTTTCTCTTGAGTCAATAATTTCAACAGGCGTTTACTATCCAATAATCCTAAAAATTTGCCATCTATATCAATCAATGCCCAATCCAAGTTATTGTTGATGTAGGTGCATTGCTGAGATAAAAGCAGGCTAAATTGCTCCAGACGATCAGCGGCTGGCAACGTCTGAATCGGCTCAATCAAAGTTTGACCTAAAGTCGAAAGCGCCTGCTGTAAATTTAAAAATTGATCGTCACTAGCTACCGCCAACAATTTCTGGCTCAACCGGGCAGAGTACAACAACCCAACTGGGCATTGCTGTTGGTTTACTACTACCAAGCGATCGCACTCCTGTTGATCAAAAATCTCCAGCACCACTGCTAGAGTAGTTGTTTCTAAGCAGATAGGTACGGTTGCTAAGAAGTCGTAAAGCGGGTAATGTAGCATTGACATAGGGCTTCGGGGTTCACTCTTCCTGTGGTAGTCTCTGGCTTCACCGATTCAGTGATTTAGTCTGAATAGTGTTTGCGCCTGAAGCAATAACCTTTAAGAAGACTTATATAAGCAATTTTATTGTTTAAGCTTCAACGCCTTTGAAACAATTGGGTTGATTCTTTCGGACAAGGTTTGTTTGAGCCACTAGTTTTTGCAAGCGGCAGCGTTTCCTTTTGCCACTTTAGATCTCCAGGGAAACATTCTTACCCATATCCTACTGGTATTGAAACTCTTCATCGATAGTTGACAGCTAAAACAATTATGGCTCCAAAGATTCGCTTTAGAACCTTGAGGAATTATAATGATTTAGAATGCGACAATACTTTAAGTTCGTTTAAGTATCTTAATTAAGGAGTGAAATAAAAAATCATGATTCAGATGGACATGCATCTACAAATCCAAATTAAGTTATGTCTCCTCTAGAGCTAATGTTCCATCAATGACCTCCTCAATCTTACTGCTCACTTCCTACATCAGGCTATTTTGTTGACTGAGCAGGTTTAACTAAACATAGAGCATTTTTAGAGTGAATTCATAAGTTCACTGCATACTTAACTACCCCTATTATTCGGTCTATCAGTATTTGATTAGGGTGGTTGACAAAATATCTAAGTATACAAATGTTACTACCCGTATTGATTTTTCAACAAAATTTAAAAAAAATTTTAGATTGTCCGGCAAGATTAGCCATACAACCAAAACCAAAGGAGCAGATATGGAGCTTTAGTAAATCCGTCATTGACCAATTGTACCTTTTACCTTTAGTTACTGCCACCACTAAAAAAATCCATCATTTACTGAGGTGTTTAAAGCCAGACCTCAATAAAGTTTTTCCGACAGATATTTCTATGTATTTGCTTGCCAAGAGCAAAAACCACAGCAGATTTTTCAGCAAATGACTCAAGTAGATCAGCAGGTATTATTACGGCAACTCAAATCAGATTACCGCGAAATTCTTATAAATTACTTTACTACAGACAAAACACTGAAAGAAAAAATTGATAAATTTATCAATGCGGTATTTTGTGCTAATATTCCTGTGCCACAAATCATAGAAATTCACATGGACTTGATTGAAGAATTTTCTAAGCATCTAAAATTAGAAGGAAGGAGTGATGAAACATTACTTGACTACCGTCTAACACTAATAGATGTCCTAGCTCACTTGTGCGAAGTCTACAGGGTTCGACTTCCAAATAAACTCAATTAAATTCATCACATTTTAGATTAAGCTGTATATTTGTTGGAATTCACCCAATTATAAGATAATTTTGTTCTTATGCTTAGGAGTGTAGCTTTATGAGTAAAGCAAGAAAAACCTATGTTCTCAAGCTCTATGTAGCAGGTAACACCCCTAACTCTGTGCGGGCATTAAAAATCCTTAAAAACATACTAGAACAGGAGTTTCAAGGTGTCTATGCTTTGAAAGTAATCGATGTGTTAAAAAATCCGCAATTAGCAGAAGAAGATAAAATATTAGCTACGCCAACATTATCTAAAATTTTGCCGCCGCCCGTTCGCAAAATTATTGGTGATCTTTCAGACCGAGAAAGAGTATTGATAGGATTAGATTTGCTTTATGAAGAATTAAGTGAGGAAGATTGGGAAGAGTAAATTAGCCTTAAAAATTGATTACAAATTATTAAATTAAAATAAGAAAAACCTGGATTTCATATCCATTTGTCATGAAGCAATGAGCGAAAACGATCAACCAGAAAGCAAAATTACACCAATCGGGGGTGTAGAAAAAATTCGTACCATGATAGAGGGCTTTGATGATATTAGTCATGGTGGTTTACCTATGGGTAGAACTACCTTAGTTAGTGGCACCTCTGGAACAGGCAAAACTTTATTATCTCTTCAGTTTCTCTACAACGGTATCACTTATTTTGATGAATCAGGAGTATTTGTTACCTTTGAAGAATCACCTAGCGATATTATCAAAAATGCTCATATTTTTGGCTGGCATTTGCAACGCTTAATTGATGAAGGTAAATTATTTATTCTGGATGCTTCTCCCGATCCAGAAGGTCAAGATATAGTCGGTAATTTTGACCTTTCAGCCCTCATCGAACGCTTGCAATACGCCATTCGGAAATACAAAGCCAAACGAGTTTCCATTGACTCCATCACAGCAGTATTTCAGCAATACGAAGCAATGGGAGTAGTGCGGCGAGAGATTTTTCGCTTAGTTGCACGTCTCAAGCAGCTCAATGTCACTACTATTATTACAACCGAACGTAGTGAAGAATATGGGTCTGTCGCTTCTTTTGGGGTGGAAGAATTTGTTTCTGATAATGTTGTAATTTCACGCAACGTTTTAGAAGGAGAACGTCGCCGTCGGACAATGGAAATCCTGAAATTACGTGGCACAACTCACATGAAAGGAGAGTATCCTTTTACAATTACTAATGAAGGCGTAAATATTTTCCCATTGGGGGCAATGCGCTTAACTCAAAGGTCTTCCAATGTCCGCGTATCTTCTGGAGTCAAAACCCTAGATGAGATGTGCGGTGGTGGCTTCTTTAAAGATTCTATTATTTTAGCAACAGGAGCTACAGGTACTGGTAAAACCTTGTTAGTAAGTAAGTTTATTCAAAATGGCTGCGTTAATGGTGAACGAGCGATATTATTTGCTTATGAAGAGTCACGCGCTCAACTGTCTCGCAACGCCTATTCTTGGGGAATTGATTTTGAAGAATTAGAACACCAAGGTTTACTCAAAATAATCTGTACGTATCCAGAATCTACTGGTTTAGAAGATCACTTACAAATTATTAAATCAGAAATTTCATCCTTTAAGCCAGCTCGCATTGCCATTGACTCACTTTCAGCACTCGCAAGAGGTGTAAGCAATAATGCATTTCGGCAGTTTGTTATCGGTGTTACAGGTTATGCTAAACAAGAAGAAATAACTGGTTTTTTTACTAATACAACTGACCAATTTATGGGGTCACATTCAATTACCGATTCCCATATTTCCACAATCACTGACACAATTTTAATGTTACAGTACGTAGAAATTCGTGGAGAAATGTCGCGGGCTATTAATGTATTTAAAATGCGGGGTTCATGGCATGACAAGGGTATCCGTGAGTACAACATTACGGCTGACGGCCCCGAAATTAAAGATTCTTTCCGTAATTACGAACAAATTATCAGCGGCGCTCCTACTCGCGTAAGTGTTGATGAAAAGGCGGAACTTTCTCGTATAGTCAAACGTTTTGAAGATAAACCGAGTTCTGATTCTTAGATTTGGTATCGTGCTATATTCTCTTCTAAATTTAGTATCGTGCTATATTCTGTGGTGAAGAAAGGTTTTCTGCCGCTCGATTGATTTTCGTGTGAGGGTATGCGGTGAAAGGACAACAATTATTCTATAGTTTCTTGCCTGGCGTAACAGCAGCGGTATTAACGACCCAGCCGACTTTGGCTGGGGAAATGAAGGTAAGTGGTATACAACTGGCGTCTTCTCCTAATGTATTGACTTCTGTCGATAGTCGAACATTAGTTGCTGACAATATTATTCATACCCAACTACCAAATACCACGGGCAATAATTTTCCCGACTTAGTACCAGATAATGGTTTGACTAAGCTCAGTTTTAAGTCTTTAAGTAGTAACAGTAACCCAGTAATTTTAAAAGTAAATACTGGTGTACCCGTAGAGCAAATATCTCAGAAAGGTGAAGGTAGATTTTTTAGTTTGACATCTACCATAAATCCTTCTGGGCAGCCAGAGCAGAATTATTTTACAAGCAATAAAAAACAGAGTAATTTAGGTATATATCAGCAACAATCAAAGACGATAGTCGTTCCTGTTGTTACCTCAATAACTCCTTCTGCCAAAAAAACAACTTTTTCCTTGTCTTCTTTACGGCAGCCAGTAGTACCTACAAAAAATCTTGAAACTCAGTTACCCAAAGTTTTACAAACTGCGGTCAGAGGTGTAGGGGCAGCAAAGTTGTTGGAGGTACAAAGTTGTTCTCAGGAAAAGGCGAACTTGGCTGCTTTGCTCTTGTCCTCAAGAGCCTGCCAATATCCCAGCCTGACTGGGAAACAAGTGGCTCAAAGCAATATTCCTGACCCAACTCCTGCGCCTACTGGTTCGGAGCTAATCCCTAATCAACCAGGAACAGTGACTCCCGCGCCTGCTGGTTTGGAGTTAATCCCCAATCAACCAGGAACAGTGACTCCTGCGCCTGCTGATGGTGTGCCAATTCCTAACAACCTTAATCCCAATACCAATCCCTTACAATTTCCTACCAAACCAGAGGAAGTGAGGCTTCAGGTAAATCAGCCCATTACTTTGCTACAGGCTTTAGAACTAGCACGGCGCAACAACCGGGATTTACAAGTATCGTTGTTGGAGCTAGAACGTAGTCAAGCGGCTCTACGTGAGGCACAAGCTGCTTTGCTGCCTACTCTTGGCGTTAGTGCTGATATTACTCGCAGTCAGTCTGCTTCTTCTCAGTTGCAGCGGGAACAACAAGAACGACAAACAGGAATATCACAGCCAGGAGATGAAGCCGGTACAGGTTTCAATGGTCAAGCACAACTGAGCTATGATCTCTATACTTCTGGGAGACGGCAAGCTAACATCAAACAGGCTGAAGAGCAGGTACGGTTCAATGAGTTAGCTGTAGAGAACCAATCTGAAGAAATCCGCCTCAACGTCACCACTGATTACTACAATTTGCAACAAAGGGATGAAGAAGTACGGATTGCGCGGTCGGCTGTAGAGAATTCCCAAGCGAGTTTACGAGATGCCCAGGCTTTAGAAAGAGCTGGGGTAGGTACTAGATTCGATGTACTGCGATCGCAAGTTACCTTAGCTAATTCTCAACAAGAGTTAACTAATGCTCGCTCCCAGCAGCAGATTGACCGTCGTCGATTGGTAACGCGACTAAGCTTGGCACAGTCGGCGAATATCAGTACGGCAGACCCTGTACAATTAGCCGGCCTTTGGAACCCAACATTAGAAGAAAGTATCATCCTGGCTTATCAAAACCGTCCAGACTTGCAACAGCAGTTGGCACAACGCAATATTAATGAGCAACAGCGAAGAGAAGCACTTTCATCCCTAGGGCCTCAGGTAAGTTTGGTTGCTAGCTACAACCTGTTAGATCAATTTGATGACAGTATCAGCGTCACCGACGGTTATTCCGTGGGAGTCAGAGCAACCATGAACTTGTACGATGGAGGAGCAGCAAGAGCCAGAGCCGCTCAAGCAAACGCTAATGCTGCGATCGCCGAAACTCAATTTGCTGAGCAACGTAACCAAATTCGTTTTCAAGTAGAACAAGCCTTTTCTACCCAGCAAGCGAATTTGGAGAATGTTCAAACTTCTAATGCTGCTTTAGAACAAGCCAGAGAAGCTCTACGTTTGGCGCGTTTGCGATTCCAAGCTGGTGTAGGTACGCAAACCGACGTGATTAACTCTGAAAATGACCTGACAAGAGCTGAAGGCAACCGAGTCCAGGCAATTTTGGATTACAACCGTGCTTTGGCTCAGTTACAAAGATCTGTCACCTCCAGGGCATTACCTTAGTTAGTCATTAGTACTTATACTAAAATGACTATCTACAGGTTTTGCACCAGCCCCAAAAGCAGCCAGGGAATTAATTCCCTGGCTGATAGTAAGAAGTCCTCTTTTCAGTTCACTGAAGTAGATTCAGGCTTTTAACATACTTTGTGCCTACTATGGCGCGATCGCTTGACTACACCCAAATCAAGTTATAATTGCCACTGACACGGGGACTCAGGGGCGTGGAGGTTTTGGAATTATAAATAATTAACTGGGCTTAATATCACGCACTCAATAAATAGCTGAGTATTAAAATGCTTGGCTTGTAAAAAACTCATGACTCAAGTTACATCAAGAGAAATTGCGCTGTTTCGCTCTCAATTAACAGATGATCCTGTAGCTATGGAAGCACTGGACTTGATTGAGGACTGTGACGGAGATTTAGAAGATGCAGCAATGACACTAGCTATTCGGGCGGGACAAGAACCAGAAAGAACAAATTCAGAGTGGTTAGACGCTTTAGCTAGAAAATGGCGTGCAGTCGTTTGTGAACAAGAGCATCGAGAAGACTTGCTCAATAGCTCACTTGGGGGGATGATGAAAAACCTCAAAACAATGCCGACGTTTCCTAAAATTTTAGCAACGCCGATGTTGATATACATCCTCAAGCAAGGTATAAACAATTTTTGTGAGCCATTAGATTCGTTAAAGTAACATTAAAATTACTGAGTAAAAGTGCTGAGTACTGAAAAGCCAAGACTACGAGGCTTTATTTTGTCAATAAAAAATTTTCTTTCAATGCAGCAAGAAATTTGAGATTAAGACAAGACGCAAAGATATAGCGATAGCCAGTTAGTTTAGGACATAAACTGATCATAAAACCCTGACACCAACAGACTTTCAAACCTTTCCCCTGTCCCCTGTTCCCTGTCCCCTGCTATATCAATAATTCCTTTGCGCCTACCCTGGGGGTTTTGCCTTAGCGGTATGCGCCTTTGCGTGAGCTACTCTTTTGGTAACTTATACTGCCCCACAATCTGTTTAGCAAACTCCGGTATATGCGCCTCCAACTTCTCTGGATGATTCCGCTTCACATACAAATAATTCCTTGTAAAGTGCGAATCAATGGAAAATCGCGCATATTCCAAACCCTTGGGGCCAATTCTTTCAATCACTACACCCATGAGTTTAGCCGCCCACATCGGCAGAGTTACACCTTTGTCGTAAGCAGGAATACTTTGTTGTACGGCTTCTTTCCTATTCCCTTGGGATATCACAGGCTGGGTATCTAACTGGTCTTGCACCAAGTCCAGCATTTCTTTGCCTGTATTATTTCTGACTACAATCCACTGCCAGCCGAAGGGTGCGCCCATATAGCCAACAACTAAATCTGCCAGAGAGTTGACGTAATCAAAGCAACTCATGCAAGAAGGAGCAAAAACATCTTTGAGTTGGTTAGTCTTCAAACCAAAGAAAGGTACGGTTTCTGTTGAGCCATCTTCATGTTTGAAGTGAACTCGGAAGTCTTGCATAAATTCGTAATGTACAACTGTATCAGGCGATCGGCTAGTAGTTTCTAAGAATTTTTGCAGTCCAGCGCGAGTAACGTTATCTACACAAGGTGTACCTAAAACATATAGCTTTTCTAAACCAAGTTGTTTTTCTACGGCTCGCAGGGCTTGGATTTGGCAACCAACACCAATTACCAATAGTCGCTTCATTCCCGATTTTTCTATCTGTTCCAACACGGAAAGGTTAGGCGAAAGTGTGGGTTTATTTACTCGCGCTGCTAGTATTTCTTCTGGGGTACGAGCAATTACAGGCATGGGTTGAAAGCGGTCTTCTTTGGTGTTTTGAACACAGACAACGCCTTCAACTAAATCGCGATTCAGCATTTCAATGGCGATACTGCTGACAATACCCGTCCATTGTGCGCCTTCTATGGGCTGCTGTTTCCGCGCCGCTATCATGTCTTGGTGAACACCAAAGTAGAGTTCATCAGGGTTGTCGAGATGGCGCGATCGCCTGTGGGTTTGTTCTTCAAGTTCGCCTATTTGCTGATTTATAAAAGCACAAGCTTCCTTGACATAATGAATATAGTATGTATCACACAATCCACACTCGCTACAAAGTTCTTTAGCAGGACGACGGCTGGTAGGTTTAAGGGCTTTGGCTTTTTTGTGAGGAAAAACAGAGCTCATATAAATTTTTTGTTTTATCCAGGAATCACTTTTATTACAATACCTTCACTGGCTATGAACTTTACGATACGTTTTTAAACGCAGAGGGACGCAAAGGAAACGCGGAGTAACGCAGAGTTTTACCTAATTTAATTCGCTACAAGTTAATGAGAGAGTATATTAGGACTTTTCTGACATAGCATTAAAAGCAAAATTTAAGGCTTAAGTAAATTTTACGAAGACGTAATAAAACATTAATCTAAAATCTCCTGTCTTCCTTTGCATCTTTGCGCCTTTGCGTGAGATTTAACTAAGCTTTGTTCCCATTTTTCGGTAGGATAGCTCCCAGACTCACACCTCGCGTAAACCTGAGCTATGACAACCTCGCCAATTCCTGCTCAAGACTGGTATATCCTACTGCAACAATTAATCGATGGCCAATCCTTATCTCGCACTCAAGCAACCGAATTGATGCAAGGATGGCTAAATGAAGCGGTTCCCCCAGAATTATCAGGGGCAATTTTAACAGCACTGAACTTTAAAGGCGTTTCTGCTGATGAATTAACTGGAATGGCTGAGGTATTGCAATCACAATGTTCACCTATCAGAACTGAAAACTCAAAACTTAGTACCATCATAGACACCTGTGGCACTGGTGGCGATGGTTCATCAACCTTTAATATTTCTACAGCAGTTGCTTTTGTCGCCGCCGCTTATGGTGTACCCGTTGCCAAGCATGGTAATCGTTCTGCATCAAGTTTGACAGGAAGTGCAGATGTTTTGGAAGCCTTGGGTGTAAACCTGAGTGCCTCTAGTGAAAAAGTGCAAGCAGCACTACCAGAGGTGGGGATCACTTTCTTATTTGCCCCTGGTTGGCATCCAGCGCTAAAGGCAGTTGCTTCGTTGCGCCGAACTTTGAAGATCCGAACGGTGTTTAATTTGCTTGGGCCATTAGTCAATCCGTTGTATCCCACTGGGCAAGTTGTAGGGCTATTTACTCCCAAACTTTTGGCAACCGTTGCTCAAGCGTTAAACAATTTGGGCAAGCAAAAAGCAATTGTGTTACATGGACGAGAAAGACTTGACGAAGCTGGGTTAGGAGATATTACAGACTTGGCAGTCTTATCTGAAGGTGAAGTGCAGTTAAATACTGTGAATCCCTTAGATTTAAATGTAACACCTGCTCCTATAGGTGCGCTTCGAGGTGGAGATGTCCAAGAAAATGCGGTGATTCTCAAGGCGGTGCTGCAAGGAAAGGGAACTCAGGCACAACAAGATGCAGTAGCTTTAAATGCTTCCTTGGCGCTACAAGTGGCGGGTGCGATCCCCTTATTGGATCACGCCCAAGGTATTAATGTAGCTAGGGAGATCCTACAGAACGGTACTCCTTGGACAAAATTGGAGCAGCTAGTCCAGTTTCTAGGGGATTAATTTCTGAGTGTGACTGTGGACGAAATTCTACAACATGACGTTTGATAGTGACATCGTAGTTACCAAAAAAGTCATGTCCTAGTAATCCAGTTTCTAATTCTAAACCAGCGATCGCTACTGGTACTTTATTCACTCTTACCCCGCCAACTGCCATCGAATCAACATAACCAACAGGAAATTCCACCGCTTTAGAACTGGCGGTGTTAGCCTTAGCTTTTCCCACTGGCACTATCCCCAAGGCATTGGCCATTTGTTGGGTAATTACAGTCCCACTAGCTCCTGTATCCACAATCATGTCAAATTGTTGCTGTCCATTAAAAGTAACTGTGACAATTGGCGTTCCCCCAATTCGTCGTCTAATCGGGGCAATAAATACTTCTTTTTCGGAAGAAAGTAATTCTGATGAGGAAAAGATAGGTCTAGTTGGTGGCAGTTTTACTCGTACAGGTGGGGGTACTGGTATGGGAACCTGGGGTGAAGTTTTTGCTTGGGGAGCCACTGCTATTCTTGGAGGATTAGCTTTGGCTGATGGTTGAGGGCTAGGAGTAGCTTTGCGTAGGGCATACTTAACCTGGCGCTGGTATTCTGAGATTTTAACTTGGGCGATCGCAAATTCAGAACTTTGTCGCCGCACTTTTTTCATCAGCGCGATCGCATCCTGGAACTGACTTGCCACTAAGTTCCAATCATCTGGAGATTGAGCAGATTGGCTGATACTCAAAGCGCCCGCGGCTTTATCTAACCCTAGTTCAAAAGAACTTGGTTCCATTACCGACAGTGGCAGGTTTTCTGGTTCTGGAATGGCTGGTGGTGCTGTTTGTTCTACGGGAGATGGTGCTACCTGATTGTCAGTAACTACAGACTGTTGATTGCGAAGAATCGCACTAGTCTGTTTTTCTTGACTACAAGCAACACCCAAAACCGCTAAAGTACTTGAGAGAAAAATCAGGGCTGTACGAGATAAAAAAGACTGAAGCATAATTAACTTCGATTTTAATTGCCCAAGGGACTGCAAATCTACTTTTGCCACCGATTCCCCTTTCCAAATTTTATCTTTTTAATTTTTAATTAATTCCCTGAAGAACACAGAATTTCTGAACTCATGGGATAATTACATTCGCAGTATTGACTAAAGTGGGGAGCAAAGACTGCTCATTTTTAACCGTTGACTGCTAAATGTCAACTGTCAAGGACTGGAGGAAGAGGAAAGGGAGCAGGGAGAAAATACCAATACCCAATGCCCCATGCCCAATACCCCATGCCCAATACCCCATGCCCAATGCCCTAATCCCTAATTTTTTGTGCTTTGCTTATGCCTTTGTCTGACGCAATCCCTGCTTTACTTGTCTTGGCAGATGGAACCACTTATCGCGGTTGGTCTTTCGGTGCGACGGGAACCACAATCGGGGAAGTGGTGTTTAATACTGGCATGACAGGATATCAAGAAGTTCTGACTGATCCTAGTTACTGCGGTCAAATTGTGATTTTTACCTATCCTGAATTAGGGAACACTGGCGTTAATCCTGACGACGAAGAATCAGCTCAACCGCAAGTCAAAGGTGCGATCGCTCGTAATATTTGTCACAAACCTAGTAACTGGCGATCAACACAATCTTTGCCTGACTACCTGAAACAGCACCAAATACCAGGTATCTATGGAATTGATACCCGCGCTCTCACCCGAAAAATTCGCATGTTTGGAGCCATGAACGGCGGCATCTCCACCACAATTCTAGATGAAGTGGAGTTGTTAGAGCAGGTACAGGCAGCTCCCGACATGGCAGGATTAAATTTGGTACGTGAAGTCACGACCTCTAAGGTTTATGAATGGTCAGATCCCACAATCCCAGCCTGGGAGTTCAACACAGAGTCTGCGGCCAATATTGGAGAATCTTTCACCGTTGTGGCCCTTGACTTTGGCGTGAAACGTAATATATTACGTCGTTTAGCAAGTTATGGTTGTCGGGTAATAGTTGTTCCTGCGGATACACCATCAGAAGAAATTCTCAACTACAATCCAGATGGTGTTTTTCTTTCCAATGGGCCTGGAGACCCGGCGGCAGTCACTAAGGGGATTGAAACTACCAAAGCATTGCTTCAAAGTCAAAAACCCATGTTTGGCATTTGTATGGGACACCAAATTTTAGGTCATGCTCTTGGGGCAGAAACCTTTAAATTAAAATTTGGTCATCGCGGTTTAAATCAACCTGCGGGTCTACAACAAAGGATAGAAATTACTAGCCAAAACCACAGCTTTGCGATCAACCCAGATTCCTTACCTGCGACAGTTGTGGAAATCAGTCACCTGAACCTCAATGATCGCACCGTTGCTGGGGTACGTCACAAATCTCTGCCTGTTTTTTCCGTACAGTATCACCCAGAAGCCAGTCCTGGCCCACACGATGCTGATTACTTGTTTGAACAATTTGTACAAGCAATGCAAAAAGCACGGCAAGCTACCATAGGGCATAGGGCATAGGGCATAGGGCATAGGTTTTTCTCCCCTGCTCCCCCTGCTCTCTTCTCGCCTACTCCAGCAGGTTCTAGACAACTTGCACCAAAACCATCTATACTTGAGCGTTCACTTTAATGATGAGGAGGGAATTATTGCTGAGCCACTTAATCTAACAGTGAGCCTGAGAGGCACTCGTGAAGTCCGGGATAACTGTCAGCTATTCCGCCTCACAGGTTTGTTAGATGCATTTTCTGAACCGACATTTCGTAAGGTACTTGGCAACAAAATTGATGAGGGGCCAAAGCACATTATCTTGGATCTTTCACAAATCGATTTTGTTGATAGTTCTGGTTTGGGTGCGCTCGTGCAGCTAGCCAAGCAGGCTCAAACCGCTGATGGCACCTTGCAAATTGTCACTAATGCGCGAGTAACTCAAACAGTCAAACTTGTTCGCTTAGAGAAATTTCTCTCGCTGCAAACTACAGTTGACGCAGCGCTAGAAAATATCAAGTAGTATTGATCGTTTGATGATAGCCGCCGTCGGTGCGCCGGATCCTCTAAACGCCTGTAGAGAACTTATAAGACCTGGATTGATTGCTCCAGGCGGAGATCGTTGAAGCAGGAATCGCGCGACTTTGAATCGTGTGAGGTTCAATAGAGAGTTCAACTTAGCTATCCGAATGCTTGATCTGGGTAGCTTAAATTTTAGAGACGCTGGCAGAAAACCTCTCTCCTTGTGGGAGAGGCACAAAAGCCAGCAAATCTAAAATATCAACATATTGCCAAGAAAATAAGTATATCTCAGATATGTCAAAATAAAAGATAAATACTCCCTAAAAAACTTTATAGTCTTTAGCTGTAATGCAAAAAAAACTAATATTTTTATGCATATAGAACTAAGAAATTTGTATTTTTAGTCTATTAGATATTTGATACTTGAAATAAGTATTTGTCAAGTCATGAAAACTGTCTACTAGGCACATATACAAGATAATTTCTCAGTGCAAACTACCAGTAAAATCTGAAACAGGCGAAAAGCCTACAAAATAGGCATTATTTATTTTTATTTTTGACTTTTGTACTAAGTACACCAGCATGGCATACCTAAGAAAGAATAAATCTTTTTGCAGATGCCTTTTGAATGTAGCCTATTAAGGGATGATAACTTGTGAAGTCAAAGGAGGAAGAGCTATTAAATGGACAACAAGATGAAGCTCCTAAGCTAGATTCATCTTTGACCCAAGCATTCTTGGCAACTACAGCGCAATTACCACAACAAATTTCCCAGACACAATTGCAACAAATTTCTCCTGCTGCTTTAGCGTATTTAGGAGATGCAATCTATGAATTGTATGTTAGGATGTTCTATCTGCTGCCATTACAGCGGACAGATACCTATCATCATCTGGTAGTAGCACAAGTAAGAGCGGAAACCCAGGCGCTTCATTTGCGATCGCTGATCCCTCATCTCACAAAAACAGAATTAGAAATTGTCCGGCGGGGCCGTAACGCTGCCACAAAGCGCCCAAAGCGGGTTGAACCCGACATCTATCAACAGGCAACTAGTCTAGAAACTTTAATTGGCTACCTTTATCTCACCGATTCCCAACGCTTAACCGAACTGTTGCAACAACTCCATCTAGAAAAATAGTGAGCAACTCAATCTATCTCATGACAGGAAATTCAGCAGTATAGACCCGGTAAATTCTAAGGAATCTGGAAGCCCACCCATAAGCTATACCCAAAACTTATATGCAGAATAAACCAAGAAAAATCAAGACTTCTGGCGAGCCAAACCGTGGGCAACCCCTAAAAATTAAAGCTAAGCGTGTTATAGCTAATTCTATTCATAGTCCTAGCCCCAGACCCAGACACAAGGATGAAGATAGCAATTCTGCATCCGGTAGCCCACGCCAAAATCGCAATTTCTCCCATGCATCTCCATCTCCAAAACATATAATAGAAGATCGCGATCGCGATCTGATCTACGGTCGTCATCCTGTTTTGAGTGCTTTAGAAAATCAACGAGAACTAAACCGCATTTGGGTTACTCCTCGCCTACGCTACGATCCCCGTTTTCACAATTTGATCCTCCAAGCTAAAGACAATGGTACAGTCATTGACGAAGTAGAACCAAAGCGCCTAGACCAAATTACCAACGGTGCTAATCACCAAGGTATAGCAGCACAAATAGCCCCCTATACCTACATTGAATTGCCAGATCTGATTGAACAGACAAAATCACTAACTGACCCTGTAATTGTAGTAGCTGATGGGATCACCGATCCCCATAATTTAGGCGCAATTATTCGCACTGCCGAAGCCATAGGCGCTCAGGGATTAGTCATACCTCAAAGAAGAGCGTCGGGAATTACCTCCACCGTCGTGAAAGTGGCAGCAGGTGCTTTAGAACATTTTACTGTCGCTAGAGTAGTTAACCTCAGCCGCGCCTTAGAAGAATTGAAAGCAGCTGGTTTTTGGATTTATGGTACCGCCGCCGCCGGTAGCGAACCCCTGCATACAGTGAAGTTCACTGGCCCTATAGTTTTGGTAATTGGCTCTGAAGGCGAAGGTCTGGGTATGTTGACACAACGCTCCTGTGATGTACTGGTATCAATCCCCCTGCTGGGTAAGACCCCTAGCCTGAATGCTTCAGTAGCCGCAGGTATGGCGCTTTATGAGATTTATCGCCAACGGTCGTTAAACACGTTGTACCTAGATAAGTTACCAAAACCTCTTTAAAAATTAAGAGGAAAAGAGTATAAAGAAATGTAAAAGTAAAATATCGTTGTTTAAAATTCAGTACCACATTGATAAATCAGCAACAACCATGAAAACAATTTGGGATAACCTGAAAGAATCTTTAATTAGCACATTTAACAGTCTTGGCTTGGCTTGGTGGGTGGAAATAGTAACGCAAAATCCGCGTTGCACCTACTACTTTGGACCATTTCTTAGTTCTACTGATGCCAAAATGGCACTCAAAGGCTATGTAGAAGACTTAGAAGTAGAAGGCGCACAGGGAATACTGGTAAATGTGAAGCGCTGCAAACCAGGTAATCTAACAATTGCTGAAGACTTGGGGGAAAGGATTGACCGCAAAGTAAAGCCTGTCTTTAGCGGTCTGATGTAAGTAAGGCAAGAGAGTCAAACAAGAGGCAGGGAGGGGAGCAGGGAGCAGAGGAAATAATTCCTAGATTCTCTTGTAGTAAGAGCTTTAGCCCTGCTTTTATGCAACTTAAATGCTCATTAGTTACTCCCTTGCTTCTTTTGATGCTCCTAAATTCATTTATGGGGATGTTAGTTTTTAATTTTTAATTCCCCGTAGGGTGTTGACCAACTATCTGCGGATGCGCTGCTAGCCAACGGTCAATATCTCCTAATACCTGCTGGGGAATCTCCCACGGAAAAAGATGGGCTGTGTTGGGATAACAATGCCACTGGCTATTTTGAAGATGTCGAGCAGTTTCTAAACTAGATTCAGCTGTGATGTGACGGTCTTGATCACCAGCAAGTACCAAACTGGGACAGTGAATTTGCTGTATTTCTGTAAGTCTGTTGTAACCAGATCGTAGGGCTGTGGAAAGGGCAGAAGTTGCAGTAGTGGAGGTTTGCAAATAAGCCTGTACTGCCTCTCTGGCGATGTAGCCATAAGCCGCGGGTGTATGTTGTTGGATTAGGTAACGAAAAAGCGATCGCTTGCCAAAAGTTTCTATATTCCACTGCCAACTCGGTTGAATAACATTCAATAAGGCGGCAACGCCAGTGTAAATATTATCCTGTAAACTAATTGGGGGATGATTCCCACGGGGTCTAGCCGCTGTAGCTATCAAAATTAGACCAGTCACACGCTGAGGCAGACGCAATGCCAATTCCATCGCTAAAATACCCCCAAGCGACCATCCTAGTAATAGGCATTTTTCAACCTCAAAGCGGTCTAGCAGCGCCTCTAAGTCGGTCAAATGGTCATACACCTCAAATTTGCCCTTAAAGCGACTTTTGCCATAACCGCGCAAGTCTGGGGCAAAAGTTTTGTAGTGCTTTGATAAGTGATTGGTAAAAACCGAAAGATTACGACCAGAACCAGGATGACCGTGTATCCCTAAAATGGGGAATCCTTGACCTTGGACATAGACATTCAAGTTGGCAGCTTTCGTAGAAGGATAAGGCATGATCTGAGGTTTTTTGAAGACTTATGCGATCGCAGCTGTTGGTAATCAGTCATAAATCACTAAATTCCTAACAGACCCACAGCACAACAATTATAATTTTTCTATATATCCTCCAGCATAGGTAATCACACACATCTGCCTGTATGTGCTGTGAATACCAAAAGCCACTCCTGCGACTTTAAAAGCTGGGTTAAAAATGTTGTGACGATGACCGCGTGACGGCACTCCATCATCAATAATTAACTGCATGACAATATCTTGGGCTGTACTGGAACCATAGCTGATGTTTTCGCCAGCAGTAGTTTCCCATTTGCCATAGCGGCTAATCCGAGTAAAGGGATCACTGCCATCACTGCCATGATGACCTGTAGTTCCTTTTGCACCTTGGTCTTTGACGTGATCTCTAGCACCCAAAGACATACCTGGGGATAAGCTTAATGCTGCCACAGGACGAGCTGATTTGAGAAAGGCGATCGCCTCATCAACTGCTTTTGTCCCTTCTTGAGTTTGTAAATAAACAAAGTCAGAGATTTTGACTTTTTTGCCTTGGAAGCGCTTTCTATAATTTTCCAAAATTGGGAGATATGCAGCAGGATTTGTCCGCACTTGATTCGTTTCTGCGATCGCCTGTTGTTCTAACACTGAGATAGTATTTTTCTGTGCTAATTTATCAGTACCTTTTTCAGTTATTTCCGGCCAAAATTTCCAAAATTGTAGTTTTTGCATCAAAAATCTCACAGCTTAGGAGCGAAAAATCACTATACATAGCAGGGGACAGCTTTGAAAGTCCTTTATTGTCCGGGTTGTATGATCAGTTTATGTCCTAATACCATTTCACGAAATTATTGATACAAATTACTTTTCTTACTCCCCCTGCCTCCCCTGCTACCCCTGCTCCCCCTGCTTGCCCAAATGTATCAACTTTAAAGTGAAACGGTATAACCTGCTTGGTAATAGCTATATTTAGCTCCACAAGGTGAGTCAAAGTTTTCGGAAAGCGTTACCCCATTCCCCATGCCCTTGTGGGTGGAGTTTTTTATCTTTCTTGATATCCACCCGCGTAAGTAATCACACAGATTGTTCTATAAACTTTGTGAGTTCCGTAAGCAACGCCAGCGACTTTGAAAGCACTGTTAAAGATATTTTTTCGATGGCCGCGTGACGGTACTCCATCATCAATAATTAATTGCATAACAATATCTTGGGCAGTGTTTGGCCCGTAACTGATATTTTCGCCAGCAGTGGTTTGCCATTTACCATAACGGTTGATGCGATTAAAGGGATCGCTGCCATCACTGCCATAGTGGCCTGTTGTACCTTTTGTCCCTTGGTCTTTGACATGATCTTTAGCACCCAAAGACATACCCTTAGATGTATTTAATGCACCTACAGGACGGACTGATCTCAGAAAGGCGATCGCCTCATTAACTGGTTTTACACCTTCTTGAGTTACCAAATAGTTAGTACTAGATAATTTGACGTGCTTGCCTTGAAAGCGCTTTTTATAATTTTCAAGGATGGGGATGTATGCTTTAGGATTTGTCCGTACCTTGGTCATTTCTGCTATCACCTCTTGTTCTAACGGTGAAAGGTAACTTGCCTTTGCCAACAAAGTCGGACTGGCTGTTTGGATTGTGTTCAGGGTAGGTTTTGCTAAAGACGAGTTAGGTTGCAGAATTTGATAAGAACAATTGGCTAATAGCGTGCTAAGGATAACCACGCAAATTTTTATGGGGCGCATTAGTTACCTCACAAGTTGACACGTAGATGTTTATTTGGTTAACTTAGATGCACCAAAGCCTTGAAATCTTTATTTACGCTCCTATTAGATACGAGCGACTAAAATACTAACCTAAAATTGTTGTAGCATTAGTAACTAGCAAACGTAAAGGCTTGTTTGTTTAAATACGTATAATTTGCTTCTATTTTTTATATAAAAAGCCGTATCAGGAAATACCAAAAAATAAGTTCTCCGATATTTGTAGCGACTATGCTTAAAAATCGAGCGATCGCAGACAGAAAAAGTAAGTATCTTGAAGAGAAGCGTATTGACAGCTTGATTTAACATCAATGGGCATTGCTGTTGCCCTACTGTATTATGAAAAAGACAAAGCTATTACGATCATCGGGAGGTTTTTTCCACTTCGGGAGATCCAAAAAATAAATCGTCTCTAAAAAACAGGTATATAAGCCTAATAAAATATCTGAGAAAGCTTTATTGTTTGGAAGTCACTGAAAACTCAGGAATTAGTACTTATCTGCTCACTCAGGAATCAGGACTTAAAACTCTCTATGTTAACAGGCACAATTTTGCAGGGTGGAAAGTATACCCTAATCCAAGAAATAGGGCGCGGTGGCTTTGGCATTACGTTTAAGGCTACTCATCACTACTTAGGTCAGGATGTAGTGATGAAAACCATTAATGAAAGGCTACGACAACATCCTGATTTTGCCAAGTTTGAGCGCCAATTCCAAGATGAAGCCAGACGATTAGCAACTTGTATCCATCCAAATATTGTCCGGGTTAGCGACTTTTTTGTTGAAGATGGATTACCTTATATGGTGATGGAATACATTCCTGGCGAAACCTTGGGAAATGCTTTCGTCTTGCCAGCTATACCTTTGCCAGAAGCAACAGCAATTCACTACATCCGTCAAATCGGAGCAGCATTACAGGTAGTACATAACAATGGCTTGCTACACCGGGATGTCAAACCGGATAATATCATCCTCCGCCAAGGAACCCAAGAAGTAGTACTAATTGATTTTGGCATTGCTAGAGAATTTAACGGTAGTGTGAGGCAAACTCATACTGGTATGGTTTCTGAGGGCTATTCTCCACTGGAACAGTATTTAACCCAAGCACCGCGCACACCCGCCACAGATGTTTATGGCTTGGCAGCAACATTATATACTTTGTTGACAGCACAAGTTCCACTGCCAGCCTTGTTGCGTGATCGCGAAAAAATGTCCTCTCCCCGCGAACTCCAACCCCATCTGAGTGCAGCAGTCAATCAAGCCGTCATGCGTGGTATGGCTGTAGACTCTCGCTTTCGCCCGACGACTGTCGCCGAATGGCTGCAATTACTACCTGGAGCTGGACTTAATGTCACACCTCAAGTTGTACCTACTAACTCAGTGGCAACTATCAATTTATCTGCCCAGCAGCAACGAAAAAATTTATCTATAAGAAATCTACCCAGTCATATTAAAGGGAAATCACAGCCGAAAAATTCAACATCAGTTGGCAAGAAACTAGGAAAGTCTCAGGTATTCATGGGTATAGGTGTAGCTCTTGTTGCTGCGGTAGCAGGTTTTGGCATTACTACATTGTTTTCTCGTTCTGGGCCACAGTCACCCTCAAAAACTTTGTTTGAACAGCGCCAGATAGAGTCTGTTGAACAAAAACCTACCATTGATTTCACACCCCTACCCGGTCAAGACAATAAAACTACACAAGATACTCAAACTGTTTCCCCAAATGAATCTGCGTCCACTTCAACTTCTAGGCGGCGCAGACGTAATCTTTCCGGGAGACAAGAAGAATCTACAAGTAGCAGCAATTCTACAGAAAAATCATCACAATCTAATTCAGGAGAATCGGTAAGCGGTAATTCTAACCAACCCTCAGTTTCTCCTACACCATCATTAGTAGACAGACTACGGGCAATTCGTTCCTCTCGTCGTGCTTCCCCTGCACCATCATCAGAAAATACTTCACCCTCTTCTAATCAAGAATCTACCTCACCCCAACCTGTAAGGCAATCAAAGCCTGTAATCATACCATCATCACCACCTGCGGAATCAAAACGGTCAGATCCTCCAGCTGTGGTAGTACCAACCTTAGAGATGAAGAAAAATTCTTCTTCTGCTGATATTCAAACCCAAAAGTATGAGAAACTCCAAGAAAAGCTGCAAGAAAATAGCAGTTAATTTGAGATGATCATTTCTAAGCTGTGAATGCGATCGCAATATTCCACAGATGTTGCAAAAATATATGAAAATATGATGAAGATTATCTGAGTAATTAAGTAGATGTGAGTAAAAAAGTTATTCTCTTAAAGGAATCTTTATATTCACCAAACCTGACTCGATGATCAGAAGTCAAACTAATTCATTACTAGAATCACCATTCGGTAATTTACAAATTTCTGAGTTACCGCCTACTAGTGTGAGTGTTATTGGTCAAGCCATCCAGTTTTCTTTGGTTATTCCTACTTACAAAGAGAGTGACAATATCAAGAATGTTGTCACTAGATTAAGCCAAATACTAGACGAGTTTATCCCAGGAGATTACGAGCTAATTATAGTAGACGACGATAGTCCAGATCAGACCTGGGAAGTTGCACTATCTTTGATACCAGAATATCCACAATTACGAGTGATACGCCGTCAGCAGGAGAGGGGACTGTCTACTGCTGTAATTCGCGGGTGGCAAGTCGCAAGAGGAAGTATTCTAGGGGTAATTGATGGAGATTTGCAGCATCCACCTCATGTGCTGCAAGAACTTTTGCGTGAAATTCAAAAAGGAGCAGATTTAGCAGTAGCCAGCCGTAATGTAGAAGGAGGCGGCGTGAGTAGCTGGAGTTTTGTCCGGCGTTTCTTGTCTCGTGGAGCGCAATTGTTGGGATTAGTTATCCTTCCGAGGGTATTGAGTCGAGTTTCTGACCCCATGAGTGGTTATTTTCTGGTACGTCGCAATGCGATCGCAAATGTCACCTTCAACCCTGTAGGATACAAAATTCTGTTGGAAGTAATCGGGCGGGGTAAGGTAAACCAGATTGCAGAAGCGGGTTATGTGTTCTGTGAGCGTCAAGAGGGTGAGAGCAAAGTTACTTGGAAACAATATGTAGATTACATACACCACTTAGTGCGGTTGCGACACTCAACAGGGCGACTAGCAAAAGTTAGTCAACGCATCAGTTTTCCTATTGGTCGATTTGTCCGATTTGGTTTAGTAGGGCTGAGCGGGGTATTTGTAGATATGGTGCTACTTTACTTACTAAGCGATCCGACAACACTTGGTTGGCCTTTAACACGGAGTAAAATCTTGGCATCGGAAATTGCAATTTTCAATAATTTTCTGTGGAATGATGCTTGGACGTTTGCAGATGTTACTATGCATCAACAGCAATGGCATCAACGATTAAAGCGATTTGTGAAATTCAATCTTATTTGCCTGGCTGGATTAGTGTTGAATGTATTGGTCTTGAATCTAGTATTTAATTTTGTAATTCACAATCGCTACATTGCCAACTTGATTGCGATCGCATTTGCTACCGTTTGGAATTTCTGGGTTAATTTGAAACTTAGTTGGCGGGTGACACAAGTGAAATAATGAAATCTTCGTAATATTAATGTCTGTTTTTGTTTTACAGCAGTATCCTCCTCTATTTAGCAGATTGATTTAGCATATCAAGTACTGGAGAGCTAAAGAAATAAACAACACCTATCCAAAACTGAAAGCTGGTTATGAATTGGAGAAAGCTAAATTTTTATTCGATGTCAAAACTATACAAGATATGTAATGGCTAAGTATCATACAGACTATTTTGTAACTAACGTTAAACATAAATTAGATTTGCCTATTATTTATCGTAATCCACAGTACCTAATTTACCACAAAGCAGAATAGATATTTAAGGTTGAGCGGGCTAGCAGTTTAACCCCTAAAATCCGTCGAACTTACGTTAATCTCATACCTACAAAATTCTCTATACGCCAATTTGAAGGATGAACTTAAAGCAATACTCCGTGTCCCTTTGCGTTTAAATTTGACTTTGAACCTCTAAACAATCAGGCTTTAATTGATACTCATTAGCATTCATCCAAGCAAATAATTAATATCAATAATTCTGTGAAAGTCGTGGACAAGATTCAATCTGACACATCAGGGATTGACATAAGCAATCACTGTGCCAGTAATAGAAATTTAAATATTTGTAACTATATTTATAGATTTCATCTACAAATATCTTATAGCCGCAAACCTCTAACTTTTGATTAGCACTATAATATTAGAATAAATCCCTGTGTTAAAAACTAAATATCCAAGTTAAATCGATGTTGTGAGTAATCACTTTATTTTCGGCGTATTAAAACAGCGATCGCTAACAAAAATAAATAAGTTAAAAAGTAATAAATATCACGAAATAATCAGCGTTGATAAACGAAATTATTGGTAAATTTATTCACAGCCTCAACACTTTTTGTTAATCAACTGCAAGCACGGTATATGGATGCGGAAAATTGGGCGTATAGATTACAAAGGGCACTACCCGTAAGTTCCCGCGCATTACTATTAATAAATCGTCATGCTCGTCAAGGAGAAAAGCGTCTTTCGGAAGCAATTCATTGTCTCAAGCAATTAGGCTTTAATTTGGTTGAAGAATCAATCGAAAATCCCACAAATATTTCTGAAATTATACTCCATTATCAGCATGAAGTTGACTTGGTGATTGTTGGCGGTGGTGATGGCACACTCAATGCCACAATAGATGCCCTAGTTGAAACTCAATTACCTTTGGGAATTTTACCGTTGGGAACTGCTAATGACCTGGCGAGGACTTTAGGAATTCCTAATTCTTTAAACGAAGCTTGTAAAGTGATTGCCTATGGAGATCTGCGACGTATAGACTTAGGATTGGTAAACGGCAAATACTTTTTTAATGTTGCTAGTTTAGGACTGAGTGTGAAGATTACCCAGCGACTTACCAAAGAAGCTAAGCGCCGTTGGGGAATATTGGCTTATGCTGCTACCGCATTACGAGTGATTTGGGAGTCTCGGCCTTTTAGTGCAGAAATTCGTATCAATGGTAAATCTTTGCATGTGAAAACTGTACAAATCGCCGTGGGTAATGGGCGGTATTATGGTGGCGGTATGGCAGTAGTTCATGATGCGACAATCGACGATCAAAGATTAGATTTGTATAGTTTAGAGATAGAACACTGGTGGCAAATCATATCGTTACTCCCAGCCATGCGACAAGGGCGGCACATTTATCGCCGGGGTGTCCGTGCCATTCAAGGACAGAATATTGAGATTTTCACCCGGAAACCACGTCCTATCAATACCGATGGTGAAATTACCACATACACGCCTGCCCATTTTCGAGTTGTACCAAATGCTGTAGCTATCTTGGTGCCGCCAATTGAAACGTTTTGAATGTTGAGTTTTAAATTGACTCACTATTTAAGCTATGTCTGCGATAAATGACAATTTGATATGATCAGAAATAGCTGCAGGTGCATTTTTATGAATACTTATATTATGAATACTTATATTTGTATATTGAGTTATAGGTGGGGATTGTGGCAATTCACATCAACTCACGCCAAATGCATTTGAGATTTTCTCAAGAAATTAAGTCCTTGCTGCAACGTTTAACCGACGAGCAATTGACTATAGGCGAAATTCTGGCAGAAACTTCCGAACGGGGTTTTAGTCTGGTAATTGCATTATTAGTTTTGCCTTTTTTGCTTCCTATGCCACCGGGATTAACAGGGCCTTTTGGCGGGGCTTGTTTGCTGTTGTCAGTGCAGATGGTTTTGGGCAGGCGATCGCCTTGGCTACCTCGAAGAATTGCCCGTTACAAATTTCCTCGTCCTTTTGCTAAGTTACTTTTACAAAACCTGCAACGTCTCACCAAAATTTTAGAGAAAATTGCCCGTCCCCGACTCAAGAAAATAGCCAATAATCCTTTAACTTGGCGAATTAATGGGCTTTGTATCTCTTGGTTGACAATATTGCTGATTTTACCAATTCCCTTTACCAATCCCATACCTACTATAGGTATTTTACTTTTGGCAGTTGCTACTATTGAAGCTGATGGTTTACTGATTTGCATCAGCTACGCGATCACTGTTTTAATTACATTGCTATTTGGATTTATTGGTTATGCTTTTTGGTTAGCTCCTAATTTGTTACCATCTATATTCAGACTAGCCCAACTTTAATCTTTCAGAAGGTAGGAAGCAAAAACATTTAGAATCGCGTCTTGGCTACCAAAAGTTCTTATATTTATTTTACAAACCAGCCATTTACGCATTTTTACGGTATAAGAGATTCAGAAATTAAACACAAGAGCTTCTTGATTTATGAACACAACAACTCATGCAAACAAAGATAAAACTGCTCTAATTACTGGTGCATCTGGTGGAATTGGGTACGAATTAGCTAAGTTATTTGCTAGCGATGGTTACAATTTAGTGTTGGTCGCTAGAAATGAAGAAAAGTTAATTCAAGTTGCTCAGGAATTCACAAAAACATCAGGCATAAAAGTTGAAATTATTGTTAAGGATTTATCCCTAGCCACAGCTCCGACAGAAATTTTTACAAAAGTACAACAAGCAGGTATTAGAGTTGATGTACTAGTAAATAATGCTGGATTTGGGACGCATGGATTCTTTTACGAAACAGATATTGTTACAGAGTTGCAAATGCTACAGCTAAATGTGGTTAGCCTCACCCATTTAACTAAGTTATTTCTCAAAGATATGGTCAAACAAAGCTCTGGGAAGATATTAAACGTTTCCTCCGGTGCGGCCTTTCAGCCTGGGCCTTTGATGGCAGTTTATTTTGCGACAAAAGCTTATGTATTATCATTTTCAG
The DNA here is from genome assembly GCA_034931985.1 of Halotia wernerae UHCC 0503. Lineage (GTDB taxonomy): Bacteria > Cyanobacteriota > Cyanobacteriia > Cyanobacteriales > Nostocaceae > Halotia > Halotia wernerae. The sequence goes on from JAYGHB010000003.1 coordinate 119,296, forward strand.
AAGCGATCGCCAATGAATTAGAAGGTACTGGTGTGACAGTGACTGTAATTTGTCCAGGAACCACAGCATCTGGTTTTCAAAAAAGAGCAGCGATTGAAGAATCTAAGCTAGTTACTAGTCAGAAAATTATGGATGCGGAAACCGTAGCTAAGATTAGCTACCGTGGTTTAATGGCAAATAAAACTGTTGTCGTCCCTGGTATAAAAAATAAGTTACTCGCTGAAGCTGTAAGATTTACACCTAGAAAAATGGTGGTAAAAATAGCAAGACAGATGAATAGCAAGTAATAAAAGTTAACTATTTTCTAGCCAAAAGTTCTGTGTGATGTTACGCTGATATTTTCAATTCTGTATTACATTACCAAGTGTAATTTAAATATTTTTTTGCTTTTTTAATTTATAGCAACCCTTACAATAGAGTTACTAAAAATCTCAGGGATTAAAGTAAAAAAATGTAAAGTTATTTTTGAACTTGCATAAATCCCTCATCATTATCCGAATAACTCTATGGCAGGCATTGCTAGAATTTCTTTAGCAATATCAGATCATTCTGTTTTCAAACTTGAATTTTTCATAAAAAATTATCAGCCATATCCTCTTATCTGCGGTATTTACGGAACCGCCTTGGATGCTGTTGAAGTACAACAGCAGTAGGATTACTAAAACCCTACTTTATTTGTTTGATCAGCTTTTCCCCTCATCCTGAATGTAGGTAAAGCCTATTTTTCTATGTCCACAATTTTCCAGGATTGATATTATGACTCGTTTATCAAGCCCTATTGAAAACTTAAAAAATCACTATACAGTTGTGATTATTGGTTCTGGCTATGGCGGCGGTATTGCTGCTTCGCGCCTAGCAAGATCTGGACAGCAGGTGTGTGTACTAGAGCGAGGCAAAGAATTCCAACCAGGTGAATACCCCAATACTGACACCAAAGCCGTAGGAGAGATCCAAGTAGATTTACCTGCTAAACGTATTGGTTCATGTACAGGCTTGTACGATTTTCACGTTAATCAAGATATTAACGTCTTCGTTGGTTGTGGGCTGGGTGGCACATCGCTTGTTAATGCCAACGTTTCATTACAAGCCGAACCCCGTGTGTTTGCAGACCAGCGCTGGCCTAAAGAACTGCGTGATGATGTAGATACCTTATTGGCAGAAGGTTATCACCATGCGGAAGAAATGCTCAAACCCACATCCTATCCAGAAGATTTTCCGCCTTTGCCAAAATTACAAGCCTTAGAAAAGTCTAGTGAGTATTTGAACGAAAATTTTTATCGACCACCCATCAATGTGACTTTTCAAGATGAGATAAATCATGTAGGTGTAGAACAAAAGGCTTGTAATCTCTGCGGTGATTGTGTCTCAGGCTGTAATAATAAAGCCAAAAATACTGTTTTGATGAATTACCTGCCTGATGCTAAGAACCGCGGTGCAGAAATTTATACACAAGTATCCGTGCGGCAAATTGAACGACAAGGCGATCGCTGGTTGGTTCACTTCCAATTACTCAACACCGGACAAGAAAAGTTTAACGCTCCGACAATGTTCGTGAGTGCTGATATTGTTGTGTTAGCAGCTGGTACTCTTGGTTCCACAGAAATTTTACTGCGATCGCAACAAGCAGGTTTAGCGCTGTCTCCACAACTAGGACACAACTTTACAGGTAATGGCGACGTGCTGGCCTTTGGCTACAACACCGAGCAAACAATTAACGGCGTTGGCTTTGGTAATCGTCCCCTGGACAAACCTGTTGGCCCTTGCATTAGCGGCATTATCGATATGCGCGAACAACCACGGCTAGATAACGGTATGGTGATCGAAGAAGGCTCAATTCCTGGGGCGCTAGCTTCTTTTCTGCCAGAAAGCTTTGCTACAGCTGGTAGAGTCTTGGGTAAAGACACCGACGATGGCTTAGGCGATCGCCTCAAAGAAAAATTACGGGAAGCCGAAAGTTTAGCCCACGGTGCTTACACAGGTGCAGTCCGCAATACCCAGACTTACCTAGTCATGACCCATGATGATGCAGCCGGCCAGATGTACTTAGAAAATGACCGTCTCCGGATTCGATGGGAAAATGTCGGCAAACAACCGATCTTTCAGCGAGTCAACGATCGCCTCACAGAAGCAACTCGTCCTTTAGGTGGCACACAAATTCCCAACCCCATTTGGACAAGTTTATTTGGTCATGATCTAGTTACCGTACATCCTCTAGGTGGCTGTATCATGGCAGAAAACGCCGAACACGGTGTAGTTAATCACAAAGGACAAGTATTTTCTAGCAACCAAGGTACAGCGGTTTACGAAAACCTTTATGTTTCCGACGGTTCCGTGATTCCCCGCACCCTAGGCGTAAATCCGCTACTGACAATTTCTGCCGTAGCAGAGCGTTGTTGTGCTCTCATTGCTCAAGACCGGGGTTGGACAATTAACTATGATCTGCCTTCCATGCCAAGTTCTCCAACTGCACCTGCCAAAATTGGCATTCAGTTCACCGAAACCATGCGTGGCTACTTTTCAACTCAAGTCAAAGACGACGATTACCAGCATGCAGTACAGCAGGGTAAAAAAGACAACTCTCCCCTGCAATTTACCCTCACAGTCATTGCCGACGACTTAGAACACTTACTCAACGACCCCAACCACCCAGCCCGGATGGTTGGTACGGTAACAGCGCCTGCTTTGGCGACGGAACCATTAACAGTCAACAAAGGTGATTTCAATTTGTTTGTTCAGGAAGAAGGCCAAAACAAAACCCGACAGATGCGCTATCGAATGCGCCTGACTACAGAAGCAGGACAGACCTACTACTTCGAGGGCTTCAAGCAAATTCACGATGACCGAGGCTTTGATATATGGTCTGATACCACCACTCTTTTTATCACTGTTTATACTGGCGACAATAATAATAGTCCCGTCTTGGGTAAAGGCATTCTTAAAATTCAGCCCGTCGATTTCATCAAACAAATGACTACCTTAAAAGTCACTAATGCTGCTAATTCCACAGAACGCCTGCAAGCCCTAGATCGTTTTAGTCGTTTCTTTGCTGGCACATTATCGGAAGTCTACATTTAATAATTCGTAGGGAATTAAATTTTTTTAACGCAAAGGAGCGCAAAGGTTAACGCAAAGGAGCGCAAAGGTTTCAGTTGTCGGTTGCTACTAACTGGAGTTTAGACTAAATATGCAAATCGACTTTCATCATGGTGTCACCTACGTTGCAGCGAGATTAGCTGGATTTGAGCATGAAAATGCTAGTGTCATCGCTTACAGCGCCCAATACGTAGATGATGCTACCAACGACGGATTGATCCGGTTTGAGAATGGCGCATTGTTTAACCGCATTAGTTCTGCCCATAAGATGCTGGACTATCGCAACTTTGAGGAACTAGCAAATTATCGCGTTTGGATTCCGTTTCATTTTTTACCAGGTAATGGCGGACTACCAGCAGGTGAAGATCCCCAAGGAAGCTTTATCGACAAGTTAATTTGTCGCCCTAATAGCTATGTAGCCCAAGAAATGGTCAGAGAGTGTATAGAACATCGTCACACTCCCTACGGTTTGCATCGTCTAGGTATCACTATGCATGTTTATGTTGATACCTGGGCGCATCAGGGGTTTGCCGGAGTTAACCATCGGGTTAATGAAGCCAAAAAGCTTTTAGATGGATATGGTCAACCCGATCGCAAGCTAATGGATCGTCTCCAAAATTACTTTATAAGTGAAGCTTTACCCTTGGGACATGGTTCTGTTCTGAGTAATCCTGACAAGCCCTTTTGGCGCTGGGGTTACTTTAATGGTAGGGGAGAGCAAATTACTAGAAACAATCCTCAAGACTTTTTGTCAGCCGCAGACAATATGTGTAAAGCCATGCAGCGATATTTAATAGGTGATTCAGATACCATTGTACCGGGATTGCCAGAACCAGATAAGACCTTAATTGCCCTCATGCTGGAGAATATCACAGATGACAAAGGTAACGTGCGTCACCAGAAATGCTTAAATGCGATCGCTGAAGGTAAATTCAGTTTTGGTAAAGCCGATGTTAATTATATCCCCAAAGGCAAAGATTCCTGGAAATTCTTCGCCCTCGGAACTGAAAAGTCAGCAGATAGAGGAAACGAGAAGTATCCCTATCACCCCAGCTTTTTAACAAGTAACTGGAAAAAATTTCACGACGCTTTAGAATCTCATCACTTCTACATCACCCACGAATTGCTACCCAAATACGGAATCTGCGTTGCATAAATGCAAGATGATTTTATGAATTTTCCTTTGCGTCTTTGTCTTTAAAAGTTTGTTACGGAGGGAAACCCTCCGACGCTCGCAGACTCGCTAACGCTGCGCTATGACAACTTTTCGCTGCGCCTTTGCGCGAAATATTCACTAACAATCGAGGTGTTCAATGGCAACAACCACAACCGCACCATCCAAAGTAGGGATTCAGTTCACCGAAACCATGCGTGGCTATTTTTCTACAACAGTCACAAACGACGACTATCAAAAAGCATCTCAGCAGGGTAAACAAGATAGTTCCAAGTTTGAATTTACCCTGACCGTGACCTCCAACGATTTGGACAAGATGCTCACGGATGAAAGTCACAAAGCCCGAATGTTCGGCACTGTCACCGCACCAGCTTTATCGCCTCAACCTCTCACGGTTAGCGATGGTGAATTTAACTTATTCATCGTTGACCCAGACAGCGTAAATACGCGCCGCATGGTCTATCGCATGACGATGACTGCCGAGAAGGGTAAAGTTTATTATTTTGAAGGTTTCAAAGTCGTACACAACGACCCAGGTTTTGACCTCTGGACAGATACTACCACCTTATACATCACCGTGCATGACGGCGACAGTCCCAACAGTCCAGTTCTGGGGCAGGGAATTTTAAAGATTCTCCCGGCAGATTTCCTGCATCAGATGTCTACGTTGCAAGTTACCAACACCACCAGTCCCCAGCAAAAACTCGAAGAAACTGCCCGCTTCGGCAGCTTTTTTGCTGGAGTCCTTTTTAACGTTTACGGTGGCATTTTTGCCCCTTCAAAAATATTTGATCCAGATGCACCACCCCGCCAAAAGCGTCCCTTGCGGATGTCAGCGCCCCAGGTGCATTTCTTCAATACTACCGATGGAGTACAACTGCGACTGATTCGGTATCAAGGCGGAACGAAAGGCCCAGTCATGTTAGCACCAGGCTTTGGTACTTCTACCTTGGCATTTTCCATTGATACCGTAGACACAAACCTGCCGGAGTTTTTGTATGCTCAAGGCTATGATGTCTGGTTATTCGATTATCGAGCCAGTGCCGATTTGCCTTCAGCTACAACTCAGTTTTCAGCTGATGAGATTGCGCTTTACGATTGGCCAGCAGCAGTTGAGCAAGTGCTTACCATCACTGGGGCGCCAACAGTGCAAGTCGTAGGACACTGCGTTAGTTCTATGTCCTTTCAGATGGCGATGCTAGCGGGTCTTCAAGGAGTACGTTCTGCCGTTTGCTCTCAACTGACTACCCATCCTAGAGCCGCAACTCTCAACGAAGTTAGAGCTGGTTTGCGTTTAGCTTCATTTTTGACAGTCTTAGGCGTAGATACTCTTAACCCAGACTTCGATACTCATGCCAATTGGCAAGATAAACTTTACGACGCAGTTTTAAGGTTATATCCCACCAAAGAACCCTACAACAATCCTGTTGATCGCCGCATTCTCTTTATGTATGGAGAAGTGTACAAAATTGCCCAACTAAACGAAGCCACTCACGATGCTATTCATGAAATCTTCGGCCCTGGTAATCTCACTTTCTTCCGACATATATCTTTGATTCTGCGCGAAGGACATATTGTAGACAAGCACGGTAAAGATGTTTACTTGCCCCATCTGGAACGATTAGCCATTCCCATCGCGCTAATTCACGGTGCAGATAATGCCTTCTTCCTACCAGAGGGTTCAGCAATTACTTACAAGTTATTGTGTGAGAAAAACGGTAGCGATTTGTACGTGCGCCATGTGATCCCAGATTATGCACACATGGACTGCTTCATGGGTAAAAACGCCGCCAGAGATATTTTTCCCACTATCCTAGCGGAACTGGAAAAGTTCAATTAGTTTTAGGCAGAAGCCAGGGGGCAGAGGGACAAGGAGTTTTGGATACTCACTGTGAGTCTCGAATAACTAGTAGTCCGCCAAATCAACAATACTTGGTAAATCAACTTTTTATTTCTCTCTTTTCCTTCTTCCTTTGCGCTCTTGGCGTCGTTGGCGGTTCGTTCCTTTACCCTTGAAACTTCACTTGACAGACCACTGGAAACAAATAAAAAAATATGAGCGAGATTAATCAACTACTTACTGAACCACTAGCATCTGGTTTAAAAGAATTATTTCGCTATCCTCTCATGGAAGCGATCGCAGAACGGCGCACGCGTAGATTAGCTCGCGGTGCTTCTGTGATGGCCGGAGAACTCAGCTATACCAGCCAAAATCAGCCAGATCCTCTGACTCCCTTAGAAGAAGCGATTTTAATTGTGGCTACCGGGATGACTGGCATCACAACCCACGATGGCCCTCTGGATAAACCAGAAGGTGGCAAAGAATTGGGAACACCTTTCCTTAATATTGTTGGTCGTTCTGCCAGTAGCGCTGATAATTCCCAAGCCACATCATTTTTCATGATCAACGACGAAGGTATCTGGTTGATCAAAAAACTCAAAGGTCGTGAAGCCTTAGCAGACCTTGGTGATTTACCTACCAAATGGGAAGATTGGTCAGAAGAACATTGGCTGAAAACTGCTGCTGCTGCCAAACATCAAATAAGCGATCGCCGGCTCGATTTTCCGCGGATTTATCCTTACTATCTCGGCTGGAATAAACAAATTTCTAACCTTCCTGGCACAACCCTCTTTTTCCCGGTTGTCGATTGCACTCGTCAATATATTAATGTTCTGCTCATCCTTCTTTCGGAACCAGACGGTCAAAAACCTTTATTTATTGACGACTGGCAAAAGTTTCGTCCCAAAAGTTTATCAGATTGGGCAGCTTGGGTAGGAATGCATTTAGGGCTAAGTCCCAAAATTCCCTATCAACCCATTGGTGGCATTGAACGAGTTAAAGGTGGTTTTGTCAATCCCAACAACACCGTTCCCTTAGGACTCGCCCAAACAATGCGGACTGAGCATGAATGTTTCTTCATTTTGCAAAATTTAATGCTCATTGGTCAGGCAATGGGTGTTGGGGGCTGGGTACATGGCTCAGTTTTTCAGCCCTATATTCTAGAGCGCAACCCTGCCAAAGAATGGTACGGTCTAGGGTTTCACATGAAACCACCAACTCCTAAAAAAAGTATTTGGGCTCCACCACCCGCTACTCAACCCAATCCTGTAGGTATTGATGGCGTATTGGAAGGTCTTTGTCCACCATATATTCAGTCTATGGATGAAGCCGTCGATCGCGTCATTGAAGAAAAGTACGGCAGCCAAGGAGCCTACGGGGACAAGGATGTCTTTGCCCGTTCTTATCAATCCAGGTCAAGTGCCGAAGCCTTCCTAAAAGATGCTGCACCCCACTCTCCAGAAACCATCCAGTACACCAAAGATATCTGCAACTATATCTATGAAACCTATGGTCGCTTTCCAGCCCACATTGATGCCTTCTTTGTTCCTGGTATCTGGCTTCAGTTTAGCCACCTAGAGTTAGAGTACTACCAAAAGTACTACGATCCGGCTTTATTCCGTCGCCAAGCCCAGCACGATGAAATTTGGGGCAATCACTAATATCAAAGGAAAATATGCTCAAAGTCATTAGGGTTGCCGCCATATCCCTCATCTCTATCTTGCTGGTAGCGACCTTTGGGTTTTTGTACATCGAATCAACTTGGGCGAAACCTGTATTCAGAACTCCCCAAGCAGCATTTATTCACGGCAGTATTGGTACTGAGTTAGCACCTCTACCAGTTATGCAAGTCTTGCCTGATTTATTCCCCGATCAATTTCAGCCAGCAGGTAAAGAAGCCGGGGATTGGGTTGAGCAATTCGGATTTATCCACAGCAAACCGGGGGAAAACGAAGGATTGCCAGTAGGCTTTAGTGCTTCCAACTATCAACCACAATCGGGAAATCCCTCGCCTGTGAAGTTTGTGGGCTTTAGCTGTGCATTGTGTCACACATCCCAAATTAAAAGGTTTCCTGAAGATGAAGGTGTGATAGTTACGGGGATGGGGAGTACTTCGTTAGATTTGTTTGCTTGGGTAGATGCCTTCAAAACAGCAATTCTAGACGAAAAGCGTTTGACTGTAGAAAACGTTGCCCAAGCTTATGAAACTAAATTCCAAAAACCATTAGGAATTTTAGAAAAAACCGTAGTTAGTTTTTGGTTATCAACTGCTAGGGGTCAAATACAAGCTACACTTCCGAAATGGGATGCCCCCTATAGTGGCAAAGATTTAAGAAATTCTCAGTTAGAACCTATTGGCCCTGCTAGAACCCAACCTTTTAAAGAGTTGGTACACTTTGTCATGGATCGCCCCGCCGCTTTAGACAAGTCTTATTCCAAACTGCCCTCATTGTACGAACAAAAAAATCGTGACTGGGCGCAATATGATGGCAGTGTTAAAGACCGTCTCAGTCGCAGTGTACTTGCTGCGATCGCAGCAGGGGCAACTCCGAATAACTTAGTAGTGCCAGAAATTTCTCATAATGTCACCCAAGCTATTGAATATACACTGGATTTGAAAGGGCCTAAATATACGGAAGTATTTAAAGACCAAGGTATTCAGCTTGATTCCCAAAAAATAGCCCGTGGTCGTGGTGTATTTGTCCAAAATTGCGCTACCTGTCATGGTTATCGCAACTCTAAAGATGGCACTTGGGTAAAAGGAGAACTTCAAGGTTTAATTGCGCCCATAGAAGAAATTAAAACCGACTCCGAACGAGTTAACTATCGTTACTATCAAGAATTACCGGATGCTGTTGATAGTTTCTTCCCGGATAATCATCCTTTGAAGCCTAAACGAGAAAATCTCAGACCAGGGCCTTTAGGAAATACCAAAGGTTATATTAATGCTCCCATAGAAGCAGTTTTTGCTCGCGCTCCATATTTGCATAATGGCAGTGTTTTGACTTTAGCAGAGTTAATCAATCTCAAACCTCGTCGAGAGATTTTTTATCGTGGAGAAAATCTTTATGATCCGGTTGATGTTGGTTTGGCTTCACCAACTGAGGCTGATGATCAACATTACTTTAAGTTTGATACTCGTGTTCAAGGTAATTCTAACAAAGGACATGATTATCCTTGGGCTTATCAAGAAGCTGGGTGGAATAAGGAGGATTTGGAAGATTTATTAGAGTATCTCAAGACACTCTAGAATCTTTTCATCTCTGTGTCTCTGCGGTTAAATAAATTCTTTTTAAACCACAGAGACGCGGAGGACACAGAGGAAAGAGATTATACAGCTAATATCAGGTTAATGAATCATATCTTTTTTGTCTCACGCAAAGGTGCAAAGAATAACGCAATGGAAATAGTCAAATTTAAAAGAAGTATTTCCTTAGCAGAATTTGCTAATACTTTTTTACCTTTTGGAATTATATTAATTGCTGCTTTATTGGCTGCGGAGTTTAGTCCAAATTTGAATTTGCACCGCGCAATTTATGCTTTTTGGGCTAGTACTTTGCTATTAATTCCGGCAATTTATTTATATATTTCGCTGGGGAAGTTAGCTAAGAGTAACAATTATTGGTTGTTGCTATGGACTTTTAGCTTTGTAGCTTATTTAGTGCATTTATTTTATGAGGTGTTTGTAATTTCTGGCAATGTCAAAGAAACTTTTGTTGCTGGTGGAACTGCGATCGCTACTGTTAAATTAATTCTCGGCTTCTGGTGGGGATTAGATATCGCTTTAGCATGGTTTGGTGATTCTTCAGCGAAATGGATACAAATCGAAAGAATCGGTATCAATATTTATGTTGGTTTGAGCTTTCTAATTGTCAATTTGATTTTTCAAGAAGGATTGGCTCGTACCTTAGGCGTGATCTTAGCGATCGCAATTGTGGTAGCTTTATTGGTGCGATCGCAAGATCCTTTAAATAACCAAAATATTGAAGATTTACCACCTGGTTCTTTTGGTTTGCCTTTAATAGGAGAAACTATTGCTCTAGCTTGGGATAATCATAAATTCTACCGCGATCGTTTGCAAAAGTATGGTTCAGTCTTTAAAACTCATCTATTTGGCAAACCTGTTATTGCTTTTATTGGGCCGGAGGCTTTTACCTTTTTTCTTGACCAGAAATATTTTACCCGTGAAAAAGCCAATCCCCAGCCGATTCAGGAATTATTGGATTGGGAATCTTTACCGTTATTGGATGGCGAACAACATCGCGATCGCAAAAATCTGATTCTCCAGGCTTTTACACCCCAGGCTTTTGACAAATATATTCCTCTGATCGAAGAGGTTGCTACTTATTACCTCAAGCAATGGGAACAGTTAGGTAGTTTTGCCTGGATACCTGAATACCGCAAACTCAGCGCTTCTTTGACTAATGCTTTATTTACTGGAGGAGTGCCGGGGCCAACAAGTGAAGCAGTAGGGGAAATTATTGAAACCTTTGTTAAAGGTTTTACCTCTGTACCCATCAACTTACGTTGGAATGGCTACGGAAAAGCGCTACAGAGTCGGGACAAATTGCTGGCTTTAATTGATAAGGCGATCGCCCACCATCGTCACCAACCTCAGCAAGATATGCTGGGCATTCTTTTACAAACCCGTCGTGAAGATGGTAGCAGTCTTACTGATGAACAATTACGCCGTGAAGTACTACATTTGTTCTTTGCGGCTTATGGAGGTATTTATATCTCCTTAACTTTTCTGTCGATGACTTTGGCTCAACATCCAGAAATGATGATGCGTGCCAGAGAAGAAGTTAATGCACACGTTCCTGATGGCTCTTTGAATATGGAGCGATTACAGGATTTGGTGTATCTCAAAAAAATTGCTTACGAAATTCGCCGCTTTTATCCTATCAATGCTGCTACTTTTTTCGCCCAGGCAAAGCAGGAGTGTGAATTTCAAAACTACCGTATACCTAAAGGTTGGGGCGCAGTCGGCGGGATTCATACCACTATGCATCTACCTCAAGTTTTTCCTCAGCCGGAACAATTCAAACCCTGTCGCTTTGCTCCAGAACAGTTTGCAGCTTTACCAGAAAACAGCTATGTACCGCACGGTGGCGGCGCTCCAGATAGTCACCGCTGTCCTGGAGAAGACTTGATCACGGTACTAATCAAAGTCATAGCTGTGCATTTGCTACGTAAGTATAACTGGGAACTACCACCACAGAATTTGGAATTGAATTGTAACTTGTTTCCTATTCCCCAGGATGGGTTGAAGGTAAATTTTGGCTTGAATAAGGAATTACTTGAGAGGAAAGCAGTGTCATGAATATCTTGATTTGGCTAATCGCCATTGTCTTATTAGTGTATGTATTTGTAGTGGCAAATTCCGCACGGTTGTTGATTAAACCCAAGCGGCAAAAACTCTGGACTAATCCTAAAGAAGAACTAGGGTTAGGCTACGAAGATGTAGAGTTTCCGGCTCAAGATGGCATTATGCTGAGTGGCTGGTTTATTCCGGCAACCCAAATGCCAGCAGCAACTGTGATTATGGTACACGGCTGGCCTTGGAATCGCATCGGCACTAAAGCCAACGACTTCTTAGGAGATTTACCTGGGAGTAAGCCGATTAACTTATTGCCGTTTGCCAAAGCCTTACGCGATCGCAACTATAATGTGTTGATGTTTGACCTCCGCAATCATGGTCAAAGCAGTGCCAAGATTCCCCTAACCTCCGGCTGGTTAGAAAAACGTGATTTATTAGGAGCCATCCGTTACGCCAAGAGTCGCAACGAAGTAGACCCCAATCGCATCGGTACTATTGGGTTTTCTATGGGAGGCAACACTGTAGTATTCACTCTTCCCCATAGTACAGATATTAAAGCTGCCGTTGCCGTGCAACCGAATACCTCAGCAGTTTTTGGACAACGCTATCGCGCCGATAAGTTCGGCCCCCTCGCTCAATTATTTGGGTCATCGGTGGAAATACTTTATCGTTTATCAGGCGGGCCAAGTACTGCTTTTATCGAACCTGCATTAGAAGCAGCTGGCTCTGGTGATATCCCAGTGCTTTATGTGCAAGGTACAGGCGATAAATGGGGCAGTGTTGCTGATGTTGCCAATATGGTGGCATCCACACCCAACGCTGTAGAGCCGTTATATCCTGAAACCGATCACCGCTTTGGTGGCTATCAATACGTCATCGATCAGCCGGATCAAGTACTCGCCTTTTTTGATCAATATTTGGGTAATTTATGATACAGCATTTCATTAATTCGTAGTGAATTAAATTTGACAAAACTCTGCGTCACTTTGCGTTTAAAAGGTAGTGTTTTGAAACGCAGAGGTACGCAGCGAAAAGTGTGGTCTTGGGGGTTTCCCCCATGAACAACTTTTCAAGACAAAGGTTGGCGCAAAGGTACGCAAAGGTTCATGACCATCACAGCCAAGGGTTAAAAATGCGGATTCACGCTGTTCAAAGTGGACTTGTAACCATCAAAACCTGCCAGTGCTACGGCAAAGGTCATGGTGCTATGCGTCTGGTCAATACTATTCTTGACCGCAATTGGACTGAGCCTTTACCGATTTATAGCTGGGCAATTGAGCATCCTGAAGGAATTATCTTAATTGATACAGGTGAAACCGCCCGCACCTTGGAACCAGGTTACTTTCCTTGGTGGAATCCTTACTTTCAATTCAGTATTAAACCCTGTTTGCAACCGGAAGATGAGGTAAATTTTCGGTTGCGTGCCTTGGGTATAGAACCAAATGATGTCCGCTGGGTAATTCTTACTCATCTACATACAGACCATATAGGCGGTTTACATCATTTTCCTAATGCAGAAATTATCATTTCTCGTAGAGAGTATGAGCTAACTAATGGTTGGAGTGGACAGTTAAGAGGTTATTTGACCCAGCGTTGGCCAGAGTGGTTAGCTCCTACCTTAATAGATTATGAACCCCGGTCTATTGGGTCTTTTTTGGAGAGTTTCACCCTCACCAAGGCTGGAGATGTCCGCTTAATTCCTACAGAAGGTCACACTGGCGGACATTTATCAGTTTTATTACAAATTGATGGACTTTCTTTATTTTTTGCTGGTGATGCTTCTTACACTCAACAACTGATGTTGGATCAGATTGTTGATGGTGTTGCTCAAGATGAAAACAAATCCCGCCAGACTTTGAAGCGAGTTTTGCAGTACGTACAAGAATTTCCCACGGTTTATCTTCCTAGTCACGATTCTGGTGCAGCTAAGAGATTAGCAGCACGAACTATTGTTTCAGTTTAATCCTCAAAGGAGTTACCCAAATGACAAACACACCAATCAGCGATCGCCTCTCACCCTTACCTGAATCATTTATGTTTGGTGTAGCCACGGCTGACCACCAATGCGAAGCCTACGATTCTCGCTATGAAGACATTCGGGATGTCTGGGAACGTCGCCGCGCTCTGACAATTAGGGGTGAAGCCACTGATTTTTGGCATCGCTATGCCGAAGATATTGCCCTCGCACAGTCTCTTGGTTGCAAGATGTTCCGCTTTTCTATTGCTTGGTCGCGGGTAGAACCTCAACCTGGCCAATTCAATGAGGAAGCTTTTGAACACTACCGTCAAGTGATCGAAACCATTCGATCGCACAATATGGAACCAATGGCCACCCTACACCATTTCACCCATCCCATCCATGTAGAGGCACGAGGTGGTTTAACTAGCCCAGAATTTCCGTCAATTTTCGCCAGCTATGCCAAAGAAGTTGCTCAACGTTTGGGCCATTTGGTGCGCTACTGGATTAGCTTTAACGAACCCAGTCAACTGATCTACGGCTATGTCAAACCTTGGTGGGAGAGATCTTACTTTATGCCACCCGGTTTAGACCGAGGCGCTACTATTGCCGAGCAAATGACCGCAGTCGAAAAGCTAATGCAGAATTTGTTTTTGGCACACACTAGAGCTAGAACGATTCTCAAGCAGGCTAACCCAGATGCCCAAGTAGGGGCAAATCCCATGCTGTTGGGTCTACCCCTGTGGTTGCAAAAACTAGTTGATCGCAATGTTACTAATCTCCGTCGTCCCGAAGACTTCGTTGCCCAAGGAAAACGTTTCAGTGAACGGACTTTATTGGAAAAAGGACAGGTAGATCTAGTAATTGCTACCTTGACTATGACACCAGATCGAGACCAGCAAGTGGCTTTCTCTGAGACTTACTATCAGGCGGGTCAATTTCTTTTGGTGAAATCAGCCAGCACCATTCAGCGACTTGAAGATTTAGACCGCAAACCTATAGCAGTAGTTAAAAGTACTACCGCCGAGTCTGCCATCAATTACTTGATTCCCGCAGCCGATGTGAAAGTGGTAGATAACTATGATGATGCTCTGAGGGCGTTAGACTATGAACAAATCAGCGCCATCCTCGCTGATGACACGATTTTGTTAGGAACTGCAAACCAGCATCCGGGACAGTATCGGCTCGTGGGCAAAAATGGTGAGGGGCTGACTGAAGAAAACTACGCTGCGGCTGTAGCTAAAGGCGATCGCGAGTTACTCAATGCTGTAGATATAGCAGTGCGAAACTTCAAAGAATCTGGTGCTTGGGCTGCCAGCTACGCCCGTTACTTCCCTGGTCAACCTGTGCCAGAACCGCCCCGCATTGGCAGACGATCAACTCTAGCTGACATCACAAACCAAGCTGTGGGACAACAATCTCACCAGCCTTTACCTAAGCCGCTGCTGCGTGGCATTCAAGACCGAGGTTATTTGATTGTGGCTGTTAAAGATAATGTGCCTGGATTTGGTTATCGTGACCCTAAAACAGGTGAATTTAGTGGTTTAGAAATCGATTTAGCTCGTGCTGTAGCTCAGCAAATTTTCGGTGATCCTAGTAAAGTAAAATTTCAAGCGGTGGCGACTCAAGAACGTCTGCCAGTATTGCGATCGCTGGTACGAATTTTTGACCCCATATTTAAGATTTTCAGCGCCCTCTCCTCATCGCTGACCAGTAATTGGTGGCATCTTGGCATGGCTGGAAAACTGCCAACATTTCTCTGTCCTCAAGAATGCGTCGGTCAGCAGGATTTTGTGGGATTTGATTACTACTGGGGCATCAGCAATTTGCGACTTAACCGCATTCAGCAGTTAATGGATGCAGCTTTCGGACGTTTCAGTAATGCGCCAGTTTGGTCTGGGGTACTATACGATATGCTCAAGTTCCATGCTCAGTTGTTTCCTGGCAAGGAAATTTTGATTGTTGAGAACGGCTGTGTTGATGTAGCAGATAAGGTGGTCAAACGTGAGGAGTACATTCGTCAGCATATTCAGCAGGTGCAGCGCGCTCGTCAAGACGGTGTAAATGTGGTGGGTTATGTTTCTTGGTGTATCACTTCTAACCGTGAATGGGGTCTGAAGTTTGGCCCTGATAGCGATTTTGGCTTGTACCACGTTGACTTAGATCATGACCCAGAATTAAAGCGTCAGCCTAGTGCTGCGGCAACTGTGTATCGAGAGATTATCAAAAAAGGTAGTGTATAATTTGTAATCAAGAAAGTCAGATTTTTAGGACTTACGCAGAAGTAATGGAAAAACTAATCACACAAGACACAGAAAAATGAGGGTTTGAGAGATTCTTTGCGTAAGTCTTTTGCTATTGCGATAATTTTTTGAGTACATTTTGTACCTCATCTACAAAAGTAAAACCTCAGTATAAATGTATTGTATGTTAAATAGGATTGCTGTATAAGCGAGTTTTAGCTAATGCAAACAATTTATGGGAATTTGATTATTGTGCAGAAAGATATTGCAGTTTACAATTATAATGAGCAGCCAAATTTATCCAACTCCAGAGCAGACAATAACCTGTTTTATTTTTTGTCAAAATCTTACAAGTTTGTTTTTGCCTATTTTTATAGTCCGAATTGATGAACGCACTAGCAACATTTACATTCTGGCTGGAGAGGAAACGGGTATATTAATCACACGCGATGGCAGATGGAGATACGAAGAATGACAAAACCCAACTTTGCAGCAATGAGGAAGTCAGAATTAAAGACTTATCTGTTAAAATATCGCAACGATACTGAAGCTTTTCACGCTTTGATGGATAAAATTGCATCTGAACCCAATCAGACGTTTTATACAGTTGAGGAAGCAGGAACGCTACAGAAAATAATTGAAGATAGACGACGCTTGAAAGGAAATAGCTAGTGCTTATCTAACTTTAAACCTTTTTACCCAGCAACTTCAATAACTCTTGGTGGTTATTATATTTTTAGCACTGGTTTAAAAGTTATAATTTATAAAAAACATAATGTAATTTTAAAATATATGGTTACTGGGATGAACAAAATGATTGTTATCAAACAATTACTTTACGGTCTCTGCATTTGACTCAAGGTGGTAACTACTTCATTGCCTGCTATAAAAAAATCACGCCAAAACCATAACACATCAAGCTAAAATCACATTATTTACCTCCTGTATTCCCGATGTTAGATTACAAAGTTCAAACTTGGGGGGGATGGAAATGATACGCTCTTTTTATAGGGTCTTAAGTAGAGCGACTAAATTAGGAGAATATACTCATGCATTTACATTTATTCATGCAAGCAGCTGATTCAGTAGCAACAGGTGGTGGTCATTTTCCTGTGTCTTTTACTTTGGTGTATGTAGTTGGCTTTATTGCGGCTGTAACTATTGGTTCTATCGCTTGGTATAACTCTAAGCGTCCTGCTGGTTGGGAAAGCAAGGAGCGCCCTGACTTTGTACCTAAGGTTGAAAAAGAAGAAACTCCGGGTCTGGGTGAACCGAAGTCATAAGTAGTCATATAGTCAACGGTCAAAATTTTAGACTTTTGAACGCCAGTTGCTACAACGGAGGGAACCTCCGCAACGCACTGGCTCCTTTTGACTATAATTTTAATTTTGAACTTCAACCCAACGGCGGTAAAGCTTTTGAATTTGTCTGAGCAACCCAGTATAAACTGATTGGTTAGACTCATTCAACTTCGCTAACTCTTGTAATTGAGTTAGGAGTTTAGCTTCTTCGATCGCCACTTCGCTATCACTATAGATTAAGCCGCTGATGGCTTCAATGAGATTCTCGCAATCTTCAATGCTGGGGCGATCGCCTAAATATTCTTTTACCCATGCACAGCATTCTTTCGGCTGCACTGGAACTAGTTCGTACAGCCAAGGTTTGATCTCTGGATCAGTAGCCAAACCTTTTGCTTGAGCTATCTCGCGCAGATATTGCCGTTCTTCTGGCTGGATTTCGCCATCAATCCAGGCGGCTCCAATCAGGATTTTAACTAAGTTTTTTACATTGGAATCAGTAACCATTGCTGCCTCCTCTGGTAGATTCGGGGCCTCCACCAAATCGTACAATCCTAAACAGTATTCACTCGGAATTGTTGGTTTTTCTTAAGCGCACCATAAAAAAGCCATCCATGTCTTGATGATGAGGCCAGACCTTGAGCCAGCCTTGGGGTGTGGAATAGCCGCAATTAGGAAAATCTGCCCTAGGAGGCTCAATTCGCCAAGCCGGATTATTCGCTAGAAATGCAGAAATTACACCTTCATTTTCTGCTGGATGCAATGTACAGGTGGCATAAACTAGTACACCATCAGGTTTGACAAAATTAGATATATGTGCAATGAGTTCTGTTTGCAAAGTTGCAAGTTCCTGGACAGATGCTGGTGTTTGTCGCCAACGCGCATCAGCATGACGATGCAGGGTTCCTAAACCAGAGCATGGTGCATCTAGTAAGACGCGATCGCCTGTATGATAAAATTGTGGTAGATTGCGACTGTCGCCAGTACAAATTTGAATAGAATGTAAATTCAGCCGTTGGGTATTTTCTTGGAGTTTACAAAGACGTGAAGAAGTGCGATCGCACGCCCAAATTTTCCCCTCATCCTTGATTAACTCAGCTATATGGGTTGTTTTACCACCTGGCGCTGCACAAGCATCAATTATCACTTCCCCTGGTTGAGGGTCGAGTAAATGACTCACTAATTGGGCGCTACTATCTTGTACAGACCACCAACCCTCCCTAAACCCTGGTAGATTTTGAATTGGGCCAGTACTACTAATTAATCGTAAAGCTTGGGGTAAATGGGGAATACGCCTGACTAAAATCCCCGCAGATTGCAAAGTAGCCTCAACTTCTTCTAAGTTAGTACGCAGGGGATTCACTCTCAAGTCAATTGTTGGTGTTTGGTTCATCCATTCACAAAGTTTTTCTGTCTCGGCGATACCAAGTTGTTCTAACCACACTTGAACAATCCAGTCTGGAAAGCTGTGTAAAATACCCAAGCGTTCTACTGGGTTTTCTGGCAAATCTAAAGGATCTGGTGACTTGTCTGTGAGACGAATATACTGTCGCAATAAACCATTTACAAAACCTGTGAGTCCAGAAAAGCCATTTTCTTTAGCTAGTTGGACGGTAGTATTAACAGCAGCCGAGGCGGGAATACGTTCTTGATAACGTAGTTGATATAAACCTAAATGTAGGATGCTGCGGAGGTCTTTTGGCTGTTGGTGAGATTTCTTAGTGGCGAGTTGGTCGATCAGAGCATCAAGGGTACGCTGCCTTCTAACACTGCCATAAACTAATTCTGTCACTAAACGGCGGTCAATATCAAGCAACTTAGTTTTTTGCAGTACTCTATCTAAAGCAACATCAGCATAAGCGCCTTTGTGAACATCTCGCAGGACGATAAAAGCTATTTGACGGGAGTTTGTCATGGAAATATTTTAATCTATAGCGCTTCTTTGTTGTGTGCAATACACTCCAGGGAAGAAAAGGGACTAGTACGAGAAGGCAAAAGTCAAAAGGCAAAAGGCAAAAGAAAGAAGTCTGACATCGTAAGCTTTTTGCCTACTTTAGATGGTAGGTTTATTTCCGCCGTGCGGGACTAGTACCGCTGTGCGGAAGTCAAAAGTCAAAAGTCAAAAGTCAAAAGTCAAAAGACTTGTATTATCGACTTTTTTACCATTTTTAATGGTCTGTTTATTTACGCCGTGCTGTACTAGGCTCTTTTCTCTTACTGAAAGAGCATCTAGTTCGCTACATTCAAACTAGTGATGGAATTATTGGACAATCAAAATGGGAAGATTGGTTGAAAGATACAGAATACCTTTGGGATAACTATACACGTTACAAGATATTCTCCGTTATAGATCCAAGTGAGTGGATAACCCAATCAATTGCAAAACTCAAAGTCAAAATTGAAAATAACGAAAATTTGCCAGGATTTTATCGCCCAGAATAAATAGACCTTTGGCACGAATATTAAAAAATGCGATCGCTTAACTTGGGTAAATTGCGGTGCAAGCTATATAGCAATTCTATATGGATAGAATACACTACTCTAGGGCGTGTTTTCAAACTAGTTATATCCTAAGGAATAGGCAACGGCGATAATCAAATTTATCATAGCTAAGGTTTTGACAACGGTATTTCTGGGCGCTGATTACTACAGTAACTGACTACTGTTGTCCCAACAATATAACCTGTACTTATCAACACACTCAAAAGTGTAATAGTAATAATTAGAAGTTGACGGTCAGTAATTAAATTGGATTTAGACTTTATTTTTAATAGTGCTTGTACATTCTTGATTGCCAAAGATAGAGACTGATAATCAATTTCATTCCAGGTGATGACAACTCCATTTTTTGGATGATTCAAAAATGCACATAAGTAGCCAGGATTTGATTCATCTTGTGTAACAATAAATGAGTATCCATTAATTAACTTTGTTATCAATTTTTTTTGGTTGCCTAATTGACGTATACTAGGCTTCATATTGTTTGATTCCAGTATAATAATTGCTTCTTCTTCAGACAACATTTTGCACCCTTATACCATTGTGAGAAAGGCTTTCAATATTTCGTATTGATAGTTCTTATTTTCAACAAGATTAGAGGTTGGAGTGACCATCCAAATAATTTGAATAATTTCATCATCACTTTTGCCATCTTCTCGAAGAGACTTTATTAACTGCTGATCTTCATCAACTGCTCTCTTCACAAAATCATTACTCAGTGATTCTTGTAACCAACTCCAATTATCACTGCCAGAAAACAACCACTCTATTGCTTGAGCAATAAATCTAAAAGTATTAAGAGAATAAATATTGACATTAGCTTGATTGGTCTTTGAAGGTTCTCTAGTATTTACTTGAAACCCACCGAGTATTAAAATTTTAACTTTCTGAATCAAAATAGTAATTATCCAAGGAACTGTCAAGCCGTAACTTTTAGTTAGCCATTCGACAATTGTGACTTTTTCTTGGTCTTCAAATAACTTTGTTATTCTTACGGAATATTCTTCTTCAAAAGGCAATGGATTAACTAAATTGCCTAAATGAGCTAAACGTTTAATAATGAGATAACAAACTTGAAAGTTCAACCAATCTCCAAAATTTTTGTAAGCTTCAACACTTGAAAGGTCATTACAAAAATGGTAAAATTCATAAAGCTGTTCTACATCAGCAAGATGCAAACCTTCGGATATAAATGGCTTGATCTTAGCTATTTCTATTTTTTCTTTAGTTATAACTAGAATATTGTTGCTACTGCTAGGATTGGTGGATTTTTCTTTGATAGTAGATTTTGAGGTATATATGATATCACTAAGTAAAACATATATAATATCTTCTAAAACGATTCTACCCTTTGCGCCCCCTTCCTGGGAATAAACACGTACTTCTTGTCTAGTGCCGATAAACTCATTATTGTAATAATATTTAGTTAAAACTAAACTCACAAAAATATCTCCCTTAACAGACTCAAAACAAGCATGTTGATGTGTTTGATTATTCTCATAGTAAGAAAGCTAAAAGCAGCCTAGTTAAAATGATAACAGGCTAGAGGTAGCAAGTAATTAGAAAGGATTGACAGCGATCGCACATTTCGAGTGGATACTAGAAAAATCGGGAGCATCCCATTTTGGCGAATCGCCCTGCGCTAAGGCGTACGCTACGCGAACAGGCTAGAAATCACTATTCTCCAAAGGAGTACCTCGAGGGTAGTCAGCCTTTGTGGTGCTAGGAAGTTTCTACTTGTTAGGCTGAAAATTGCTTAAGTTATAACTCGCAAGCTTGGGAAGCATTCTCTAAATCAAACTGCCCGAAACTAATTAATTCTAAATGATTAGGGTTTCGCATCAGTTCTTTTGCTAACAAGAACCCAGTAATTGTCCAAGTTTGACATCTTCGAGCTTCTTTGCCAATTAACAACCCCCTCGTACCATCATAATATTCCGGCCATTGATCTGCACCGAGGCGTGTCTGAGCCATTGCAATGGCGCGCTTCCCAATGTCTGTTCTACCTGTTTTTTGAGCAGCAGCAACTAACGACCAAATTAAGACTGGCCAACTGCCACCATTATGGTATGACCAAGGTATATTTTTGGGATCGCATCCTGTAAAAATTCTATACTCCTCCTTTTCTACAGCTGGGAAACAGATTTTCATCGGCATTTCCCCTACTAAATCGTCCCACTGTTCTTCAATGAGATTCATAATTGCTTGTGATTGCTGTTCGCTTGCAAGAGAAGACAGAATCGACATCATATTTCCCAGCGCGAAGAAACGAGTATCTAGCTGCGATGGCCCAACATTACCTGCTAGATAACCACCATGTTTTGGTAACCAAATAGCCAAGTCAGCATAGGGAATTGAATCTGGATAGATATTAAATTGATTGGTTGCTAACTGTCCATATTCTTCACCCTTAAAGCGATAAATTACATTCAATCGCTTCATATCTATCCAATAATGATGACGAATATGATCTCTTAATAAAGGTAAGCGGTTATCAATACCAATGACAATTTCTTCATCGCCTGCACAAATCAAGAGCTTACGAGCAGCACGCAATGCCGTATAGAATAAAGCTTGAATTTCTAAAGGATATCCATAAATACCCATACGACGGTAAATCATACAAGCACCATCTGGAACTAACAGCGTCGGGTACATATCAAACCGAGTTGCTAAGCAAAGTTCCATAATTAACATGATGCCTTGCTGAAATTCCGGTTGCAAGGCAAAACTTATATCTTTTGTGGCTTTTACATAAGCGTGTAATATAATAATCCACCATAGACAAGAATCAACCGATGTTACTCTAGCGATCGCGTGTTCACCGAAATCTGATTCTAAATATTCTTGTCCGTTTGTTGATACAACTTTGAAGCTTGCAGGTATCAAACCTTGAATAGGTGTATAAGCATTGAGTTGACTTTCTATAGGTTGTAACTTTAAAGTCTCTTCGAGAAAATTACGGACAATATCATATCTGCCTTTGATTAAAAAAAGCAAGGCTGAAGATACAAAATCTCTGACAAAACAATGGTCATAATTTAAGGCTGCTTTTGAACCATCACAAGCAGCTACAGTTCCTACAGGGCGACCTTGATAGTAAATAATCGACTTCTCTAGCAGTTTCCATGCTTGTTTCTCTACGTCATCAAATATTGCTAATTCCTCTCTTTCCATTGTGAGAAATACTCCATTTAAATTGGATTCTAGCAGTAGATGATACTTTGGTTTGTCTCTTCTGCTTCAATACTTGTTTATTGGGTAAGGATATGTAGCTACTGAGCTTTTGCCACACTCGATTCAGCACTATATTCCATCATCCATTCTCTTAGGATAACCCAAATTTTTCAATTACTTCATTATCCTTTATGATATATTTCTGAGTTTTTCAGAGAGAACAATTACCAAAATGTAAAAGCCCCATGTAACTACAAAAGGGCTTTTAAAATATTGTTTATCCTGGACAATTACCACAGTCTACTCAAACTATAACTGTGATTATTTGCATAATGACATTCACCATTAATGCAGCTATTTCTGTTATCAAGACATGTATGGGTCTAAACTACCAATTTCAAACTCACAAGCTCTAGAAATTGCTTCTGGGGGTAATTCGTCAAAACTGACTAATGGTAAATAACTAGGATTAGCTATTAGTTCTTTTGCTAATAAATACCCAGTAATTGTCCAGGTTTGATATTTCCTGGCTTGTTTACCAATCAGTCTTCCCTTCTTACCATCGTAATATTCTGGCCATTCATCTTCGCCGAGGCGTGTTTGAGCAATTTCAATCGCCTTTCTGGCTAGACCTGTTTTATTAGTTTTTACAGATGCAGCTGCCAACATCCACATTAAAACCGGCCAGCTGCCAGCATTATGATAAGACCAGGGTATATTTTTGGGGTCACATCCTGTAACAATTCTGTACTCTTCATGTTCCAAAGCTGGAAAACAGATTTTCATTGGCATATCTCCTACCAAGTCATCCCATCTTTCCTCGATGAGATTCATAATCGCCTGCGACTGTTCTTCAGTAGCCAGGTCGGAAATAATAGCCATCAAGTTACCCAGTGAAAAGAAACGGGTATCTAGTTGAGATGGGCCAACATTACCAGCTAAATAACCACCTTTGCGAGGTAGCCATTTATCCAATTCGTAATAGGGAAGGGAGTCTACATATATATTGAATAGATTGACTGCTGTTTTGCCATACTCTTCACTCTTGAAGCGATAAATTGCATTTAAGCGATTAATATCTATCCAATAATGCTGGCGAATATGAGCGCATAAAAGCGGTAAGCGGTTATCAATTGCTGCCACAATATCTTCATTACCTTTACAAATCAGCATCTCACGAGCAGCGCGTAATGCTGTGTAAAATAAAACTTGAATTTCTAAAGGATGACCATAGATACCCAGACGACGGTCAATCATACAAGCGCCATCTGGAACCAACAGCGTTGGGTACATATCAAAACGATTTGCTAAGCAGATTTCCATGATTAACCTGATACCGTTTTGAAATTCAGGTTTATATACTATGGAAAAATCTTTGGTAGCGATGACATAAGCACGCAATAAAATAATCCACCATAAACAGGAATCAACAGGTGTAACTCTGGCGATCGCATGTTCACCAAAATCTGCTTCTAAATATTCTTGACCATTGTCTAATACAACTTTGAAACTAGCTGGTATTAACCCTTTTCCAGGTTTATAGGCATCTAATTGCCTTTCTTTAGGCTGTAACTTTAAGGTCTCTTCGAGAAAATTACGAACAATATCTGTTCTACCTTTAATCAAAAAAATTAAAGCTGAAGACACAAAATCTCTGATAAAGCATTGGTCATAATTTAGTGCCTCTACAGATGCATCATAGGCTGCTACAGTTCCAACAGGACGACCTTGATAGTAGAGAATTGACTGCTCTAGCGCTCTCCAGGCTTCTTCTTCTATATTTTCATCTGTTAGTAATTCATTTACGTGCATTGTCGTAATACTCCATTTAGGGTGTGTATTTGCAGTGTGTAAACGCGCCTTTAGTGATTATTTCTGCTATTTTTAGCATAACAAAAACAATTTTTTGAATACTCAAAAACATTTTGACAATACAAAGATTAAGCTGATAAATTTTATGCAGCCCAATTGATAGTTAATTTGGTTTTAATCAATAATCCTTTAAGTGAATTACAGCTAGCTATTTTTTCACCTCAAGTAATTAGATATTTCTGATAAACAGTTACACAAGATATATTTTTAGGCGATTTATTGTTCCATTTCTATGGCCGAAACCTTGCTTTATCATCCAAAAATATATCTTTGGTACTGTTTCAGGTTTTTGTGGAGTTTAAACCTATCTCAGTAGATTTACTTGACAAGGATTCAGCTTCTGATATACAACTTGATTTATTCCCCTATAACTTAATAATTTATAACGTTTTTTCAGAATATGCAATACGAATGCTTAATAAATTTAAGATGTCAATACTTTTGGGAAAGTGCATATCTTAATCTTACCGACCAATTAAATAGGGAGATTTTGGGCGGAAAGTTGAAAAGTACCGATTATGAAAGCTAAGCTGGATGTAGGTTTACTACGGCTACTGAAGACAAAGAGAAACACGAAAGATAAAGTAACTTTTGAAACAATAATGTGATTTGAAGAATTTGAAATGGCAAATAGTGATTACACTCAAGTAAATTTGAGCAAATTCGTTAAATTTAAGAATTAATGGAGTTTAGTAGCCTAATTGACAGTAAGTTAGCAACTTGACCAAAATGAGTAAAAATTGAGTCATATTTGAGCTTGCAATAGAAAAATGAGCGATCGCCAAACCAAAGAACCAGTAAAGGTTATTAGCTAAAATATAGGGACAGAAGTGGTGATAAGAGCTACAAGTTATAGCCGTAGTTAGATTTATGAGTTGGTTCTGGAATTGCTTGAAAACGAAAAATTGGGGTACTCCTCACACCCACATTCCGCTTCTGTCGAACTAACAAGACGCTAATTGAATTGATTTCATCCGCCTAACTCTCGCAGCATGGCATCTACCCTGGCCATTCCATCCGAATCATTCTGTCTTTGGTATAAGACACGAGCTTTTTGCAGGACACTACTTGCTTGTTTTGTTTGTCGTCGCTGTTTATACATTGAAGCCATAAACTCATAAGTTTGGGCATTATTCTTATCGAGGTTGATTGCTTGTTCATACGCCCAGTTAGCTGCTTCATAGTCTCCCAATCGGGCTTGGGTTACACCCAATCCTAAATAAGCATTAACATGATTGCGGTTTAGCTGTATTGCCCGACGGTAAGCTTCCTTAGCCCCAGGCGTATCGCCCAAATTACCTTTGATATAACCCACAGCGTAATAAAAATCGCTATTATTGGGGTCGATGGCAATAGCACGACGATAAGAGGCTAGTGCGCCTTTGAAATTTCCTTGTTGCGCATACAAGTAGCCAATCCCAGAATAAATTTTGGCATTTTTGGGATCTATGGTAGCAGCTTGTTGATAAATAGCGATCGCCCCATTATAGTCACCAGCATCTACTAGTCTCCGTCCTTCTTCTAAAATTTGCTTCAACTCAGGATTTTTAGCTTGCGCCACTAGTACTTGAGCTTGAGCTACCGAGGGGATAGTAGCAGCATAACATCCTAATAACATGACACTAACTATGAGCGATATGCGTTTGTACACAGTAAATTTCCTGAAATACTAAAGAACTTTTTTTCTTGTACATTAAAACAAAAATCTTGATTTTTGAAAACTGTATTTATTCCCTTTTCCGAAGATATTAATAAACCGTAAATTCCGATACCTGTTAACAGTACAACAGCGCTAGAGTTTTTACTGAAGGGTAGATTCATCAGTATAAAAGATTAAGTATACCCCGCACTTGAGTCTAGGGATTGCAAAAAAATACCTTTTATATTCAATATTTTTGACCTCTTCTTCCTAACGTAAAAAGAGAGTAAGTTTTTCCTACTACGTAATATCACTTGCTTGTTTACTAATTACGTATCCAAATTATCAGTTTATTTAAACTCGGATCAATCCCAAATACAAAATGTCTCTTAACTCGCTGCACTTCGTCTAAAAGTTAAGTAAGTTAACCCAACTTACAGCTTTAGGCGATCGCACTTTCATCATTTAAAATAGTCCAAAGACAATCCTATTGCTAATTTTAACCACCGACATGAATACTAGGACGACGTTCGGGATCTTTCTCTGCCTTACGCAGGACTTCGCGGGTAACTACAGCAATATCACCTTCACCGAATAAGATAAAACGCAGCAAGTACTGTAACGGATTTCCCTCTATCCAACCAAAATAAGCGTGTGGAATCTTACCTGTTAGGTCACGAATATAGAGAAGTAAAGCTGCAATAGCGTTAGGGACTGCTGCACTCTCAGCCCGCAAGATGTGATAATCGCCGACTTGCACCCCCTTAACTCTAATTACATCAGCAAATTCCGAGGCATCTGCTACCATAATCTCTAAAAACAGGATAGGATCGGCAGGCGGAATATGGTTGTCCTCGCGCACCTCTTTTTCTTTTAAGAAATACTCTTGCGCGTCACCTGTATTCAATCGATTGGCAATTATTCGGATTGCACCTTGTCCTTGTTCAGCAATCAGCTGGCGGGCAGTTTCGTCAATTTCAATCCGTTCTACTCGAAGTTCAGTAGAGCGCCAAATGCGGGAAACGAACGAAGTCAGGATGATAGCACCAATAAAGAATGCAGCAATCCTAATTCCCTCAGGTCTTTCGATAATGTTGATAACAGTAGTATAAATAAACAACAGCGTGATTATTGCAAAAACAAGTGTTCCTCGCTTTGTTCTCTGTCGGTGAACTGATAAAGTTACAGCCAACGCAGCTGAACTCATCAATACCAGCACACCAGTTGCGTAAGCTCCACCTTGAGCTTCCACATTTGCCTGAAAGATGATTGTGACTACAAAAGCAATAACTGTATAGACTATTACCAAGGGTCGCGTTGCTAATACCCAATTTGGTGCCATCCCATAGCGTGGCAGGTAGCGAGGTACGATATTAAGCAGCCCGGCCATTGCGGATGCACCTGCAAACCAGAGAATAGTAATAGTACTAAGGTCATAAATTGTGCCAAAGCCATTGCCTAGATACAAATGTGCTAGATAAGCGAGGGCGCGTCCATTAGCTTTGCCTCCAGCTTGAAACTCTGCTGCTGGAATTAGTAGTGTAGTTATAAAGCTGCTAGTAATTAAAAATAAGCTCATGATGCCTGCGGCAGTAGTGAGCAACTTGCGTGTATTACGGATACGTCCTTTAGGATGATTATGGATGTCACTGCTACTACCTTTGACAAGAGGCATAACAGTCACGCCAGTCTCAAAACCCGATAATCCCAGCGCTAGCTTTGGGAATAGCAATATTGATACGCCGAGCATAACAAAAACATTAGAATGGCGGGCAAAAAGTGCAGTCTGCCATGCAGCGATCGCATCTGGATGATTTAAAATTTGATATACACCGACACTTATGACAATAAAGTTGAGTAGCAGATAAACTCCAACCAAAAATACTGCAATGCCAATCGCTTCTTGAAAACCTCTAAGGAAAACTGCACTTAGCAATACTATTAGTAGGAGTGTAATACCTATCTGCTGTTGGTGAAGCAGACTTGGTATCAGCGGATTTTCGATGATATGAGCAGTGGCATCAGCTGCTGAAAGAGTGATAGTAATGATAAAGTCTGTAGCCACAAAACCGAGCAGACACAGCACGAATAGCTTACCTTGCCACCAAGGAAGCAAGTGTTCAAGCATCGCAATAGAGCCTTCGCCATGAGGACTTTTGGCAGCAACACGTCGATAAATCGGTAATGCCCCAAACAGTGTTAACAATACCAAAATCAGGGTAGCTATAGGAGAAAGAGCGCCTGCTGCCAGTGCAGCAATACCAGGTTGATAACCAAGGGTGGAGAAATAATCTACACCAGTCAGACACATGACCTGCCACCAAGGATGCTGACGGTGCAATTGTTCGTTATGGTATGATCCTTCCTTTTGTTTTCGGTCTTTTTCGAGTAACCACTGGACGAACTGCTCGCTGAGCCGTTTTGGTGAAATAATTGACTTAGTCATCAAGTACTACTCCTGATGTTGTAGTATGTGAGCAATATTGCATTTGATATCTCGCTTGTTTTTACATCTTACTTATCTGCATTCTACGAGAATCTATTGCTCATGCTATGCAGATTTTTAATCCTACTCAGCTTCAGGTTTTGAAATCAAAATCACCCAAATTTTCTGGACTAGCTCTTTCAAGGTGTAAATTTCAATTTCGTTAAAAATGCCTAGACACACAGCGGATTGTCACCAAACATCGCTCAAATTCTCTCTTCCCCCCTTAACCTCTGCAACGCTAATAAACCAGCGCCATAAGCAGGTTCAAATCTCGGAAAAATCACTTTTACACGAGAAAATTTATTAATAATCGATGCTGCAAATCTGTCATGCATCTTGGATTTACCACGCCACACACTTCCTGTTGTGACTACTTCTAAAACTGAGTCATAACTAAAAATTGCATCAATTACTGTAGAAGTCGCTTTGACTAACTCTTGGACAGCATGATCAATTATGTTATTCGCTACTTCGTCACCTGACGCTGCTGCTAAATCTACGACTGGTGCCAAAGCTGCTATTTCTTTTACTCCCCATCCTCGCCGATATATTACTTCTATTAAGTCTTCTATATTTGTCAAACTAAGATACTGTTTGAAACTCTCTATTAAACTCGTTGATATCTCACGACCATCATAAGATTTTAATGCTGCTTGCATACCAGCGATCGCAATTTTATAAGCACTGCCTTCATCACCTAAAATATATCCCCAACCACCAACTCGTTTAGTATCTCCCTGATGGTTTTGCCCGAAAACTATCGAACCAGTACCAACAACAACGACAATTCCTATATCATGACCGACTCCGTCCACTAAGGCAATCAAAGCATCGTTGCAAATTACAATATTAAATGGTTTTAAATCCCAAATGATCGGCAGTAGTTTACTATTTTGTAATTCTTGCACTAAAACCTTGACATTTTCGATATCTGCTGCACGTCCTACACCTGCTAAACCCAAACAAATCGCTTCAATCTTGACCATACTTGTAACGGCAGAGCAAATGGCAGATTGAAGAGATTGTAACGTTGCGGCAATACCTATACTTTGATAATTAGATGGGCCTGCTTCACCCCGTCCTATGACTTGACGCTCATCATTCATTAGAACACAGACAGTCTTACTACCACCACCATCTATTCCTAAAACATAACGCATACAAAATTAAATTATTTATTTTAGGGTGCGTTAGTGATAGTGTAACGCAGGAACATCCCTGTTAACTTGCTTGACTATTTTTTTCTCTTTCTAAAGGAATGAAAAATAGAGTCATCATTCCAGGAATAGTCAGAAAACAGACCAAAACAAAAAATAATGGGTATCCCAATGCTTGTTGTAGATAACCGCTAATTAATCCGGGTATCATCATCCCTAAAGCCATGATGCCTGTAGATATGGCAAAATGAGATGTTTTATATTCACCTTGAGAAATATACATTAAATAAACACTAAATGCTGTAAATCCAACTCCATAGCCAAATTGCTCTAAGGAAACTAAAGGATATACTAATGTCAGTGAAGGCTTAGTGTAAGCAAGATATACATAAAATAAATCAGGTAAGTTCAAGGCTAAAGCCATAGGTAACAGGCATTTTCTTAAACCATACTTGGCAATGAGCAATCCTCCTAATATGCCACCACAAATCAGTGATAGCACGCCAAATGTTCCATAAACTAATCCGACTTCTGATGTTGTCAGCCCTAGTCCACCGACTTCTGTCCTATCTAGTAAAAATAACGAAGCTATCTTAACTAGCATTGCCTCACCTAATCTATAGAGTAAGATAAATGCTAAAACAGCTATAATCTTTTCTTGAGCAAAATATGAACTAATAATTGGCCAAAACGGAATCTTTTCTGTTGCTTTTAGTTGTCGTTCATTATCTGATTCAGGCAAAGGTAAAACTAGGCGATGGAAAATAAAAAGTATCGCCAAAATTAAAGCCGAGCAGCCAATAGCTATAGTCCAGCTTAAAGGAATATTGTTGAGGGAAACTTCAAGCTGACCAGCTACAACTACTAAAATTCCAGAACTAAAAATTACAGCCAGTCTATAAGCAAGGGAGCGAATACCAACAAAGAAAGCTTGTTGTTCTGGACTTAAAGCTAATAAGTAAAAACCATCTGTGGCGATGTCGTAAGTTGCTGAAATAAATGCTCCAATTGTTAATGCCGCCAGGGAGATGAAAAAGAAATTTGGCAGTTGTAAACAGAAGGCTACTAATCCCAAAGCAAAGAACATGGCAAATTGGGTGTAGAGTATCCATCTTCTTTTGGTAGAGTAAATATCAACAATTGGCCCCCAAAACATTTTGATTACCCAAGGTAGATAGAGGAAACTTGTCCACAGGGCAATTTGGGCATTATCTATGCCGAGTTTTTTGTAAAAAATGACGGAGACTGTGTTGATAATGACGTAGGGTAAGCCGGAGGTAAAGTAGAGGGTGGGGATGTAAAAGCAGGGGGAGTGGGGGATGGTTGGATGTTTCATGGATTTTTAACGAACCGCCAAGACGCCAAGAGCGCCAAGAGAATATGCTAAGAGAATATTAAGAGTACAGGATAATACGCTTGATGCCTTCTTTGAGGAGAGGGACGTTAAAGTTGATGAGGAGAGCTAGAGGGTAATTAGTCATTTTGAGGTAGGAAATGACTTGAGCTTCGTGAATTGGGGCTAAATTCTGAACAGCTTTTAATTCTACAACTAGACAATTGGCAATCAAAAAATCTAATCTACCTTTGCCTACTTCATGTCCTTTGTAATTCACTGTTACCGACTTCTCTACGACATGAGGTATCCCACACCTGAAAAATTCTATAATTAGCGCCTCCTTATACACCTCCTCCAAAAATCCTGGCCCCAACACCCGATGTACCTCAATTGCTGCTCCAATCACAGCATAAGCAAGTCTATCAATCTCCTGACTTGGTTCCTCTCTCTTGGCGTTCTTGGCGTCTTGGCGGTTCGTTTCCATTAAACCCTCTCCAACCCTATGGCAAAATTTATTAAAGTCCTTCCAAACCTAGTTTTCCCAGCATGACCGCAACCATTCCAAATCTACCCAGTCTCTACGACCCCTTTACCACCGAGGCCAAGTGGCAAAAATTCTGGGAAGAAAACCAAGTCTACAAAGCTGACCCCAATCATGGCGGCGAACCTTATTGCATTGTGATTCCGCCGCCGAATGTCACTGGTAGCTTGCACATGGGTCACGCCTTCGAGTATGCGTTGATTGATGTCCTCATCCGCTACCACCGGATGCAGGGGCGTAATACTTTATGGCTACCTGGAACCGACCACGCTAGCATCGCCGTCCACACGATGCTAGAAAAGCAACTCAAAAAAGAAGGTAAAACTCGTCAAGAGTTAGGACGCGAACAATTCCTAGAACGCACTTGGCAATGGAAGGCGGAGTCCAAGGGAACGATTCTCAATCAGATGCGACGCTTGGGTGTCTCAGTAGACTGGTCGCGGGAACGGTTTACGATGGATGAGGGTTTATCGAAAGCTGTTTTGTCAGCTTTTGTGAGTCTCTATGAAGAAGGATTAATTTATCGGGGCGAGTACTTGGTAAACTGGTGTCCGGCTACCCAGTCAGCGGTTTCTGATGTGGAGGTGGATAATCAAGAAGTTGATGGAAATCTTTGGCATTTCCGCTATCCTTTAACAGA
Source organism: Halotia wernerae UHCC 0503 (assembly GCA_034931985.1). Classification (GTDB taxonomy): domain Bacteria; phylum Cyanobacteriota; class Cyanobacteriia; order Cyanobacteriales; family Nostocaceae; genus Halotia; species Halotia wernerae. The sequence continues at coordinate 151,570 of JAYGHB010000003.1, forward strand.
TAATTCTGGTTATGTTGAGGTAGCGACGACTCGACCAGAAACTATGTTGGGTGATACAGCGGTAGCAGTTAATCCCAATGATGACAGATATCAACATTTAATTGGCAAGACACTAACTCTGCCAATTATGCAACGGGAAATTCCCATCATTGGTGATGAGTTTGTTGACCCCACATTTGGGACGGGTTGTGTAAAGGTGACTCCCGCCCATGATCTCAATGATTTTGAAATGGGTCAGCGTCACAATCTGCCGTTGATTAATATTCTTAATAAGGATGGCACACTCAACGAAAATGCTGGTGAGTTTCAAGGACAAGATCGTTTTGTTGCTCGAAAAAATGTGGTTTCTCGCCTAGAAACAGATGGCATTTTGGTGAAGGTGGAGAATTATAAGCATACCGTTCCTTATAGCGATCGCGGTAAAGTTCCGATTGAACCCCTACTTTCAACTCAGTGGTTTGTCAAAATTCGCCCGATGGCTGAGCAAGCACTACAATTCCTCGACCAGCAAAGTTCCCCAGAGTTTGTTCCGCAACGCTGGACTAAGGTTTATCGTGATTGGTTAGTCAAACTCAAAGATTGGTGCATTTCTCGTCAACTATGGTGGGGGCATCAAATTCCGGCTTGGTATGCTGTGAGTGAAACTGGTGGGCAAATTACCGATAGCACGCCGTTTGTTGTCGCCAAATCAGCAGATGCAGCTTGGGAAAAAGCTAAATCACAATTTGGTGAAAATGTCCAGTTAGAACAAGACCCAGATGTATTGGATACTTGGTTTTCTTCTGGACTTTGGCCGTTTTCGACTTTAGGCTGGCCAGAACAAACCCAGGATTTAGCTACTTATTACCCCAATAGCACCTTAGTTACAGGTTTTGACATCATCTTTTTCTGGGTTGCCAGAATGACGATGATGGCTGGTCATTTGACTGGCCAAATGCCGTTTAAAGATGTTTACATCCACGGGTTAGTGCTGGATGAAAATGGTCAAAAGATGTCTAAGACTAAAGGTAACGGGATTGACCCATTATTATTAGTTGGCAAATATGGTACTGATGCCTTGCGCTACACAATGGTCAAGGAAGTTGTCGGTGCTGGTCAAAATATCCGGTTGGAGTACGATCGCAAAAAGGATGAATCGGCATCGGTAGAAGCATCCCGGAACTTTGCTAACAAGTTGTGGAATGCGGCTCGATTTGTGATGATGAACTTGGATGAACAGACACCGCAACAATTGGGTAAACCAATTCCTATAGAAATCAGTGATCGCTGGATTCTTTCCCGCTATCATCAAGTTGTGAAACAAACTACCAGTTACATCGATAATTACGGTTTAGGTGAAGCAGCAAAAGGGCTGTATGAATTTATCTGGGGTGATTTCTGCGATTGGTATATTGAACTGGTGAAATCTCGCCTCCAGCCAGGTGCAGACCCTTCCTCACGGCGAGTTGCTCAACAAATCCTCGCTTATGTACTCGAAGGGATTTTAAAACTACTGCATCCCTTTATGCCCCACATTACTGAGGAGATTTGGCAAACTCTCACCCAACAACCAGCAGATTCAAAACAAACTTTAGCCTTACAACCCTATCCGCAAGCTGATCATGAATTGATTGCTCCGGCTTTGGAGGAACAGTTTGAATTACTAATTGGCACTATCCGCACAATTCGGAACTTACGCGCTGAAGCAGACATCAAACCAGGAGCGAAAGTAACTGCGAATTTGCAAAGTGAAAATGCCCAAGAAAGGCAAATTTTGACTGCTGGACAGGCTTACATTCAAGATTTGGCGAAGGTGGAGACTTTAACTATTGCTGATCAGCAAAACAGCCAAACAGGGACTGCGAAAAAGCCTCAGAGAGGTTTGAAGATCATTGGTTTAACCATCGTGGCGATTGTTTTTGGCAGAATAGGTTTAGCGATTGGGAATGCAATAAATGGTGTTCCTATCTTAGGAACTTTCTTTGAAATCGTTGGCTTGGTTTATGCTACTTGGTTTATTGCTCAAAACATACTCAATGTTCAGGCTAGACAAAAGTTGTGGAACCAATTATTACTACCAATTCTTGACCAAAACTTACCGCAGACAGAATCATTACAGCCACAAGCATCAGAAAAAGAAATTGCTGGTGTCATTGGTACAGTACAAGTAGTAATACCTTTGACTGGCAATGTAGTGGATATTGCAACATTACGTGCCAAGTTAGAAAAAAGCCTCAACAAAGCCGAAGCAGAAGTTAATTCTCTCAGTGCGAGGTTAAGTAATTCTAATTTTGTGGATAAAGCTAGACCAGATGTAGTACAAGGAGCGCGAGATGCTTTAGCCGAAGCTGAAAAACAAGTAGAAATTTTGCGTGATCGCCTGCAGGCGTTGCTGTAGGCATCGCTTGCGTGATTTAACATAGCTGCAATGGATAATGGGAGAATTATCAATAAGACGAAAAACTTTTCCCATTACCTCTGCTCAATTCAGACAACGGTTTTGAGAATAAACTTTATTTTTACCTCACCCCCAGACGCATTCGCCACCAGGCGTTCTCAAGGGTAGACGCAAACAAAAGTCTCTTTTATAGTCTAAACAAGTGAAAACTGCTGTAATTATTAAAAAACGTTTTTTTATTTTAAATTTAAAGTTGGAGCCAAGCGAAGATCATGCTATATCTAGCCCAGGTACATAGAAATGAATTTTTAGATCAGTACCAATTGCGCTTGTTAGCGCGTCAAGAAATTGATCAAATCTGGGCAATTATCCCGGAAGAAGCTTTCATTTTACTGGGGAAAGGAAACACTATGAGCGAAAAATTGCTAGTTTTAGTTGAGCTTTCCCCCACAGGTGACATTATTAGGCTAGAAGAAGCTACTAACTGGGTTCTACATTTAATCCAAGCTTATCTCAGTACTGGGATTACTCCAGATTTCTTACAACAAGAAGCAGAACGAGCCGAACAGTGGCGACAATCCCTGACGTTGCAAAATCAAGATTTGGCGCGTCGCTCTCTGGAGTTAGAAGCTCGTCGCGAACAAATTCAAGCTTTAGAAGAAAGTATCAAGCGCGACAAAAACGGTTATAACAGAGATGAACAAAGTAGCTCGTAAGCGATCGCGTCTTCCAACTGTAAGTAGCAATGCTTCATTAAACTCCAATACAGAAATTTTTAACAGTATAGCGTTTCTCGGTTGTGTGCATACACTCTGGTGGGAAACAGGGACTAGAGTGGTGTATTACATCCACATAGAAACCGCTATAGTTGCGACAGCAAGGGATACTAATCTTTTTTGTTACTATCTTCAAAGTCTGTTAAAGCGTAAGCAAACTCGCTAAAAGCTGTTTTAATCAATACTTCTCTCATTCCCCTCTCAAGTGTAGAATTACGGATCAGGTCTGTTAATTCTACGAATAGTAGAGAAAACATAAAACGATCTTGACGGTCTACCTGTTTTATGCAAGCTGATATAAACGCATAAAGCTCTGTTTTTCTAGGTTTGGTTTGTTCTTCCCATATTTGTAGCGCTAGTCGGAAGGTTTTCAAGCGTATCTCATTAGTGTTGTAGGGTGTGTCTTTGTAGCGAATTGATACGCGTTGGGGCAATTCCATAAGTTTAGTACAAAGATGCAATATACATTATCTATTCAGTTGTATTTTGGCTCATCCGGAAAAACTGGCTCTATTGTGTGCGGTTGATTAGTGGCATTTTAGTTATTTAGCTATTTTAGTGGGAAAACCAAACCATAAGATTGAACCTAGTAGACATCTCCAAAATAGTATATTTTGTGGTACAAGAACATCATGAGAACTTT
>JAYGHB010000004.1:0-78856 GCA_034931985.1 Halotia wernerae UHCC 0503
GAAATTTTTGCTAAATCGGCATAGCTATCGGATCATTCTTTTTGTGGAGTTCTCTAAGTGTCCATCATCCAAGCCATCTCACGGGCTGAAGTACCCATGTCCGGTGCAGGAATGTCTACCGCAGGGCCGATATCTTTAATTAACTCGCTGGTATAGCGACGGGTGATCCTTTCTAATTCACCAACACTATATAGTTGTGGGTCTATGGCAATACCACCCTTAGCACCACCATAGGGAATACCTAACAACGCACATTTCCAAGTCATCAGCATTGCCAAGGCTGATACTTCCCGTAGTGTCACCGCTGGATGGTAACGAATGCCACCCTTGTAGGGGCCTAAGATGTCGGAGTGCTGCACCCGGTGTCCAGCGAGAACCCGTACTTCCCCATTATCCAGTTTCACAGGAATGGAAACTGTTACTACTTTACGTGGATGGCTCAGGATTTCTAGGGAACCTTGATCTAACTTTAATTCTTTAGCTGCCGCTTCTAAGTAGCTACAGGCTTGATCAAATGGACAAATATGCGCTGGAGAAGCTGCTTCCAACGGCAATAAAGATGTTGCAACCATAAAATTTTCTCCTCGTCGCGGTATCTTCGCAACCGGATATGTATATGTCTAGTTTATCCTTATTTTCTAGGATAACAAGGATTTAGTAGCTGTTGTTACATTTTTATTTTGGTTTTATGATATGCAAACAGAGTATCAAGCTGGTGCAAAAACCTCAGAATTGACATCCTCCCACCACTGATTCGGAGTACCGAATGCAGTGGGGGATTCCAAAGATCACTCCTTGGGCTTCCTCTTTCCACGACCCGACTTACTTGGAGGAGTTTCCCCACCCACGCAGAGGTCGATGTCTCCAGAGGCGTTAGTTCCGACGTGACCCGCCGTACTCAATCCTTTTTCTAATATGTTCCGCGCTGCGTTCCAATCCCGGTCTTGAGTATGCCCACAATGAGGACAAACATGAGTTGTGATGCTCAGAGATTTTTTAACAACCTCGCCACAGTTAGAACAATTCTGACTGGTGTAGTGGGGTGGAACGGCAACCGTGACAACACCAAACACCTGACCAAAATACTCAACCCATTCACGAAACAGCGACCACGAAACGTCACTAATCGACTTAGCCAAACGATGATTCTTGACCATATTTCGCACCATCAAATCTTCATACGCCACGAGGTCGTTAGACCTCACCACGCACCTTGCCGTTTTTACAGCAAAGTCTTTACGCTGGCGACTTACTTTGAGGTGCTTACGTGCAAGTTTATTTCTAAACTTAATTCTGTTTTGAGAACCCTTTTTAGTTTTAGACATCCGACGCTGCAAACGTCTCAAAGACTTTTCACTCTTGCGAAGATGTCTAGGATTAGCGATTGTTTCCCCGTTACTATCGGTCAAGAAGTGGTTCAATCCCACATCAATGCCAATAGTTTTACCCGTCGGTTCTCGTCTTTCAACTCGTTCATGGTCAATGCAAAACTGGCAATAATAGCCATCTGCACGACGCACAACCCGCACTCTTTTAAACTGTTTAAGTTGGTAGAAATGCAGGTCACGAGTTCCCCAGAGTTTGAAGGTTCCCGCTTTAAATCCATCCGAGAAAGTGATATACCTGCGGTGATCAGAAAGTCGCCACCCACAGGTTTTGTATTCTACAGAACCATGCGTTTGTTCTTTCTTAAACTTTGGAAATCCTTTTTTCCCTGGTTTGTTTTTCTTGCAGTTATCAAAGAACCGAGAGATTGCAGACCACGCCCTTTCAGCACTGGCTTGCCTTGCCATCGAGTTCAACTTGGCAACCCAAGGAAGCTCAATATTAGCAGCAAGCACAGCACAGAACTTACTGAGGTCGTATCGCCCAATACCTTTGTTGTCCATCCAGTATCTAAGGCTTGCATTGCGAACAAAACGAGCAGTTCTAATCGCTTCATCAAGCGCTTGATACTGCCTGTCTTCTCCCTCAAGTTTGGCCTCAAATACCAGCATATTTACGTTAGTGTAAGCGACGTAAATCATAACATAGATGTGCGAAAAACTCAACTGTTCCCTTTCCCTCACTGGCTTGCAGCCAGTTATGGTCGGGGAACGTCTCGTTTTTCGCCCTCGATTCATCTCGCCGCCAAATCAAAGATTATGGCGGGAGCCTTCTCTCCGAATTAGGTAAAGCTGCCATGTAGACCATAAGGTATGTGATGCCCAAGATGCAAGCGAGCGATCGCGCCTTTACCGAAATTCATTGGCATCTAAAATCACCATGTCTGAGCGATGATGAGCAGCATCATAAACTAAAGCCAGCACCCAGCCGTCGTCTTCCTTGGTTCACCCATAAAACCACGGGGTGCAGCACTCCAAAGTTGTCTTTTCCCTGACTCTAAATCAATTTTCAGCAACGCTTGCAAAGGAGCATTACCAGTCTCTTGATCAGCAGCACCTATGTATAGATATCGATAGGATCGTCCCACGTTAGCCGGATTTATACTCGGAAACTCACAACAGCGGCTTTCAATGTGGTTAGATAAGTTACTTTTAAACCGCAGAGCGCACAGAGAGAAAAAAGAGATTTTACGAGTCACCTTAAAAAGGTTAATCTTAAAACAATACCTTTGCCAAAATAAGAGCCTAGATAAATTTTGGCAAAAGTGGCAAAATTAAGCATACATAAGCGTTTCGATGAAAAGGTGGTTTTTCATCTGAAACCCTTATCCTGCTGTCAATACGTTAAAAAACCCTTGTAGGAAACCTTAAAGGAATTTTTAGGACTGATTGTTTTTGCCAACCCTCAAAGAAATGGGAGTTAATGGTTAAAGCATCATCATCTCACCCTCGTAAATTGGCGAAGGTATTGTTAAAAGTTAATTCTTTTTTATTCAACTGCTTTTGATTCTGCTTCTCGCAGCATTAACTCAGGCATTAAGTCAGGTAAAAATTCTTGTTCACCGTTTGTTACTAATGCTGGTTGCAATGTCGGTGTTTCCGTTTGCGAGTTGCTCGCAGGTAACCAGTGGATAAATGGCAGTGGTAACAGTGTGCTGAGGTTAGTAATGATTATCAACAGCCAAAGTAGCTCAAAATTGGTCTCAGTAATACCTAGCCAATGCATGATTATGGCTCCAAATTCATAGGAAACCATTGCTGCTAAGTTCGATATTGACATCAACAAGGCAAATAAAGTTGCTTCTACTCCAGGAGGACAAAGCCTCGCCGCTAATACTAACACTGGCATATAGGAAATTTGACCCATCACAGTCAGTATGAGACTATCTCCTAAACTGAACCAGTGATCATCTATACCTAAAGCTCGATTCGTGTGAGTCACTAGCAGCAACATTGTCATGCCCAACACCGCTGAAATGACAGTACTCCAACCAAAAATGACGCGAAACGAGACGCTTTTCAAGAAACGCTGAAAAATCCAAATACCAATTAAAGAAGCAGCGCTAGTTACCAGCCGGACTCGCCCCAAAAATTCTGGTTGAAAGTGGAGTTCGTTGGTAGTGAAGAAGAAAAAGGCTGATTCTGCCGTGGGGGTCGATAACCAGATAAATACAAATACTGTTGGTAGCCAAATAGCTTTTTGGGTAATGGCTTGGCGTAGTTGTTTTAGTTGATGCTTAACACTTAGAGAATCAGTGTTATCACTTTCTTTAGTATCTTTGTTGACGGGAGATTCAGCAATTAACCAAGCTACTGCTGAGACGATGAGAGGAAATGAAGCAGTAATCAAAAATACAGTGCGGGTAGTGAATTGTTCGAGGAGCATCCCGCTAAAGTATGCTGTTACCAAACCTCCAAGGGCGGAAGCACCCCAACACAAAGATTGTAGGGAACCAGCATCCGCTTGTGACTCGACTCTGGCTCGTTCTACAACCAGTGAATCAGCTATCACATCACTAACGGCTACAGAGAGGGAACCAAGAGCAATCACTGCTGTAGCCGCCCAGCTAGTATGAACTATTGTTGCGAGACTCACCCAGGAAATAGCTCCTAATATCCCAGATAGCACCAAATACGGACGGCGACGGTAGCCAAATATGGGTAAGCCATCAGATACAAAACCAAACACTGGTTTGATAATCCAAGGTAGGGCGACAATTCCCATTAGGGCGGACACCTGCGCTGGACTGAGCAACAATTCATCTTTCAGGAAAAAGCTGACGGCTAGACGAGCCAATCCTAAAATCCCTTGGACAAAGTAGACGGTAAGAATCGCAATTAACTCGGCAGTAGGTTCATGACCGAAGAAAATTTTTTCTTTTACTGAGTCTTTGACTTTGGATAAGCCAGAGGAGTCAATCAGCATTTAATAAATATTCTTTAAGTTTTATCGACTTTTCTATCATATCCATTTCTTGCGAGGTGGGTTGTAAGATGGGCGAACCTAATTTAGTATCATAATAAATACTCAACAATTTGCTTTAACGCGCTTTGTCGACTGAAAGTGTTGTTAAACAATTTTTTAGTAATCTATCTGTCGCAATTATTTTTCAATTGGGATTATTTCAGCGCGTTCGCTTTTGGTGTTGGTGTTGGCGAAGCCATCGCTTTTGATGAAACGGCTATCAAAAGAATCATAAGCACATCGAATTAACAACCCCAAGGCGGTAATGATTCAAATATCCAAGGCAGTTAAAACTGCTCGTGTCGCTTACCTCTCAGGTCTAAAGACACGCTCGTTTCCCACTTTCCGCAAGGTTTTTATGATCTTAACTCTTGTACAGGCGATCGCCCCAGTGAATTACGACTTCTCGCTGCCAAAGTTGCTATATTCAAACTTAAAGTTTTAATTTATATATTTTGGTAGAATTCATTGCCTGCTTGAACTGAGTCTGGAATTAAAACGCACCGTACTAGCAAAGCAATGTCCAACTGCGGCAAAACTTCGCTTCTAATTATTTCTTCATAACCTTAAGTATCATTAAAACCGTTAGATATTTACTTTTTTAATCCAAAATCCAAAATCCAAAATTAGTATGAAAGGACTCTGGCTCGAAAACAATCAATTGCAACTACGCACAGATATTCCCAATCCTGAACCGCTACCAGGAGAAGCCCTTGTGCGCGTATTGCGTGCGGGTATCTGTAATACAGACTTGGAACTGAAAAGAGGTTACTATCCCTACACTGGTATTTTAGGACACGAATTTGTTGGCGTTGTCGAACAAGGGTCTGAACATTTACTTAACCAGCGAGTAGTGGGTGAAATTAACGCTGTCTGCGGTTATTGTCGTTTTTGTCGCAGCGGACAGCTGACTCACTGCGAAAACCGTACAGTTTTGGGTATTGTCAATCGCCACGGAGCCTTTGCTGACTATCTCTGCTTGCCAGTTACCAACTTACACCCTGTACCCAATAATGTACCAACAGAGGTAGCAACCTTTACCGAACCATTAGCAGCAGCACTGGAAATTCAGCAGCAGGTAGCCTTAGGTGTAGATGACCGAGTACTAGTGGTTGGAGATGGCAAACTAGGACAACTAGTAGCCCAGACAATAGCTTTAACTGGTTGTGAACTCTTGGTAATAGGCCGTCATCGAGATAAATTAGCTAATTTAGAAGCAAGGGGCATCAAAACAGGTTTAGCTGAAGATGCTACAGACAAAGCCTTTGATATCTCAGTAGAATGTACTGGCAACCCTGAAGGATTTGCGATCGCTCGTCGTGCTTTGCGCCCCCGTGGTACGCTAGTGCTGAAAAGTACCTATGCAGGCAACCTGAGCTTGGATGCTTCTTCTTTAGTCGTAGATGAAATTACTTTGATTGGCTCCCGCTGTGGCCCCTTTGGGGAAGCACTCCAGTTGTTAGCTACAGGAAAAGTAGACGTAAAACCCCTAATTCACTCTTGCTATCCATTGACTGAAGGAATAGCAGCTTTTGAATTGGCTCAACGTCGGGGTGTTTTAAAAGTTTTACTGGAGATGAATTAGTAGTAAGTTGTTATTGGGTATGGGGTATAGGGCATGGGGCATGGAAAAATTTTTTCTAGTTTCTAACCCCCTCATTTTTTAATAGAGCATAGGATTGGTCTTGGCTTGATAGTCAATACAATTGATGGCTTCTTCTGTATTGGCAATTGATGGATGCACAGTGCATTTAAGACGATAGTCGGCTGTAAAAAATTGGCAGCTAGTACAGGGGATTTGATGCATTTGCTTGGCTGTAGCGACGCTATCTCGTGCTGCGACCCATAGACTCCAAGCAAAGAGAATAATTAAAACCCAAGCACCGATAAAGCAGATAGGGACTAAAAATTGTTGAATCCCATGAATGATCAAAGATATCAGTTCTAACACGACAAGTCTTGATAAAAGTTTAGAGTTAGAAGTATATTACCTCCTAACTCCTAGTTCCTAACTTCTGACCATAGAGGTATTAAGTTAAACGCCAGCATGACCTAGTGCTAAACCAGCAACAAGCATTCCCAAGACAAGAAATGGTTGGGCGCTGGCTTGGTATTTAACGTCATTCTTCAGGGGGTCACGCAGAAAATACATATCCTGGAAGGTAATTTGCGGGATGATTAACAGTACCAAAATCGCTGCATACAAATTTTCGTGGATAGTGACGAGATAAGCGGCAATCACAGCTTGAAATACATCAATCATTATTGCACAGACCCAAGCAGCTCTTGTGACACCAAACATTACAGGTAATGATTTTAATCCGAACTGGCGATCGCCTTCTACACTCTTAAAATCGTTGACAATGGCAATACCCAATCCAGCCAAGCTGTAGACAACGGTGATCACTACAATTTTCCAATTGAGTTCGCCAAACAAAGCATGACCAGTACACCAAGGAAAAGCCATATAACTAGCACCAAGGGCGTAACCGCCTAACCAACCATTTTGTTTGAGTTTTAATGGTGGTGCAGAATAAATATAGGCAATAAAGGAACCTAGTATAGCTATGGTTGTGATCGTCGGAAATTCATTACCTGCCCAAACATCTAATGCAAAGGCGAGAGCATTTCCAGTGATTAACAATACCCAAATTTGTGTAATTACCTGGGGTAAGGGAATTGCTCCTGAGGGAATGGGGCGGTAAGGTTCATTTACAGCATCAATTTCGCGATCGTAGTATTCATTTAAGGTTTGTGTATAACCTGCGAGTAGAGGCCCAGACAACAACATACAAGCTGCTGCCTTCAAGACATTTTCTAGTGTCCAGGTATAGTTGCCAGAAGAAGCCGCACCACAGACTACACCCCAAATCAAGGGAATCCAAGTAATGGGCTTCATCAGCTGCAACCGGATTTTCCAAATCGATGTTTCCCCTGGTGCAGCACCTTTCATCCCTAGTAGTTGCCTAGTTTTGGCATTGCGATCGCTAATTGCTGCTGTTTCCTGGCTGGGATTAATGGCTACTGAGTCTAGTGCCTCACGTGGGTCGGAGTTTGGAGTAATGGGAGATGATTCAGACATAAGCTTACTTATTAAGAAGTTAGGAGTTAGAAGTTAGGAGTTGCAATTTCTAACTCCTACTTCCTAAATTAAAACGAAATTATCAAATAACTATTTTGGAACTTCGCGCCAGCAACAGGTCTACCACTCAAAGCCGGGGGTAGGAAGATATTCCGCCGCTGGTCTCCTGCTTCTACAGTGACTTCTGGCCCATACTGGGTAAGTTTGACTTGCTTTTTGTCAAATCCAGGTAAGAATAAGCGTACCTGACGGTTGTGGACATCGATTTCAATGGGTTTAGGAGCCTGTAGCGCTTGCTCTGCAAAGTTGGGTAGAGCATCTATCAGCGGTTGCCAGTCGCTTTTTGAAGCATCGGGAACAACGCTAACATTCAGAGGTGTAAAATCTTCTGATAAGTTGAGATTTGTTTCCGAACAGACAAGGATCACACCTCCAACAGTTAAACCGATTTGCTGAGCGCTGCCCCACAAATAACGGGTACTTGCCAAATCAATGGGGTCTGCTGTACTCACTAAGAAGGCAGCAATACGATTGGGATCAGCAAGAGCAGTTCTTCCCTGATCTAAGAAATTGTTGACTTGGTTAGTCGGTTGGGCAAAGTTATCTGCTGTCCAGTTGACATTGAAAAAGCTGCTAATCAGCGGTTGAATCAAAGGCGATTCGGCGATCGTCTTACCCAAGTCAGAGTTAACAAACAATTGCCGAAATCGTCGGACATACCAACTGAGAGATTCTGGCAGTCCTAACATCCGCAGACTGGAGGCATCACCTGTGCCATCATAAACGATCGCATCATATTTGCCGCTGGCATCATACTCACGAATGGCGTTCAAGGCAAGGGCATTGTCCATTCCTGGTAGTACTACCAGTTCTTGACCATAAACCTCTTTGAAAATGGGTGTACGGAGGTATTGCGCCTCCAGTTTTTTTACTTCTTCCCAGTTGCGTTCTAATAGTACAGATGCTTGGAACTGCACAACTTGTAAATTAGGGGCAATTTCCTGGGGGTCAGGGGCAAGAGTTTGATCCAGCAGAATAGGTAACACTGGTTCTGCCAGTCCTGCTAGAAGTACGCGCTTGCCTTGGCTTGCTAGTCGCTTGGCGGCGGCGATCGCAATTTTGGTACGAGCTATGCCGCCTTTGCCCAAAAATGTCAATATCAGGGCCATTATTTGATTCCTATTTTCACCGCCGATCTTTCCAATTACAACTTAGCACTAGGCAAATACTCTTAGCTTCCGCCTGAGGTTTTCTCTATTAGACGAGTTTGATTTCATCTTCAAAAAACCAAGTGGAAAAATTATCGTCAAATAGCACCACTACACCAATACCGCTGCCATCGGTGAGTTTATAACCTTGAATGATGCCTACTTGTCCTAATTTTTTCACGATAGGGGGAGAGACGCGATCGCGCAGACGCAACACCTTAACCTTCTGTCCGATTTCCATGCCTAATTACAATGCAATAAACCAAGTCTCAGTTTAGCTGAATCAGTGCCGCATCTGTAATAGATTCAGGGAGATGAGGGGGAGCAGGGAGCAACAACTAAGGACTAGAGGACTAAGAAAAATTAATTTTCCCATGCCCAATGCCCAATGCCCCATACCCAATAACACAGCTTAAAATTAAATCAACAACCAAGCAGGTACATAACCATGTTTGTCACAGCACAACAGCTAGAACAACAGATGCCCGATGCAACTCGGTTGTTAAGTGATGAGCCAGAAATGGAAACTTCGTTGCATTATATGCAGCTACTGCTGCTAGTAACTTGCCTAGAGTGGCTGTGGCGCGATTCGCCTGACGGCGATAGCTCTGCTTCACGTAATGATTTCTTTATAGGTGCAAATCTGACGATTTATTTTAGCCGCCAACAGTTGCGAAACCGAGATTTTCGGGGGCCAGACTTTTTCTTAGTAAAAGATACCGAAAAGTATCCCCGTAGTTCTTGGGTAGTTTGGGAAGAAGACGGCCGTTATCCAGATTTAATTATTGAATTACTTTCAGAAAGTACGGCTGATGTTGACCGGAATTTGAAGAAAAGCTTATATGAAAATCGCTTTCATACACCGGAATATTTTTGGTTTTCGCCGGAAAATTTAGAATTTGTCGGTTTTGAACTGGTTGGCAACAAGTATCAAGAAATTGTACCCGATGGACGGGGGTGGCGTTGGAGCGAGGTGCTTGGTCTGTATTTAGGTGTAGAAAATAATAAATTGCGATATTTTACACCTGACGGGAAATTAGTGCCAACACCGGAGGAAGCTGCTATTGAGGCGCAAAAGGTAGCTATTGAGGCGCAAAAGGTAGCTATTGAGGCTCAAAAACAAGCATCTCAAACTGAATCGCGGTTAGAAGAAGAACAACAGCGATCGCAGCGACTAGCAGAACATTTGCGATCGTTAGGCGTTGACCCAGATAGTTTGCTGAATTAGGAAAAAGCCATGACTACAAAAACCAATTTAGCCGATCTGAGCATTGAGTATCCTAGTTCAGATGGAGAGCCTGTGGCGGAAACTTATTTACATTTGTATGCCATTTTAACGACTTTAGAAGTCCTGAAACAGTACTTAACAGGAAAACAGGCAACGGTACTGGCAAATCAATTTCTCTATTATGCTCAGGGGTTTCCGAAATTAAGAGTCGCACCAGATGTGATGGTAATTTTTGATGTCCCTTCTGGAGGTCGCGATAATTATAAAGTCTGGGAAGAAGGTCAAGTTCCGCAAGTGGTATTTGAAATAACCAGCAAAGGCACTCAAAAGCAGGATCAAGAGCAAAAGAAAATACTATATGAACAATTAGGAATTTTAGAATACTGGTTGTTTGACCCCAAGGGAGAATGGATCAGTGAAAAATTACAGGGGTATCGTTTGCAAGATGAAAGTTATCAACCTATTACCGATACGTTATGTCAGCCTTTGGGATTGCGGATAGAAATTGAGGGGGAACTATTAAGATTTTATCGTCTAGATACGGGTGATAAATTACTCATACCCACAGAACTAGCAGAACAATTACAACAAGAACGTCAACGAGCTGAACGACTGGCAGAGTATTTGCGTTCTTTAGGCGTTGATCCAGATAGTATAAGTTAAATGAAAACTCGCTACCTTAACAAGGAAAACAGCTATACAGATGGAAGTTTCATTTGTAATAAATATAAACTTGATAGTAGTCAATTCATTGTATAATCGCCAAAATAAATTGATGATGATTTTTATTGATGATTGATTCCAGAAAAAATAATGGAGGAACTTTCATAAACAGTAGAATTCATTAAGAGCAATTAGGGGTGAGGAAACAAGGATTGTTGCGAACAATGCGAGGCTTTGTACGTAAGGCAGGAAGACTAAGGAACACTTTGCCAGTCAATGAACGGTTGCGGGCAAAGTTCGACTTGCTGAGAACTTTAGTACGCCGGGATTTAGAGGCGCGTTATAAGGGTTCTGTTTTGGGGAATTTCTGGCCTTTGCTAAATCAGCTATCACAATTGCTGATTTACACTTATGTATTTTCGGTTGTACTCAAGGTGAAGCTAAGTCTTAAAAGTTTACCAGAAAACAACTTCACCTTTGGTTTATGGCTATTCGCGGGGTTGCTGCCCTGGATTGCTTTTGCTGGGGGGTTGATGCAATCTGCTAGTTCAGTGGTAGTCCAGCCGAATTTAGTTAAGAAGGTGGTGTTTCCTCTAGCTTTATTACCAATAGTGCCAATTTTATCAACGTTTATTGAAAGTTCCTTTGGATTAATGGCGTTGATTTTCTTTGTGGCAGCAACTTCTCATACTTTACATCCTACTTTGGCACTATTACCCTTGATCTGGCTCACGCAGTTGTTATTGACGGCAGGGTTGGGTTATTTGGCAGCAGGACTTACTGTGTTTTTGCGAGATATTCCTCAGACATTAGGGGTAATTTTAAATCTTTGGTTGTATGTGACACCGATTGTTTATCCAGCTTCAGCAATTCCCGAACAATGGCGGAATTGGGTGTTTTGGTTAAATCCCATGACTGCGATCGCTGAAGTTTATCGTGACATAGTTTTGGTAGGGGAGGTGAAGCATTGGGGTGAATGGGGAGTAGCTTCTGCGATCGCAGCAACTATATTTTGTTGTGGTTTTTTGGTGTACAAGCGTTTACGTCCAGCATTTGCCGATGTGTTGTAGCACAGCTCCATACATTGAACGTTTAATGTCTTAGTTAATAATTTTTGACTGATCAGTTTGTGCATTTTAGAGTGTCCTGGTAGTAAGTGTGCGCTGGTATGAGTGAGGAGATTGCAATTTCGCTGAAGAGTGTCTCAAAGTGCTACAGGCGGTATGCTCGTCCGGTAGATCGACTTAAAGAAATTTTACTCCCCAGTAAGATTCATGCCCAAAATTTTTGGGCATTGCAGGACATTAATTTGGACATTCCTAAAGGCGAGACTTTGGGAATTATTGGTCAAAATGGATCTGGCAAAAGTACACTTCTGCAAATTATTGCCGGAACGCTGACACCGACTACAGGTCAAGTGTTTGTGAATGGGCGAGTTTCCGCTTTGCTCGAACTAGGTAGCGGGTTTAATCCTGAATTTACTGGGCGGCAAAATGTATTTTTTAATGGGCAAATTTTAGGGCTAAGCCGAGTAGAAACAGAAGCAAAGTTTGATGAAATTGCTGCTTTTGCTGAGATTGGGGATTTTATTGAACATCCTGTTAAAACCTATTCTAGTGGGATGGTAGTAAGATTAGCATTTGCAGTAATTGCTAATACGGAACCGAGTATTTTAATCGTAGATGAAGCCTTAGCTGTAGGGGATACAAAATTTCAGGCTCGCTGTATGAAACGGATTCGCCAGCTTAAAGAACAAGGCGTAACTATATTATTCGTTTCTCATGATTCTGGAAGTGTCAAAATGTTATGTAATAGCGCAGTATTGATGAATTATGGAAAAATAATAGAAATTGGTGATCCTAAAGAAGTAGTAAATCATTATATTGCTTTATTAAGCTCCGATTATAATCAAGACCCAATTAAGAATAGAAAACTTGAAGACATAGAATTGGTTGAAGACAAAAATGATTTTGTCAAAGGAAATCAAGATAATTCTCTACATAGGCATGGCAACAAACTAGCTATTATTAAAAATGTCCAAATTAGTGACCTACAAAAAAATACAATAACGAAAATAGAAACAGGTAACCAGTTTCAGATCAACGTATTACTAGAAGCAAAAGCAGAATTATCAGATTTAATTGTAGGTATTTCAATTAGAAATTTAATGGGTTTAGTAATTTATGGAACTAATACTCATCTATCAGATGATATTACATTGCCAGCACTAAGTCCATGCCAAAAATTAACAGTTTCTTTTCAAGTTCCTTGTCACATGAATAAAGGAGTTTATACAGTTACTGTAGGAATACACTCTGAAGAAGGATTAAGTTATGATTGGGTCGATGAATTAGTAGTGTTTGAAGTATATAACAGTATTTCCTGTGATGGGCTTATAGATTTGAAATCGAATATAAAGTTTTATAGTCCAGAATATCATGTAATAACACCTAATTTATAAAAATGTTGATTAATTTCAATAACACAATGAGTTTGATCATTTAAATATTTTAATCTACTACATAATTAAACTATGATTGAATCAAATAATCCTGAAATTAACGTCGATGAGTTAATGCAAAAGATCCGCGAAGAGGTGGCTAATCGTCAAGGCAACTCTCGGCTAGTGGGTATAAAAACTAATGTAGATACAGCCAACTTAATGTCACATCTTGCTTATATTGAATCTTTACTCAAAAATGCAGAGTCTCGTTCATATATCCGCACGAAGTGGCCTGATAAACTCAACCGATTTCCTTTTAACTTGAACTCAAGTTTACAAAAATTTATTCTAAAACTTATTAACTTTTTCTTTAAAGATCAAAGAGAAGTCAACTTCAATTTAATCCTTTCCTTTAAAGAATCTATAGCGCTTAATCGCCAGCTAATAGAACAAATCAAAACCTTAAAGGTGCAAATGGATGAGTCCTTGAGTGCTGTAGATAGCAACATTCAAGGGATGGATGAGCGCCTAAGTGCTGTAGATAGCAACATTCAAGGTATAGATAATGGTCTTAATACTATTGATAACTGGATCAGTACTTGGATAACTACTATTGAAGAAAACCTAAATAACTTAAATACTCGTATTCAAGAAATGCATGAGCGCCTGAATACTGTAGATAACAGTATTCAAGACTTAGATGAACGTCATGTCAGAAACTATAATTATCTTAAAAATGATCTAATGCAGCAGAAGCGTATGATTTTCTTGTTTCTAGAAGAAGCAAGGCGGCGATTCCCAGAACCTTTTAATCCAGAACAGCTGCAAACTTTTATTAATGAAGATCGACATTTATTAGATGCTTTTTATGTAGCTTTTGAAGACCAGTTTCGGGGTAGCCGTGAGCAAATTCATGATAGGTTGAAAGTCTATTTACCCCTGATTGAAAAAACAAATTTTGGTAAGACAGACTCACCTATTTTAGATGTAGGCTGTGGACGTGGCGAATGGCTACAATTGCTGCGTGAGTCAGGATATAAATCAATAGGTATAGATATTAATCGGGTGATGCTAGAGCAATGCCGAGATATAAACCTGGAAGTTATAGAGTCAGATGCTATTGCTTATTTGCAATCTCTACCGGATGAAAGCTTGGGTATAGTCACCGGTTTTCATATCATAGAACACTTACCATTAACAATTTTGATTAACTTAATCTATGAAATACTGAGGGTACTGAAGCCTGGAGGATTGGCTATTTTTGAAACCCCAAATCCACAAAATATTTTGGTAGGAACGAATAATTTTTATATAGACCCTACACATCTTAATCCATTGCCTAGTCCTTTAGTTAAGTTTATACTCGAATATGCTGGATTTAATGCAGTTGAGGTAATGAATTTAAATCCTTACGAAGACTCTTTTAAAGTTAGTGGGTCAGACGTTGCAGATTTATTCAACCAGTATTTTTATGGACCTCAAGATTATGGGGTTATTGGAAGAAAAATATGAAACCTATAGCAATAGTTACACCTTGGTTTGCTAAGGATTTAAAAGGAGGAGCAGAGCAACAAGCTTGGCAATTAGCTACACGTCTAGCACAGAGAGGACATCAAGTTGATGTTTTAACAACTTGCTGCCGTTCTTTTCAAGATGATTGGGCTGTAAATCATATTCAAGCAGGATTGACCCTAGAGCAAGGTATAAAAATTAGGCGCTTTAAAGTTGATAGTCGAGACCGCGTTAGTTTTGATCATATTAATTCTTTAATATTAAATTTACGATCTTCAGACCTAAAACCCGGAGTTAGTCCAGTTAGTTTAGAAGATGCATCTGTCTTTTGTAATGAAAATATTAATTCGACTCATTTACTTAACTATCTAAAAAAAAATCAAGACTCTTATCAAGCATTTATATTTCTTCCCTATTTATATGGTTTAATTTTGAATGGTTTGCCTCTCGTTGCCAGTCGTGCCTTTTTACAACCTTGTTTACACGACGAAGCTTATGCATATTTACCACAAGTTGCTAGTATTTTTCATTTAGCAAGAAGTTTATTGTTCATCAGTGAGGGTGAAGCTCAACTAGCAAGACAGTTGTATGGCCCTGGTATTATTACTAAAAGTATAGTAGCAGGTGCAGGAGTAGAAATAATTCACCATCACAACAAAGAAAATATTCAAATTAAAGACTTCCTAGTAAAACAAGAACGGTTTATTCTTTGTTTAGGTCGCCGAGATTCAACGAAAAACACAGATTTATTAGTTAGGGCTTATGCAGATTTCAAACAAAAGCATCCAGGCTCTAATCTCAAATTAGTTATTGTAGGTCCTGGAAATCCAGCTTTTCTTACTTACATTGATGGTTTAGTTGATTTAAGTCTAGTTACAGAAATCGAAAAAGAAGCATTATTGGCTAACTGCTTGGCTTTATTTCAGCCTAGTCAAAACGAAAGTTATTCCCGCGTCATCATGGAAGCGTGGTTCTATAATAAGCCTGTTGCTGCTCATCGTAATTGCTTGGCTACTGCAATGGCCGTTGAGTCTGCGAAAGGTGGTTGGCTAGCAGAGACAGAAATTGAATGGGTAGAATTATTCGCTAAAGTTGATCAATTAGAAGAAGAAGTATTAACAGCATACGGAATGAGTGGTCACAATTATGCCAAAGAAAATGCCGTGTGGGATAAAGTTATGGACCGTTACGAAGCTGTATTGGGGCTATCTCAACCATCAACAGCAGTAACTACCAAACCTAGCTTAAGAAAACTGCAAGAAATTCATCAACTACTACCTAATATTTCTTATGGTGATGCCATTTCCAATCATGCATTAGCAATTAGAGATTACTTACGCAGATGTGGATATAAATCAGATATTTTTGTGCGGTATTTAGATGAGCGAGTTGCTCATGAGGTCAAATTATTTCAGCCCAAAGCTATTAGTCATAAGGCGGGTCTAATTTATCATCATTCGATTGGCACTGAACTTACAGATTATGCGATCGCTCATCCCAATGCCAAGTGCTTAATCTATCATAATATCACACCGGCTGAGTTTTTTTTACCTTATCGACCGGAGTTTGCCAAGATTTTAGAAAAAGGTCGGTTAGACCTAACGCAACTAGCCCGACATTTTCCTCTCTCAGTCGGAGCTTCAGCTTATAATGCCTCTGAACTTGTAGCATCTGGGTTTAGCAACCCTGGAGTATTACCCATAGCTGTAGACCCTAGCAAATGGGATATGCCTGCGGATACTGAATTAATGCGGCAACTCCAAGATGGGAAAACAAATCTGCTGTTTGTCGGTCGTTTAGCTCCCAATAAATGTCAAGATGATTTAATAGCAGCTTTTGCCCATTACCTCACAATGGATCAACAAGCACGACTAATTTTAGTAGGATGTGGTGATTCTGCTGATCCTTATTATCAACACCTGATAAACACCATTCAAAAATTAAGGCTGACAGAGTTTGTCATGCTTCCGGGTCAGGTAAATTATGCCCAATTATTGGCATTTTATCGAACTGCACACCTTTTATGGTCAATGAGTGAACATGAAGGTTTTTGTGTACCACTGATTGAAGCTATGTGGTTTGATATTCCGATTTTGGCTTATAAAAGCACTGCTGTACCAGAAACGTTGGGTGATGCGGGATTAATGTTTAATACTAAGAATGATTTTGTGAAGATTGCCGCATTAGCAAAGTTATTGGTCAAAGATAAAATACTGAAGTCAAAAGTAATATATACGCAGCGAATAAGAAGAAAAGAATTTTTAACTGCAACAGTAATCGAAAACTTAAATGTTATTATTTCAAGGATGCAAAATGCCTAATTTTATCATAAAAACTATTTCTTTATTGAATTGGTTCCACAATAAAAAATTTACCAAGCTTTTAGCAAATACATCTGATACAGAAAATGTATCTGACAAACATACATATACATTAAGTGAAGATTTGTCTTTAAATGAGCTAGACTCTCTTTACTATAATGTGGTTTTGAAGCAAAACTTTTATGGTGACAATTATGGTTCGGATTGGGAAATTGCCCCATACAAGCAAATGGCTCATATTATAACCAGCTTATTTTCTCCTCAATGTCATTTAGATATAGGTTGTGGTAAAGGCTTACTTGTACAAGCAATGATAGAATTGCAGCAAAAATCTCGTGGAATTGATTTCAGTGAAACATTGATAGGTAAAGCACATCCAAGTATTCAAAACTACTTAACTGTTGCTACGGCTGAAGATTGGCTAGAAAAATCGTCAATCAAAGAAGTAGATTTGATAACATTTACAGAAGTTTTTGAACATTTACCAATTTCTATACTAGAGCAAAATTTAAAATATATAAGTGAATTTTATGATGGAAAATTAATGATTACTATTCCATCATTTGGTTTAGACCCTACATTTAAATTAGGCATAAGGATAAATAATGAAAATTTAGAATGGCATAGGGATATGACTGACAATATTCCTTTTAAAAACATTGTTCTGGAAGATGGAGTTCCACATCATGGACATATTACATTAGCGTCATATCGATGGTGGAGCGAATTATTCTTATTTCATGGATATTCAAGACACAGAGATTTAGAATTTCTGTGTACAGATAAATTTTATAATATTTTTAAGACATATAATTGGCATCCTTACATTTTAGAGAAAGCAGCTAACGTTAAGGAATTAACAAAATGTTTAAAAACTGGATCTTCCCTAGGTTGTGGTTGGCATCAATATGAGAATTCACAAGGAAGATGGACTGATGGTTTAGCTAGAGTATATTTTAATGAATCAAATTTCAATACAAATGGCTTAAGTTTAGAAGTATCTGCTCCTGAAATTAACTATATTCAAGAATGCAATTTAATAGTCACTATAGATAATTTAGTTAGAACCAGTTCTTATAAATTCAAATGGGAGGAACGCTATAGTGCATTTCCTACTGAGATAAATACTAGAGAAGCCAAAGTGAATATTAAAATAGATTTTGTAGAAGCTTGTAATAAAAATCTCACAAATGAAAATGATATTTCTTCTAATTGTTGGAGAATAAATCTAATCTCTCCAAGTTTTTGTCCTAATGAATACGGTATATCAAGCGACATAAGGCGGTTGGGAATCTTTATACATTCTATTGAAATCTTATAAATTTGATGGTAATGCGAGTTGCTTTTGTAGTTCAGCGCTGTGGAGTGGAAGTTAATGGTGGTGCGGAAGCACATTGTTTAAAAATTGCACAGCGTATGTCTAGTTATTGGGATACAGAAATACTGACGACTTGTGCATTAGATTACATAACTTGGGAAAACTATTATCCACCGGGAATTGCAGAAATTTCTGGTGTTAAAATACGTCGTTTTCTTGTAGCACAGCAGCGGAATATAACAAAATTTAATCATTTATCTGAAAAAATTTCTCCTCATTTAGAAGCAACATCCATACAGGAACAGGAAAGATGGATGCAATTGCAAGGGCCATTGTCTCCTGACTTAACTGCCTATATTAAACAGAACGAGCAAAAATATGATGCGTTTATATTTTTTACTTACTTATATGCAACTACTTATTTTAATTTGCCATTTGTAGCACAAAAAGCTTACTTAGCTCCTTTAGCTCATAACGAATGGCCAATTTATATGAGTATGTGGGATAGCTTTTTCGAGAAACCGCGTGGATTTATCTTTAACACTGTAGAAGAACAAAATTTTCTTGAAGCACGCTTTCCAAAAATCAGTTTTCAAGGACCAGTGGCTGGTATTGCAGTAGATGTACCTGCAACCTTTAGTGCAGAAAATTTTCGGCAGAAATACAACATTTATAAACCGTTTTTAATCTATGCTGGCAGAGTAGACCCCTCTAAAGGCTGTGATGAGCTTTTTCATTACTTTAAGCTATTGCGAAACCAGGAATTGGGTGTAAAGAAGTTAGTTTTACTAGGCAAGCCAGCAATGCCAATTCCTCAGCATCCAGATATTGTAGCGCTGGGTTTTGTGGATGAACAAACTAAGTGGGATGCTTTAGCTGCTTGTGATTTGCTGGTCATGCCCTCACCCTATGAAAGTCTTTCTATTGTATTGTTAGAAGCTTGGGCAGTTGGTAAACCTGTGTTAGTCAACGGCAGATGTGATGTATTAGTTGGTCAGTGTCGCAGGTCGCATGGTGGGCTTTGGTACACAAACGAAGATGAGTTTCAGGTAGCTATAAAAACGATGGATGAGCAAATTAGAACTCAACTAGGCTTACAAGGGAAGTTTTTTGTGGAAAAAAATTATCTATGGACAAAAATAGAAAAAGATTATTTACAATTATTGCATTAATTTGATTTAGAACTTACCTAATATTATCTACATATATTTTAAGGAATGAATAAAATGTTATATACAATCAATGAACAAAAACATGTTAATGATGTAATTTTAATAGTAATTCCAGTCTTTAATGATTGGTATTCTTTAGATATGCTATTGATAAATTTAGATGAAATACTTAATAATGAAGGAATAAAATGTGAAGTTTTAGTTATAGATGATGCATCTACTATACCTGTTCATGAAAGTTTTATAACTGCAAAATTTAATTCTATAGAAAAAATTAATTGTCTAGAATTAAAAAGAAATTTAGGACATCAACGAGCCATTGCTATAGGATTAGCTTATATCGAAGCTAATATTACTTGTAAAGCAGTTGTTGTAATGGATGGAGATGGAGAGGATTCTCCTAGAGATGTAGTCAAACTCATTGAAAAATGTAGTACTGAAGGATATCAAAAGATAGTTTTTGCTAGAAGGAATAAACGTTCTGAGACTTATCTATTTAAGCTATTTTATTTAATTTATAGATTACTTTATAAACTGTTAACAGGTCAGGATATCAGAGTAGGAAACTTTAGCATTATCCCTTACAAATTATTATCAAGAATTGTTGTTGTTTCAGAAATATGGAATCACTATACATCAGGAATTTTAAAAGCGAAGATACCCTGGACACAAATTCCTTGTAAACGTGGTCTACGCCTGGCTGGACAGTCCAAGATGAAATTTGTCTCCTTAGTAATACATGGACTCAGCGCAATTTCAGTTTATGGAGACATTATTGGTGTTAGACTTCTCATCGCAACCCTATTAATAATGTTGTTCAGCTTTATATTAATTGGTATTGTCATACTCATTAGAGTCGCAATTCCTAACTGGGCCCCTTACGTAGCAGGATTATCTTTCATCATACTATTACAGTCTATGACTATATCTCTCTGTTTTGTCTTTTTAATTCTTAATGGAAGAAATAATTTTGGTTTTCTCCCACAAAGAGATTATCATCATTTTGTTTTAGAAGTGCAGCATTTTTTCCCTAAATCTTAATTTTTAAAGATTTATATTGTAACTTAGGCTTGCCAAAAGCTAAATAATTTAAACATTAGTAATAATAGGAAAATATAAATATGCCATTCAAAGCATATCAAAAAAATAATGTAATTTACCCGACAATCTTAGCTTTTTTTTGTGTTGTTCTGGCTTTTAGTTTATTAATCATCAAGAATTTATCTGAGCCACTTGTTGGATTTGGTGATACAGAACAATGGGAATATGCAGGATTTTACTTTAAGAATAATATTAGATTTATACCATTTCTTCATCTGGATCTTTTTAACAATCAGGTATTTTATCCTTACGGAACTAACAATGTTTTTCAGCCTTGGTCAATTGAAAGAGATATTTTTTACGCTATCTTTTATTCGATTTTTGGAATTGGCCCCTGGATACAAATTTACTATCTTTTAAGTGTTTTAATCACAGGTATCGGAAGCTTTATTATACTTTTTAAAGATTATGGTTTTATCCGTGCTAGTGGGGCTGGATTCCTCATTCCCTTCTTTAGCTTCTACGCAATTCACAAATATCCAGAGCATCTCAGCTATTCAATATTTCATTGGACGGCTCTTAGCTTTATTGTTGACTTCCTCATCCTTAAAAGAGTAACATTCGGGCATTATGTATCTCTAAGATTGATTTTAATAAGAATTTGCTTACTTATTCTATGCTTAGGACAAGAATTGGGATACATAGCTGGTTCTGCCTTAACATCGTTTACAATATCTACTATTTTTACTGCCTTATTGCTTAGTTATAGGTATCTTAAAAATAAAAATTTGAGTATAGTAACTTTTATTAAAAATACAACAAGTAATTATAAAAATGAATTTTCTGCCTATCCTCGTATATGTTTAGCTTTATTAGGTTTATTTTTGATTGCAAGCTTTACTTATTTTCCCCTGGTTCTCCAAATAGCGAGAGAAGCAAAAAGCTTCGACTTTACCGGAATTCCAAGTGGAGCTTGGTGGGCTAATCCTCTGAGAATACTAATTCCTTTTCTGCCGTTTTTTCACCCTGGGCAAGTCAATCTCGAACAATTGTTTAACGATTCACCAGAAGGTTTAGGTGCTGGTAGTCCAGGCTGGTTTTTACTGATTATTGCATCTGTCGGTTTATGGCAAGGACGCAAACAAATAACTATTTTTATACCTTTACTGATAATTTTCCTTCTTTGTATCTTTTACCATCCGACTTACTTTCCTATATTGAAGATATTTCCCTGGTTTGCCTTTAGTCGCGTCCAAGGTCGTTTTACTGTCCTTTACCCGATCATACTTAGCATTTTTGCCCTAAATATAAATTTGAATGGTTTACGTTTACATATTAGACAGCTAGTATCAGCACTTTTAGTCGTTTTGGCTTGTACTGAGATTTATACTGCCTATTCACTCAAACTAAACCGTCAGCCTTTCTATTCCTTGGACAACAGCTTTATTCAATATATGAACTATGTTAAGGAGCAACCAGGAGAGGCGGTTTTAGATTGGCCATTCTGTGTAATAGGAGGTAACGGGGTCGGTGGCGATAGTCTTTGCCCATATTATTCAAAGAATATGGTAATTTCTGCTTTGAGAAGGTTTCATAATAAAAAAGTTATGGGACATTATTTTGGCCGTTTACATACTTCCCAAATAAAGCCATATATAGAGGCTGGATGGGATAAATTGTTTGTTCCTGATGATCAAGATATTTTCAAGTCAAGTCGGCAAAAACGCTGTTTTAGTTCAGAGGAATGGACTTTTTTTACAGATTTTTATAAGTTGAATGATTTTGCAGGAATTAATCTTTA
This sequence comes from Halotia wernerae UHCC 0503, assembly GCA_034931985.1. Taxonomy (GTDB): domain Bacteria; phylum Cyanobacteriota; class Cyanobacteriia; order Cyanobacteriales; family Nostocaceae; genus Halotia; species Halotia wernerae. The sequence continues at coordinate 22,140 of JAYGHB010000004.1, forward strand.
TGTAGATTTATTACCTCAAGATTGTGTTAATAATTTTTATACACGTTTTGGGAAGCCAGCTATAGAAACAAAAATACCTGGAGCAGGTCTAGTTGAATTTATACCCAAATCTTCTGAATTAAGAAATCAAGTGGACTTAAACTTGGGTAGGAACCTGAAATTTGAACCTTTTTTAAAAATTTCTGAAGCTGATTTACTTGAATTTCAAATGCCTTATGGTTTAAATGTAAACGGGCTAACCCAGGGTAGAATTGAAAATAATGAAAGTAGTAAATGGCGCTGGGGTTTAAGTCCAGAAACTCTACTCAAATTTAAGTTACCAAACTCTAAATCACTGACCTTAGCTTTCAGATTCATGAATCCGATTGAAGGACAGGATGTAGTGGTGGAAGCAAACGGAGTAATTTTGGAAAAACTGGTTAATTTAAGTAAAGATCGTAACATTCAGCGTAAATTTGAATTTAAAAGTCTTACAGGATGGAATACTGTAGTTTTTAGATATAAATACAATTATTGGAATAATGGGAAAGTTACTTTTGCCCCAGGTGACGAACGCAATATGACTGTCAATTTTACGGAACTGGCGATTGAATATAAATAGTAAGATAAATTGAATTTAAAATAATATCAAGGATATATCTGTGTCACTACAAGAATTTAGTTTATTGTTAATGTCAGTCTTTGCTAGTGTGGCTGGGCAATTTTTTTTAAAAGCGGGCGCACTGAAATTAGGCAAAGTAAATATAAGTAATACTGTTAGTCACATTCTCAGCATTGTTACAATACCGGAACTTTTAATAGGGCTGACTTGTTACGGTCTGGGTGCTGTTGCTTACATACTCTTATTAACTAGAGTTAATCTGAGTGTTGCTGGCCCATCTGTATCACTAGTTTATGTTTTCTCAGTCTTATTGGGTTACTTTATCTTCAGAGAAACAATTCCTTTAACTCGTCTTATCGGTTTGAGCTTAATTGTGGCTGGGGTGATATTAGTAGTTTGGCAAAAATAAAATCATCAAATGCGATCATTACAATTTTTTAATATTGGCGCTCGTGCTGCGATCGCGGATATGATGTTTTGAACTAGAGATGTTAATCGTTACCGTACTTTTTTTCCCACATTAGAACTAATAACTCCAAAATTTTAATTATTCAATAGCAGATGATACCTAAAAAAGCCCTCATTACTGGCTTAACTGGACAAGACGGATCTTATCTTGCCGAACTTCTTTTAACAAAAGGCTACCAAGTATTTGGTCTAGTCCGCCGTTCCAGCAGCAGCAACTTAGAACGGATTACCCACCTTTCAGGCAATATTAAAATCTTATCAGGTGATCTTCTCGATCAATCTTCCTTGATGGATGTAATTACAGAATCACAACCTGATGAAATTTATAACCTCGCCTCTCAAAGCTACGTCCCTCTTTCTTGGACTCAACCAGCCCTCACTGCTGAATATACAGCCCTGGGTGTTTCTCGTCTTTTAGAATCAATTCGTCGCTGCAAACCAGATGCCAAATTCTACCAAGCATCGAGTAGTGAAGTCTTTGGTCAACCCGACGAATCACCCCAAACCGAACGCACCGCCTTCCGTCCCCGCAACCCCTATGGTGTTGCTAAAGCTTACGCCCATTGGATGACGGTCAACTATCGGCAAAAATATAACCTCTACGGCTGCTGCGGTATTACCTACACTCACGAATCTCCCCGACGTGGAACAGAATTTGTCTTTCGTAAAATTACCCACGCAGCCGCTCAAATCAAACTCGGTCTGGTCAATGAACTAAAATTAGGCAACCTAGATGCCCGTCGTGATTGGTGCTATGCCAAAGATGCTGTTTATGCGATGTGGCTAATGTTGCAGCAAGAACAGCCCGACGACTACATTATCGCCAGTGGTGAAACTCACTCCGTCAGAGAACTTGTTGAGTGTGCCTTTAACTGTGTTGATCTAAACTGGCAAGATTATGTCTCAGTTGATCCAGCATTTTATCGCCCTGATGAACCAGTACAATTAGTTGGTTCCGTTGATAAAATTAAAACTCAACTGAGTTGGCAACCTCAATATTCCTTTGAGCAAATGATTGAATTAATGGTTGATTATGACCTCAAAAAACTAAGCAAAAACGGAGCTTAAACATTCTTAATGTTAAAAATTGTAGTTGATGCCACCCCCATAGATGCAAAACCAAGTGGGGTTGGCTTTTATGTTGCTAATTTAATATGTGCGCTTGATGCACTACAAGCAGATGAAAATTTTCAGCTAGGAATAGCCTATCAACCAGGTTTAAAAAAGTGGCTAGGAGGTGACTTAAGTTTGCCTGGTTACCTAAAACAATATTCTCAACAGCATATCTTACCTTTACCTGTGAGGGTCTCAGATTTATTATTAGCTTTAGCTTTCAAACCTACTTTATCTTATTTTGAAAAATATTTTGGATTTCCAGATATATTACATGGGACTAATTACTCTGTTTATCCTTGTAATAATAGTTTAAAAGTCATGAATATATATGATCTGACTTTTATTAAATACCCTAACTATATAGACTCAGTTGTAAAAATATACACCGAAAAAGTGAAGCGCTGTTTACACTGGACAGATTTAGTGTTAACAATTTCAGAAAGCTCTAAAAAAGATATTATTGAGTATTTGCAAGTAGATCCAGAAAAAGTTTATGTGACTCCTTTAGCTAGTCGCTACTATCCTGACTATTTATCTAGTGAAAATATTCAGGTTCTAGAAAAGCAAGTTGAATATAATTTTTCCCAGCCATATTTGCTGTTTGTTAGCACGATAGAACCAAGAAAAAATATTATCACTATAATTACAGCATTTAATGTTTTAAAAAAGAAGTATAAACTTGACCATCAATTAGTATTGATTGGTAAGAAAGGATGGAACTACGAGCCAATATTCGCAGCTATTGGAAATTCACCTTGGAAAAACCAAGTTCATCATTTAGACTACTTATCGAATGAATTAGTAGCATTATTTTACTCAAAAGCTGATGTTTTTGTTTATCCATCTCATTACGAAGGATTCGGTCTACCTGTACTAGAAGCAATGACATTAGGCGCACCAGTTGTCAGCGCTAATACTTCGTCAATCCCAGAAGTTACAGGCGATGCAGCTATACTAATCGACCCCAATGACCCTATTCAACTAGCTGAAGCTATCCTAAAAATAATTAGTGATTCTCAGTTACGTCAAGAGTTAATCAATAAAGGTAAAGAAAGAGCAAAATTATTTTCCTGGTCAAGAACAGCAAAAGAAACATTAAAAGCTTATAGAACACTGATTTAATGAAAGTATTAGATAATTTTGGTTCTAGTCAATTAATTATTAACCTATCTATCCTCTTATCTCAACCAACAGGTATAAGCAACTATGCCAAAAACATTTTTCCTTATTTAAAATCTCTCTATCCCACCTTATTAACAGCACAAAAATACCCGGAATTTAACTGCTATCCAATCCCAGATAATCTTACTCCGGCTCATGGCACAAAAGGACACAGCGATCGCCTGTTATGGACGCAATTTCAATTACCACGAATCTATAAAAAGTTGCGATCGCAGTTGTTATTTTCCCCACTCCCGGAAGCGCCCCTATACACCAACTGTCGTTTTGTCGTTATGTCACACGACTTGATACCATTGCGCTTTCCCAAACGCTTTTCACCGTTGACACCCTACCACCGCTACTACATTCCCCAAGTTATTAGACAAGCCCAACACATAATCTGTAACTCCCACGCTACAGCTAACGACATGATCGACTTTTATCAAATTCCAGCCAGCAAAATTACCCCAATTCCCCTCGCACACGATCGCACTCACTTTCAGTTTTTCAATCTCCCCAAGAGCAACTATTTTCTCTACATTGGGCGACATGACCCTTACAAAAACTTACAACGACTGATCGCTGCTTTTGCAGCACTACCTAATAACGGCGACTATGAACTATGGTTAGCTGGCCCAACAGATCCACGTTATACCCCGGTTTTACAGGCGCAAATTGAGGAACTGGGAATAACTAATCGAGTGAAGTTGCTTAACTATGTGCCTTACAGCGAATTACCAACAATTATCAATCAAGCGATCGCTCTTGTCTTTCCCAGTCTCTGGGAAGGCTTTGGTTTCCCTGTTCTAGAAGCTATGGCTTGTGGAACTCCAGTTATCACCTCTAACCTCTCGTCTTTACCAGAAGTAGCTGGTGATGCAACTATTCTGATTAATCCTTACAACACAGCAGAAATTACCGAAGCCATGCAAATGATTATTGAGAATTTAGAATTGCGATCGCACCTTTCAAGTCAAGGCATCAAAAGGGCAAATCAATTCAGTTGGGAAAAAACAGGACTGATCACCGCTGAAGTTTTATCCCGCTATCTATAGCAGGGGACAGGTTTGAAAGTCATAAGGTGTCCGGGTTTTATGATCAGTTTATGTCCTAAACTACCTAGCGATCGCTATAAAGGGATTTTTCGGCAAAAATTTAAGGGATGGTTCCGTAACCATCCCTTTATTCCTCTCACATTAGAATTTAATCACAGTACCCTAGTTGGGTAGTATTTTTATTCTGAAATATTAACTAAACTTTCAACTTGAGAAGAAGCCAGTGTTGGCGCTGTAACAAGGCGCGAGTACAAACTTGATGGCTGCTGGTGAGCAACGACTGGTAGAACTTGGCGAGCATGGGCTGCTAATTCTATTGTCTTGACATCATAAGTCTGCGTCGCCAATTTAGGATAGAAGCCGATACCGATGATTGGTAGCAGCAAACAAGCCGTGATAAAAAACTCGCGGGGTTTGACATCAGCTATTACAGCATCCAAATGTAACTCCTCTCTGCGAGACGCTACGCGAACACTTTGGTTGCCGTAGAATACTTGGCGGAGCATTGACAATAAATAAATCGGAGTCAGAATCACGCCAACTGCTGATAGCAGCACAACTACAACTTTAAAACTGGAACTGTAAACATCACTGGTGGCAATACCGAGGAACACCATCAACTCACCAACAAAGCCACTCATTCCGGGTAAGGCTAGAGAAGCCATTGAACCAACAGTAAACAGAGCAAAGGTTCTGGGCATTACCTTGGCCATGCCACCCATTTTATCCATCATCAAGGTGTGGGTGCGTTCGTAAGTTACACCGGATAGGAAAAATAAGCTAGCAGCAATCAAGCCGTGGGAAACCATCTGTAGAACAGCACCACTAATACCAAGTTCTGTATAGGAAGCAATACCAATTAACACAAACCCCATGTGGGCAATTGAAGAGTAAGCCAAGCGTCGTTTGAGGTTTGTTTGAGCCAAGGCGCAACAAGCACCGTAGACAATGTTCACTACACCCAAAACTGCTAGCACAGGAGCAAAGGTAACATGGGCATTGGGTAACATTTCCACATTGAAACGAATCAGGGCATATCCACCCATTTTTAATAACACACCAGCTAAAATCATGGAACCGGGTGCTGATGCTTCACCGTGGGCATCAGGTAGCCAAGTGTGGAAAGGGAAAATCGGCAGTTTTACACCGAAGGCAATTAGGAAACCTGCGTAAACTAAAAGTTCAAAAGCTTTGGGGTATTCCTTCATTCCCAGAGTTGCCATGTCGAAGGTAACATTATCTCCAGAGAATGCCATTGCAAAACCTGCAATCAAGATAAAGATAGAGGCAGCGGCAGTATAAATAATGAATTTAGTAGCTGCATAACGGCGCTTTGGGCCACCCCAGATAGATATCAGTAAGTATACAGGGACTAATTCGATTTCCCACATCAAAAAGAACAGCAACAAGTCTTGGGCAACAAACACACCAAGCTGGGCGCTGTACATTGCCAGCATCAATCCATAAAATAATCGCGGCTTGTTGGTAACTTTCCAAGCCGCGAAGATTGCGAGGGTATTAATTAAACCTGTCAGAAGGACTAAGGGTATCGACAGACCATCAACTGCCACAGACCAGTTCAAACCCAACTGCGGTATCCAAGAATAGTTTTCTACAAGTTGGAATGTTGAACTTTGAAAGTTGTAGCTGTGCCAAAAGGCATAAATCATTAAGGCAAAATCTGCAAAAGCAACTCCCAGACTATACCAGCGAACAGTTTTGCCTTCCTTATCTGGGATTAAGGGGATGGCTAAGGCAGCCACCAAGGGCAAGAGAATTATGGCTGTTAGCCAAGGAAATTGAGTAGGATTCATCACTTCTGACAATCGTTTTGCTTTTTTGCTTGAGATTACATTATATTAAGGAATTTATATTTTTGTAAAGGTTATTTATCTCTATTTAAGATTAAATTTTCGGTTTTGGTAAGAATATATACCCATAAAAACTTCACTTTTGAGGACTAATAAGAATAAATACTGATGAATTTTGGCGCTTTCAATTGTAAATGTAAACTTTTGCAACGTCAACAAAAAACGGCAGCTCACGCCACCGTTAAAATTTTTGATATATCTCAATACAACGCGATCGCCTTATGTAGAGATGCGCCATTAGACGATGCGGTTGACAATTGACCATACTTCCCCATCTGAACGGACATAGGGAACTGATATTGTTTTAAAGCCAGTAATGAACGGCTTGTAATATACTTGCCAATACATGGGGCTTAGTTGATCAGCACAAGCCTTGAGAAAGCGGATTTCTGTAGCCAGTTCTCCTGCGAGTTGGTTAATACGTTGAGCATGAACCTGAGCAACTCTTTTGGCTTCGTCTAGCTGTTGTTGTGGGGTAAGTTGTTTTGCTTCAATTTGGCAACACGTTAATTCAGTTTGTTTGTGATGTAGGTGTACTTCCAAAGCTGCGATCGCATCATCTATACCCTTAAGTTCAGCAGATAATTGGGGATTTTCCCTGGCTTGGCGGCGGTAAGCCTCAACTGTGGCTAGGGGTGAATCATCTCCACCAGATATCGCATTATTAATATTGAGAGTAGTACGTTCTTGCTGGAGAACTTGAATCTGAGTGTTAAGTGCTGTTATTTCTGCCTGAATTTGCTGCATAATTTTTGTTTATCCTTAGTGAAAGCTGCTTGCACCTTGGGTATCAACGCCAAGCGATCGCACAACAGCTGTAATTCCTACTTGTTGCCAAGCAGTTAACATCGCCATTTCTACAGCCTGTGACTGTGTTGTATCTGCTAAAGCTAAAAGTGTCGGCCCTGCACCACTAATCACCATGCCATAAGCACCAGCAGCAACCGCAGCTGCATTCACAGCATCGTAACCAGAAATCAAGGCTTGACGATAAGGCTGATGTAACTTATCTTGCAAAGCAGCTCTTAACCATTCTCCCTTACCAGTTTCCAAACCACGCAATAATAAACCCAGATGCGCCGTATTAAAAATCGCATCTGCACGACTCACCTCTGTTGGTAAAACTCGCCGCGCCTCTTTGGTGGAAAGTTCAAAGTCAGGAATAGCTACAACTGGCACAACATCTTGATACCAGGGAACATCACAAATTTCCCAACCTGCATCACCAGTAGCAGCCAGACGACATCCCCCCAACAAAGCTGGAACAACATTATCAGGATGTCCTTCCATTGCGATCGCTAATTCCATCACCTGCAACAAAGACAAAGGCGTACCTGCTAATTCATTAGCACCAATCAACCCACCAATAATAGCCGTCGCCGAACTACCCAAACCCCGCGCTAAGGGTACACCCAACTGAATCTTTATTTTCACAGATGGCGGCGTTTGCTCTATATATTGATATAACTTCAAAAATGCTTGGTAGAGAAGATTACTCTGATCAGTTTGTACCCGTTCAGCTTCTGCACCTGTGACATAAATAGTTAACCCACCCTCTTCTAGGCGAGTGAACCTAAACTCGTTGTAAAGCGTTAAAGCTGCGCCGATGCAGTCAAAACCAGGCCCCAAATTAGCAGTTGTGGCAGGAACGGTAACAGTGACACTAGAAACACCAGACATCTGCAAATATTCACTAACTAATCAACCAGCATCTCATATAAAGGGTTGAAAAGTCGAAATTCTACACCTTTGCGTTAACGATTTGGAGAATATTTTCCTGTTAATCCTGAATAAAAATTAGGGATGTACTAAATAGTGTAATCGTTTGCTATCCGAGAATCTAGACGGAATTGCCAATGAATTAGTCCAAGCTGGTATTCCTAAAGAGGATATTGTTTTAGCATTTCATGAGCCAGATGTTCGACCCTACACAGGATTTGCTGTGGCATAGTTTGAGCAAAGTTCGACTTAACCACCACCAAATCTTGTCAATAATTCCTTGCGGTATAATTCGAGTAACAATCGGCTATGTGTAATCAAAAACTATCAAATTTGCTTTTTTAGCAACTTTTCTTTGTAACTCTAATTAGAAAACGTAGAGCTTCGTTTACTGCTTGAGAGTTAGGAAACATTTCTGCGACATCTGCTTCTAAATGAACTGTCAAACCTTCAGAATTTTTGCTGTCATGTTCAACTTTTCCCATACCGTTACTTTCAAAAACTTGATATGACTGAGGTTTAATTTTAGATATTAGCTTTTGGGAAGATGAATCATTTAGTTTCTTAGCAAGGTATTCCCAACTAGTTGCTTTCAGCTTAAAGTGATCTTTTGCTTCACGTAATGTTTTAAACTGCTGCTTGAGAATCTCAACCGTATAAATATCTTTTCGATACGTCTGGGTTTGTTTATTAAGGTCTTCCTCAACCATATCAACTACCTCATTAATGAGTCGGTCATGATTTTCGGAAATTTGAGCCGCAGCCCCTAAAATACGGGAGGTGGCTTTAATCTGCACCTCATTTTCTTGTTTAAGTCTATCGGCAATATTACGAATTTGCTCTCCTAACTTAGCTTTACTTTGAGTTTCTATAGTTAATGCTAATTTTTTGCTCATAAAGATGGTTGTTTATTCCGAAAGTATCTCTTTAATAGCAAGCCAAATGCGTTTAAACTTTTGTACCAGACCTACAGGATTACCTGTTGTTTCCTCTTCCACCGAATCTACCAAAGATTGAATCCTATCCATGCGCTCTGCTACAATGTAGAGGTTATTTATAGCTTCATCCTTACTTGTCAGAGATTCGCGCAGCAGAACAACCATCTCAGCAATTTCCCGTTTTAGCCTTTCGTTCTCGGCTTTACGACGGGTTTCCCATCCCTTAATACCAGCCTTGGAACGTCGCTCAAATTTAAGTTGTGTTTGTGCCTCATTATATAAAGTTAAATAGTTGTCTCGCTCAAACTTCATTTCTTCATATTGGGCAAGTAATTCAGCAGCTTTAGCTTTTTCTTCATTGTAACGATGTAGAGCCTGCTGATAATTTTTTTGCTCATCCAGATATATCTGGTAATTGTATGCTGTACGCTCTTTTAATTCGTTAACCTCAACTTGGTAAGTTTGGATATCTTGTTGAACTTGAGTTAGTTGAGATGCAGCTTCCTGATTTTATTTTGCACGTTGTTGCCATTCATCACGTTGGGCAATTAATTCAGTTGCTTTCGCTTTTGCTTCATTATAACGATTTAGAGCCTGCTGATAATTTTCTTGTTCATCAAGATAGATTAAATAATTGTCTGCTGCACGTTTTTCTAACTCGTTAACATTAGCTTGGTAAGTTTGGATATCTTGCTGAATTTGAGTCAGTTGAGATGCAGCATCCTGATTTTCTTTTGCACGTTGTTGCCATTCATCACGTTGGGTAATTAATGCAGTTACTTTAGTTTGTTCTTCGTTGTAGAGGCATAAAGCCTGTTGATAATTTTTTTGCTCATCAAGATAGATTAAATAATTGTCTGCTGCACGTTTTTCTAACTCGTTAACCTTAACTTGGTAAGTTTGGATATCTTGCTGAACTTGAGTCAGTTGGGATGCAGCTTCTTCATATCTTTTTGCACGTTGTTCCCATTGAATCGCATCAGCACGAGCATTCCTCCATTTATCGTTAAGCTCATGATAAGAAAGTGGTTCTTTCGCAGGTGACTGAGGATTATTGACAGGGCGATTTTTGCGACGATCCTTATCTGCGTCCCGCATAGCCATAATAAATGTTATAAATATTACTTTAATTCTTATAAGTAGGTAAACAAAAATATTTACAGTCATTGCGAGCGAAGCGAAGTAATCCCAACCCTTGCGGTTGCTTCATTTCGCTTCGCTCCATTCGCAATGACAGTGTGTAATTAATTGTGTTTAGGTACTTATTAATACAATATTTTTTAATTGAAAATCGGCGTTGCTTAATCAAATAAAAAAATGTAGGTTGGGTTGAACAAAGTGAAACTCAACAAAACAATGATTTTTGTGTTGGGTTTCGTCCATCAAACCAACCTACGCCTAAATTTAACGTGAGCTTCCAACGAACGGCATTCGTTATGCCTTAAAAGAAACAATCTAGTTTCCTAGGAGTTCGACGGATTTTATGGGCTATAAACCTTGTAAATCAAGGATTATTGAAACTAAGGCTGATAGCAAATCTCAATGATTAGTTGAGAATAAGGTCAATAATTGACAGATTCAATAGTTACTGAAGTTACTGATTTTATTCTCAATAAGCCCAAGCGTTTTTAGGGACTATTAGTTACCAGAAAATATACTGGTCAAGGGTTTCAGGCTTTAAAGTTCATCGAACTCACGTAAATTTATCAAAGCCTACAAAAATAAAGACTTCTGATTTTTATTTAACCAGAGTAATAGAAAAGCGTTACTGCGTAAATCCTAATTTAATGTTGAGGCGATCGCTTTTTGCCCCTAACTATCTAAAAAGTTCCCAAAACAGGCGTTACCTCAGCCTTTGAGATTTGCGGAACCGAGAATTTATCGGCATATATCCGGGGATTCGTTTGCGAAACTATGCCGTAAGACTGGCGAATATGAGCATTCACAGCCACAGTTTTTACGTCATACATCTGCATAGCCATCTTGGGATAGAAACCAATACCGATAATTACGACTAAAAAACAAGCCGCGATAAATACCTCACGTGGTCTAGCATCGTCATAGACTGCCTCATCTGGTACAAGACAGTCTGTACCAAAACAAACTGTTCCCTCATCTTCTTGATTTTCCAAGCTGGCATTATCAATGTCGCATACGGGGACTGAAACTTCACCGTAAAATACCTGTCGCAGCATGGAAAGTAAATAGATAGGCGTGAGGATAACTCCGACTGCGGCGAGAAAAACCGTCACGGTGCAGAAAGTCGAACTGTAAACGTCACTGGTTGTTACACCAACGAATACCGAGAGTTCGCCAGCAAAACCACTCATACCAGGGAGAGCCAAGGATGCCATCGCTCCAATTGTAAACAGGGCAAACACTTTAGGCATTGCTTGACCAATACCACCCATATCTTTCATTACCATTGTGTGGGTGCGATCGTAGGTAACGCCTGCCAAGAAGAACAGCACTGATGCAATCAAACCATGCGAAATCATCTGCAACATCGCACCGTTGATTCCCAAATCAGTGAAGGACGCAATCCCTAGTAGTACAAACCCCATGTGAGAAATCGATGAATAAGCTAAACGCCGCTTCATATTGGTCTGAGCAAAGGAGTTCAATGCGCCATAGATAATATTGACTACACCTAGAATGGCTAGAACTGGCGCAAAGTAAATATGTGCATCGGGAAGTAATTCAAGATTCAGGCGAATTAGTCCGTATCCGCCCATTTTTAACAACACACCAGCCAAAATCATCGATACAGGAGAGGATGCTTCCCCGTGAGCATCGGGTAGCCAAGTATGCATAGGGAAAACAGCAAGTTTGACACCAAATGCAATCAGCAACCCTGCGTAAAGTAGCAGTTGTAAACCAAGGGGATATTCTTTCATGCCAAGGGCAGTAATATCAAATGTCATATTACCGCCACCGTATAGCCCCATTGCTAAGGCTGCTACCAAAATAAATATAGAAGCTGCTGCGGTATATATTAAAAATTTTGTAGCCGCATAACGCCGCCTTTGTCCACCCCAAATGCAGACTAATAGGTATACGGGAATCAACTCGACTTCCCACATAATAAAAAATAGCAGCAAGTCTTTGGCAACGAACACCCCTACTTGTGCAGAATACAGCACTAGCATTAAAAAATAGAAGAGGCGGGGTCTATGATCAACTTGCCAGGCCGAAAAAATCGAGAGTGTAGTGACAAATCCTGCTAGAAGTACAAGCGGGACTGAAAGCCCATCGACCGATACTGCCCAGTTTAAACCTAACTGAGGCATCCAGGCATAAGTTTCCGCGAGTTGAAAACTAGCACTGCCTACATCGTAATGCTTCCAAAAGGCGTAGCACATCAAGGCAAAATCTGCGATACCTACACCCAGTGCATACCAACGCACAATTTTACCGTCTTTATCATGTAGCACAGGGATGAGAAAGGAAGCCACAAGTGGCAGCAAAACAATCGCGGTAAGCCAGGGAAATCGATCCGCTATCATGTCAATAAGAAAAAATACTTATTTGTGGATGATGTCATTCTACTAAACTTTGTAACAATTTCTTCATAAGTCTTTCCCCTAGGTAAGCATAGATGGATTTATAACAGTCATATATAACTCTTAACTCACTACTCAGCCAAATTAGGCGATCGCAGCATACTTGCTGAAATATACCAAGGGACACTCACTGCCGAGGTAAGTACCTAATTTTCTCGTTCCCTGTTCTCTAGTGGATTACTAAATGCACGGTTATTAATAAATTTTTCATCAGTCAAGCTTCGCAAAAATGCAAGTAAATCCTGTTTTTCGTGTTCAGACAATTTGAAGCCAGAGATAAACTCACTCTTGAATGGATTTGTACTCCCAACCCCTGCAAACTTGCCTGTATGAATAGTTCTGCCACCTGCTTTATAGTGGTCAATGACCTCTTCGAGAGTAGCAATACTGCCATCGTGCATATAGGGAGCCGTCAGGGCAATATTTCGTAGGGTAGGAGCTTTAAATCGCCCCATGTCAGATGGTTTGGAGGTAATTTCATAAACACCTTTATTGTTGGGTGGATAAGCTCCTTTACTATCAATGTTATAAAGCCCAGTATTATGAAAAGCGATTTCTTGAAAAGCTAATTTTTCGTGCATCACCGAATCCGTGAAGTTAATTCCACCATGACAGTGAAAGCATTCTAGATTTTCGCTATTAAATAATTTTTCACCTCGTTTAGCCGCTGGGGAAATAGCATTAGGGTCGCCTCCAAAGCGATAGCGGTCATAGGGAGAGTTGACAGAAATCAGGGTGCGTTCAAAAGCTGCTAAGGCTTTAGTAATATTGCTAAGGCTAATCGGATCTTGACCATCTGCAAAAGCTGCTGCAAACATCTGCTGATATTTGGAATCATCTTGCAGCATCATCAATATTTGTTTCTCCCGTCCTACCATACCCATTTCTACTGGATGCTCCCCAAACATTGGCACTAACGCTTGAGTTTCCAACTTCGTTATTAAAGGGTTAGCCCAAGTCAACACCGGATTGTAGGCAATATTAGCCAAACTCATGGCGTTACGAGGGTGTTTTTCTCCAGTTGCTCCCACAGCCACTGGTTGACCATCAGTAAAGGCAAATGTTTGGATATGGCAAGAAGCACAGGAAAATTCACCTGTAATTGATAAGCGATTTTCATAGAAAAGATGCCGTCCCAACTCCACTTTTTGAGAACTCATTGGGTTATCTGCTGGTACAATTGGCTTCGGCATCCAAGTTGGGAGATTCCAGTCATATTCTGAAGCTGGAGATGTTGAAAAAGCTGCATTTAATCCCATTGACAGACAAATTGACAGCAAACAAATGGTAGTTAAGGTAAACCAGCGAGATAATTTCATTCAACTCTGAAGAATTTCTGCCCAGAAGAAGATTTACCGCCAAATGGTAAACCCAAATTATTCATAATACCAGCGCAGTCGCTGTCATCGGGGGAAGACATACAACCTGGAGGGCTATTGGGTTGGTTAACTGTCAAGTTGGTGCTTGCAACCAGTGCTGCGAGGTCGGCAATAACTACATCTTTATTGGGGTCAAACTTGACAAAAATCACCTTTGAGGTATTCAAGTGGGTACAATTTGATGGTTTCTGACTACCCTCAGCCGCTTCACAACCTGTACTTCCCAAGTGAATAGGGAATCCCTCAGCTTTATGACCTTGGGCATTATGTTTTGTCCCTGCACTAGAATTAGGACTTGGGCTAATCAAATCAATACGAGCAAATTTGTAGCCAAGCAGCCAATTCCACCATAGCGAGGTCAGATTCAGGGGTGATGGGGCTGTAACAGAATCAGCATGATTGAGGTTGAAGGGGACACCCAAGGTAAATTGTAGACCTTGATAATTGCCTTGAGGTACTTTACCAATAACTTGGTTGCGTGTTTCTACTGTGCCGTTAGCACAACTATCAGATTTATTTTCAAAGTCTAGTAAGGCGACGTTTTGGTATTGCCATTTACCGTCTTGGGTTAAATCCAGAGGTACAGTTTTACCACTGGTATCAATCAAGGCAACATCAGATACATAAAAACGCAAGTCGGAGGCAGTAATTTGTGTTGCTGGCTGACCTAAATCATAAGTCTTGCCACACTCAAAAGTCTGCTTGCCTACTTTGGCATTGAATTTAATCGTCACTTCTTGGGTTGGAGTGGTGGCAGCTAGACCTACAGTATAATTCCCCAAAACGGCAGTTATGGGAATTGCTGCTATTGCGATCGCGGCTGATTTTAAAGACAAGTGCATTATCTTATCAATGCTTTGATTAAGGTGCTTACCAATTTTCGATAACTGCACAGTCTCTGTCAAATGACAGGTTGTCAAATTTGACTTGATTTTTATATCATATTGCTGCGGCTGGATGTTACCCAGCCTAATTTTTGCTAAAAGTTCTCGAAGTTAGCGATCGCGCTTATTTGCCCTTGCGTCAATCCGTGTCCAATTGTCCCAATAGTCTTTTTCCATGAATCACTGCTGCAATAATTATGGTGTCACCCTGAATTTGATAGATGATTCGATAACTGTATGCCAACTTTTCCCTGATGGTATTTTCACCCAATTCTGGCACTATACGACCAGAAAAAGGAAATTCTCCTAAGTTTCGAGTTATATCAAGTATCTTTTGAACTACTGCCGCAGTGTAAGAAGCCGAATCACGAGATATATATGTAGCGATCGCTTCCACATCTTCTAAAGCTTTAGAAGACCAAACTACTTGATAAACCATTTACTCAAACGTTCTTCAGCTTCATTTTGTGTAATTGTCCCTGCTGTCTCAGCTACTTCCAAGCCACGACGAACTTTCTCAATCACATATAAATGGTATTGAATATCTTCAATTGAGCAATCATCTGGTAACTGCTGCAAAAGAGATTGAACTTTTTGTTTTGTGGTGTTCATAGCTGGGTTTTTACTTGATTTACATGTATTGCTGCGGCTGGATGTTACCCAGCCTAATTTTTGCTAGAAGTTCTCGAAGTTAGCGATCGCATTCTTCATTTTGTCCACCACTTCATCTATAGATATTGTTCCCAACTCTCCAGAGGCGCGGGTACGAATGCTTAAGCTGTTGGTTTCCACTTCTTTGGCTCCCACCACTGCCATGACTGGTATTTTTTGTTTTTCGGCATTGCGAATCAGTTTACCCAAGCGATCGCCACTAGTATCGACTTCGGCACGGATACCCACAGCTAACATTTTCGCAGCTACATCTTTGGTAAAATCTAATTGGGCTTCTCCTACTGGTAGCAATCTAATTTGTATTGGTGCTAACCAAACAGGGAAATCACCAGCGTACTCTTCAATCAAAATCCCAATTAGCCGTTCTAAGGAACCAAAGGGCGCACGGTGAATCATCACTGGACGTTGGCGCGAACCATCCTCAGCGACATATTCTAAATCGAAACGTTCTGGTAAGTTGTAATCAACCTGCACAGTTCCTAATTGCCATTCTCGTTCTAAGGCATCACTGAAGATAAAGTCGAGTTTGGGCCCGTAAAAGGCCGCTTCCCCGATTCCTTCAAAATGTTCCATCCCCAGTTTTTCCACGGCTCTACGAATAGCACCTTGGGCTTTTTCCCAAGCTTGATCATCACCGATGTACTTATCACTAGCCGGATCGCGGAAACTCAGTCTAGCTTTAAAGTTTTTCAGTTGCAGTTTATTGAATACTGACAAAATCAAATCCACAACGTTAATAAATTCGTTGTCTAACTGTTCTGGGGTAACAAACAAGTGAGAATCATCCACTGTAAAACCGCGCACCCGTGTTAAACCGCCCAATTCCCCCGACTGTTCGTAGCGGTAAACAGTACCAAATTCAGCTAGACGCATTGGTAGTTCCCGGTAAGAGCGTAATTCACTTTTATATATTTGGATGTGGAAAGGGCAATTCATGGGCTTGAGGACAAAGCCTTGTTCATGAGTTACTGCTTCTTCATCCTCTGCCATCATTGGGAACATATCTTCTTTATACTGCTGCCAATGCCCAGAGGTTTTAAATAAATCCACTCTGCCAATGTGAGGCGTTACTACAGGTAAATAACCCCGTTTTAGCTGTTCTTGCTTGAGGAAGTCTTCTAAAATACTCCGCAACAAAGTACCTTTGGGTGTCCACAGAGGTAAACCTGGCCCCACTAAATCGGAAAATATAAACAATCCCAGTTCCTTACCCAGTTTACGGTGGTCTCGCCGCAGGGCTTCTTCTTTACGCCGCTTATATTCAGCAAGTTGTTCTGGGGTTTCCCAAGCAGTAGCATAAATGCGTTGCAGCTGCGCCTTCGTTTCATCTCCACGCCAATAAGCGCCAGCAACACTTTCTAATTCAATTGCCTTGGGGTTTAATTCGCTAGTATTTTCTAGGTGAGGGCCAGCACACAAATCCCACCACTCGTTTCCTAGGTGGTAAATCGTGATTGGTTCTTCTTTAATATCTGCTAGAATTTCTAATTTGTAAGGTTCTTTAATGTTCTGAATCCGTCTTTGGGCTTCTTCCCGACTGACTTGTTCTGAAATGACTGGCAGTTTGCGATTGATAATCTTAACCATCTCTTTCTGAATGGCTTTAAGATCCTTATCGCTAAATGGTTCTGGATTATCAAAGTCATAATAAAACCCATTTTCAATCCAGGGGCCGATTGTAACTTGCGCCTTGGGAAACAGCTTTTGTACTGCCATAGCCATCACATGGGAAGCTGTATGGCGAATCTTTTTTAACTTCTCCGATTCGCTGGTACGCGGTAAATACATTTTTTCAGGTTGTTCTGGCTGATTGTGATCTTGATTAGGCGACATCGGTTGCTGAACCATTGGCGAAGTGACTGCAAAAGTAATTTATCTGTTGGTGTTGGAAAAAATCTACCCAAATATGGCAGGACGTTGGATTGTGATGTGTAGACTTATTCAACTATAACGACTTTAATTCCTACCAATTGAGCTTTCTATTTTAACTGTTGAATTAATTTGTGGTGAGGGACGGACAACAATTTCTGATTCAATACTTAAACTAAAAACGTAAACATTAAGACATTCAAGTGCTTTTAAATACACAAATGTTTTTCTCGCTAACCCTATAAATTTTTGGATATTTAATTATATGCGCGTAGGTTTAAAGTATCTTTTAATACTATTAATAAGTGATTTTTTGATTAGCTTCTGTAAAGTATATAAAAGCACTTTAGTAACAAAAATTACAGATTTTTGAAAAAATATCTCTTCAGAGAGAGCAAATACTAATGTTAAGAATTGTAAATTACGTTAATATTAGTAAGGAAGTTAGAAGTATGCTTCTCATTTATGCGAGACTCAAATTTACCAGGGACAGATCTGCTGAAAACGATTTTAGAACCGTTGTTAGATGACTTTCAGTATTGGTTTGCGCGATCGCGTCACTTTCTGGAAACAGAACGGCTTTCATTTATGAGTGAACAAGGCCAATCTGACTTGCTGTTGCGAGTTAAGCAAGCGCAGGAGGAGTTAAACACTGCAAAGATGATGTTTGCTGCGACTGATGGACAAGTCGGCGTTAATATGGCAACTTTAATGCCCTGGCATCAATTGGTAACAGAATGCTGGAATGTCGCAATGCGCTTTCGTTCTCAGCAAACTGGTACATAAATCGCATTGATAGTCCAAAATCCTTAACATTATTTTTATTAACAAATAATGTATACTATGCTACCGTTATCTAAATAAGGTTTGAAAATTCTCTCATATAAACAATACCTTCGCCAATTTACGAGGGTGAGATGATGATGCTTTAACCATTAACTCCCATTTCTTTGAGGGTTGGCAAAAACAATCAGTCCTAAAAATTCCTTTAAGGTTTCCTACAAGGGTTTTTTAACGTATTGACAGCAGGATAAGGGTTTCAGATGAAAAACCACCTTTTCATCGAAACGCTTATGTATGCTTAATTTTGCCACTTTTGCCAAAATTTATCTAGGCTCTTATTTTGGCAAAGGTATTGATAAAAGTGCATTAAATATCTAGCTTCGCTGCAAGTCAGGGAATCAGCAAAGCTAGGCGCTACAGTATAAGGTTTTAAATTTGCTTGCTCCTGGAGGAAAATTTGATGTTACACCTACTTTACATTCTTGCTTTTACTATTCTTGCCGTCATAGCTGTTGCTAACTTAATTCGCAATTTGATCATGTTCAGTTTTGATCGAGAGCGACCTTATCCAGCCAGATCTTCGCAAATGGGCAATCAGGGTGACTTTGGTTATTTCTCATCAAAAAGACAGTTTGTACCCCATCCAGAGTTGTTAGATAATGCGGGTAACTTAATTAAGGAACCATTGTTAGTGATGCGTTCCATCAACGTTGATGATGCCCGCGAACACTTAGATGCTCTTTATGAAGCTTCTCCAGGGCATAGGAGTGAAAACTCAGAAGAAGCATAAATGTAGTGGGAGTTAGGAGTGCGCCATAACTTAAGTAGTTGAGTTATACCGCTGATTAATTACAGGAAGCATAAAGTAGGGAGCGATAAATTACCCACTCCCTATTCACTCTCTACGCTTCGATAACTACTCTGAGGTTGCCACGTTTTTTAGCAACGCGACAGGCTGTAGTGCTACCAGAACGTTCAAATTCTAAGTCGAGTATGGTAGGGCCGACTCGCAAATTGTGTAATGACAGACGATTAATCGACTCTGGCAAAGTGGGATCGATAATTCGTAAGCAATTATTTTGAGCGTCAGGCACTAAATTAACGATCATTTGCAGTAGTTGAAATATACTGCCAGTAGCCCAAGCTTGTGGAGTACAAGCAACTGGATACTTCACAGGGGACTTATCTCCATTACGTTCGTAACCGCAGAAAAGTTCCGGGGGACATTGATAAGGTTGATGGATAGTCATATCAAACAAGCCTTGGAAAAGTTCTAGAGCTTGATCGACGAGTCCCAGCGATCGCAACCCCATCGCAACTAAAGAGTTATCATGAGGCCAAACAGAACCAACGTGATAACCCATCGGATTGTAAGCTGGTGACAAACTACTGAGGGTGCGAATGCCCCAACCATTAAACATATCTGGTGCCCGCAAACGCTCTGCTACACTGTAAGCTTTTTCAGGTGTGAAAATTCCCAAATGCAGACAGTGCCCAGGATTAGATGTAATACTATCTACTTGTTTGCCATCTCCATCCAAAGCTAGAGCGCAGAAATCTTGGTCTTCTATCCAAAAGTCTCTATTGAAGCGAACCTTGAGGTTTCTGGCCTCTTCTTGCCAGCGATCAGCCAAATCAAGGCGTTTCTTCATTCTAGCCGTTTCTGACAGCCGCATTTTTGCCGCATAAACGTAAGCTTGGACTTCACATAGAGCAATTGGGCCGTTAGCTAGCTCTCCTTTGTGGTCTACAATACAGTCGCCGGAATCTTTCCATCCTTGGTTAGCCAGACCACGTTTAGATCTGCGGTGGTAAGTTAAATAACCGTTTTGTTTGATATTGCGATCAATCCATTCCATTGCTGCTAGAGCATTAGGCCAAAGTTGCTCTAGGGTTTCTTGATCGTGAGTCCAAGCGTAGTATTCAGCATATAGCATTAACCACAGAGGAGTGGCATCAACTGTACCGTAGTATGGTGTGTGGGGAATTTCCTGACAACGAGCCATTTCCCCTAAGCGCAACTCGTGTAAAATCTTGCCTGGTTCTTCTTCGCGCCAGTCATCCTCGATTTTACCTTGGTATGTCGCCAGTAACATGAGCGTTTCTTTGGCAATTTGCGGGTTCAACATTAAAGTCTGGGAAGCTGTAATCAGCGAATCACGTCCAAATAATGCCGAAAACCAAGGTACTCCCGCAGAAACAGTCTTGTACTTGCCAAAAGACTGGCGCAACAAATATATATCTTGTTCAGCTCTCTCAATTACATGATTGAAGATGCTTTTATCTGAGCTAATCCGAGTAATTTGTTGTACCCAGTGCTGTTCTTCCATCAATTCAGCAGCTTTGGCTTGTCCGAGGGTAAAAGCTGCACTAACGGTAGAACTGGATTTGTTGTTGGTAAACATGTTCACCCGATAGCCCAGCTTGCGAGTTTCGTGAGAAACCAACTCTAGCCGCCAAATCGCTGTGTAACCCTTGAAATAGTCTGGTTGACAATGTTGAAATTGGATACGGGACTCCATTACCAAGCCATCCAGACCTTGATAGGCTAAGGTCAAAGATTCAGGAGGCTGATTCTGTACAGGCGAAACGCCATCAGAGGCTTTTTCCTCTGTTGTTGGTTCGGCTAAACGCAGGATTCTACCTTGTTTTTCTCTGTCATAACCCCGGACTTCAAATAAATCTACAAAATCTGCGTCAAAACTGATACTGAGTTCAAAACTGACGGTAGTTGTGCTGTAGTTAGTGACTTCTATTTCTTCAAAAAGTGCGCCATTGAGGACAATTTCCCGACGAATCCCCACAGTTTCGGCTCTTAGGCTTTCTTCGATTCTGGGATTGGCACACAAAACTGAGAGTGAAAACCCCTTTTCAGCAGTACTGCTAAGTAGCACCGGCGATCGCCCTTCAATTTGCAACTCTAGACGGTTAAGAAATCGTGTATCAGAGCAAAACAGTCCCATACTGGGGTTTCCATCGTTGAGGGAACACCCAGAAATGTTCCCCATTGTATCCGTTACCAAAAATAAATCATCATCT
This sequence comes from Halotia wernerae UHCC 0503, assembly GCA_034931985.1. Classification (GTDB taxonomy): domain Bacteria; phylum Cyanobacteriota; class Cyanobacteriia; order Cyanobacteriales; family Nostocaceae; genus Halotia; species Halotia wernerae. The sequence continues at coordinate 43,258 of JAYGHB010000004.1, forward strand.
TTAGCCGTCAAAGTTGGTTGTGGTCTTTCACTCACAACACAAGGCCACTCTGGGATAGGTAATTGTTCTGCGGGAATAAAAGTTTTGCCGTCCAAAGAAATTTTTTCCGGGTTCATCAGTGTATCCGGTGTCATTAGCCAAAGTTCCGTGTAGAGGTCTATATTGTCGTAGTCGTATCAGCATCAATAAGGGCAATAGAAGAGGCTCTGGAAAACTCATTCGAGCTATTGGAGCCAAATTAATAGTTACACACTGCTGGTGAAACAGCAGGCACAAAATCTCCGTAACAAATCTTTATAGATTGGTAGTTTCTCAATCTGAAGTCAAGGCTAAAAATTAGGAATTTCCGTTGAGTTTGTGCATTACTGAACTATCAGAGGCATTAATCATAGAGAATACATAGCTTTTTGCAGGTTTAGAATGTTGCCTCCTTTAACAATTGGATCAATTCGACTTAATAATTTTTATTTTTGAATCAAAAATATTTATTTAATAATGTAAGTCTCAATTCATTGTAATCAATTAATTTATGTAAATTTATCTGCAATAATTTCTGAGTTAGCAAAATGAGCGTCAATCAGACTTAACAGTCAAAACGGCAAGTTAACAGGTCAAAGTTCTTGTATGATACCGCCTTCTGGCTTGAAGAATTATCTGTTGTAGGTGTAAGCGCTTACCTTTTTAATTTTCAAAATTGCCCAAGCCGCGATCGCATGAAGTAAAAATTTAGTCTACTGTAAAAAAATACTGCAAGATATTTTAAGAGGTGAAAAAACCAAAATGCCAAATTATCTAGCATTTATGGATAATTTTATAGGGTCAAAGACAAACTAAAAGGTACATCAAGTGCTGCCACTACCTCATGTGGAAAGTACTGTTCAGGATTCTTTACATATTGCAACTGTCTACTTGATTTGAGAGTCCGTTGTAATTTGTACAATGCATCTATGACGTGGATCTTGTCCAGATTGGGCTTCTCTCCTTAAACAATATTCATGAGCATTTCGACTTCCGTGCTGAGTGATCTGCTACAGTCCATACCCTACCTGCGGCCCCAGCTATATTTCAAGGCTTCATTAACAGCTCTCTCCCACGCGATGGAAGATCAGGTTTTGGCAGCAACTTTAGAGCAGCCTCTAGTAATTGCTAGCTTCCAACGAGAGCGATACTATCGTCAAGAAGCTCATCGCTATCAGCGACTGGCTCAGCGAAGTAATCAAATATATGTTTTATCTGCTCCAGAAACGGATTTCACCAACAGTTCGGAACATTACGAAAAGATCGCTTTTGAATTTGAAGATGCTTTAAGTCAAGAATGGCATTTGGTAGTGATTGCCGAAAATTATGCTACTTGCTTAGTTTGCCGAGAAAGCTTGGGTTCGATTACCAAACATAAGCAACTACCAGAGTTCACTCCTAGTCTAGATATGGATGCATCTCGCAGGTTTGAGGGGATTTGGACATCAGAACGAGGAGTCAGCCTCAAAGCAGCAGACTTGCTTCTAGACAGGATTGCAATTTACAGACCAGGTTTGGTAAACAAAATTAAACAGGCACGTCTGAGGTTTGGCATAGGAGAGACTAGAAGCTACTCTCAAACAGACCAGATGACTGAATTTGCTTGTGACATCGACACTGACCCCTTCGTGCAGCGCTTAGTCACTTACCTGCAAGCAAGTCAGTATAAATTACATAAAGCTTACCGTTCCATCACTGCCCAGGCACGTAAAGAACGCTTAGTCAACTCAATTAGTACTGCGATTCGGCGATCGCTCGACCCCCACGAAGTATTACAAATTGCCGCTCAAGAGCTAGGACAACACCTAGGAGCTAGTCGCTGTCTAATTTACCGCGCTCAAGCCACAGATATCCAAGCCATGATTAAACACGAGTTTTTGATGGTTGGTGTTTTATCTGTTTGTGGACAAACCTGGGAGTTGGATAAAAATCCTTTATTTCAAGAAGTAGTCAAGCAAGGTGAGGGTGTATGTGTAGCAGATACGCTGACCGACTTGCGGGTGACTGGTTCGGAAACATTATCTTTGATTGCCAAAAAGTTTGCTATTCGCTCTTGGTTAATCGAACCAGTGTTATTTCAAGGACGATTGTTAGGTATTGTAGAGTTACACTATTGCAGCTTGCCGCCCCATGAGTGGCAACCAGGGGAATTAGATTTGGTAAAAGCGATCGCCACCCAAATGGGAGCAGCACTGATTCAAGCCGAAGCTTACGCCAACCTCGAAGAACTCAACCAACAGCTAGAAGCCCTTGACCGCACCCGCAGCAACCTCATAGCCATCACTGGACACGAACTCCGCACTCCCCTATCTACAATCCAAGTATGCCTAGAAAGTCTCGCCAGCGAACCGGATATGCCCTTAGAGCTGCAGCAAGTAATGCTCAGTACTGCTCTTTCCGACTCCGAACGGATGCGGAAACTAGTACAAGATTTCCTCACCCTTTCTAACCTAGAAAGCGGTCGAGTGGAATGGCATCCAGAATCCTTGACTTTACAAGAATGCGTAGATTTAGCTCTCAGCCGACTTCGTACACGCTCCGCAGCAGAAAAACCACCCAAAATCAAAACCCAAATTTCCCAAAACCTGCCTTTGGTCAGAGCAGACGGTGATTGGCTAGTGGAAGTGCTGGCAAAACTTATAGACAACGCCTGTAAATTCACGCCCCCAAAAGGAGAAATATCTATTAAGGCGACTCGCAACGGCAACCAAATGGTGGAAGTCACCGTAGCTGATACTGGACGCGGCATCGAACCCAATCGTCTAGAAATAGTTTTTGACCGTTTCTATCAAGAAGAGGGAGCGCTGCGGCGTACAGCTGGCGGTACTGGTCTAGGATTAGCAATTTGTCGCCAAATTGTTAACGGCTGGGGTGGCGAGATTTGGGCAGAGTCAGCAGGTAAAGATCAGGGAAGTAAGTTTCATTTCACTATTCCCGTAGTTGAGAATAGCCAAGCAGAAGACAGGGAGCAGAAGGCAGGAAACAGGAGGCAGAAGGCAGGGGGCAGGAGGAAAATGCCTTGAGTTGGTGCTATGTCCTTCTTACTTGCTTCATCGATCAAAAAGTTAGTACTTAGTTGCAACTGACAACTGACAATTTCCTAAAAACTGTTACAGTCTATGACGCGATCGCAATATGAGCGTGATGGCGGTGTTAGGATGCCCTAAAAACGTTGAGAGAATGCTTTATGGCAGAAACACTTTCTGGACAAACTCCGCTATTTGGTGGCAGCACTGGCGGCTTGCTAGCAAAAGCAAAAGAGGAAGAAAAGTACGCTATCACTTGGACTAGCCCTAAGCAGCAAGTTTTTGAAATGCCTACAGGTGGTGCTGCTACCATGCGGCAGGGCGAAAATTTGTTGTATTTAGCTCGCAAAGAACAAGGCATTGCTTTAGGTGGTCAACTCCGTAAATTCAAAATCACAGATTACAAAATTTACCGGATTTTACCCAATGGAGAAACCACTTTCATTCACCCAGCTGATGGTGTCTTCCCAGAAAAGGTGAACGAAGGTCGCGAAAAAGTGCGTTTTGTACCACGCCGAATCGGAGAAAACCCCAGTCCAGCAAAACTCAAGTTTTCTGGCAAATATACCTACGACGCCTAGAGACTAGTACCGCTGCGCGGAAATCAAAAGTAACCCTTCGACTACGCTCAGGGTTACACCGAGCGAAGCCGAGGTGTCAAAAGTCAAAAGTCTTATAATTGGGTCTTTTTAACTGTTTGAAATGGTAGCTTTATTTCCGCTTTGCTGTACTAGGTAATGGGGACTAGAGACTGGGGACTAGGGTCTAGGAGGTAGGGAAATCTTTCTCAATTTCCAATCAGCTAAAACATATAATTAACTGCACTATGACAGTGAACAATCTACTGAATATGCAGATTTTATATAAAACAGCTTACCCAATCCCCACTCTCTAATTCCCTATCTCTAATTCCCTATTTTTCAACTGTTTTATGATCTTCCCCGATTTTTCTGATTTTTCTGGGCTAGCTTTGCAAGGTAACTTCGTGCCAGTGTATCAAGAATGGGTAGCAGACCTAGATACACCGGTATCTGCTTGGTACAAAGTCTGCGCTGGTCAACCCTACAGCTTTTTGTTGGAATCGGTGGAAGGTGGGGAAAAATTGGGGCGTTACAGTTTAGTAGGTTGCGATCCGCTGTGGATTTTGGAAACCAGAGGTAGTAGTACAACCCAAACACACCGCGATGGTTCTCAAGTTGTCTTTGAAGGCGATCCATTTACAGTTTTAGCCGAATGTCTAGCACCTTATCACCCAGTCAAGTTACCGCAACTACCACAAGGAATTGGTGGTTTATTTGGGTTTTGGGGCTATGAATTAATTAACTGGATTGAGCCGCGTGTGCCAATTTACGCTCCAGATGAAAGAAATATTCCTGATGGATTGTGGATGCAGATAGACCAACTGCTGGTTTTTGACCAAGTGAAGCGGAAAATTTGGGCGATCGCCTATGCTGATTTACGTGACCCAGCAGTAGATTTAAAATCAGCTTATCAACAAGCGTGCGATCGCGTGACTCAAATGGTCGGCAAGCTATCCCTACCCGTGTCACCGCAAAAAACCATATTGGAATGGACACCACCAGGAAATAAAACAGCAGTAGGAACTGAAGAATACACAAGCAACTTCACCCGCCCAGAATTTTGCGCCAGCGTCCAAAAGGCCAAAGAGTACATCAAAGCAGGTGATATTTTTCAAGTAGTTATTTCCCAGCGTTTATCAACAGCATACACAGGCGATCCTTTTGCGCTTTACCGTTCCTTGCGCCAGATTAACCCCTCGCCTTACATGTCTTACTTTCACTTCCAGGATTGGCAAATCATCGGCTCCAGTCCAGAAGTCATGGTGAAAGCAGAACTCGATTCTGATGGTGAAGTTATAGCAACAGTACGCCCCATCGCTGGAACACGTCCACGAGGTAAAACAACCAAAGAAGATGCAGCCTTAGCCGAGGATTTGCTCCAAGATCCCAAAGAAATCGCTGAACACGTTATGCTCGTTGATTTAGGGCGGAATGACTTGGGGCGCGTTTGCGAAAATGGTAGCGTCAAAGTTGATGAATTAATGGTGGTTGAGCGCTACTCCCATGTCATGCACATTGTCAGTAATGTGGTGGGTAAATTAGCAACTAATAAAACTGCGTGGGATTTACTAAAAGCTTGTTTTCCAGCAGGTACAGTTAGCGGCGCACCCAAGATTCGAGCGATGGAAATTATTCACGAATTGGAACCGAGTCGTCGGGGTGTTTATTCTGGCGTTTATGGTTATTACGATTTTGAAGGACAATTAAATAGCGCGATCGCAATTCGCACAATGGTATTGCATGATCATACGGTAACTGTGCAAGCCGGTGCAGGTTTAGTGGCAGATTCAGATCCAGAAAAAGAATACGAAGAAACGCTGAATAAAGCGAGGGGACTATTATTGGCGATTCGTTGTTTGCGTTGAAAAACCTCGCCCTTAGAGGCTTGGCCTAGGCTGTTGACTTTGATGAAATTTCCCCATTTTTGGTTCATGCAGTTTTTGTGTTCCTGCGAGCGCAAAGTCTATGCTATATAGGCTTTTGCCCAAATAAACACCATATATTTTGTATGAATTTTGACCCCCTAAAAAGGCACAGAGTTAACACCCTAGGCTTGGCCTATGTTGAAGTTGAAGGCGTTAATCAGGTAAGAAAATAGCGATCGCACAATGTTTGTAGCGTTGGTGTTAATTCTACAACCAAAACTGGCGATGTCTAACGACAAGCCCTATGCGTCTACGCTCTGTGCTAGAAAAGTCAAGTCGCTTCGCTCCAATTTTTAATTAATAATTATTAATTAAAAATTGTATGCAATCAGTGGTGGGTACAAGTCCCCACTGATTGCGTAGCGGTAGCGAGCTTACGAGCGTCTTGTAGACCACTGAATTTTTGATTCAGTAGGGGCTTGTACCCAAAATTAATTAATTATTTTCTAGAAGTGATGGTTCTGTACTTAAAATCGAAGAACCGGAAGACTTTGAACACGAAGTAATAATAAATATTTATGGATCATCTTTAACCCCAGCACAAGCGGAAGAAAGGTGTAGAAGAGAAGTAAGTTTACATGGACTTGAATTTGCTTACGTTCGCAAAAAAACGAACGGGACTTTTGAATGTGTAGGTAAACAAGGAGAAACATAAAATGAGTAAACAACTCTTGCAAAACCCCGGCACGCATTTTGTAGAAATGCCATGTTTTGATACTGATTCTCAAGCTAATTTGCGTAGCGGAGTTATTTTAATTAGTCCACTAACTGCTAAAGAATCAGTAGATAAGTTTTTGAAAACCGAAAGACACGTTGCTCATTATGAACTTGCAACTACTTACACTGTAGGGTGCGAAGGGCAAGAAAAACATATTTGGGATTTTAGCCATCACGAAGTCTATGAACCAGTAGACATGAAACTTCCCTCAGTAGTTATTCTTCGGTATCGCCGTAGATATTTTGAGCTTGTCAATCATGAGCAGGTTATCAAAAATTGCATGGAAGCAAGTGTATCAACAGAACTTCAAATAGCACAATGAAGCGTACTGTTAGCATTACAGTTGATCTACCATCAGAAAGGTTTTTACCTCTGATGAATCAGTGTGCAGAAATATTTAATGCACATATTGATTGGGCTATGGCTAACAGTACCTATAACAAAAGTAAGGCACACAAGGAACTGTATCACCTGTTAAGGGTTCAGCATCCAAGTGTGCCTTCTGCGTTGTTACAAACAGTTCGAGATAATGCACTTGAGGCAATCAAAGCGCAAAGCTCGCGGCGTGGAAGATTCCATGCCGCAGACTTTGCCACAAAATTTAAAAGCGTTCCCAAGAAAAAACCAACATCAGGGTTAAGGTACGATAAACGCACAATGACGCTGAGAGGAAAGCAATTAACTCTTAGCTGTATTGGTAAACGAGTTACTTTAATTCTTGATGTGCCTGAATACTTTCAGGAAGTTTTTGAAAGTTGGGATTTTTGTGGAGCAACTGTCACTTATACCAAAAACACTCGGCAATTCTGGGTAAGATTGGTTTTTGAGACAGAAGACCCGCAACAAATAGAAGGACAGATTCAAGGAATTGACAGAGGTTTGTATCATCAAGCTGTTACAAGTGATGGTCAATTTTTCAGTTCTTCTAAGATTAGAAAAGTACAAAGACGTTACTTATACAATCGGCGTAAGCTCCAACAAAAAGGCACTCGTAGTGCCAAGCGTCGTTTAAAAGCTCTCTTCTACCCAAGGGACGGAAGAGCAGGTGTCAGTCAATACACCAAACGTTTCGACCGATTCTTTCGGTTAGTTACAAGCCCCATCCGCTTGTCGGTGGGGCAATTTGACAGGAAGATTGGTGGGAATACTAAAAGAAATGGGGTTGAGCAAGGTAGTTATTTATGAGCCGAAAATGTCCTATCTCCAAGACTTGTGCTTGTCGCCATATTGTGCGTTGCCGAGCTGGAGAAGCAGGCAGGCTCTTTCTCTGGTTCCCCATTCCCCATACTCTTCAAAAAGTCACCTCCTACCTACAGCAGTTCGCCCTTAAGTATGAACTGATGCACGAGCGACTAGGACTAAGTTTGAACTGTAGACCTGGACAGGCTCAAGAAATTGCTCGTAACCTGGGTCAATTCCTTGCGCCGAGAGAATTAAAAGAGACGCAAGTCCTTTTCATCCAAGGCGATATCCAACCTCAACTCCAGGATTTTAGTGATATCGCCTCATTGCAGCGCTTCATTAAATTCAGTCAGTCTGACTGGCTAGTTGAAATGTTAGCAACAAAACGATTCACCACTCACTTCCAACCAATCGTCTTAATCGAGGATACATCCCAAATTTATGGATATGAAGCGCTCTTGCGAGGGCTAGATGAACAAGGCAATTTAGTGCCGCCAGTACCAATCCTGGAGTTAGCAACCGAAGCCGGACTTCTGCCACAACTCGACCAACTTGCTCGCCTCAGGACAATCAATCAATTCAGCCGACATCAAGTAAGCGGGCAGATCTTCATCAATTTTGCACCAACAACAGTTTACGATCCTGCTTTTTGCCTACGTAGTACAGTCGAGGCAATTGATAATGCTGGCATTTCCCATGAGCGAGTTGTCTTTGAAGTCGTCGAGTCAGATAATCCTCAAGATTTAGACCATCTCAAGGCAGTGCTGCAATACTACCGGGATGCTGGTTTTTTAATAGCCCTTGATGACCTCGGTTCTGGCTATTCCAGCCTGAACTTGCTGCATCAGTTACGTCCAGACTTTATTAAGTTGGACATGGGATTAATCCGAGATGTCCATCAAGACCTTTACAAAGCCTCGATTACCGAGAAGCTTCTAGAAATTACTCAAAAGTTAAACATTCGCACTGTTGCTGAAGGAATTGAGTGCATCGAGGAGTTGAACTGGCTGCGAGAACGAGGCGCAACTTTTGCTCAAGGCTATTTGATTGCCAGACCTAGTGCAGTGCCTGCCACTACAACTCCTCATTTTGATTCAAGCACATTAACTATAGCCTCGGTATCTTGTAAGCAGATTGAGCAGCGTGTTCAACACCAAAGCGAGTCTGAGCGAATTGTAGCTGCTGTGACGCAGCGCATCCGACAATCGTTGGAGTTAGACGAGATTTTGCAAACCACAGCAGCCGAAGTTCGACAATTGTTTGAGGTAGACAGAGTAGTGATCTATCAGTTCAAGCCAGACTGGAGTGGGTTTGTTGCTGTAGAATCCTTAGCACAAGGCTGCATGTCCATTCTTGGATTTAATGTCATGGATACGTGCTTTCAGTCTACACGTGCAGCTTACTATCAACAAGGCAATACCAGAGCGATTGAAGACATGGAAACTGCTGGATTATCGCCATGTCACATTGACCTTCTCCAAAGTTTACAAATCCGGGCAAACCTTGTTGTTCCTATTTTGCATCAAAAGCGTTTGTGGGGATTATTGATTGCTCATCAATGCCGTAATACCAGCAATACCTTTGCCAAAATAAGAGCCTAGATAAATTTTGGCAAAAGTGGCAAAATTAAGCATACATAAGCGTTTCGATGAAAAGGTGGTTTTTCATCTGAAACCCTTATCCTGCTGTCAATACGTTAAAAAACCCTTGTAGGAAACCTTAAAGGAATTTTTAGGACTGATTGTTTTTGCCAACCCTCAAAGAAATGGGAGTTAATGGTTAAAGCATCATCATCTCACCCTCGTAAATTGGCGAAGGTATTGACCAGACAATGGCAGCAATCGGAGATTAACTTGTTTAACCAGCTAGCATCTCAAGCTGCGATCGCCATTCAGCAATCGGAACTTTACCGTCAATTACAACAAGCAAACCAGGAATTACAGCGCCTTGCCTGTTCGGATGGTCTGACCCAAGTGGCAAATCGACGCTGCTTTGACGACACGTTCAATGCACAGTGGGAACGGTCGGCACAAGAGCAAGCCTGGCTATCTTTGATTTTGTGTGATGTTGATTACTTTAAGCTTTACAACGATACACATGGTCATCTGGCAGGAGATGATGCACTCAGACATGTTGCTAAGGCAATCGAGAAGGCAGTTAAACATTCTGGTGATTTAGTTGCTCGCTATGGTGGAGAAGAGTTTGCAGTCATTTTGCCAAATACTGATGTCGAAGCAGCCGTTGCAGTTGCAACAGAAATCCAGTCTAATGTTAAGGCATTACACCTGCCTCATCCAAATTCTCAGGTCAGTGAATTCATCACACTAAGTCTTGGCTTGGCAACCATTATTCCTCATAACCAGTCATCGAGCGCTATGTTAGTTGCTGCTGCTGATCTGGGACTCTATCAAGCCAAAGCACAAGGGAGAAATTGTGTGGTAAAGATGGGCTGTGAAGATATTGACACCAAATGTAGCGGCATTTTCCGAAAATAATTAAACAGGAATAATTAAAGTGCGATCGCTCTCCATGATCTCATCAAGCGATCACTACTAAACTAGAAAGTAAGATGCTCAGGATAACCTATGAACGCTGCTACAGTTACCTTCCCTCCTGTCCTCAAATTGAAAATTGAATTGAGCGATGACCAGTTCTTCCAAATGTGTCAGAAAAATAGTAATTATAGATTTGAGCGCACAGCATCAGGGGAATTATTAATTATGCCACCTACAGGTAGTGATACTGGCAGGCGTAATGTTAAAATTACCACTCAATTAGATATTTGGAATTCTCAGAGTAATTTAGGCGAAGTTTTTGACTCTTCAACTGGTTTTACCCTCCCCAATGGTGCAGAACGTTCTCCGGATGCTTCTTGGGTGAAAATTGAGCGTTGGAATGCTTTAACCCTAGAACAACAAGAAAAATTTGCCCCAATTTGTCCTGATTTTGTAGTAGAGTTACGCTCTGTTAGTGATTCTCTAAAGGATTTACAAGAGAAAATGCAGGAGTATATCGAAAATGGCGCTCAATTAGGCTGGCTAATTGACCGTAAAAATAAACGAGTAGAAATTTATCGTCCAGACAAAGATGTAGAAATATTAGACAATCCGACTAGTTTATCAGGAGAAAATGTGCTGCCTGGATTTGTGTTAAATTTACAGCAGATTATGTGAATTGACTGAGATTTTGTATCAGCAATAAATTACAAAATATTTTTTACACAGATAGCTGTAGTTTATCAACTTAATTTATCTATAGCGATAGCCAGTTAGTTTAGGACATAAACTGATCATAAAACCCGGACACCAACAAACTTTCAAACCTTTCCCCCGTTCGCGTAGCGTCTCCCCTTCTCCTTTTGGGAGAGGCTAGCGCCTGCCGTAGGATGCCTGTACCCATGCGCTTAAGCAAGCTACGCGTAGCGTCTCCTAAAGGAGAAGGGCTGTAGGGAGAAGACCGCACTTCTCTCCTGTCCCTTGTTCCCTGTCCCCTGCTATAATATTCCACGATGAAGATAAACATGGCGTGTTTCAAAACGACTAAGTTCCCAAAGTGGTAATAGAGCCTGTTTTGCAGCATTTAACTGAGCTTGAGAAAAACGGATTTTTCCATTTTCTATAATCCAGATAAATATTCTAGTGATTAAATCTGCTTTAAAACTATTTTCATATTCACAACTGTTTATTCTAGCTACTTGCTGATTCAGGCACTGCATAGCATCTTTAAAATTCCAGTTTATGCAACTGCTAAATAATTTATCTGGTGTATTCCCCCAATTAATCCTATGCAAGTTTCTTGTAATATAGTCTACACCTACGATTGAAGAATCAGTATTTCGTATTAAATCTGTAAAAGTTTGGTAATAGTTGCGTAAAATTGAAGCAGCAATATTTTCAACATACGTATTTAGCCATGCTTGGATATCTTGTAGATATGGGACTAATTTTTTGATATCATTAATATCTTTTAAAGGAGTGCGATCGCTTTGATAATTTACTATATTTTTTGGCAATTCTGCTTTAGATAACTTAAATTTTTGAGAGTAATACTCCACAACTTTGGGAATATATTTATTTAATAACCATTGTTGAGTATATTTAGCTGTCCAAATACCCCGTGAACCAATATCTTGCTGCCATGAAGTAATTTCTCCTCTTTCAAATAATTGAGAAGAAACATCATTTATTTCATATACTATGTTAATTATATCATTAGATAATAAAGAAAAATTTGGATCAATTTGAGGAAGGATATATGCATGATCGTAAATCCCTCTACTTATACGAATTGAAACATCTTCTTGATGAAATATATGCCACTCTGATTTACCTTGAGCATAATTAAATTCATTGGCAAACCTCTGCATTAACTCCCAAAGCTTTGGGTTTACAGAAAGAAGAATAAAACCTCGAACTCCTGAAAATTCTACAAATTCAAAATTCCAAGTTTCTAAAGTATCTTCAAATTCGATAATTGAATTTTTATATTCTTGGCAAACTGCATCAATACACAAACATAATTCCCTAGTTTCTATATCTGATAAAATTACCGTTGTTTGACCTAAATATACCTCAAAATTATTTTTATCTAACTGCTTTAGAAAATGACGACATCCCCAGCTTGTTTGAGTATGCAATCCTGTAATTAAACTCCCTAAAATATATTGATGATTTAAGCTAATTTTTAAACTTCTTAGAGCAATACTACTGAACTGTATTTGACAATTACCTTCTTCAAAAGCTTTTGATAATTTACACTCAATTAAAACTTGAGGTTTTACAACAGTCAAGCGATTGATTTCTCGCTTAGTAGAAGGCTCAAAATCAGCTTTTGCTAAAATATCTTGCAACTCTGGATGGCAGGCTAATGCTTTTTTTGTAAAACTGCATCGAGAGTGTGCCAGAACATTAGCTGTTTTTTTATCAATATTTTTAACAAAACTAAAATTGAGTTGATTATAAAATTTTGAGGCTATTTCGTTATTTATCAGTAAATCGGTATCTATATCAAAAATAAGTTCTTCTTTATGATAAACGATTCGTCGGAAAACACTTATTTTATAACCATTAGTAACCATAAAAAATAATGGATTTAGATAGTTATCGTAAAACTTGGCTTGCTCAGTAGCTTCTTTAAAATTAGTTGCTTGCGGTTCTAAACATATAACAATAAGTAAGGATGTATCTACATTTTGTTTGATAATATCATCAGTAGCAAAATAGAACTGAGCATTTTCTAGTTTTCTTACCTGCTCTACTGAGTTGTATATTTTTAACGGATGTTTACTACGGCGATATTTATCTGGGTAGCCGAGGTACTGAAACATTGGCAAGATAAATTTTTGTTCTACATCATATTCATTTTTTAAAATTCGATTATCAAAAGTCTGTATCCATTTGATAAATTGTTTAATTGACTCTGGAATAGACATTAGGTAATTCACCTATTGTATAAATTTGCCTTTGTCTAGATTATTGATTTAATTAGCAATTTATCAAGTTAGTTGAGATAGTATAGTGATTGTGAATACTTTCCCAACTTGGGACATATCAGATGTAGAGTTGTATGGAAAACATCAGCATTTAATTTTGACAAAGTTATCGGAATAATTCTATTCATGAAGATACAAAATAAGGGATACAACATTGCTGTATCCCTTGTTCGTGATAATAGGCGCTGAGGCTTTATACCAACACCATAACCTTCTCTAATAAACCTTGAAACAACCTCAACCCATCATTACCCCCAAGCATGGCATCAGAAGCTCTTTCTGGGTGTGGCATTATTCCTAAAACATTGCCTTGACGATTGCAAATTCCCGCAATGTTATTCAAGGAGCCATTGGGATTATTCCCTGCATAGCGAAAAACTACTTGTCCATTGTCTTCAATCGCTGATAAAGTCGCTTTGTCAGCGTAAAATCGCCCTTCACCGTGAGCAATAGGCAAAATGATTATTTCATCTGTTGTATAAGTTTGCGTCCAAGAAATATTGGTACGCTCAACTTTTAGGGGGACGCGATCGCAGATAAAATGTAAATCCTGATTTCTTGTCAATGCTCCTGGTAAAAGTCCTGCTTCAGTTAATACCTGAAAACCGTTGCAAATACCCAGAACAAACTTGCCTTGTTTCCCATGTTCCATCACCTGTTGCATCACAGGAGAAAACCGCGCAATGGCTCCACAGCGCAGATAATCACCATAACTAAAGCCACCAGGTATAATTACTACATCTAAATCGGCAATGTCTGTTTCTTGATGCCAAACCATGCGGGTTGGTTGTCCCAGTAAATCTCTGGTTACATAAGCAACATCGCGATCGCAATTAGAACCCGGAAAAACAACAACGCCGAATTTTGTCATTTGTCATTTCTCGTTTGTGATTTGTCATTCGGGATAGGCGATAGGGGATTGGGTATTGGAAAAAGATTTCCCCATTCCCAATTCCCTATTCCCTAGTCCCTAGAAGACTCCCGTCTGTGTTTCGACCTCTATCAGCTCAAAACGGTAGTTTTCAATTACCGGATTGGCTAACATTTGGTCACAGATGTTATCAAGGTCTTGACGTGCTTTTTTCTCTTCAGTCGAAGTGATTAGCAGTTCAATATACTTACCAATCCGCACTTGTTCAACATTGTCGTATCCCATCTGCTGAAGACCAGATTGTACAGCCACACCAGCAGGGTCTAAGACTGAAGGACGAAGGGTCACGAAAATTTTGGCTAGATACTTGCTTTGCACAGGCTTTTGCTGAATGCTGCGATCGCTATACTATAACTTTCTGCTCCAACTGAGTGAAAATAAGATTATGAAGCAGCTACAGTTAATGTATTAGTTAGCTAGTATAACAGCTTCTACTACAGTGGCAAATTTAAACAATTGTCTATGAGAGCCATACGCACCCGCAGTCAAGAGCGTATTTTGAACTTGCTGAAAAGCATTAAACAAGGCATTTCTGCCCAGGATATTTACATAAAACTACGTAATCGCAATGAAAGTATGGGTTTAGCCACCGTTTACCGTTCTTTAGAAGCTTTAAAACTGGAAGGCATGGTTCAAGTGCGGACTTTGGCTAACGGTGAAGCTCTCTATAGCTTAGCGCAGCAAGACAAACACCACCTAACTTGTTTGCAATGTGGTATTTCCATTCCTATTAATCAATGTCCTGTCCATGACCTAGAAGACCAGCTAGAATCCAACCATCAGTTTAAAGTTTTTTACCATACTCTGGAATTTTTTGGTTTATGCAACCAATGTCAAGTGGATCAGGCTGCTGGTATGGAGGATGATTAAAAAAACTTATAACTTAATAGTTAAAAATCTTAACTATTAACTCTTTTGCTGGCGATCGCATCATCCCCTGGGGTGCCAGAAATAGTATCGTTTTGGTTAGTGCCAGTAATCTTAGCACCAACTGCGATCGCAACTTTAGAAGTATTAGTTAAGCTACCATCGCTAATGGTGTAGTTGAAATTGGCATTGCTACTCAACCCATTAACTGGGGTAAACACGATGAAATCATCTGCCGAAGTGTATTGCCTACAACCGATAAACGCTATAAAAATCTCTTATACTATTTCACGAAATTATTGATACAAATTACTTTTCTTACTCCCTCTGCCTCCCCTGCTACCCCTACTCCCCCTGCTTGCCCAAATGTATCAACTTTAAAGTGAAACGGTATTACTTACCCGCCTAAAACAAGCTATCTCTAAATTCAAGT
This sequence comes from Halotia wernerae UHCC 0503, assembly GCA_034931985.1. Lineage (GTDB taxonomy): Bacteria > Cyanobacteriota > Cyanobacteriia > Cyanobacteriales > Nostocaceae > Halotia > Halotia wernerae. The sequence continues at coordinate 58,430 of JAYGHB010000004.1, forward strand.
TGATATCATAGTGCAGAATTACTCCAATCAGGTAGCGTTCAGGTTAGGATCTTGTCACACTTCCTTTTTTATTCGAGAAGTCCTATTCTAGAATTTTCTGGTTAAAATAGTATATCTGTTCTACTCAAACTCCCAAAGCAACACTCCTTAAATCCATATATTTTTAGAGGCATTAGAGGCAGGAATGGCTATCAACACAGATACTTCTGGCAAGCAAAAAGCGTTGAATATAGTACTCAACCAGATTGAACGCAGCTTCGGCAAAGGAGCAATCATGCGCCTAGGCGATGCTACCCGGATGCGAGTGGAGACTATTTCCACTGGGGCGCTGACGTTGGATTTGGCATTGGGTGGCGGTTTACCCAAGGGAAGGGTGATTGAGATTTATGGGCCGGAAAGTTCCGGGAAAACCACAGTAGCACTACATGCCCTCGCCGAAGTGCAAAAAAATGGCGGGATTGCTGCCTTTGTTGATGCTGAACACGCTCTTGACCCTACTTATGCTGCGGCTTTAGGTGTAGACATTGAAAATTTACTAGTTTCTCAACCTGACACTGGTGAATCAGCATTAGAAATTGTCGATCAGCTAGTTCGCTCAGCCGCCGTTGATATTGTAGTTATTGACTCCGTAGCAGCGCTAGTTCCCCGTGCCGAAATTGAAGGCGATATGGGTGATACCCATGTTGGTCTGCAAGCGCGATTGATGAGCCAAGCTTTACGAAAAATTACTGGTAACATAGGTAAATCTGGTTGCACAGTAATTTTTATTAATCAGTTGCGGCAAAAAATCGGTGTCACCTACGGTAGCCCAGAAACAACAACTGGTGGTAACGCATTGAAATTTTACGCTTCGGTGCGCTTAGATATTCGCCGGATTCAAACCTTGAAAAAAGGCACAGAGGAATTTGGTAATCGCGTTAAAGTCAAAGTTGCTAAGAATAAAGTAGCGCCGCCTTTCAGAATTGCAGAATTTGACATTATTTTTGGTAAAGGGGTTTCAACCTTAGGTTGTCTAGTTGACTTAGCAGAAGAAACTAGCGTGATTGTTCGCAAAGGAGCTTGGTACAGCTATAACGGTGATAACATCTCCCAAGGACGAGATAATGCCATCAAGTACCTAGAAGAAAAACCGGAATTTGCTGAACAAATTAAGGAATTAGTACGTCAAAAGCTAGATATGGGAGCTATAGTTTCTGCTAACTCTGTCGCAAAATCTAATGAAGAAGAAGACGACGACAACGAAGATAATTTAGAGGAAGAAGAATAGCACTTAGATGTAATCTGGTAGTATTTTAATTACCGCCATTAATCAAAAAGATTACCTCTATATAGAGGTAATCTTTAACTTTTCATATATGCCTTATTGAACCTCGCATGACTAGAAGTCACGCGATTCCTGCTTCAACGATCTCCGCCTAGAGCAATCCAGGTCTTACGAATTCTCCACAGGCGTTTAAAGCCTCCGGCGCACCGACGGCGGCTATACTATTTTAACACGAATCCACTCAAGTATGGAGCGCCTAACTCATGACTAGAAGTCACGAGTGTGCAGCTTGTAGAAATCAAGTAGATGTCAGAACCTGGACTTGTGAGCATTGCCAAACTAAGCACGACAGAGATATCAACGCAGCTATTAACCTTCGAAATGTACGCGAAGGGTAGGACTACGAATTTTGACCTCTAGAACGGAGGATAAAGCCTGTTGTCCAGGTGTAAGTCGGAGTAATAGAGGACGCAAGAAATCTACTACTACGCTATTTGCTGGGCAGGAAGCCTATACTGTACGCCAAGCGTCAGTGTAGGTAGTTCACTTTTGAATTTAAAGTTATTGAGAATATGTTGTAAAGGGTAGACAAATAGCATTTTTGTGATATAATAGGAAACTGGTTAGCATCTAAAAGTTAATAACCAAAATCGCCAGCATAGCACAGTGGTAGTGCATCCGACTTGTAATCGGAAGGTCGTCGGTTCAAATCCGACTGCTGGCTTTACACAAATACAATGTTTTTAGTTTATGTTGTTGTCAGAAACACAGGAGCGATCGCTTGCACTGATAGAGCATGACAGAACAAAGGCGATATCTAACGACAAGCCGCTACGCGTCTACGCATCTTTGGATGAAGGTAAACCTGTAATTCCCGTGTGGTTAGATGTTATTTATAGCTAATACGCTTGGGTTAAGCGTTTTTCTCTTCTCTGTGAGTCCTCTGTTTTGAAAAGTTTGTTACGGAGGGAAACCCTCATGACAACTTTTCGCTGCGCCTCTGCGGTAGCCGCCGCTACGCGTCTACGTTAAAAAAATTGACTTTAACAAAGTAGTTTTAACCCTAATTGAACCATATTGATTTATAGCCGTTTAAAATTGAAGCTATCAACTGGGAAAAGTTAGATTTGTTTAAAAATATTAGTATAGGAGGCAAAATCAGGAGAAAGGAACAGTTTTTGTAATTCTTCTTTTAGTCGGTTTTGTGCAGGAATTGAAGTCCAAAATCCAGCAGTTTGAACTTCTTGCTTAATCAAATTGAAGGTATGTAAAGTTAAATTGACATTTTGGGTAATCTCATCTTCATTAAGTTCGCGGTGATCAAATAGCTGGGCTTTGAAAATGCGGAAAATTGGCATTTGTTTTTTACGATCTAGCCCATAAGTATTTTCCTGTTCCTTTGATTTAATCTCTTTTCTCAATTTTTCTATTTCTGCATATATGCTTTCCCAATTATCTTGAAATTCTGTTAGTATTTGTTCTAGCTTTTCAGCGAAGGAAAGAAATAATTCTGGATCTTCGTTAAGATTTAAGTTGATAGAATGCCTAATCGCGTGTTCTACTGTGGCAGCTTTAGTTTTTGTGCGGATGTGGCTGTTGGCAAGGGTTTCAAAGTTATCATCTATAATAGAAAGTGGAGCGACTTTCTGCTCAATTCCGTTAGATTTGAGAAATTCATCGGCGATATTACGCAGTTTTTCAGGTATGCCTTTGAGACTAAAACGCGCATCTCGAAAGTGTTTATAAGCTAGGTTATTAATAGCAATAAAATTTTTGTAATCTTGCCAGTAATCCAGGGCTTCTTTACGTGGCATAACCACATTAAAAGCTTTGGTGAGTTTTTTAAAGGCGAGAATATATGCAAAGCGGATATCTTCATTATAGAAGAAATCATAGAAAGCATCAGCATCAGAAAAATCTGTTAAGTTGTATTGTTCTAATAATTCCCAGATTTCTCGATGTGCTAAGATTAAATCATTGATTTCTTGTTGTTCGTTGCTGATTTGGTTAATGATTTCTTGTTGTTCTTTCTCTTGATAAGTATCTAAAGCTTTTTTAAGATGATGCCCAATGCCAACATAATCTACGACAAAGCCTTTATCTTTGTGTTCTTCTCCTACTCTATTGACACGGGCGATCGCTTGTAATATTCATCCATCTTGCCCCGCAGTATATCCGCAGCCCCCATTAAAAAGCTTTCTAACTGGGAAAGTGTAATTTTATTTGTAGTCATTTACTTTAGTTCTTTACTCTTTAAAATATTGAAATAATTTCTAAGTTGGATTTTAGTTAAATTCTAATGTACTCCTTTTTAGTACTTCATTATCTCCCCAAACGGCAAAAAACACCTTTGACACCAACCATCAACCCATAATGCTGGAGCTTTAAACCTTGCCCCACAGTTTGGATATTCTGACAATAAACTTAAATTATGCTGTTGACACCCCTGAGTCACCTTAAACTTGCCACTCAATCCGGTGACAAGCAACTGCTGGCGAGACGGTGGGGGATTAAAACGAAACTTTTCCCAACGTGCGATCGCTTACCTCTGCTAGCTACGGTAGGTAATGACTTTACAAGTTAATAAACAATAAAAATCTGATTAAAATTTCACAACTTACGACAAAATCTTTAAATAAATCATATCAGATGATATAAAATTGATGATTTTTATGAAGTGTTAAGAGTTATCATCAATATCAAGGAATAATTTAAAACTTGCAAAAACCGAATTAATGTTAGTGAACTATTCTAGAGTTTACACTTCGGAGCAAGGCTGTCCCATGAATTTGGTTGGCCAAACGGGACAAGCGGTGCAGATTTCCATTCATTCTCCCAGTCAGTATATCTGTGCCAACTGCGAACGGGTATTACCAGATTGGAAACAGCAACCTTTTTTATGGGTTGTGATTGTCTTACAGCAATCACGATGTCCGTTAGTTAAAAGTACAGAAAAAGTAGAGAGAGAAAAAGAACACCTGCGGGAAAAGTTTATGAAATTTGGCTGCGATCTAGCATTTAGTTTACGCGATCGCGGTTATCTAGCAGACCTCATAGATCCTCGCACCGGCTATCCTTTACTTTCTCATCCTGGAGCAATTCCCCATAACGATACAGCAGTTGTCAAAGCGTTACTTAAATATCCAGTAATTAAAAACAAATGCTGTGTATTAGTGCATCCTACTTGGGGAACAGCAGTTTATCCTAGTATCTTGATCTCAGAAGCGCCCCCAATCATCATCGAATCAGTTACTAAAAATATAGCACCCTTGCATGGGTGGAAAGAAATTAGTCAGTAGTTGGTTGTCAGTTGTTTGTCCCCTCTGTCTTGATCATAATATGCTGAAAAATGGTTATACGAAGACCTATATAGGACTCATATTTGATTTGTGAAAAAATTCACTACACCTCATATAATTTCTTTACTGTCCCCTGTTCCCTGCCTCTACGAGTGATTCACCAAATCAAACCGGATTACTATAGTAAAACCTATTGTTGTGAATAACTTACTTTTGGAAGCTCAGACAGTTGAAGCCTTTAATGGTGAAGTTTGCTACTTCCCCCTGATGAGTGGACGCTACGAAGTTAAGCCAGGAATGATGCCTTTTGGTTCCTGTTTAGGTAACACTCAGGCTGACCAGCAGGTATTTCAAATTGATGAAAATTTTAGACATTACCGTCAAATTAAGCTTTTAGCCCGTGCTGAACGGTTGAGTAAATATTATCAAACTTACAACTATTCTGAGGCTGTAGCTGGAGCGATCGCTTGTTTAATCATTAATCGCCTTACCTACGAACACCCACAATACTTTGACTGCCAAAAATCCACTGCTAACACCTTCAGATTTCACAGTTACCTCACTCAAGAAACACTTTATCTAGATGCAGACTGGCAATTACAACAAGTCGAAACACAAGATAATTTAGCTATTCCAGCTTATGCGTCTATCTTAGATGCTTTAACGACACAGATACAGGAAGACCTAACAGTTATCTGCCGTTCTCAGGACGGTAGTAACTGGCTGAGTGCGGTTCATCTATGTTATCCCAATCACTGGTCAGCCGAAGCAAAAATTGGTCAAGACTTTGCCGCGATACATACACCTGTGGCAGGTATGGAAAAAATTAATCGGCGAGCAGACGCGATTGTTAATACTATGATTGACAGGGAACCAATGGTGCGCTTTGCTTGGGGTTTAAGCACCGATACCCGCCTCAATCACCATCCCGAACCACCGTCTCAACTATCAGTTAGTGAATGGCATGGTAGAAGCTTTGATTCACAGCATCCTAGACTTTATCTGCGAATTGAACGACAGGTAATTTGGGGACTACCAAAGTATGAAGCAGCGCTTTTTACTATTCGGACATATTTTAGAGATTGTAGCAAGATCAAAAAAGACTCAATTCTCCGGTCTAAGCTATATACCGCAATTGAGTCTATGACACCGGAATCTCTAGTTTATAAAGGGTTGCTAGGAAGCCAGGCTAGTATTTTGCAGTGGCTAAACGAGGATTAGTGGTCTGTCAATATAGCTTTGAGGGTTTGTAGTAAGCACTTTAGTGCTTAGAAAATAAGGACTAAAGTCCTTACTACTAACTGAACTTACCCATTAATTTAAACTTGATACAATACTAGGGTATTAAGACCAAGAATCTAAATCTAGAGATTGCATTCCTCGACTTTCGGCAAAATCTAACATACTTCCTAACTGCAACCAAACCAGCAAACAAGTCAATAAGCCTAGAGGTAAAGCAACTCCTAAAGCTAGGGAAGAGGGAAAGCCAAATATTTGTAAACCCGAATAAAGAAACAGAAAAATACCACTGGTTATACCCAGAAATGGCACCAATAACTGTTTTAAATAAGAACGTGGCTGAGGATTTTCTTGGCGATCGCTCGACCACTTCTGTACAATTACTTTCAAAGTTCCAGATAAGGCTACACCAGAAGTTAATGCGATGAAAAACCCCATAATTAGTAAGAGATATGGCGGTTGTAGAGGGAAATAGTACATAAAAACTCCTGATTGGGATTAAATTAGTTGTTATTTAGTGACTGATTTTCTGTAAAAGCAGCTAGGGATGTAGCTTTGGGGAGAATCGCCGCTACGCTTTCTTTAGATAAATCTGTCAACATGCCAATCGCTACATTTAATAAACGATTTGGCCCGATATCATCTTTAACTAAATTCCACAGGCGTTGCACTTCTGCGGTGTGGAGGCGGTCATCTTCGGTCAGCGCTAACACCAACTGTCGCCACAGAAATTTACCTTCATCAGACAGCAAATATTGCAAACCCATTTTGGCGGTGGGTACAACATCAAAGTTGCCATCAGTACGAGCGATTTCAATTAAATTCTCTAAGCGTTGCCACTGGAATTTACCATTTTTGAACAACACATTGAGTAATCGCCGCCGTAGTGCTGGAGATTCTCCCATCAGCAAGCGCCGTGCTATGTAAGGATAACCCACTTCGATAATTTTGAAGTTAGGGTTAAGGCTGAGGGCAATGCCTTCTTGTGTCACTAGAGAACGAATAATTAAAGCAAACTTGGCAGGAACTCGGAAAGGATATTCATACATCAGTTCCGAAAACTCATCGGTAATGGTTTTGAAGTTAAAATCACCGACGTTTCTACCAATAGCATTTCCCAGCACTGACTCTAAAGCTGGGATAATTGGACAAATATTCGTGTCTGGAGTCAGAAAACCCAATTTTACAAAGTCTTCGGCTAAATCTGTGTAGTCTTTGTTAACTAAATGTACTAGGGCATCCACCAGTGTTTCTTTAGTGGTTTCCTCTAACTGATCCATCATGCCAAAATCAATGTAAGCCATGCGACCATCGGGCATAGCAAACAAATTGCCGGGATGGGGGTCAGCGTGGAAGAAACCGTGTTCTAGTAGCTGTTGTAAACCTGAAGTGACACCAATTTTAATAATCTCCTCTGGGTCTAAACCTGCTTCACGGATGCGTTTAGTATCTGTCAGTTTGAAGCCATTAATCCATTCCAGGGTTAAAACGTGGGTGTTAGTGTAACGCCAGTAAATACCGGGAACTTTCACTTGCGGGTCATTGCGGAAATTGCTAGCAAATTTTTCCGCGTTGCGACCTTCATTAATATAGTCAATTTCCTCAAATATTTTCGTGCCAAATTCGTCCACAATCAAAGTTAGGTCGTGACCGAGATTCAGGGGTAACCAGGGAGCTAACCAACTCGCAGCCCAGCGCATTAGATACAAATCAAGTGTGATGACTGGGCGTAAGTGGGGACGTTGTACCTTGACTGCGACTTCTTCACCAGTAACTAAACGACCCCGGTATACTTGACCCAAGCTAGCAGCTGCAACTGGTGTAGGCGACAATTCACTAAAACTTTCGGGAATTGAACGCTCTAACTCAGTTTCAATAATTCTATAAGCGATCGCATTATCAAATGCTGGCAGTTGGTCTTGCAGCTTGACAAGTTCTTCTAAGAAATCTTTACGTATCAGGTCAGGCCGGGTAGAGAGGGCTTGACCAACTTTAATGAAAGTGGGGCCTAGGCGGGTGAGCAGTTCTCGCAACTGGGTGGCGCGTTTACCCTTATTCTGCTCAACTTGATTTTGCCATTCGTCCCACTTCAGACTCAAAATAAATCCCGCACAAGACCAGATAATTCTCAACAAGCGTCCCCAAGCAAGCCAGGGACGGTAACGATAGTGACGAGCGATGTCGTCTGGGTTGTAGCGCCTTAGCTGAGCAGGTTGATACTGACCCACGCCTTTTTTGCCTCTTCAACTGGGAAATTTACATTTTTGTTTGTATCCAGACTCGCAAGCTAGTTGCAAGTCTAAAGTATCGATAGCTTTTTATAAAAAACTATTAAAGTTTATCGACTTTTGGGTAGCATTGACGGCGAACTGGCCGACCTTACTGCCCAGGCTTTTTTATCTTTTTCTTAATTATACTTTATAAAAGTACAACTATTTCCTACAAGTTTCACAAAGGATGAGTTACAGCGTTTTAGTATTGCTTTGATTGCAGAGATTGCGATCGCTTATATTGGGGTTATTCTCAAGATAGTCATGCAGCCAGTTAAAACCGCGCACCAGCAGTTGATCTAAATTTTCCACAGGCCACAACCGAGCTGTATGGTCATCAGCAGCGGTGGCAATGTACCTAGCATCGGGACTGAAACTCACACTTCTAACTGCCTTGTGATGCCCTTGGAATTGAGCAACTTGCTGTCCACTGAGGCTCCACAACCGAGTTATGCCGTCATCAGCAGCAGTGGCAATGTAGTGACCATCAGGACTGAAACTCACACTCCAGACAGTACCTTGATGTCCTTGGAATCGAGTTAATTGCTGCCCATCGAGGTTCCACAATCGGGCTGTACGGTCTTCAGAAGCAGTAGCAAGAAATTTACCATTAGGGCTGAAACTCACACTCCAGACAATACCCTGATGTCCTTGAAATCGAGTTAATTGCTGCCCGTCGAGGTTCCACAATCGGGCTGTACGGTCTTCAGAAGCAGTAGCAAGAAATTTACCATCAGGACTGAAACTCACACTCCTCACCCAGTTTTGATGCCCTTGGAATTGAACAAGCTCCTGCCCCTTGAGGTTCCACAATCGGGCTGTCAGGTCATCAGAAGTAGTAGCAATGTATTTGCTGTCGGGACTGAAACACACGCTCCAGACAGTACCTTGATGCCCTGGGAATTGGGCAATTTGCTGTCCCTGGAGATTCCACAATCGGGCTATACGGTCAGCAGTAGCGATGTACTGACCATCTGGGCTGAAACACACGCTTCTAACTGCTCCTTGATGCCCTTGAAATTGAGCAAATTGTTGCCCATTAAGATACCACAACCGAACCGTACAGTCAGATGAAGCAGTAGCAATGTACTGACCATCGGGACTAAAACATACACTTCTCACCCAATCCTGATGTCCTTGTAATTGGGTAAATTGCTGTCTATTAAAATGCCATAACCGAACCGTACAGTCAGATGAAGCAGTAGCAATGTACTGACCATCGGGACTAAAACATACACTTCTCACGCAGTCCTGATGTCCTTGGAATTGAGCCACCTGCTGACCGTTGAGTTGCCACACCCTGGCTGTACAATCATCAGCAGCAGTGGCAATGTATTTGCCATCCGGGCTGAAACACACACTCCAAACACTGCCTTTATGACCTTGGAATTGGGCTATCTGCTGCCCCTTGAGATTCCACAACCGAGCTGTGAGGTCATCAGCAGCAGTGACAATGTACTGACCATCAGGACTGAAACTCACACTCCTAACTGCTCCCTGATGTCTTCGGAATTGGGCAAGTAACTGACCATCAAAACTCCACAATCGGGCTGTACAGTCATCGGAAGCAGTAGCAAGGAATTTGCCATCGGGACTAAAACACACACTCCTGACTGCTCTTTGATGTCTGCGGAATTGCGCAAGCAATTGACCGCTGAAGTTCCATACTCTCGCTGTACAGTCATCACCAGCAGTGGCAATGTATTTACTATCGGGGCTAAAACATACACTCCAGACAGTACCCTGATGTCCTGGAAATTGGGCAAGTAACTGACCATCTAAGTTCCATAATCGGGCTGTGTGGTCTGAAGCAGTAGCAATGTATTTGCCATCGGGGCTAAAATTCACACTCCAAACAATACCTTGATGTTCGGAAAATTGGGCAACCTGCTGACCATTGACTTTCCATACTCTCGCTGTACAGTCATCACCAGCAGTGGCAATGTATTTGCCATCAAAGCTAAAACACACACTCCTCACCCAACCTTGATGTCCTTGGATTTGGTTACATTCCTGGATATGATCAAGAATAGTTCGCAAAGCTAGCAAAGGACTGGTAGTTGGATATTCTTCCAGAGGACGACCATCTTTGACTAAGGCTTGTAAAGATTTACCACTCTGCATTGCTAATATTAGCGAGTCTAACTGGGCAAACTCAAACTGTCGTAAAGCACTCACCCCCTCACGCTCTAATCTCGTGCCTTCTTGTGCTTCTTTGAGGGCTAGTTGTTGTTTTCGCAGTTCTGCGTTTACTTGAACTAATGCTGCTTCTGCACGCTTTAGCTCTTGTTCAATCAGCTTTCTATGTTGACGTTCCTTTTCGAGTTCGGCTAACAACTCACTTCCTTGTTGTTGACGAATAAACGATACAAGATAATCGTGAACTAGTTGATAACGCTCGGCAGGAATTTCTGGTAAAAGTAATACTAGCCCTGATTCGACAAAAATCTTTAATATTAAATCTAGGGTTTCACCTTCGGTTGCTAAATCTGCCGCCAATTCGGCGCGAGTTTTGAGAGGACGAATATTGTTTTCATCGGTGAGTAAATACAAAACTAGTCGGGCTGTACATTCGTTTTCGGAACCGCAATCATGAATGACTGTTTCTAAAAATCGTTCAACTAGCTTTTCTTTAGTGCCAAATTGACAATATTTTTCTAATGTAGTAATTTTTTCGGTTTGTAGCTGTGTACCAATAATTTGTAATTCAATGGGACGGACTTCTTCCAATTCCCCAGCTAAATCTTGTACTAATTTATCGATTAACTCTGGCTCTAGATAAAAATGAATTTTTTCTGTTAAGTTCTGCACAACTGCTTTAGCATCTCCGGGCAAAAAATTGCCTAAATAATAGCGAATGTTTTTATCTAAAATATTATTATTGATAGTACTTAAATCAAATAAACGGTCAAACTCTAATAAATAATGGAGATAATCTTCTCGCAATGATAAAATAACTTTAACAAAAGGAATATCTAAACAGACTCGCAAAAAATCATAGAATGGTCTCCTTTGAGCTTGGTCTGTATAAACAAAGAAAAACTCTTCAAATTGGTCAAAAATTAATACTGTTAATAGATTACGATCAGCATTTTTATGTAACTGTTCTACAGTAGCTGCGATGGAATCGAGATTGATAGCTAATGTTTGACATCTGAGTTTTTCAAAAGTTTCTATCCAAGACCGACTTAGCATTCCTATCCAATCTGTGTAAGCTCGTATCAGGATAGGTAGAACATCCCGCGCTCCAATCGCTTGCTGTTGCAATGCTGGAATTAACCCACCCTGTAAAATGGAACTTTTCCCTACTCCTGAATGACCGTGAATAACAGTGAGCTTGTAGTCATTGCGACTAATTCTTTCTCGCAAACGGTTGACATCTCGTTCTCGACCAGAAGCAGAAATTTCTTGAGCAATTGTTTCAGGATGTTCAATTTGTAACTGTGCAGAACCAATGATCTGGCGTTGGGGGTTGAGATAAGAAGCACCGATAAAAGCGCGAAAACCGTATTGGTGTTCAATTCGGAGTTGTTCTTGTTTAATATTAAAAGCATCGAGATATTGACATTGATTAAAATAAAGCGATCGCAAGTTTTCTAATATAGATATATACAATTGCGGATCATACTGATGATTACTTACCTCCCTGGCTGTTTCTAAATTAATAATTGCGGCTGAAACTTGACTTAAACCCTGCTGCGATCGCGCTAAAATAAACCGATATAAAACATATTCATCTTCCGGTAAATTGGGAATATTATCTAATATGTGTAGTGCTTGGTTAGCGAGTTGATTGGCTTGGTTCCAGTGTGACTGCTGTAGTGCCACCTCTGCTAAAAAACCATAATCTTGAGCTATTTGTAGCGGAGTACCATAATCTTGATGCAGATTCAAAGATTTGTCAGCAAGGTTTTGTAACTCTGGCCATGCTTGTAAATGTCGCAGAATTTCACCCAGTTTACTAATATACTTGGCAACTAAATCGAGACGTTGTGCTTGTTCAAAAATAGAAATAGCTTGCTGAAGATAATCTTTAGACTCTAGCCAATAAAATTGATTGCCCAGCTGATTCTTTTCTGCTTGGCGGTCATAAACTATGGCAATATGAACTAGCAGGATACCTTGCCGTTCTAAATGATTATTTTGTTGCCAAAATCTTAAACTTTGTTGATAATTGACTAAAGCTGAATCTATGCGATCGTGCTGGTAATCATTCAAGCCAATTACAAATTTTAGACTCGCTTGCAGTGATAATTCTAATACTTCTCCCAAATTTTGTAAATCTTTTAAAGCAGTTTCTAATTCCCAGCAAATTTGGGGGGTAGAATTTGTATCATCGGCAAAAATTGTGTCAGTTTTGTGCCGCATGAAATTGACTAAAGCATCAATAGTATTTTTAAAGGTAATTATCGTTGCCCAATTTTCCAAGTCTGTCGCTAATCTGATAAATTTTTGCAGAACTTGGTCATTAACCCACAATAATATCGGAAATGAAAATTTTTTTCTAAACTCTTCTCGGACTTGGTTAGCTGATGTCAGAACTGTCTTAATATCTTTAACTGACTCCAAACCAAAAACCATCAACGCTGGTGGCTGTTCATCTCCCAATTGTTCATTAATATTTGTGTAAAGTGTTTTAACTGATGTAGGTAAGGTAATTTCGCGGATTTTTACAGGAGATAATTGGTGCAATTTTTCTACCATGCGCTGACGTAACGCCGCATAGTTGCAGCGCAGCAAAATCAGTGAAAATTGACCTTGAGAAAGGGTAATCGCTCGCACGAGAGTATGTAAAGAACTTTCGTGATCAGTGAGTAAATTTTCTGGTTCGTGGTGATTAGTCATATAGCAGGGGATAGACTTGAAAGTCTCATGGTGTCAGGGTTGTATGATCAGTTTATGTCCTAACCTACCTGGTAATAGCTATAACTCAAATTCTCTGGCTTCTGCCAAAATTGGATTGATATCAAACCACGAACTATCTTCATCGCGATATTCAAAAACAAACATACTACGAAGCAAAAGTTCGTATTTTTCATGACCTCTCAACTTTTTGTCTTGCGCTACCTCCAATAATAATTCCCATTCATCGGGAGTAATGGCTAAAGTTAACTCATTGCGACGTTGTTTAATTACCTTATCTATGCATTCCCGCGAAAGGGGTGGGTCTTCCCGCTGAAGACAGCGAAATAATAACATCAATAAATTACGCAAATGACCACCGCTAACTAAACACAGTCGTTCTAAAGTCTTAGGACTATCAAAAACCTCAGTGATTAAATTACGGTTTTGTTCCCAACCAACACCAGGAAAAGCCCTCGCCATTACCATTTGTTGTAGTAGTCTGATTCCCTGTGGGTAGTGAGAATTATCTTGTAATAGCACGGGAACCATTGGCAAAACTTTAGGGTCTACACCGAAGCGATTTGTTAACCTTCCTAAAGCATTGGAAAATAGCAACACTAAAGGAATTGTATAGACAACGTGACAATTTAGCTGGTTTAATTGTTCACCGCGTTCGACAAATAGATACTCCGGCTGGTAATAACCAGAAGGCTTCAAAGAGTTATCAATTCGGTCGAGATTATCTACTATGACTACTAGTCCTTTCTTACCTAGGTATCTGAGCTTTTCTCTAGCAGGTTTGAGCAATTCTTTGTTGATTGACTCTAAAATGCTATTGGTGCGTGGTTCTAGATATTGCCGCAATTGACCGCGCAGTTTGGGACTATCTTTGGTTTTGGCTGTAATTTTGGCAATACCCACAGATAATTCAGCTTCCGCTGAAAGGTCTAGGGGCGTTTGCAAAAAATCGACAATTTCGGTAAACAGATTTTGAAAGTAGCCTGGTTTCAGGTTAATTTTTATTGCTTCTAGACTTTGGCTCACCTCGCGGGCGATCGCTAGTAAAATATCAGTAACGTCAACATCTGCCATATCTAGACTTTGGCTAGACTCGAAATAAACTACATGAAAGTCTTGCTGTTCTAACTCTGCTTTGAGTCGTAGTAATTCTGTAGATTTACCACAGCCGATATGTCCGGTAAATAACTGGCAAGTTGGTTCATTGGGTGAAAGGCGGGTAATAGTTCGCCCCAATTCTTCAATTATCTTGCCACCACGCACTTGAGAAAAATCAATATAATACTGTCTATCTTCTGCTTTGCCTACAACCAGAGTCTTACTAGGGTTGCAAGCCTGAAAAAACCTTGTTAAATCCAGTTTCATCACATATAACCCAACATAAGCCTGACATTAACACCCATTTCAGTGATTATACAAATGACAAGGCTGCTATTTCGGAATTTGTCAGAAACCCCACGGCTAAAGCCGGGGGCTTGAAAAAGCCCTATCTGACCAGATTAAGTCTTAACTGACTACGTTAGAGACAAGCGTTACCCTGATATCCAAGGGAAAGAATACCAGCAAGGAACGTTAGCAGGTTATGAGACGCGAGAGTTTCTATTAGAAAAGTGGAATAGACAATGCGCTTACTGCGGAATTAAAGATGTTCCTCTGCAAATAGAACATATTCATCCACGAGCGAAAGGGGGTTCCAACTCAATCACAAACCTGACTTTAAGCTGCGAAAAATGTAATACCAAAAAGTAAAAAGTTAAAAGGCAAAAGAAAGAAAAAGAAAATGGTCACAAGCCCTCCCAAGTTCCCTAGGGCGGGAAACCCGCCTACAGGACTTCTCTCTCAATTTATTTATGAAAAAAACGAAGTATTTGAAACAAGATGGCGCAAGCAACGAAGTTTCAATACGTCCTGATACAAATCCACGCCAGTGACGCTCGCAGGCTCGCTACCGCTTCGCTAACGCTCAAGTCGGGGAACCCCTTCGGGTGACGCTCGCAAGCTCGCTACCGCTGCGCTAACGCCAGTTGCCTGCGGAGGGAAACCCTCCCGCAGCACTGGACTCACCGCCCACGCGACTGGCTCCCTACTTTTAAGTATGGGGATTTCCCTGTTGCCTGTTGCCCGTTAAGAGTTCCCTTTTAGTGGCTCTGCCGACTTGTAGCGACTGCCGCCGTTAAGTCTTCGACTGTAATGGCAGTCCTCTTGCTCCATTAAGATAGAACAGCTAGAACAGCAGTTTTTTTTCGCAGTCAGGGGCTAACTATGCTGGAACATGATGTGATTATTGTCGGGGGTGGATTGGCGGGTTGCCGCGCCGCTGTGGAAATTGCCCGGACTGACCCCAGTTTAAATATTGCTGTGGTTGCTAAAACCCATCCGATTCGTTCCCATTCGGTTGCTGCCCAAGGTGGTATGGCAGCATCCCTCAAAAATGTGGATTCAGAAGACAGTTGGGAAGCCCACGCTTTTGATACTGTTAAGGGTTCAGACTACTTGGCAGACCAAGACGCAGTGGCTATTCTCGCCCAAGAAGCGCCGGATGTAGTAATTGACTTAGAACACATGGGTGTTTTATTCTCTCGCTTAAGCGATGGTCGCATCGCTCAACGGGCTTTCGGCGGACATACCCACAACCGCACTTGTTACGCGGCTGATAAGACTGGTCACGCAATTTTGCATGAATTGGTCAATAATCTGCGGCGTTATGGTGTGCAAATTTACCAAGAGTGGTATGTAATGCGCCTGATTTTGTCAGAAGGTCAGGCAAAGGGTGTGGTGATGTATAGCATTTTGGATGGGCATATAGAGGTGATGCGGGCTAAGGCAGTAATGTTTGCCACTGGGGGCTATGGTCGTGTTTATAATACCACCTCTAATGATTATGCTTCTACGGGTGATGGTTTAGCAATGGCGGCGATCGCCGGTTTGCCTTTAGAAGATATGGAATTTGTCCAATTTCATCCCACTGGTTTGTATCCGGTAGGAGTGCTGATTTCCGAAGCAGTGCGGGGAGAAGGAGCGTATCTCATCAATAGTGAAGGCAATCGCTTCATGGCCAACTATGCACCCAGTCGCATGGAACTAGCTCCTCGTGATATTACCTCACGAGCGATCGCCTACGAAATTCGCGCAGGTCGGGGTATTCATGCCGATGGTAGTGCTGGTGGGTCGTTTGTCTATCTTGACTTGCGGCACATGGGCAAAGAAAAAATTATGAGTCGCGTCCCCTTCTGCTGGGAAGAAGCCCATCGCTTAGTAGGTGTGGATGCAGTAACTCAACCCATGCCAGTCCGCCCGACAATTCATTATTGTATGGGTGGTATCCCAGTTAATACTGATGGTCAAGTCCGTAACAGTAGCGAGAGTTTAGTTGACGGTTTCTTTGCTGCTGGTGAAACATCTTGTGTTTCTGTCCACGGCGCTAATCGCCTCGGTAGTAATTCTCTGCTGGAATGTGTAGTTTATGGTAAACGCACTGGGGCAGCGATCGCCAAATTTGTGCAAAACCGCAAACTACCAACGCTAGATGAGCAACATTATGTTAACGAAGCCAAGCAACAAATCCAAGTCTTGCTAGAACAACCAGGACAGTATCGCATTAACCAAGTTCGTCAAGCCTTTCAAGACTGTATGACTCAATTCTGTGGAGTTTTCCGTACTCAAGAATTAATGAGTGAAGGCTTGCATAAACTAGAAGAATTACAACAGCAATACCCCCAAATTTATTTAGATGATAAAGGCAGTTGCTGGAATACAGAAATTGTAGAAGCCCTAGAACTGCAAAGTTTGATGGTAGTAGGACAGACAATTCTAGCATCAGCCCTAAATCGCCAAGAAAGTCGCGGCGCTCATTTTCGTGAAGATTATCCCCAAAGAGACGATACTAATTTCCTGAAGCACACAATGGCTTACTATTCACCAGCAGGAATTAACATCCAGTATCGCGCAGTGGCAATCACCATGTTTGAGCCAAAAGAGCGCAAGTATTAATTATTGTATCTTGAGGGTTAAAAATACGTTTCTTAACCCCCAAAACATACTGACATGCAGAGTGAAACGGTATTATCGACGCACTACTACTAAAGTCCCTACAGAAGACCAGTTGTACAGTTTACGAGCCTGTTTGACTGGCAAATTCACGCAACCATGACTAACTGGAATCCCAAATCGATTATGCCAGTATGCGCCATGAATCGCATAGCCTCTATGGAAATACATTGCGTAAGGAACATCAGGAATATTGTAGCCTCTGCCTCGCATTCTGTTAGTGCGATATTTAGAATTAATCAAAAACTTTCCTGTGGGTGTAGGAGTCGAGCGCTTTCCTGTGGAAATTCGGAATGAATACACTAGTTTTTTACCTTCCCATGCACGTAAGCGCTGCTCAGACAAATCAATTTCAATCCGACGAGGTAGAGATGCTAGGCGAGTATCAGATGTAGTAATGCTTCTGTGATTGACTGATGCAGTTCTAGCTGTAGAAGAACTGGGGTCAGCCGTAGTTGGTAGCGACCAAGAAACTAAAGTCGCCATCATCAATACTACACCTGTACAGAAAGTTCCTGAGCAACGTATCCAATTTTGCATGTTGCATCACCTTCTATAATTTAGTTTACTCGTTTCGGCAGATGGAACGAAGTTTGAAGTTCGGCTTCTTCCATAGCTATTAATCGTGTCTGTTCAAAATGCACTGCAAAAGCACATCTGCTAATAAAAAGTTGCCAGTTTGAAAACTACAAAATTTCTGGAACGGCTCCCAAGCTGGTTACACGAATGCTTTCCAAAACCAGTCTCATGCAGTTGTTTGCATGTACTGACTTGCAGATTTGACTGTGGTTGGCATTTGCTGCTAATTGTTATAGCAATAGAGATTTAAAAGGGAACAGGAAACAGGGACTGCGTGTGATGGGAGATTTAGACTCCCATCAACGCTTACCGCCACAAGAAGGGGGACTCAGACCCACTGGTGGGAGAAGGAACAAACAGGCAACAAACCTCACTGTTGCCTATTATTGCCCGTTAAGAGTTCCCTCTCCCGTTCGCGTAGCGTCTTTGATAGGAGAAGGGAGTTGACTTGGTGTATATCTGACCAAGAAAGCAGTGTGAATCTATTTTCTAGCGCTTGATTGTGGTTTTATGGGAGATTCTGCCGTACCTGTGACACTTTTACTTGTAATTTCAAACAGAATTTGTCAGGATTTACGCTTATTTATTCGGGGTAAATCATATTAGTCCCCTCTTCTATTTTTTATTTCAAGTTCAGTTATTCTACTTCCGGAAACTTCCGCAGAAAATTTCCCAATAAACCTCAATTGTCTTGATTTTTAGTTATTTTTGATTTCTCTTAAATTGTCTTTTGCGAAAATACCGACTAAGCCCAAAACTCAGTTTTTTACAGTCAGTAACCCACTTTCTCAACCCTCATTCACTTATGGGAAGTTTTTTCAAGTTGAACACACCTGTATTTGGATGAAAAACAATGCCAGTCTCTTCATTATTCCTTTATCTATATAAAGCAGCGACAAATCTTTTACACTTCAAAATTTTTACATTGCTTTTTCAGTACTAGTCATTTATTCTAAAATACTGAGATATCAGCAATTTAACTGATAGCTTATTGCTGTTTAGTATAGTTTTGTTAAGAAAAATTTCTTCCACAAGTTAAGAGAAGTCCACGACTTTAATTAGTAGCTTCAAAAGTGATTGCGTTAATTCACTTAGTAATTGCTATTGAAATAAAAGTCTGACTTTTGTCATAAAAATGATGTTAGCGTTAATTATTTTTATCAAAAATTGAGATAACTGTCATGGAAAACACTCAAACACTACAATTGCCCAATAGACAAAATGGTAAAAGCCGCTTGGTATTCATCGACTCTACAGTTGAAGATTACCAAAGCTTAGTAGCAGGTGCATTACCTAATACAGAAGTCGTCATCTTGGATGCTGACTCTGATGGGGTAGAACAAATTAGCGCTATGCTGGCAACAAAGTCGGGAATTACCAGCCTACATATAGTGTCCCACGGCGCACCAGGACGGGTGTACCTGGGCAACACCGAACTAGGGCAACACACTCTTAACCACTATGCTGGGCAATTAATAAATTGGGCAGGAGCTTTTAGCAATGATGCACAAGTATTACTCTATGGTTGCGATGTTGGTCAAACAGAATTAGGCAAAGCATTTGTGCATCACCTGAGTGAACTGACTGGGGCGACAGTATTGGCATCAGATAACCGCACTAGGGGAAGACTGGGAATTGGAGGTGGCAACCAAAAGGAGTACTGCTGCCCTTGCCTTTGAATCAGCAACTTTAGCGAAGTATGGAGCAGTGATGGCTAAACCTTACATAGTAAGTGACATTGTACCTGGGTATCTTGGTTCTACTAACTCTTACCTGACAAGCGTTAACGGTACTCTCTATTTCTTTACTAGTTTCAATTTAGAAGGTGACTACTACCAGGATTTTTTAGGTATTCGCTTATGGAAAAGCGATGGCACAAAGGCAGGTACTGTCGCGGTTAAGGACATCTTCCCTTTATTCTTTAAAGATGCTGAACCCCAGGGACTGACAAGTTTTAACGGCATCTTTTACTTTTTAGCTAATAACGACGGTTATAAATTGTGGAAAAGTGATGGAACTCCAGAAGGTACTGTTGATGTAGTCGGTCTGACTGGCGATCGCAATACTTCTCCTACATTACTAGCAAACATCAATGGCACTCTCTATTTCTCTGTTATTAATACAAATAATTACTATGAAGAAGAATACCATTATGATTTGTGGAAGAGCGATGGCACAGAAGAAGGCACTTTCAAAGTCAAAGAATTTGATAGTTTCGTTGGTATTGCCTCATCAATAAACGTCAACGGTACACTCTATTTCACTACTAATCAATATAGTGAGGACGAAGAAGGCAACTATTTCGAGCAAATTACATTATGGGAAAGTAATGGCACTACTGCTGGTACCGTCCCCTTCAAAGAATTCAATATTGACGGCTATCTCTACAACTTAACGCAGGTTAGTAATATTTTCTATTTCACTATTAATAACTATAGTGACTCCAATGAATTGTGGAAAAGTGATGGCACAACACAAGGCACTGTCAAAGTCAAAGACATCAATGCCTCATACCTGAGAAACTTCAACAACACTCTCTATTTCATTGCTGATGATGTTACTCACGGTAAAGAGTTGTGGAAAAGCGATGGTACAACAGCAGGCACTGTCTTAGTTAAAGATATCAGATCAGGAAAATCTAGTAGTTTTACTGATATATACAGTATAACTAACGTCGATGATATTCTCTATTTCATTGCTGACGACGGCATCCACGGTGGAGAGTTGTGGAAAAGCGATGGCACTACTGCTGGCACTGTCCTGGTTAAAGACATCAACTCAGGAGCTGGTAGTTCCAAGATATCTGGTCTGACTAACGTCGATGATATTCTCTATTTCATTGCTGACGACGGCATCCACGGTGGAG
>JAYGHB010000004.1:78956-83426 GCA_034931985.1 Halotia wernerae UHCC 0503
AGTTGTGGAAAAGCGATGGCACTACTGCTGGCACTGTCTTGGTTGAAGATATCAAGCCTGGATCTGGTAGTTCCAATATCTCCGAGCTAACCAACGTCGATGGTACACTCTATTTTAATGCTGATGACGGCATCTACGTTAAAGAGTTGTGGGCATTGAACACTAACACTCCTGTAGCTAGCCCCATAGTCAGCATTACTGCTATTGATGCTAACGCTGCTGAAGCTGGTAACGAGCCTGCCGTTTTCCGCATCAGCCGCATTGGTGATACTAGTACTGCGTTAACTGTCAAATATAATATTGATGGCACTGCTACTAACGGCCAAGACTACAATCAACTTACTGGTAGTATTAACATTGCCGCAGGTCAATCTTTTGTAGACTTGGCTATTACTCCAATCAGTGATACTTTCCCAGAAGGTAGCGAAACTGTCAGTGTTACCTTGTTTGATCAGTACTACCAGTACTATGTTGTAGATTCATCTGCCAATGCTGCTACTGCTACCATTGCCGACGATACCAGTGCGGTAGTATTGACTCAACCCTACCCATTGAAAGACATCTACACAGGTCTTGGTAGTTCCGATATCTCCTATTTAACAAAGTTTAACGGTATCCTCTATTTCACCGCTGATGACGGTATTCACGGTAGGGAGTTATGGAAGAGCAATGGAATGGTGGCAGGCACTGTCCTGGTCAAAGACATCGTTCCTGGGTTTGGTGGCTCTGATCCTAACATACAGATAAATATTGATAACATCCTCTATTTTACTGCTGACGACGGCACTAGCCCCTACACCTACCGTAGAGATTTATGGAAGAGCGACGGCACCCAAAATGGTACTGTCCTAGTTAAAGACCTCCCTGGGTCTGATCGTTCATACGCATACACCCCTACAAACGTCAACGGTAGCCTCTATTTCTTTGCTTATGAAAGCAGCGGCAGCACTTATAGTTATAATTTGTGGAAAAGTAATGGCACTACTGCTGGCACTATCAAACTTAAAACCAGTGATTATACTCTCTGGAACTTAATTAATGTCAACGATATTGTCTATTTCACTTATTATGACCAGACCTACGGTCAAGAATTGTGGAAAAGCGATGGCACTATTGCTGGGACTGTTAGAGTCAAAGACATTAACCCTGGCTCTGGTGGCTCCAATATCTCCAACTTCTTCAGCATTAACAATACTCTTTATTTCTTTGCTAACGACGGTACTCACGGTAAAGAGTTGTGGAAAAGCGATGGTACTGCTGCTGGCACTGTCAGAATCACAGACATCAACCTATCGTTTTATAATTCTTCGATCTCCAATTTAAGAAATACCCTTTATTTCACGGTTAGCGATCAGTACGGCTACGCTAAACAGTTGTGGACAAGTGATGGTACTGCTGCTGGCACTGTTCTGGTCAAAGACATCAGCCAAGCAAGCTCTGATAGTTTAAGTATCAATTTACTGACAAACTTTAATGACAGCCTTTATTTCACGATTAACAAACCTGCTAGTAAGAGTATAGAGTTGTGGACAAGTGATGGTACTGCTGCTGGCACTGTTTTAGTCAAAGACATTAACTCTGTATATTACTATGCTACCAATTTCTCCAATCTGACCGAGGTTGATAGCCTCCTCTATTTCACTTATGGCGATACATTATGGAAGACTGATGGCACAAAAAATGGTACTGTTTTGGTTAAAGATATAAATGTATTTGCTGGTAATTTTAGTGCCTCAATAAATATCTTCAACCAATTAATTGATGCCAACGGCACTCTCTATTTCTCTGCTGACGATGGCATTCACGGTAATGAGTTGTGGAAGAGTGATGGGACAGAAGAGGGTACTGTCCTGGTAAAAGACCTTAATCCTGGGGCTACTGGTTCCAATCCTAGTAATTTGACCTACCTCAACGATACCCTTTATTTCACTGCTGACGACGGCATCCACGGTAATGAGTTGTGGGCAATCAAAACCGACGATGTGATCAATGGCAATGATAGTCGTGACCCATTAATTGGTACTAATGGCAGCGATCGCATTATCGGCGGTACTGGTAGCAAAACAATAACGGGCGGCGCTGGGAATGATCAGTTTGTCTACACCAGCATTCGAGAAGTCGGTCATCGCATCACTGATTTTACTGTTGGTAGCGACAAAATCGTTCTGACACAACTGCTTGATAGCTTAGTGACTGGCGGTTACAAAGGCAGTGATGCATTTGCCGATGGCTATGTGCGAGTGGTACAAGGAAGCACTGCTAACAGCACGATTGTGCAAATTGACCGTGATGGTCTCATGGGTTCGGCAACTTTCCGACCATTTATTGAGTTAGATAATGTTACTCCCCAGGCGATGAATAATATTAATAACTTTGTGTTCTAGTTTGGTATTTTCAAAGCTTGTTTAATTGATAGCTTCAAAGTCAATTGCATCAATTATTTGTTTGAATCAGCAACTTTAGCAATGTATGGAGGAATGATGGCTAAACCCTACCTGGTAAAGGATATTAACTCTGGCTCTAGTGATTCCACTCCTAATGATGACCGGAACTCTTCGCCACAACTAACTAACATCAATGGCACTCTATATTTCGCTGCTAATGACGGCATTCGCGGAAATGAAGTATGGAAGAGTGATGGCACTGAGGCTGGCACTGTTCTGCTTAAAGATATCTACAGTGGTATTACAAGCGATTATTACTTTGGGTTTGGTTACAATTTTACCAATGTCGATGGCATCCTCTATTTCACTGCTGAGGATGGTACCGTCAATAAAAAATTGTGGAAGAGCGATGGCACTGATGTCGGTACTGTTTTAGTTGGAGACTTTGATTACAATGCTCTTAGTGAGTATAGTTTCAGCAGGCTGACAAACGTTAACGGCAACCTCTATTTCTCTGCTTATAATAGAAGTAAGCCTATACAACTATGGAAAAGCGACGGAACTCAAGAAGGCACTGTCCTAGTCAAAGACTTTCAGCTTGACCCTAGATACTATGGTATTCAGTCCGTAATCAATGCCAATGGCATCGTCTATTTTAATATTTTCAGTGTTGACGCGGAAAGTAACGAGTTGTGGAAGAGTGATGGCACTGAAGCTGGCACTGTTTTTGTTAAAGATATCTTTTGGAATACCTCTGTTCTAGCAAATAACATCGCTAGCATTCTCTATTTCAATGCTTACGATGACACTCTTGGTTATGAGTTGTGGAAGAGTGATGGCACTGAGGGTGGTACTGTTCTAGTCAAAGACATCAACTCTGGGTTTGCTAGCTCTAACCCTTCTGAGTTGACTAACATCAACAACACTCTGTACTTCTTTGCTGATGACGGCATTCATGGTAATGAATTGTGGAAAAGCGATGGCACAGAGAACGGCACTGTCTTAGTTAAAGACATCAACTCTGGGTCTGATGGTTCCACTCCTTTCAACTTGACCATCGTTGACAACGTTTTCTATTTCTTTGCTGATGACGGCATTCATGGTAATGAATTGTGGAAAAGCGATGGTACAGAGAATGGCACTGTTTTAGTTAAAGATATCAACTCTGGATCTGGTAATTCTGCTTCTTCAGTCAACAACAGTTTCCCTGATTTAACCAACGTCAATGGTATTGTTTACTTCTTTGCTGATGACGGCATTCACGGTAAAGAACTATGGAAAAGCGATGGTACAGAGAATGGCACTGTTTTGGTTGAAGACATCGTTCCTGGGTCTGCTGGTTCTAATTCTTCTGACCTCACCAATGTCGATGGTGTTCTTTACTTCTATACTGACGACAGTATTCACGGTAAAGAACTCTGGGCATTAAACACTAACCCCCCTGTAACCAGTCCCATAGTCAGTATTACTGCCATTGATACTAATGCTGCTGAAGATGGTAACACTCCAGGCATTTTTCGTATTAGTCGTACTGGCGATACTAGTACTGCGTTGACTGTTAAATATAACATTGATGGCACTGCCGACAACAAGAGCGACTACAACCAAATCAACGGTACTATTACCATTGATGTAGGTCAATCCTTTGCAGATATAATCATTAGCCCAGTAGATGATATTTTCAAAGAAGGCAGTGAAACTGTCACTCTGACGCTGTTTAATCAGTCTGACTACGCTATTGATGCCTCTAAGATCACTGCCACTGTTGTAATTGCCGACAACGCCAGTACCGCAATAGTACCAACTCAACTTTACTTAGTAAAGGACATTTATCCTGGTAATAATAATGACTACGAGACGGAACCATATAACCTAACAAACGTCAACGGCACATTGTATTTCACTGCTGATGATGGTATCAATGGTCAAGAGTTGTGGAAAAGCGATGGAACTCAAGAGGGTACTGTCCTGGTTAAAGATATTAAACCTGGGTCTGATAGTTCTAATATCTTTGATTTGACCAAAATCGATGGCACATTGTATTTCACTGCTGATGATGGTATCAATGGTCAAGAGTTGTGGAAAA
>JAYGHB010000004.1:83526-147822 GCA_034931985.1 Halotia wernerae UHCC 0503
GCGATGGCACTCCAGAGGGTACTGTCCTGGTTAAAGATATTAAACCTGGATCTGGTAGTTCTTATCCAAACAAATTTGTAAATATCAATGGCACACTATATTTTACTGCTAACAGTAGAGAACTGTGGAAGAGTGATGGGACTACAGAAGGAACTGTTCTGGTCGAAGATCCTGGCTTTATTGATTTTGGTTCGCCTGAGATAATTAATATCAACGGCACTTTCTACTTTATTAAAGATGATGGCATCCACGGTAAAGAATTGTGGAAAAGCGATGGTACTCAAGAAAGCACTGTTTTAGTTAAAGACATCAACCCTGGTGCTGGTGATTCTTTTCCTAATCCTGAAAACGCTGATCCCCTTTTTTACTTTGAACCCCATTTGACTAACGTTAACGGCATCCTCTATTTCTTTGCTGACGACGGTACTCACGGTGGAGAGTTGTGGAAAAGTGATGGTACTGAAAATGGTACTGTCTTGGTCAAAGATATTAATGCCGGGTCTAGGGGTTCAGTTCCCTCCTTTAATTCAAACCTCAACATATTTGAACCCGAACCAACCAACGTTAACGGCATCCTATATTTCCTTGCTGACGACGGTATTCACGGTGGAGAGTTGTGGGCAAGTGATGGTACTCCAGAAGGTACTGTCTTGGTCAAAGACAGCATACCTGGGGCTGATGGTTTATATCCCTCTCAATTGACCAACGTTGACGGCATCCTCTATTTTACTGCTGACGACGGTATCAACGGTAGAGAGTTATGGGCGTTGAATACTAACCCAACCGTATTCAACTCTACAGTCAGTATTAGCGCTATTGATACCAATGCCGTCGAAACTGATAACTCCCCAGCCAGTTTCCGCATTAGTCGCACTGGCGATACTGATATCGCCCTAGCTGTCAAATATACTATTGATGGTACTGCTACTAATGGTATCGACTACACCCAACTCACTGGTATTGCCAGTCTCGCTGTTGGTCAATCTTTTGCAGATGTAACCATCACCCCAGTAGATGATGGTTTGGTGGAGAGTAGCGAAACTGTTACTCTCACTCTCACTACTGGAATTGACTATGACTTAGATACATCTTATATCTCTGCCACTGCTACAATCATTGACTCCATCAATATTATTAACGGTGGTGGTAGTCGTGACCCATTAACTGGTACTGATGGCAGCGACAAAATCGTCGGTGGTACTGGTAGCAAAACAATAACGGGCGGCGCTGGCAATGATCAGTTTGTTTACACCAGTATGCGAGAAGTCGGTCATCGCATCACCGATTTTACTGTGGGCAGTGACAAAATTGTTCTGATACAACTGCTCGATAGCCTAGTTCATGATGGGTATAACGGCAGTGATGCATTTGCCGATGGTTATGTGCGACTGGTACAAGGACGCACTGCTAACAGTACCATTGTGCAAATTGACCGTGATGGTCTTATGGGTTCGGCAACTTTTCGACCATTTATTCAGTTAGATAATGTTACTCCCCAGGCGATGAATAATATTAATAACTTTGTGTTCTAGTTTGGTATCCCCAAAGTGCCTATACTTGGGGATACCTAATTGTACTGTTTTCGAGATCACCCAATTTCACACAATTTAAGACCTATGTTGATTTCTCTCAAACATTCAATCTTGACCACAGGTACAGTCAGCTTATTGAGTCTAGGCAGTTTATCACTTGCCAGCCCCAGTTATGCAGTCAATCTTGATTTGACTAGTTGGAACACAATTGGTGATGTTAACCCGATTGCATCAGATCAGGCAATATTAAATTCAGGGACTATTAATACAGTTTCAACTGGTGGTGGTACTGGTTCTTTAGAAGAGTTTTTAGATGTACCTGCTGGCAGTTTAGATCCTGATCCTGACAATTTCGTTTTTTCTACTTTTGGTTCTGCAATCAAGACAACTTTTACAGGTATCCAAACTGGGGATGTCTTCGATTTCAACTGGGACTTCTCAACTAGCGACACTGACAGCGCTTTTGTGACGATTAATAACTCAGTCATTCCGTTAGCTGCTAGCGGCAATGTTTTCAAATATTCCTTTACAAACGCGGGCAATTACAATGTCGGCATTGGTATTATTGATGTAGGTGATTCTATCGGTGGTTCTCAACTTACAGTCAGCAATGCTAACCTCAAGCCAGTTCCTGAACCATTGACTATTTTGGGTTCACTCACCGCGCTCAGTTTCGGGGTAGCCATGCGACGGCGTTTTGGCAAAAAAAATTCTGTTTGACGCCCAAGTATGTGATCACTTGGAACGTTAAACCTGGTATCAGCCAACGCCGATTTTTCAAAAATCAAATCGGAGTTTTAGAGATAACTACTGGTGTCCCTACTGATGCCCAATTAAATAACCATTTAGCATGATCGGGGGCAATATTTATGCAGCCGTGGCTGACTGGAGTGCCAAATCTTCGATGCCAGTATGCACCATGAATACCGTAATTGCCTTGGTAAAACATTGCATAAGGAACGTTGGGAACATCGTAGTCTCTTCCCCGCATCCGGGTAGATTTGTGCTTGGATTGAATTTGAAATTTACCAATACGGGTGGGAGTAGATTTTTTCCCTGAAGAAATCAAAATAGCATACACAGGTTTTCCACCTTCCCAAGCTATTAATCGTTGTTTTGAGAGATTAATTTGAATCCAACGTCGATCAGATTGTTGTAAAGTCTCAATAGTTTGTTTAATCTTCTGGTCACTTGAATCTGCCCAAACTTGAGATATTCTAGCCCCCATCACACTTAAGGATAGTGCTGTACCAGCAAGTAAGATTTTTAAGTGACGCACCCAGTCAGAAGAAATCAAACTTTTCATCGTAAATATACCCAAATGACGTTCAATTTAAAGTTTTATTTGTAACCTATTGCTGTTATAACTGTGGGTTTTGAATAATTGCATCCCCAATTATGCTAGTTGCTCGATCAATTTACCTGCCGCTTCAGTGATCGCCTGCCAATTTTCCTCAGTTACCAGATGTTTAGGAAATAATTGACCACTCAACCCTACAGCGATCGCCCCTGCTTGTAAAATTTCTTTGGCGTTTTCTAGAGTCACACCACCAGTAGGAATCAAGGGAATATCACTTAGTGGCCCTTGTAAACTTTTGATATAATCAGCACCGCCCAACGCTGACACAGGAAAGATTTTCACACAGCTTGCACCATGAGTCCAAGCGGTAACTATTTCTGTAGGAGTCAGCGCTCCTGGTATAATAGGTACATCTTTTGCTACCGCTGCTTGAATCATTGCCGGGTCAACGTGGGGTGTGAAGAGGAACTGCGCCCCACAAGCGATCGCATCTTGCAAGTGTTGAACATTGAGTAATGTACCAGTGCCAATGATACAGTTAGGTAATTGGGAACGTAGTTGACTAATTAATTCTGGGGCGCGATCGCTATTCCAGGTAATCTCAATTAGCGGCATTCCTCCAGATGCTACCGCCATGGCCATTTTTTCTGCCAACTTCATTTTTGAGGCGCGGATGACTGCGATCGCTCGGTATTGTTGCAGCTGTGAAAACCAAGCTGAATTAGACATCATTTTCTGTGATAATATCTTTATAATAGGCAAATATTTTATCAAGAAACTTAAGTATAAATATCTGCATTAGAGTATTTATATTAGCCTGATATTGAATGCTTTTTCTGGGGCGATCGCAAATTTTCAAATATATTTGTTAGTGCCTCAAAAGCTTATTTAATCTGAATTTTAATAAAAATCAATATTTTAATCCTTTACCATAAATTGTGCTGAAATAATATTTTTTTTACTTTAAGTATATCTTAACCATTTACTTTGTCTAACTTATCTTTTTCTTAATCTTTTAATGGAAATATTTTTAATACCATCCGAGTTTTCAGATGCTGTATACCTTAAGTTTCAATTTAGGGTTTAGGTTCTCTAGGCACTTACCAGTAATAAAATGCCCAGCCTTGCGTTGCGCCTGAAAGGCGCAACGCTACCAGTTACTGGGTTTTCAAGAAAATATATGTGATAAGGCTGGGCATTTTATTTTTTGGATCTCCCTATACTCTTAGTTATCAATGGCAACGAGAAATTGATATCAGAGGATTGTTACTCAATTATTTAGTAACTACGGCTTATAAAGTGAGAGATCAATTGTTCCCTAGCTTAAGATAAATAAAACTTAAGTAGCAGCGAATGAAAACTCAAATTCAAGTAGAAAAAACATCCTACTATGACCATTGAGAACGGAAGAACAACAGCCCCTGCTTACGTTAATCAGCTAACTGATGCAGTAGAATACAATGTTTTACCTTTACTGACTGTAGGTGATGAAGTTCCTTTATTAGAAGGCACATTTGGTTCTTACACTGTTAATAATGAGGAAAAATTTGCATTTGCTGGTATTCCTGATGGTTTAGGAGTCTATGAAACTGACGATTTCTACTACATCTTTGTCAATCATGAACTAGGCAGTACAGCCGAAACCGACATTTCTAGCACCATTCCCGGACAAATTACAGGTGCTAGAGTTTCCCTATTCCAGTTTGACAAAAACTGGCAAGTAGTTGGCGGCAAAAATCTGATTGAGAAGGTAGTAGATGGCCAAGAAAACAAGTTAAGCACAATTACTGTTACACCCGATGGTGTTACCCAAACCGGAGACTTTGCTTTTAATCGTTTCTGTTCAGCATATCTAGCAGACCACGGCTTTGTAGGCAACCCAGTATTTTTTGTTCCAGAAGAAGGTGGTGCAGATTCTCGTGGTTGGGCTATAAATACTGATGGTACAGCTCAAGCATTAGATGGGCTGGGACGTTACTCTAAAGAAAACGTGGTGGCGGCATCTCAGTACCGTGCTGATAATTCCGAGAAAACTGTACTGCTGTCAACTGAAGATAATGGCGACGGCGAACTGTATATGTTTGTGGGGAATCAGACAGAAGCTGATCCCAATGGCTTTAAAGATGGAGAGCTTTATGTCCTCAATGTTACAAACTACAGCGACGAGTCCTTACCTCAAAATCAGCAGTTTGCTGCTACATGGACTAAGGTAGACAGAAGCGTAGTCTATGACACTAAAGGCACTGAAGATAAATCTGATGATGTCGCTCTAGATAGTGGTAATGCTTTATCGGACTGGGTTAATGTCGATAATCGTTCTACTAACTTCCGTCGGCTTGAAGATATTGCCGAAGATGCCAATAACCCAGGAACTTTCTACTTTGTGACCACGGGTACAAAGGATAACAAGGCAGGTGATGGTGAAGCTGCAACACCAGCGGAAGCCGAGAACCCTTACGGTAAGCTGTACCGCTTTAGTTTAAATCTCAATGACCCAACGGCTGCTATTACTGACTTTGAACTGCTAGTGTCAGGTGGGCCAGAAACGGGTGTTAGCTTTGACAATGTTACAGTTGACAGTAATGGTCATGTCTTATTGCAAGAAGATGAGACAGCCTTTGGTGGTGAGGTAATGGATGCTCAAGGGCGAAACGGTCGGATTTGGTCTTATGACATTGCCAGTGGTGAGGTAACACCCCTGTTTGAAATTAATCAGAAGGCAGCAGGCGACAAATTTGACAATGGTACTGGCGGTTGGGAAACCTCTGGGATTGTTGAAGCTGAATCCAATTCCCAACTAAACCGTAGCTCTTACTTATTCGATGTCCAAGCTCATGGTATACAGAACGACGTAGACCCAAATCAATTAAACGTCCTCAACGGTGACTATGACCAAGGTGGTCAGCTGTTAATTGCCACACCTGTACCAAAAGTTGAATTAGTAGGTTTTGCTTCTTTACCTGCGGATACCTTTAGTGAGGGGCCAGCTTCTGGTAAAGACATTTCAGCCAATGGCAGGACGGGGCCTTTTCCAGGACAGCCAGTTCAAGGCTTCAGCGGTGTACAGTTTGCTAACAGTGATTCTGTTTACTTTCTGTCAGATAATGGTTATGGTAGTAAAAATAATAGTGCAGACTTTTTACTGCGGATTCATCGTGTAGACCCGAACTTCAAGGGAACAGAGAATGGAGATGGCAGTGTTAAGGTTTTAGATTTTATTCAACTGTCTGACCCCAATCACAAAGTTCCTTTCTCAATTGTGAATGAGGGAACTACTGAAAGAGCGCTGACTGGTGCAGACTTTGATGTCGAGTCGTTTGTTTTTGACAAAGACGGTAGTATTTGGGTAGGAGAAGAGTTTGGCCCTTACTTGTTACATTTTGATGCCACTGGTAAACTATTAGAAGCTCCTATTGCTACACCCGATCAGTTCAAGACTCTAGATCAAGAAGCACCGAAAGTCATCGGTCATAGAGGCGCTAGTGGCGATCGCCCAGAGCATACTTTAGAGTCATATAAACTAGCAATTGAAAACGGTGCTGATTTTATTGAGCCTGACTTGGTAGTTACCAAAGACGGTGTGCTAATTGCTCGACATGAGCCAGCATTGGCAATTTTGAACTCTGATGGTAGTGTTAATTTTAACAACACAACAACAGACGTTTATCAGCATTCAGAGTTTAGCGATCGCAAGAAAACAGTCAGCTTAGATGGCAACGAAATTACAGGTTGGTTTGCTGAAGACTTTACCTTAGACGAAATCAAGACTTTAGGAGCAATCCAGCGTCTACCTTTTAGAGACCAATCTTACAACAGTCAATTTGAGATTCCTACCCTC
Source organism: Halotia wernerae UHCC 0503 (assembly GCA_034931985.1). Lineage (GTDB taxonomy): Bacteria > Cyanobacteriota > Cyanobacteriia > Cyanobacteriales > Nostocaceae > Halotia > Halotia wernerae. Next base: position 90,197 of record JAYGHB010000004.1, read on the forward strand.
ACGGAAATTATTGACTTAGTTAAGAATGTGGAAGCTAAGACAAGTAAAAAGATTGGCATCTACCCAGAAACCAAACATCCCACCTACTTTGCCCAAGAAGCTACTTATGTAGGTACCACAGACAAAATCAACAGAAACATCAGTGAACTCTTAATCGAGACATTAAAGGATAATAACTTCACTGATCCCAGTCGTATTTTTATTCAATCTTTTGAGGTAGGCAATCTCAAAGATCTGCACGATCGCATTATGCCTAACGCTGGGGTAGATATTCCCCTTGTCCAACTTTTAGACGCAGCTGGCATTGAACTCGACGGTAAGCTGATAGAAAGTCAGCCTTATGACTTAAAAATCAGTGGTGACTCTCGCACCTATGGCGATTTGCGAACTTCAGAAGGCTTGGCTGATGTAGCCAAATATGCTGATGGTATTGGCCCTTGGAAGCGGATGATCGTGAGCGTCAAAGGTACTGACGCTGATGGTGATGGCAAAGCCGATGATGTCAATCAAGATGGAGCAGTCAACGATGCTGATATGTCGCTGTTACCTCCTTCTACTTTGATTCAAGATGCTCACAAAGCAGGTTTGCAAATTCACCCTTACACCTTCCGTAACGAAGACCGCTATTTAGCAGCCGATTATCAAGGTAAGCCAGAACTAGAGTTTCAGCAGTTCTATCAATTAGGGGTAGATGCGCTGTTCACTGACTTCCCAGGTACAGGAGATAAAGTCCGCGATTTCTTGAGTGATCCTCAGAATAACTTAGTGCGATCGCCACAAAACCCCGATGTGCTAACCGGAGATGCCTTTGCTAACTTGGGTGGCTCTAAAGGTTTTGAAGGTGGAGCCATCAACGCTAGCAAAACCAAGCTTTATATGCTGCTAGAAGGCACAGTTCAAGGTGATCCGACTGGGGCTTTGCGGATTAACGAATTTGACCTTGCTAGCCACAAGTACAGCGATCAGCTACGCTATTACAGGCTGGATGATCCTTCACATGCGATCGGTGACTTCGCAGTCATTAATGATAACGAATATCTAGTTATCGAACGGGATGGTGTTCAGGGAGATTCTGCCCAATTCAAGAAAATCTTCAAGGTAGATTTGTCTAAAACAGATGCTAACGGCTATGTAGCCAAAGAAGAAGTTGTAGACTTGTTAAACATCAAAGACCCCAACGATATCAATGGGGATAGTAAAACTACCTTTGATTTCCCTTTTGTCACCATTGAAGATGTAGTAGTTGTTGACAAAAATACCATTTTGGTAGCCAATGACAACAACTATCCCTTCTCTACAGGTCGTCCAGGGAATGATCCGCAGAATCCAGTCATAGACAACAACGAAATAATTCTACTGAAACTGGAGCAGCCCCTGAATTTGGCTCCCGGCTTAGGCCAACCTAAAGCTGAAGAAATTAAGTTTGGCTCTGGTAGCAGCGATGCTATTACAACTCAGCCAGATCAAATCTTATTCACCGGCGATGGAGCAGACTTTGTAGAGTCGACTAAAAATGGCACAATCCTGACCGGAAACGGTGATGACACAGTGCTGGTAGGTAATGATTCTTCAGTGTCTATAAATGATGGCAATGATCAAATCTTTATTGGTCAAAATGGCCCAGCAAAAAACATTAATGCCGATGGTGGCACAGGTAATGACAACCTCCAAGTCATCGAAGCAGGTGGGAGCAATAATCTATTTGGTGCAGCAGGTAATGACAACCTCCAAGTAGTTGAGGGTTCTGGTCAATTTCTGTTTGGCGGCTCAGGTAACGACTCTCTCCAGAGTGGCGGTAACAATAACCGTCTCTACAGTGGTTCTGGTGATGACAAACTCTTCGCCAATGAAAATGACACCTTGGTTGGTGGCGATGGTGACGATATTTTATTTGCTGGTCAAAAAGGTGGGAACAGTCTCACTGGCGGTAATGGTGCTGATCAATTTTGGATTGCGAATGCAAGTCTCCCAACTAGTAAGAACATTGTTACCGACTTCACCGCAGACATTGATGTGATTGGTGTTGGTGGTATTGGAGCCACTCAGTTTAGTGACCTCACATTTGTACAACAAGGTAGTGATACTTTGGTGAAAACAGGCAACACTGAGTTAGTTTCATTATTAGGAATTACCTCAAACAACCTCACTGCAAGTAACTTTGTGTTTTCTTAGTGTGGTGAATGAACTTACTTACGTAGCGTTTTGTAGAGAAAGTGTTACAGCTTTAACTTAATAATCAAAGTTAGTTAAGCTGACTTAATTTTCTGAATGCGGGGAAATATTATTTCCCCGTTTTTGTTTATATGAGTATTTTTTGTTATGTTTTTTAATTTTAATTAAAAATATTCCTGTAATAGCTCCATTAAGGAACAAACCGATCAACTTTTCAAGAAGGATTTTAGATTGACCAGAAATTAGTAAGAAGATTGCACTCAAAACTGGAGAACTTCTTCTACCTCTTTTAATTCTTCCTCGTTGCTTGAAGAAAGATTGAGATTGCTTGCAACCGGGCGGGCAGTCAAGCCTTGAACAAAAACTGTTAGGATCACACCTGGTTGACTGACAAAACTCAAGGAGCATAACAGTATGATTTGACCGTAAACTCTCTTTGGTAATGGCTTTGAGCTTGTCTGCGTGAAGCGAACGCAGGTTCTGGGTCAGGTGTACCAAAAAGCTGCAAAGAATGGAAGCATTCCCATCCTTGATGCAAGCAACCTTTAACCCACTCCCAACCAATCCTGAGATAGCTATTGCCCCGTTGCCAATGGCAATCAACTCGACGACGAAACCCACAAGCAACGACTTGTTGCCCTTGGCAGGTTAAGTAAAGCGTTGCTAGAGATAAAACTAGGCACAAGCGAGATAGGGCAATGGATGAGCGGATTTGAGAACGTTCCAACTCAAAACCGTTAGATTTATCATCAAGAAAATTTTCTTCAATATCGAATCTGAGGCTGTATTCCTGAAACGTTTGCAGAGTGGGAGTTTCATCGCTGATGATGTACCAAAGTTCCCCACTAATTGGATCGCGGGCTAATGCAACAGATATTAACCCATAGGGGTCAGTTTTGGTGATTTTCACTCTTTGGAGTAACACCGCCTCTCCCAAGCCCAAGTGAAATTGCTTAAGTTGACGTGGTGGCTTCCCTCCACACCAAACCCACAAGTCATTTTTGCCTCGAATCCGGTAATGCCACCCTAATTCTTCTGTAAGATAGCGCAAAAGGTGGGTATCAACAAAAGCTCTATCAGCAAGAAACCTGACTTCTACACCAGTTGGTACAAGGCGTGAGACTCGACGTAATAATGGCTGGTACACTTCAAAGGAAATACTGCTACTTTTATGACGTAGTACTCGCCATCCCATCGGTACAGCACGTCCACGATATTCCACACATACTCGTACTATACAATACTCATTCCACAGCATTGTGGGATCTAAAATTAGTACCATCACTTCCTGTTTCCAGTCTTTCACCGCAGAGCGGATAATGGCTCCATAAACGGAATGTACGTTGATACGACTATTGTGCAGTCATCTGCTAAACCGTCTTTGGCGACTCTGGGCAAACAATGCTCGACTTTGCACATAAATCCCCCATTTGGTTAAATTTATACACTCAGCGCAAATTAATGCAATCACCATCCAAACTAGTGTTTTTAAGTGTCTTATGTCTGCCCATGTTTTCGATTCACTCAGTAGTGTGAACAAGTCATCATATAAACGGGAGGTCGCTTCCATCTGTTTCTCTATCTGTGTTTCGTCACCAGCTAGAGTACGGCGAAATTACTCGTTATGGAACTCTGCGCCTCCTTTTTTCTCTACTTTAATTTCTTGAACTCGGACTTTTGTCAGTCAACCAGGGACTTCTTCAGCCAAAAGTTGACCCTTAACTCGTTCATATTCATCTTCAAGAAGCCACTCTTGGGCTGCTTGGTAGTTGGAGTGAGTGACTACGAGTTTGTAGCCAGATGCAGGGCTAAAAATCCGACAAGTGCCGTCTTGATCACCTACAAGCATCAGAATCTTGGGAGGGAAAAGCACTGGATCAACCCAGAGTTCCAGAAACTTCCAGGTTTTAGCTTGTTCTGCGAGGGCTGGTGCGTGGGATTGCATGATATTCACCTGTCGTCTTCACAATTTTGATTTCACCGTAGTAAAGTGGGATTTGACTCCCATCTACTTTAATTATGTAACCGATCACCTCTGAAAAGTAGAGTCCATAGCGTTCGTAATCATCCTCTTTATCCCCTGTTCAGTTCGCTCTCCCCCTGCAATGATAGCCTGTGTGACTCGTTCTAGGGTTTCACGATCTTTGAATACATGCGCTCTACCTTCTCTTCGGAGCAATCGTTGGACTTGAGGAGTATTCGGCAAATGGCGATCAATCAGGCTTGGTCGGGAGTCTGGAGTAATATCTCGGTTAATTCCGCTCATAATGCTCTGGCTATCGCATCTTCAGAGCATATCACGCACGAGAAAGTGTGGTCTTGATTATGGATATAGAGGCAACTTACCCAACTGGTACTTGACAATCGCTTCCCAGACTGAAATCGCGCTCAAATATACCTCGTTGTCCCGATCGCGAATGGAATCTTGAACATCCCTTGATAACTGGCTATCGCCACTGATGAACCACAAAAAAATATGTGTATCTAGCAGAATCCTCATTTGCCCTCAAATGCACTGAGAAGATCTTCCGGTAAAGGAGCATCAAAATCGTCAGGAACAGTAAACTCGCCTGCACACAAACCAAATGGACGCAGTTGTTTACTACTAAGAATGGGTCTAAGCTCAGCGATCGCCTTGTTTGCTTGAAGAATCACAAAAGTTTCACCTGCTTCTACCTGACGCAGATATTTGGAAAGATCGCGCTGAATTTCATCAACTGTCACATGCAACATAAAAAACCTCAGAGTCAGCTTAAAGGATAATATGTTGTCTTACCCAATTGTAAATGGTGTGTCGTATGCTCCCAGGTTGGGTGAGTTTTGAATCCCAGTTTTTGATAGAATATGTCACCTATCTGCGTATCAGTTCGTAACCTCAAGAGTTGGTAATTCTGATTGGCTTCGTGAATAAGCTGAGTAACCAACAAACGCCCTACTCCATGCCTTCGCCAAACTGACTCAACATACAAATGGCGCAATCTCCCAATATGAGGATCGCCGCAATATGGATCTCGATTCAGCCCACCAATTCCAACTACTACATCTTGCACTGATGCAGTAAATAGCATTTCACCGGGCTGATCAAAGCGATTCAGTCCACTACGGTATTCTTGAATCAGCCTTTCAAGAAATCGAAAGCCTTGAGCCAAGCTTTCTTCAACGAGAGAATTGATCGAATCTAACTCAAACTCTAAAACGCGAGCAATAACGATCTGTTCCATGAGATTTGAGAGAAGATTGCAGGATCCGATTTTAACTTTTGAATCCTGATAAGTAGAACTGGAAAACGATTTTAGCCAGAAGCTCAAGTAGTCCAACGGCAAAACGCAGCGGCGGCTGATCGGCAACGTGTATCCAAAATCCGAGCAAATTTCCAACAGCTTCTTTTGAATCTGAGCATTGGCAATTTGTTTACAGTTCCACGTTAACAGGTAATCGAGACTGTTGACGGTTGCTAATGCGATATGAATCGCGTCATCAGAGGCTTTGGCTGGAAGGTTACTTTTCGTCATAAATCTGCCAGTCCGCTGCAACAGCGTTGTTCTGCCGCTGTCAGGATTGTCGCACACCTGCCAAGATTAGTGAGATCGATTCTTGAGTGTGCCTCTCTAGCATGGCTTTGCTCAAAAGTGGCTTACCCTGGGGAAACCGCTGAATATTTCCTGCGCCAATGAAATAAAACAGGCAAGCCCCCATAATATTAATTGCGGATTGAAATGGATCGAGTGAACGAAACACTCCTGTCCTCACACCTCGTTCCAAAATGTCAATCAAAACAGTATCAATCTTCACCGAACTACTGCTTTCGTAATATTTTCCCTGATTCTGCACAGCTTCATGAAACATGATAGTCGGGAGTCTTGGGTTACAGGACACGCAATCAAGCAATGTCCTCAGAAATTTTTCTAACGCGACTTCTGGAGATAACTGCTCCAACTCTAAATTCTGAATTGCTTGTGAAAGATCGGCGTGCGATCGCTCCAAGACTGCTCGATAAAGCCCCTCTTTATCTTTGAAGTAGTAGTAAATCATCGACTTTGCTACCCCTGTTTTGGCTGCGATCGCTTCGGTTCTTGTAGCCGTTAAACCATTTTGAGCAAACTCCTCTTCTGCCGCTGCTAAAATCACAGCTTGCGTTGCCTCCGCATCCCGAACAGGTTTGGTGCTCTTGCTTTTTCCCGCTTTTGTTTGCGCCACAGTTGTTTCAGAGTTCAAAGAATTCATAAGTCATTATACCCCGCAATCGACTGAACGGTCAGTTGACAAGTCAGAGTAGATCTGATTTGATCGAGAATAATCAACTGACCAGTCTGTCGATAAGGTGGCGTATCATGAAGCGAGTAATCGTTATTGGGGGTGGTATTGGCGGAGCAGCGACAGCCCTCGCGCTCGATCGTGCAGGGTTTGAACCCGTTGTCTATGAACGTACTCAAACCCTGCGCGAAGTGGGGGCGGGAATTGCACTTTGGGCAAATGCAACCCACATTATGAAGCAGTTAGATTTGCTCGACGCAGCGATTCAAGTTGGATATCTCACCACTAACTATCAGTTCCTTTCCCAGCAAGGTAGAGAACTAGTCAACGTGGCAGTTGACGGATTTGAGTTACCTGTGGTGGCAATTCATCGAGCAAAATTGCATCAACTGCTGTGGGGCAATGTTCCTAGCGAGAAATTCCATTTAGGTGAAACATTTGAGCATTTTGAGCGGCAGGGCGATCGTCTAAGTGCCTATTTTACATCTGGCTTAAAAGTCGAAGGCGATGCTTTGATTGGTGCAGACGGATTGCGATCGCGGGTTCGATCAGCGCTTTTAGGTGACGTACCGCCAACGTACCGAAACTTTAAGACTTGGCGTGGTTTGACCGATCATGTTCCAGATGCTTATCGACCGGGCTATATTCACGAATTTTTGAGTGGTGGAAAAGGCTTTGGCTACATGATGCTAGGAAAAGGCAAAATGTATTGGTATGCTGCCGCCACTGCTCCAGAGTCACAACCAGATGCGACGATTGGTCGGCAAAAGGAACTGGAGCAGATCTTTCAAGATTGGTTTCCAGCAATTCCAGAATTGATTATGGCAACTGATGAAACCCATATTTTGACAACTGATTTATACGATCGTCCCCCCACTCAATCTTGGAGTCAAGGCAATGTGACGCTCCTGGGTGATGCCGCCCATCCGATGTTACCAACAATGGGGCAAGGTGCTTGTACGGCGCTAGAAGATGCCTATGTGATTACCAAATGCCTGAAGGAAAATCCCGATCCGATCGCGGCGTTCCAACATTATGAAGCGCTACGCTTTCCTCGCACTAAAGCAATCGTTGAACAGTCTTTGCAATCTGGCAAGATGGGTGAATTGAAAAATCCTTTAGCTGTCGGGCTCCGTAACACCTTCATGAAGGTGATGAGTTCAGCAATGAGCAGCAGTTTTAATGCTCTTCATGCTTACCGAGCTTAACTACTCACAGGTAACATTTCAACTGCACCCAAACCGACTAATCGAAGCGGTAAAACGTTCCCAATCACCCGCCGCAGATAACTTTGAACTCTAACCGATAACCTCTCAGTGGTCAGTGTGCATTGGGGTTGTTATGCCGTTGCGCTTGCATGACTTATTGAATTTCCCAAACCATATCTCATCATGGCTGGGACAATTACCTTATGCACTGGTCTGACTGGAACAAAGTAAGCTCGACCTAACCAGTTATTGAATTTCACCACAGTTGAAACTGTCACCCAGCATTTTTCCTCCTCACGCTCTAATCGGACTGAAACTCGGTAATCTAGATGTTTATCATCCTCGCCGAGGATAATCTCCTCGTCCAGTCCACGATCAAGTACCTCGAATACACCAACTGCTGTTCCTGGTTTAAGTTCGCCTTGACCGTTGGATGGAACTGCATCAATCGAGGTCTTTAGACCCAAGGGACGAACAATATTATTGCGTAGCTCTAATAACCCCGTAATCCACTGAGGCATTGTTAAAAAGATTGCTCGTGTCACTGAATCTATATCTTGATCTCGATGCTGGTTCTCTGGAAGCTGGCATTTAAACGCATCAGCAAAATCAATGTGTGGTAACGAACGCATCACAAGACTTGCGCTTGAAATATTGACTTCCTGGACAGCAATTTTGCTCATTTAATTACCTCTTCAGCCACGAAGATTGACCAACAATATCATTTAGATGTATCCGCTCAGAAAACCGGGGTAGGGGAAAAAAGCAAGTAAGTGCGTTGTAGAATATGAAACATGACGCAACAATCATCACCAGATCAAGAAATCTCCACATTACTGCAATCAATGGCACTAAGAAAAGCTCTAAACTTTGCGGAATAAGGGCTACAGCTTTAATGCTCACTCCCGCAGTAATGGCATCAGTCAGGCGATAAGCCTGACGGCATGGCTAACGCTTACCGCGGATGGAGAGATGATGTAGAGTCTAAAATTTTTTTGTCGGTAGAAAAAGCTGACTCGTTCATGAAATACTTTCAAAAAGACGAGCAAGCAAATACCATAATTACTAGTTCGTAAACGTCGCCCCAAAATTTACCCCTTGATGACCAAACCCCGGCATGAATTACGTAAACAATTGCAAACTGCTTAAACCGCAAGTGTTTTGGCTTTTCTTAGTGCCATTCCGACAAGTAACACTAAAACGAAACAAGAAAGCTTCATATGTCCGCTCCACTGCCGTGTTATGCTGCCGCCGCAACCTGTTCAATCACTGACCAAATCCATCTCTCCATAATGCAAAGTTGAGTATCTAAATTTATCTCTTGAAATGAATAACTTGTGTGCCCTGTCTGCTTGAATTCTTGGTTGCATTGGTCGATCTTAGAAAGTGAAGCTTCCATCAAATCAGGGCAGACTGCTAAAGGCATCTCTGAAGCTCCAAAGTACTGAGGTTGGAAGCGATGCGCTACAAAAGCAAGTGAACTACCAGGCTGAGAAGCACTAAATTTTTCACGCTCAGGGATTTCTAGCTCGAAAAAACCTGAAGCCAAAGCTTTTTGAGAAAGCCCAGTTGGATCTTGAGCCAGCAATGGAACCCAACCCGGTGTTATAGCAGCAACCTGACTAGCAACTTGGCTTACCACACAGAGCCTCTCGGCGGTCGGGTGCATTGGGGTTGTTAGCTGGCTGGCTACGACTTCAGGTTTATCTCAAACTCCGACTTAGAACGGTAAAAGCAAACATCAAATTCAAGAAAAAAAGTTCGTCTGACCCAAAATCAGTGGCGCGTTCGGACTTTTTACCCATGCAACCACTAATTCGGTGGGCGGGAACTCTACGATGTAAGCGATCGCAGCAAAAGGCATTGCTGACTGATTACTGAGGTTGCCCACTAATTGAATGATGGCTCTACGATCATCCCAAACACCTCCCAACTGCAAGCCGAGGTCGTAAGGTAAGACATTAACTGTAGCTCCACTATCCACTAAACCAGTCGCTTCAACCCTTCGATCTTCTCGACACAACGACACTGGTAATCTCGGTAAACTATCAAATTCGTTTTGGGTTGGGCTGGTAGTGGAATACTTAAATCGCATACATTACGGCTGGTTTAGCTTTGACTGTTTAAGGGCTTCCATCAAAATAGCACCAGCCCCAAAGCTATTGTATGGAGTTGGCAAGTCGTAAGTCTTGAAGGGTTCCAACGGCGAAATATTCTCAGCCATATCCAAATCCTCAGCCAGAATCCGAATTAACTTGAGTTTTTCCATTGCAGAGAGCCTTCGTGCTGCTGGTAGTACTTCAGCCAGAGTCATGCCATATCCCTCTTTTCAAGATTTACACCTATAGTTTACTCGATAATAAGCTGGTCAGGCTCAGGGGCTATGTTAATTAGCTGGCTTAGTGTAGAGCATGATCAAGTTTGTCTAAAACGAAACAAGTCTTATCGTCGTAATGTCCAAATATTCGTTTGGCATCTTGGTCTGCCCAAGCATCTATTTCATGCGTTGACGGTGGACACGGGTTTCCCCTTAGCGGTTTTAAATCGAGGGATGGTGGATTGTATTGACCTCCTGTTTCTAGATTCTTGGCTAATTGATCGATTCGCTCATTGACTAATATAAAGCGTTCTGCCGATATTCCTCTTAAGCTACGTTCAAAGTTTGCTCCGAAACTTAACTTCTCGGTCGGCGATGTATGGAGGTTATCACGATAAATTTTCTGCTTTGTCTGTTCCCACACTAGATCTCCCCAAGGTGAGAATGCGATTCGACCATCAACCTCCATTAGTAGCGTTTCTGGAATGCTGGAAGTACTTGAGGTTGGTAGTTCCATTGACAGCCTGCGGAAGACTTCAAGATTTTGACGGACTGTTCCCTCTGCTGCCATTTCTACAGGCAAACGTGGAATTCGCAAAAGATCTTTTGCTGTTTCAAAGATGTAAATTGTTTCATCTGCATAGAAGGTTGCTAAAGTTTGCAAAAATCCTTGAACACTCTTGAAGCCTCCTGTCAAATTAAATATGATTTTATACCCAGACTTTCGATAACCAGGTACGGTATTTTCACACCAACTAACAATATCTGATAAGGCAATCTGAAACGACGTAATATCTTTTGTTTGTAGATCAACTTGTCGTTTTATTTCAACAGTAAAGCCTTTAACTCTAAGCCATTCCGCTACAAAAGTTGCTGTAATTTCGCCTAGCCATGTATCAGTGCAAAGTAATAAATGATAATCCGGAGTGTTACTTAACCGACCACCATAAAGTTTGATAATGCCGTTTAACTCTGCGGACATCTTAGACGCTAAATCTAGATCAGCAGACACTAGCTTTTCTTTTACTCGCTCAGAAAGCAATTGCAGCTTTGTCTTATCTTCTGATGATATTTGCTCAGGCAGTTTGGTATTTGCATATTTACCGACTAGCTTTCTCTCAGTATCATCTGCCTGATTAGTTAGCAAGCTTGTACCACATGGAGAAAGGACAAATAAACGCTTTTGCACAATTTAACCTTCCTTAAACTTAATCGGCATAGCCAACAATTCTAAACGACTTCCCTCACCAAGGACTGAAGCCAGCTAACGGTCGTGGTCAGCGGCTGCAAGTAGCTCTGAACTCAGTACCAACTGCTTGGGTCAGTCCGCTGCACCACGGTTGTTAGACGGCATATCGGCCGGTTGAGATACAACTCACTCAGAATCACTTCTTGCACCAAGGTGGTCTTGGGGCTGTTCTTCCTGAGCGCGTAAGACGGCAATGGACAGCACCGCGAACCATAGCATGGTAGCGTAGATGTTGATGCGCTCCATAAGCCCCATCCATGGCGTGGATTGCCCGGCTTCAAGCTGGGGAACCCGCAAGCCTGTCAATACGCCAAACGTAATGACTATGAGAATGGTCGCGAACGAGTAAAAGCGAAACCACCTTCCGACCAAGAAAGCCCCGAAGCCCATGGACAGCAGAATGAACAGTGACATCACAGCCGTCATGGGACCGTGTAGGCTGCCGCGCGGCGTTGCCTCCGCCCCACGCATGTCCATCTGGAAGAACAAAGGTGTGATCATGCTGAGGACTGCGTATCCGACCATCATGACACCTGTGATACTTCGGACTAGCCGATGTCCAGACACCCACTGCGAAGGCCGCCACAAGCAGGTTATATGCGATGCTCACCAAAAGCATGAAGAGTCTCGTCGGAGCACCGGTGGCCAGAAACTCACTGTAATTCTGATCGGTGTAGCTGTAGCCCTCATATAGCCAACTTGCCAGCACGTCAGTGGCGACATAGAGCAGCGAAGATAGAATGCCGCAGAGGAGTAAGACCTTTCGTACCATATGTCACCTTCGCTTGCTTGCTACTGTAGTAACTTTGCTGTCGTCTAACGGCTAAGTTGAGCGGCGGCGAGTATCCTTTGCATCACTACCAAGATCTCTCGCCCGTCCGCTCCAACGTGTTGTTAGACCGGGCTTCCGCGATAAGTTGACAACTTCTCTACCGCTTTCCGCTTGCTGCTTCTGCAAATCAGCAAAGATAGCTTTCAAATCATGATTGAGTGAACGAGAGTACTCTTCGCGAATTTTGTGGATCTCTTCGACAATCTCATCCTGAAACATCATCAACCTCCAAGAAGTTCATAGGGTGTACAAAGAATCGGCAACTCGTATCCCAAATCAAAACTGACCTCTGCTAATTTTCTCTGAATCTGAGCATTAGCAATGTGCTTGCAGTTCCATGTGAGTAAGTAATCCATCCCATGAACCGTAGCGGCTGCGATATGAATAGCGTCAACATCAGCTTTGGCGGGCAGGTTACTGCGCCCCAAGAACTGCTCTGCTAAATCAAGCACAGCTTGGTTCAAATCGAGTAACGCAAAGTTGCGAATGATTTCGATTCTTTGAGATGCGATTTGAGCATCTCCTTGTGAGGTTTCTTTTACGACTGCCTGTGAGGAGTAGAGTTGGAAGTCACTGCGGCGCGTATCCCACCACTCCCTCGTTACCTCAATATTTGCAGCCACAACAAGATCTCTGCTGGGTCGAGCAGTCAGATAGCCTAAAATACTGGTTTCGATATAGACGGTTTCACTCATACCCAGCCGATCGCAAGCAGCCTGATCTTAACTCATCGCATAGAAGTAAAAAGCTAAGGTTTTTGCCAAATCAGTAAATAGCGCCAGAACAGATGCCTTTGAAGACGGAAACCAGGAAGAACAGCATCTGCAACTTTTCTGATCTGTTTCAGTGTCAACTGAGCAGGACAAGTTGGTGCAACCGTGGTCGGTGTCGCATCTGATGCTCGATGCCATTTCAAATACACAAAGTTGAGCGGAACGGAAATTACACTATAAGCGTAGTCGATGAGGGTTTTCTCTTGATAAAGCCCAAGAACTAGCAGTTTTCCAGAAGGGCGCAGTAGTAACTTCATCTTCTTTAAAGCTGCTTCTACATCCATGTGGTGTAGTGTAGCGTTCGATACAACTACATCGTAATCTGCTTCCGGTAGGTCGGCTACAAGAAAGTCAGCCTTTAAGTAAGAAATATTGAGAGCAGGATTAAGAATTGATGCTTCTGCTAAGACCGCACTATCCACATCCAGCGCATCCACAATCTCGGAACGCTCAGCCAGTTTCCGCGCAAAAAGACCCAACCCACAACCTACATCCAGTGTACGGTAGACCCCTTTGGGAATTTGGTGCAACAGATAGCTATGATAATGAGCATTATGGTTCCACATTTCTTAATTAGAATGAGTCGAGGTCTAACTATTTATTATACGGAAACTTTCGGTATAATCTTTTTCTAAATCCTAATATATCAAGCATTACAGCTACCTTCTTTCTGGATATACGGAAAACTTCTTTTTTAAACCCCTATTTTGGATATCATACAGAATTTTTCCGTATATCCACCCTTTACGGGATGATTATATGGAATTTTTCCGTGTATCCCTTGGTGTTATGTAGAATTTTTCCGTCTAACATCCCTATTTAGGATATTACACGGAATTTTCTGCACAACTTCCAATGGAACAACGTCCAAAGAAACTCCTCGAACAGGTGCAAGATGTTATCAGGCTTAAGCACTATTCTTATCAAACAGAGAAAACTTATATTTACTGAATTAGACGCTATTTTTTGGCAATACCCTGAACTTCAATCAGTCGCTCAATCTGGTTTTCAATAATGTCCGAATGGCACTAAGATAAGCGTAAACCCCTGATATTACTGGCTTTTGGGTATAGGGTGTAGGGAAGGAAGAAGATGTTGTTCTATATTGATGCACTAAAATTCAATTTTCTTAAACACTACACCCAACACCCTACCCCCAACACTCTGCCCTGACTAGGTTTCATCTTTTCTTAGTGCCATTCGGGCATGGGGTTTGTTTCTTCATCCTTTACCCTTTACCCTTTAACCTTTACCCAAAATTGTTTATCCCTTGCTTCCCCTGCCTCCTGCTTCTTCATCCTCGCCAAAACGCCAGGGGGTCTTGGGTAGGGCGACAGTAGGGATAAGACCGCAAGCTAGCTTCCATACCAGATTGATAGAATGGAGGTGCGATCGCTAGTCCCAAACACAGGTGCGCCAAAGATTTAGCAAACTCTTGGTAATGACCAGGAAAACCAGTGTGAGCATGGGCATATTCGTGCATCACCAGCGCTAACCAGTCTTCTGGTACTACTCGTCCCACATCAATCAGGATGGTAATTGGGTCTGTTTTAAGATTACAAAGACCATCAATCCCAAAAGATTGTGCAAGGGGAGCCGCAAAGATTTGAATTGCACGTTGCTGCCAAGGATGAAAACAATTGTGGCAGGACTGTAGACAGGCGTTGAGTTCGGCGTTAACCACATCTATATGATTGGCAATCCAGGTACAGATGGGAATGCGTTTATCTAGGTCATAAACTACATCCACCATCTCTGGATCTAAAGCCAAGCTACGAGCGCTATACAGGTAATCTAAACCACGGGTAAAAGGATCGACATTGGTTGTGATTAGCAATTTACCAGCCAAAGAAAGACAAGGATTTTGTCGGTTCAACAGATTCTTGAATCTGCTCAGGGGTTAGGCTTGAAAGTTCAGCCCCATCCTCATTAGAGGAAACATCCGCAGCATCTGCAATCCGAAATTCTGTGCAGAATGTAGCGGTACTGAAACCTCCAAATCGTTTAACAGTGCTAGTCCGCATCCGTAGGCTAGGGCTAGCAAACCAAAACCGTTCGATGGAACTCATGGTTTCGTACTCGGTTGTTAGCACTAATCCATTTTCATCATCAATATGATAGCGACCTGCAACAGGGACAATTTCGGCATAGCCTCGTTCCCTTAGCAGTGTTCCTTGTCGTCCATCAGTGGTATCCGGTACTAATGAGAACACAGTAGAACCTTCGTGGTTTTCTTCGTCTCTATCCCATCCCATTGAGCCGTGCCAAGTTACAAAAGCTCCACCGATCGCCAAACTGGGGTCAAATTGATGAAGTTGGCAAATCTCAATTATTTGCGGATCATCAGCAGCGAGAGCTTTGATCTGAATTTCGGACTCACCCTTTTCAGAACGTTTGAACGCTAGGTGGTGCGTGGTTCTTTGCGATCGCCACTTGCCAGTACTGAGTTGAAAAAACTCCATTGCATCCATAAATTGAAACCTAACTCCTATCTCAGTGATATTTCCTGGTATTCAAAATTGGGTAACTCTACCCCTTACATCATAAAACTCCAAACCGAGTTGCGAGTAAAGAAGAGGCAGGGGAGGCAGGGAGCAGGGAGCAGGGAGCAGGCAGAAAGATTAGGTACAACAAATTCAAGGCATTTTATTAACTCCCCTCTGCACCCCGCACCCTGCCCCAATTCCTCTTCTTCCCAATGCCCAATGCCCCAATTCTTTTATTCGGAAACGTCTAAAAACGGTCACTTGTCAAGTATGTGTTACTTTTGTTAACCTAGGGTTAGGAAATCAAACGAGGCAATATTGCGAGAAGCGGGAGAGTAGACAATATGGATATCCCAACAAAACTGAGCTTAGAGCAAAGTTTCAACCTCAAGGTTTACGAAGAACAAGTGAAGGGGTTGAGTCAGGAGCAAGCACAGACGTTTCTTTTAGAAGTACTGCGACAATTAATGATTAAAGAAAATGTGATTAAGCATCTGCTTAAGCAAGTTTAGTCTTACTTCTCAGTAATAAACGCAATCTCCCCTCAAGCAGTTCCTCCCTTGGTTTGAATATTCAGTATTATTGCCCCCAATCAGGGTTATTCCGATTGGGGGTTGTTTTATGTATGTTAAGGATTGTTGCTTTGTTTCTCATAACTGAGACTGAAGCACCCATCATCTTTTATGTTCTATATCGTCGTAGTCAAATGACAGACGACATCCTGATTTACTAACAAGGAGAGCTCAATGCTTGATGCTTTTTCTAGAGCCGTAGTCTCGGCAGATGCCAGTACTTCCGTCCTCAGCGGCGCTGATATTTCTTCCCTGAAGGGTTTTCTTGCTGAAGGCAACAAACGTTTGGATGCTGTAAATGCGATCGCAAGCAACGCTAGCTGTATCGTTTCTGATGCTGTAGCTGGAATGATCTGCGAAAACCAAGGTCTAATCCAAGCTGGTGGTAACTGCTACCCTAACCGCCGCATGGCTGCTTGCCTGCGCGATGGTGAAATTGTTCTACGTTACGTCACTTATGCGCTACTTTCTGGTGACGCTTCGGTATTGGATGATCGCTGCTTAAACGGTTTGAAAGAAACCTATGCAGCTCTAGGCGTACCCACTACCTCCACTGTACGTGCTGTTCAAATCATGAAGGCTAGCTCTTTAGCCCACATCAATGACAGCAACACAGAAGCTAACGGTGGTAAGCGTTTCCGCAAAATGGGTTCTCCCAAAGGCGACTGTTCTGCATTGACCTCTGAAGCAGCTAGCTACTTTGATCGCGTTATTTCTGCTCTGAGCTAGTCCTCAACAGAAATAGTGAGTTAGAGACTTAAACTCAAAACTCAAAATTCAAAACGATTACCAAAACGTTCTGATCACATCCATTCGGAGATATAAGCATGAAATCAGTTGTTACCACCGTGATCGCGTCTGCTGATGCAGCCGGTCGCTTCCCCACCTCCTCTGATCTAGAATCCGTTCAAGGTAGCATTCAGCGCGCTACAGCTCGTCTAGAAGCAGCTGAAAAACTAGCTAGCAACATCGATAACGTAGCTAAAGAAGCTTATGATGCTTCTATCAAGAAGTATCCTTACCTGAACAGTGACGGCGAAGCTAATTCTACTCAGGTTTTCAAAGATAAGTGTGCGCGTGATATCAAGCACTACATGCGTCTAATTCAGTACAGCTTGATTGTTGGCGGTACAGGCCCTCTAGATGAGTGGGGGATTGCTGGTCAGCGTGAAGTTTATCGTGCTTTGAACTTGCCAACTGCTCCTTACGTTGAAGCATTGAGATTCGCTCGCAATCGTGGTTGCGCTCCTCGCGATATGTCTGCTCAAGCACTGGTTGAGTACAATGCTCTTCTCGACTACGCAATCAACTCTCTATCATAGTTGAATTGTAATTTCGTGACAGGGTAAGATTCTTACCCTACAAGCCTGAGGGTTCTTGGTGTGTTGCTTTACCTAGTTGGAGGTTGAGTACTGGCAAAGAATCTTCGGGCTTGTTTTTGTGTCTTAACTTCAATACCTTTGCGTTCCTCTGCGTTTAAAAAGACTATTTTTTTAAACGCAGAGGAACAAAGAGTAAACGCAGCGAAAAGTTCTGTTCGCGTAGCGTCTCCGTCAGGAGAAAGAGGGTTTCCCTCTGTAGGAAACTTTTCAAGACAAAGTGACGCAGAGTTTTGCCAAATTTAATTCGCTACGAATTAATGAAATGTTGTACTTAGTAGACATCTCCGAAAAAGAATGTAGAGACGCGATTAATTGCGTTTCTACAAGGGTTCTTGATAACGCACATTTAATTTCTGGAGATGTCTAATGCTTTAAAATAATTTTTTACCACGAACAAATCTCTGAGACAAACATCTAGAAAGAAGTATTCTATACTTTTATACTTCTAACAGTAAAAAAATATCATTTTAGATCACGGTTGGTTACTGACTACTAAGACTATATGGATAAACGCTTTTTTAATCTTTTCAATTTGACAGAAGACGAAGCTATCACCCTTTTAGACACTCCCCAAGAAAAGATAGATGAGGATGACTCACGCTATATTGCGGCTTCTCATTTAGTGAATTTCCCAACGGAGCGTTCAATCCATGCCTTGATGCGTGCGGTGCAACAAACTGACCCTTCGCTGGATAACCGGATTGTGCGACGGAAGTCGGTGGAGATATTGGGACGGCTACAGGCAAAGCAAGCCTTAAGCGTTATTCGCACCTGTTTAGCAGATGAAGACTGCTACACCGTGGAAAATGCTGTTTGGGCGATCGCAGAAATTGGTACCCAAGATTCAGATATCTTAGAAGAAGTTGCCCAACTGTTGGACAAACCAGGGCAAACATATCGAGTAATTATCCACACCTTAACCAAATTGGATTATCAGCCTGCACTGGAGAGGATTCGCAAATTTGTCAATGCCGATGATGCACCTATAGCAAGTGCAGCCATTTCCGCAGTCTGCCGATTTACTAGAGACTATTCTCAGATGCAGAGGGTGGTGGCGCTATTGCAACACCAGAATGTATTTGCGCGTCGGTTATCTATCCAAGATTTGATCGATGCTAGATATTACGATGCTATTCCTAATATTGCGCGTTGTCCGGTATCTATTATCTTTCGGCTGCGGGCGATTCGGATGCTAGCAGAAGTTGGTGTTTCTACAGGAGCGATAGCCTACACCACAATTCAACCTTATTTAGAGCAAACATTGCGCGACCATCCCCAAGATTTGGATTTAGTACATAGCTACGATCAGCTCCCCGCTTTGCCATTTCTGGTGCGGGAGTTATATGAGACTGACTTTGGGCGCTGCTATTTGGCAACCAAAACTATTCTTGAAAATTACACAGACACTTCACCCGCAGCGCTCTTTGCCACCTATGCAGAAGAAGCTAACAGTGACTATGGGGCACATTTTCATGTGATCAAGCTGTTCGGCTGGCTTAAACATGCCCCTGCTTATGATCTATTGGTGGAAGCATTGCACAACCCTCAACCCCAGTTCCAGAAATCTCGCGCCGCCGCCGCGATCGCTCTTAGTGAACTAGGCGATCGCCGCGCCATCCCCGAACTGCAAAAAACCCTACAAACCAAAATCTGGGATTTAAAGTATGCCACATTAATGGCACTAGAAAAACTCGGCGATACCAGTAGTCGTGAAATCACCGCTAATGACCAAGATTGGTTGATTAGAAAAAGGGGCTAGGCTAGGGAGCAGAGAGCAGGGGAAGCAGGGGAAGCAGGGGAAGAGAAAATAACCTATTCCCAATGCCCAATGCCCATTTATTTATAATTTATGATGACTCAAGACGAACTTTTTCAACAACTCAAACATCCTAACCCCAACCTGCGGGAACGGGCAATGCTGGAACTAGCTGAAATTCAAGATGAAACTACCATTCCTCGACTGATAAGTATTCTTGGTGATGAAGATGTCACTTATCGACGGGCGGCTGTCAAAGCACTGGGGGTGATTGGCCCAGATGCCACTGTTCCCTTGATTGAGCCATTGTTGAACAGCGACAATGTGACTATTCGAGGTAGTTGTGCCAAGGCTTTAGCCCAAATTGCCGTTAATCATCCAGATGTTCCTTTTTCTGCTGAAGGTTTGCAAGGATTAAAAACTGGACTCAATGACCCGAATCCCATTGTCAATATTGGATGCGTTATGGCTTTGGGTGAGATTGGTGTCCCTGCCTTGGACATTTTACTTGAATCTCTAGAAACAACAGATAATGTGGCCTTGGCAGTGACACTTGTCAATGCCCTTGCTACCGTCGGTGATAGCAGAGGAACAGACGTACTCACGGCAATTATTAATGATGAATCTGCCGACTCCTATGTGCGTGAATCAGCCACAAGTGCATTATCGCGTTTGGAGTTGGTGAACAAGTATAAGAGAAGCTAAATACAGATTGATGATTTTGTTGCTCATGAATCAGGTCAGAGATCGAGCATTAGTATTAAGGAGAGTTCAATGCTAGACGCTTTTTCAAAAGCCATAGTGGCTGCCGATGCCGGAGGAAAGTTTATTGGTGGTACAGATTTAGATGCCCTCAAATCCTTTATTGCTGATGGTAACAAGCGCCTCGACGCTGTGAATGCGATCGCTAGCAATGCCAGCTGCATCATCACTGACTCGGTTGCAGGAGCTATCTGTGAAAATGAGGGTCTAACTAGTGCAGGAGGTGGTGTTTATACTAATCGCAAGATGGCAGCTTGCTTGCGTGACGCTGAAATCATTCTGCGCTATGTAACCTATGCACTGTTGACTGGCGATGCTTCCATTTTGAACGATCGCTGTTTGAATGGTTTGAAAGAAACCTACACGACCCTAGGTGTACCCACCCCTTCTACTGTGCGTGCGGTTCAGATTATGAAAGCTTGTGCCATTGGTCATATTAATAACACTGCTCAACGCCAAGAATCGTTTACTTTTGGAGATTGTTCTACTTTAGCGGCTGAAGTAGCTATCTACTTCGATACTGTTATGAGTAGCATTAACTAGCTGGAATTATGAAAATTTATAAACATAAATAAAATTTTTTCGGACATTGGTATGGCTTGATTTTTGCCTACCTATTTCTCAATGTTGATTTAATTTGAGATTAATCTAAATTATGAAATCAGTTTTAACTACGATTGTGACAGCAGCTGATCAAGCTGGGCGTTTTCCTAGTATCTCTGATCTACAGGCTGCTCAAGGAAGCTTGCAACGGGCAACTGCTCGTATGGAAGCAGCAGAAAAATTGGCAAGTAACTTTAAAGCCATTGCCCAGGAAGCCGTTGATGCAATCTACAAAAAGTTTCCTAATGGCAGTGGTCGGGATATTGATGCGGCAACTCAAAAAAACAAGTGTCTACGCGATATGATTCACTATCTGCGGTTGATCAATTACTGCCTGGTTGTTGGTGGTACTGGCCCTTTGGATGAGTGGGGTATTGCTGGCGCACGGGAAGTCTACAGAGCTTTGGGAATTAATACTGCTACCTATGTTACTGGTTTGACCTTTTTGCGCGATCGCGCTTGTGCGCCTCGTGACATGTCTCCCCAGGCTTTAGTAGAGTACAAAGCCTATCTCGATTACCTCATCAACTCTATGTCATGACATATTGGTATGTGAAAGCGATCGCGCTGTTCGTAATAGGTGCTATTTCAACTTGAATTGATCAAACTTGACTACCTTTGAGTCGGGTTTACGAGTATCAAAACGATAGCTACTGACTATCCCTGTTCCTGTGTCAAAGATGCTAAAAACTGTGATGTCATTACTAGCAATATAAGGTATTGGTTGGCCATCTTCGTTTAGTAAGGGGTCAATTGTCGGTATTACTGGCTCTAATCCATTAGGATCACCAAGTTTTACATAATCTTCTTTGTACCTAACTGGCACATCTCGCTTTTTGTTACCCCAAGCAGCACCATAAGTATTGCCGACGTTAGATGTTTCTAAAAAGTGCATCCCACTGGAACTAATAAAGCGGTTCCACAAATGGGAATGCCCATAAAATACTAGTTGCACCTTAGCCTTCTCTAGTAAAGGCACAATATCGCAGATAATATAATCTTTGTCTTTGGGATATTCGTAACGCACTGCTTTGATTTTACGATCTTCATCCCGTTCAATTATCTGCACTGGCTCAGTATAAGCAGGAACGATGTTATCACCCAATGTATGGGCTGGATGATGGAACATCACAACTTTGTATTTTGCCTGTTTAAACTCTGGACTGTTGAGTTCTGCCTCTAACCAATTGTATTGCTTGCTGCCTTTAGTAATTGGCTCATAAATAATCTGTCCATAACCCCAATTCTCAGGATTATTTAAATCCTTTTCTGCTTCCCTGTATCTACCTGTATATTTCGGATCTAAGTTAGGAGTCCGCCACATATTTGTGATGTACAATACTACCAAACGCACATCACCAAAGCTGACTGCATAATACCTTTTGCCACCCTCTCGACTTTTTGGTAAGGTGAAAATTTCTTCGTAGGTATCAGTATTAAAAGAATTATCTATGAGCGATTTACCGCTATACAACTTTTGAGCAACAGCGCGGGGAATTGTATCATCAAATTCATCGTTTAAACTTTCCTTTCTAGCAAACCGTCCCATCACTTCATGATTACCAATGGCTGTAAACATGGGAGCGTGTTGAATTATTTGACCCCCAGTGTAGGTAGTCTTAACGCCATTGTGTTCCATTTCATATTTAGCACGACCTTGTAAACCGGGAAACAATGCGCCGCCTCGATGATCATCAAACCATTCTGAAGCGCGATCGCTAACATTAATTAAATCACCAGCAAACCACACACCATCAACTTGTCCCACTGTCTCCACCACTTTTTGCAGATTTGCCGCTGTCATCGGCTTTAACTGATGGTCAGAGGTCAGTAAAATTTTTAGTGGTGTACCTGGTTTTGGGATGGGTGCAAGGGTAAAAACATTGCTGCTAATATTCTCCCCCTCTTCTCGCACACTCATAACTCGATAAGGAACCCGCACCCCAGAAGTTAACTCAGTCACTTCTGCTTCGTGTCGCCAAATGTCACGTTTCACAGGTTGTTGAATGGTTTGGTTTGCTACTCGTGATTGCTGATCTTCGCGTGTACGACTAAGTTTAGTTGTACTTGCCCAAATAGTTTGATTAAGTTTTTCCCCATAAGTAACTATGTGTTTTTTACCAGGAAACTCGGTAAACCACACTACCCGCACTGAAGTAGAAGTTGGCAGTTGCAAAAATGGGTCGGTCAGCAGTTTGGGTGCTGATTTCATAGTTGTTTGCCCAAATGAACGCACGCTGAACAAGGTAAGACAGAGAAAAAACAGAAGTATAGGCGTTAGCAGTTTGGTTTTTGCCACGATCGCTCTGAGTATTACAAGCCTGCGTTATTGTACAGTGACAAATTTAAACAGAGGTTAAGTTATCAGTTACTGTTTACTGTTCACTGGTTTAATCCAGTTTCTGTACACACAACTTTCAAAGGTTTATCCCAAGGGTCAATGGGTAATTCAGGTAAATAGGCAAAATCAAAAACAATGCCAATGGTAGGTTTATTTGCCCAATCAGCAGCAGCTAGCAAGCGATCGTAATATCCTCCGCCATAGCCGAGGCGATATCCTTGATAGTCACATGCAACACTGGGGACAATAATTAAGTCCACTTCCCCAGGATTTAAAGTTGGGGCTGTGGGATGAGGTTCAACAATTCCATAAGCGCCGATTTGTACAGAGTCATTAGATGTCCAAAGATGCCACCAAAGGGAGTTACCAACGCAGCGAGGGAATCCCCAACGATATTTAGTATGTGCAAATAGTGAACTAATATCTGGTTCTTGGCGAAAACTGAAATAAGCAAGTATTGTTTTGGCTTGGGTAAATAAAGAGGATGTTTGCAGGTGCGCGCAGATGCGATCGCTTTTTTCTCTCCACTCTAAAACCGACATTGATTGCCGTTTTTTGAGCAGCGATCGGCGTAGTTGTGTTTTTTCCATTGTTTAATGAGTTAGTTGAGAACAAGTCTAGCCGTCTACTTGGATGCTAATACCATTAAAATTACAGGGGCAACGCACCTTAACATTCATTGACAAAAATGTGGATTTATGAGTTGTTTGCACCGTAAGCATTTGCCGCTAAATCAACCAGAGTTTACCTCTTCGATTGTTAAGATGCGACAGGATAAATGTTACGCTAACTTCACAATTATCCTGTCTTGCAATAGCCTGAAAGAGCTATCTATAGAGAAGTGTCATGAGTGAAGAAGAAAACCAGCTTTTGATCGAACACGCTCGTGCGATCGCGAAAATACTCTACAAAAATGCTCCAGTTGAGGAACTAACAAGCTTAGGGAAGATAGAAAAGGAGAAGGGCTGTAGGGAGAAGACCGCACGCCTCCCCAATGCCCCAGCTAAAAGTACTTTTGCAACAATAACTTTAACTTCTCTTTTGTTGCTTTAGGTGCTTTGTCTAATTGAGTCAAAATTGCATACTTTAAAGCGGAATGTGCATCACTAGATGGTGGATTTTGACTTAAGCGCTTGACAGTTTCTTGAATTACCTTTTGAGCATTAACGGCATTACGTTGTAAATTACCAATCACCATTTCTACCGTCACGCTATCGTGATCTGGATGCCAACAATCATAATCTGTTACCAGTGCTAAAGTTGCGTAGGCAATTTCTGCTTCCCTGGCTAACTTCGCCTCTGGTAAATTCGTCATCCCAATCACTGTTGCATCCCAACTGCGATAAAGATTTGATTCTGCTTTAGTTGAGAATGCTGGGCCTTCCATGCACACATAAGTGCCACCGCGATGTAAAGTAACTTCTGGTAAATTTAGAGAAGCGATCGCATCTGCTAATACTCCAGCTAAATTTTGACAAATTGGATCGCCGAAGGCAATGTGAGCAACAATTCCTTCACCAAAAAACGTTGAAACTCGATTTTTCGTCCTGTCAATAAACTGATTGGGTACTACCATATCCAGTGGTTTAGCTTCTGATTTCAAAGAACCTACGGCACTAGCTGAGATTAAATACTCCACACCTATTTGCTTCATTGCATGAATGTTGGCACGAAACGGTAACTCAGAAGGTAATAGAGTATGATTGCGACCATGACGCGCTAAAAAAGCTACTCGTGTTTCATCCAAGGTTCCCAAAATCAAAGCATCAGAAGGCGAACCAAAAGGTGTTTGCACTTGTACTTCTTCCACATCTTTGAGTGCATCCATTTTGTATAGACCGCTACCACCAATAATTCCAATCCTAGCTTGAGCCATGATTATTAAGCTGTTTTTTGCTGAGTTGCCAAGTTATTTTACCGAAAAGGGGATTAAATGAAGTAGAAAGTACGAAGTATAAAATATGAAAACCTACGACTGGATTGTTGTTGGTGCTGGAATTACAGGTGCTGCACTCGCTTACGAACTGGCAAAAAAAGGTTTTGCTGTATTGTTATTAGAACAAAATCAAACACCACAAAATGCAACTCGCTTTAGTTATGGTGGGCTTGCCTATTGGTCTGGAACTACGCCACTAACTCGCCAATTATGCCATCAAGCGCGCGATCGCTACCACATCCTATCTCAAGAATTAGACACTGATATTCAATTTCGAGAATTAGATTTATTACTCACTATTGCAGCCGAAAGTGACCCAGAAGCAACTGCCGCGTCATATAGTCGTTTTGGCATACCGCCCCGTTTGCTGAATGTTCAAGAAGCTTGTGAGTTGGAACCACTGCTAAATCAACAAGCAATATCTGGCGCTTTAACTGTCAAACATGGTCATATTCACCCAGAGAAAACTGCCCAAGCCTACATTCAAGCTTTTATGCGGGCTGAGGGCGAAATGCAGATTACCCAAGTCCTGCAAGTATTACCACACGGTGTTAGTACAACCACTGCAACTTACCACAGCGCTAATATCGTCATTTGCGCGGGTGGACTCAGCCGAACTTTACTAAAATCAGTAGGTATTCCCATCAAGCTGTATTTTACCCACGCAGAAATCATCGAAACTCCACCTGTCAAACTGCGGTTACACACTTTAGTTATGCCAGCTCATTTGCAACGGTTTCAATTAGAAGCTGAATCTACTCAAGTTGATCAATTGTGGAATGAACCTGGTAATGAATTAGTTCCGCCAATTTTAGATGCGGGTGCAGTTCAGTTTCCAGATGGTAGCTTACGCTTGGGACAAATTAGCCGCGTTCTGACAAATCCTCATGCCGAGGTAAACTCCCAAGAAAGTGAAAAGTGGCTACGAAAAAGTGTTGGACAAGTTTTACCAGCGTTGGAGAATTTACCAGGAACTTGGCATCATTGCTTGGTAGCATTTAGTAACAATAGCCTACCCTTCATTGGTGCGATTCCAGGATTTGAAAGCATTCATATTTTTTCTGGGTTTAGTAACCCTCTGGTGCTTACACCACCCTTGGCAGAACGCTTTGCTAATTTTGTAGCTGGCAACACAGATGAAATTATGATTCAGCTATCTAATAACAGCTGAGAACGATTATATGTATTAATTTTTATTAACTTGGTTAATTTTTGGTTAACTCAACTTACAAAAATGTATCTAAAATAACTTTTTAATTGTCAATTAACGCACTAATATCACACTCTAAAGGTTGAGATTGTCAGCATCCTATGAACTAGCTGATTCATTTAAGAGGAAAATTTAAAAAGATTATGGTTAGACGATTTAACCGCCGGAAGTTTTTGATTGCTGGCTCTGTAAGTCTCGGTAGCACCATTTTTCTGAAGGCTTGCGTAAATAACTCACCAACGGCTACCAACGCTCCAGCAGACTCTCCCAGTGCTTCTCCTGTCGCCGCTGCTGGTGGTGACACCATCAAGGTAGGTATTTTGCACTCCCTCAGCGGCACAATGGCTATTAGTGAAAAAAGCGTTGTTGATGCCGAAAAATTAGCCATCAAAGAAATTAACGCTGCTGGTGGTGTTTTAGGTAAACAAATTGAAGCAATTACCGAAGATGGTGCTTCTAACTGGGATACTTTTAGGGAAAAAGCAACCAAGTTAATTGATCAAGATAAAGTTCCTGTAGTTTTTGGTTGTTGGACTTCTGCTAGTCGCAAGAATGTCAAGCCAGTATTTGAAAGCAAAGACCAGATGCTCTGGTATCCAGTACAATACGAAGGTCAAGAATGTTCTAAAAACATTTTTTATACTGGCGCTGCTCCAAATCAACAAATTGAACCTTCTGTTGATTGGTTGTTGAAAAATAAGGGAAAAGAATTTTTCTTAGTTGGCTCTGACTACGTTTTTCCTCGAACTGCTAACACAATTATTAAAGCCCAATTAGAAGCATTAGGTGGGAAAACAGTTGGAGAGGATTACTTACCACTGGGTAATACAGAAGTTACACCAATCATTACTAAAATCAAGCAAAATTTACCTAACGGTGGTGTAATTTACAATACCTTAAATGGAGATAGTAATGTTGCTTTCTTCAAACAATTGAAAGGGGCTGGTTTGACACCAGACAAATATCCCTCTATGTCTGTAAGTATCGCCGAAGAAGAAGTTAAAGCAATTGGTGTAGAGTATCTCAAAGATCACTATGCTGCTTGGAATTACTTTCAAACGGTAGACACACCTGCTAATAAAAAGTTTGTCGCAGCTTTCAAAAAGGAGTACGGCGAAAATCGGGTTACAAATGACCCAATGGAAGCAGGGTACATCGCGGTTTATTTGTGGAAGCAAGCAGTAGAAAAAGCTGGTACTACAGATATAGCAAAGGTGCGGGCGGCTGCACCCGGTCAAACTCTAGATGCACCTGAAGGTAAAGTGACAATGAACGCCAATCATCACCTATCCAAAATTGTCAGAATTGGTCAAGTCAGAGACGATGGTTTATTTGATATTGTCTATGCTACTCCGACAGCAGTTGAGCCAGTTCCCTGGAATCAATTTGTGAAAGAGACTAAGGGATTTGCTTGTGATTGGACTGACCCAGCTAAGGGTGGTAAGTACAAGAAAGTTTAAATAATTCGTAATTAATTACCAATTACAAATTAGAAATAACTAGGTGTAACCGGGCTAATTTAGTGCATCAGATTAGATGAAATCAACCGCCGATGATACCGATTTCATTAATGCACCGAATTAATTAGGCGTAAGCGCAGCGCAACCCAATATTTATCAAGGTGTTGGATTAAGGTGTTGGGTTTCCTTACGTCAACCCAACCTACATTTTTTTGCATCATTTTAGCTGTGTCACACCATACGTTAATTCCAATAATGAAAAGCTGATATGTAGGGGAAAAAAGTGTTAACAGGTTTTTTAGAAGCTGTATTTAATGGTGTTAGTATTGGCGCTGTATTATTAATAGCTGCGTTGGGACTAGCTATTATCTTTGGCTTGATGGGTGTCATCAATATGGCACATGGTGAATTGATGATGTTTGGTGCTTATACCACATTTGTTGTGCAGAATGGCTGTAAACAATTGGGCGGAGTGTGGTTTGAATTTTATATATTTATGGCTTTGATTATCGCTTTTTTGTTTACGGCTACTGTAGGACTAATTTTAGAAAGAGGTGTGATTCGTTATCTCTATGGACGACCTCTAGAAACTCTATTAGCAACTTGGGGAGTCAGTTTGATTTTTCAACAGTTTGTCCGGAGCGTGAATTGGGTATTGATAATTGGCATAGCTTTGTTTTCTCTGTTGTTTTTTGGGGGTTTATGGGTTTTAAATTCCCGCACAAATTTGGGTAGAGTTCGTAACCCGATTATGGCGGTGATATTATTTCTATCGCTGGGGGTGACAATCACAACTGGCAATTTATTGAGCCAAACTTATCAGCAAGTAGTAACTCAACCTTGGTTTGGCGCTCAAAATGTGGATGTAACAGCGCCAACATGGTTGCAATCTGGGATGTCTTTGGGTGGTGTGCAATTGCCCTTTGCCAGGTTATTTATTATTGCTTTAACGATAATTTGTGTGGTAGGGATTTATTTATTCTTACAACGTTCTAGCTGGGGATTAAGAATTAGGGCTGTCACTCAAAACCGCAGTATGAGCGCTTGTTTAGGTATTCCAACTCAAAAGGTTGATGCAATTACTTTTGCACTTGGTTCGGGTTTAGCTGGTGTGGCTGGATGTGCTATTAGTTTGCTCGGTTCTGTAGGGCCAAATACGGGGCAAAACTATATTATTGATACGTTCATGGTGGTTGTCGTCGGTGGTGTCGGTAACTTAGCAGGTACGATTGTGGCAGCGTTGGGAATTGGTACGGCTAATTTTTTAATTGGTTCTGGGACTTTGGCTTTTCTGTTAACTCCTGTGAAGCCGTTGGCTGATTTGTTTACTTTTTTTGCGACGACGAGTATGGCTAAGGTGATGGTGTTTGCGCTGATTATTGTGTTTTTACAGTGGAAGCCTGGGGGAATTTTTCCGCAGAAGGGACGTACTGTTGATGTTTAAAACGAACCGCCTTCGCGCAGCGTCTCGCAGAGAAGACGCCAAGGACGCCAAGATGAGAAAGAAGGGAGGAGGGTTAATATTAATTGAAGTTGGGGTGGTAGTGGCGATCGCACTTTTCCTGATCATCATTATGCCACTGGTGCTGACGGAGTTTCGTTTAAATTTGTTGGGGCGATTTCTCTCATTGGCAATTGTGGCTTTGGGTATTGATTTGATTTGGGGTTATACTGGTTTATTAAGTTTGGGACATGGCATTTTCTTCGGTTTGGGTGGATATGCGATCGCAATGTACCTGAAGCTGCAAATTCCCATCGGAGAGTTACCTGATTTTATGGGACTTTATGGGGTTACGGAACTTCCCTGGTTTTGGCAACCTTTTTATTCGTTTCCGATAGCTGTAGTTGCTGTGGTACTAATTCCAGGGTTATTAGCGGGATTATTGGGATATTTAGTATTTCGCAATCGCATCAAGGGAGTTTATTTTTCTATCTTGACTCAAGCCGCAGTGATAGTATTTTTCAACTTTTTTAATGGTCAACAAAAACTCTTTAACGGCACAAACGGACTAATAGATTTTACAACTTTGTTTGGGGCAACGGTCAGCGATGCCAAAACGCAATTTGTTTTCTACACGCTGACGGTAGTGTTTCTCGCAGCTACCTACGGAATTTGTCGCTGGTTGACAAGTGGACGCTTTGGCAGATTATTGATAGCGATTCGGGATGATGAAAGTCGGGTAAGATTTTCTGGCTATGACCCTACAGATTTTAAGGTGCTGGTGTTTGCAGTTTCAGGTGCGATCGCTGGCATCGCAGGAGCATTTTACACTATCCAAAGTGGTTCTGTATCACCCAGAGCAATGGATATTGCCTTTTCAATTGAAATGGTGATTTGGGTAGCGGTAGGAGGACGTGCTACTTTAATTGGGGCGATTGTTGGAACTTTGTTAGTTAATTATGCCCGCACTTTTTTAAGTGAACAATTCGCCGAAATCTGGTTATTTTTCCAAGGCGGATTATTTTTAATTGTCGTTACAGTGCTTCCTGACGGGTTAATAGGATGGTTACGTAGTCAGAATATTTCTCTTTTCCAACGCCCTCAACAAATTGCTACATATCCCACCTTGGAAGAAGACCCAGAAGTGCAAAATGAACGCCAAAATATTGGAAACTGAAAACGTAACTGTTAGTTTTGACGGATTTAAAGCCTTAAACCAGCTAAACTTCAGCATGGATGTAGGTGAATTGCGGGTAGTAATTGGCCCCAATGGTGCGGGAAAGACAACATTTCTAGATGTGATTACCGGGAAAGTCCAACCAACCGTAGGACGAGTTTTATTCAAAGGTAAAAACTTACGTTCTTTACCTGAATATAAAATTGCGCGGTTGGGAATTGGGCGCAAGTTTCAAACACCACGAATTTATTTAAACTTAACGCCCCGCGAAAATCTAGAAATTACCAGCAACCGCAACAAAAATGTTTTTTCTACCTTATTTAAAAGTTCTACTACTACTGAAAAGAATAAGATTAAAGGTTTATTAGAAACCATTGGTTTAACTCCTAAAGCAGACATCACAGCCGGCTTGCTCTCCCACGGAGAAAAACAACGTTTAGAAATTGGGATGTTAGTAGCACAGTCACCTGACTTATTACTTGTTGATGAACCAGTAGCGGGTTTAACAGATGAAGAAACCTACAACATTGGCGAACTACTTTTAACATTAGCTCAAAGTCATTCAATTTTAGTAATTGAACATGATATGGAGTTTGTGCGTCAAATTGCCCGCCAAGTAACAGTGTTACATGAAGGTTCGGTACTGTGCGAAGGAAATTTTGAGGAAGTTCAAAATGATTCTCGTGTGATTGAAGTATATTTAGGACAACAGCAAGATTGAAAAATGCTAACGCACTTTCTATTTGCTTGGTAATTCTGGTCGGTTGGCGCTGTTAAACACATATTCTACCGTTAGCGCCCAATCAGCAATTACTACTGATTCCATGCAAGTTGCACCTGTAAATACCTTATCCTCATACTGTCCCTCCACCCACTGACAAATCGTAATTTGTAGTATCTGTGGGTCAATAATCCAATACTCTAATATTTCCCTAGCAGCATACTCCGTCCGCTTGTAGCGATAATCACGAACGCGGTTTGCCGTTCCCGGAGAAACAATTTCAATCACTAGTGCAGGCGGTGGCATATCACGGGTAATAGTGGCACGAGTAGCACCGATAAGGGCAGTATAAGATTCTTCTGTGTGAACCATTAAATCAGGTAAACGACATCTCGCCCGTCGCCCCGCCACCTCAATTTCTGTATCCTTGTGAGCAACTAAATAAAAAGGGAAATGTTTTAGTAATTCAACGAATAAAAATCTTGACAAATTACTATTTTCCTGACTTTCTGGTGGCATCTCGACTAGTTCTCCATCCACCAACTCATAGCGCGTGTCTGTACCATTATCATAGGTAAGATACTCCTCAAAGGTCAGCAGTTTTTCGGTTTTCGTCGTTTGGGTCATTTACTTTGCCTTCTTGCCCTACACAGACTACCATTGAATGTTATTGCCGTTCTAATCCAATACACGGTGCAGAGTTCAGTACAACTTATATCGTGTTCGGTTAAACACTTATAATAAACCTACATTGATAGATTTTATTGTAAGTAATCACCCGAACCTGATATTACAAGGTATTCGACTATAGTGCAGAAATTTTCTAACTATTATAACAGTGCTACATTAAAAACCCTGTAGTGTTGTAACGTATTGTCTGTAGCATAGAAGGTAGCTCATCTCAAAGGTATTAAAAGATTTATGGCATATCTTTGGTTCAAGTCATTCCACATTCTTGGATTTGTAGCTTGGTTCGCGGGCTTGTTTTATTTGCCACGTCTCTTTATCTATCACATTGAAGCGGAAGAACGCCAAGAACCTGTAAGGAGTGCTTTGAAAGAAGAGTATAGCCGTATAGAGAAGCTGCTCTACAAATTGATTATGATGCCAGCAATGATATTTACAATTGCAATGGCGATTGGGATTATCTCCACTGAACCAGATGTTTTAAAGCAAACTTGGCTTCACGCGAAGCTTTTCTTTGTGTTGTTGTTAATAGGGTTTCATTTCTACTGTGGAAGGTTGATACATCAGCTAGAGACAGAAACTTGCTCCATTAACAGTTTACAAATGCGACGAATCAATGAAATACCTACTATTGTACTTAGTTTAGTAGTGCTGCTAGCGATCTTCAAAAACAGCTTGCCAATGAGCATTACAGCTTGGGGAACGGTAATTACGGTCTCAATCTTTGTGGTCATTATTCAACTTTATGCACGTAAGCGTCGCTTGCAAAAGCAAGAAGAATCGAGTGTTGCCAATTAGGCTGATTATAATGGCAAGCCAGGGGACTGTGAATGATTACATCTTTAGGACTAGCCCTTTCAAGGTGGGTAAAATTTTTAGTCAAAATATTCCTCTTTAAATTCTTCTCTCTGTGTCCTCAGGTCTCTGGGGTTAAATAAATTACTTTTAAACCACAGAGACGCTGAGAGCGCTGAGAAAAAACAAGAGATTTTACGAGTCACCTTGAAAGGGCTAATCTTTAGGACTTACGCACGTTCTACCAATTCTTGGCGTTCTTCTCTACGAGACGCTGCGCGAAGGCGTCTTGGCGGTTCAATAAATAAAGCTTTTTAGCCATTTTTGCGTAAGTCCTGATCTTGAACAAAAGTATGAAAACCTATCTTTACTATCTGCGTCTTTGCACCTTTGCGTGAGATTTAACGTCTTGCACCAGTTGCTTTACTGTTCGGTGATGCTCAAATTCATATTTCAATTATGTAACGCCGATTTGCTACTATCAGAGCAATGAATTTGAAAGCGCTCATGACACTAGCAATTATGGCTGAACCTGCTCCTCTGAGGTCGAATAAAGATGGTGTGGTTCTTGTGGGAACAAGCCGTGTAACATTGGATACTGTGGTTGCTGTCTTTAAGCAAGGCGCAACAGCAGAGGAAATTGTTTATCGTTATCCATCGCTGAGTCTGGCCGATGTTTACGCCACAATTGCTTTCTACCTTAATCACCAGGCAGAAGTAGAAGCCTACTTGCAACAGCGACAGCAGCAATCACAAGAGATTCGGATCATGAATCAAGCGAGATTTGACCCACAAGGCTTGCGTGATCGGCTGCTTGCCCGCAAAATAGCGCCAGAAGCGTGTTAAAATTTCTTGCTGATGAAAACTTCGATAATACGGTTGTTAGAGGAATATTCCGCCGTAGCCCAGAAATCGACATCCTTCGTGTGCAAGATGTTGGATTGTCAGGCAAGGACGATCCAACCATCCTGAAATGGGCTTGCCCAAGAAGAGCGCATCCTGCTTACCCATGATGTTTCTACAATCACTCGCTATGCATACGATCGCGTTAGGCAAGGGCAGACAATGCCGGGAGTTATCGAAGTCAGCCCAGATGCACCAGTCGGGCGGGTCATTGAAGATATTCTTGTGCTTGTAGAGTGCATTCAAGAGGGAGAACTAGAAGGTCAAGTTCAGTATCTCCCGTGGTGAAGCGGTCTAACAATTAATTTTCTAATGCTAAAAATCTCTAACCTCAACGTCTACTACGGCGAAAGCCATATTCTCCGCAATGTTGATTTGAGCGTACCATCTGGGCAAATGGTCTGCCTCATTGGACGCAATGGCGTAGGTAAATCCACATTGCTTAAAACAATTATCGGGTTACTCAAACCCCGCACTGGTACAATTAACTTTGCCGGGGAATTAATCAACTCCAAATCTCCAGACCAAAGAGCAAAAAAGGGAATTGGTTATGTTCCCCAAGGGCGAGAAATTATTCCCCGTTTAACAGTCAAAGAAAATCTTTTATTGGGATTAGAAGCTAGACGTAAACCAGTAAATAAAGCAGAAATCCCCGAAGAGATTTTTAGCTTATTCCCTATATTGAAAACTATGCTTTCGCGGATGGGTGGTGATTTAAGTGGAGGACAGCAGCAACAATTAGCGATCGCTCGTGCTTTAATGGGACAACCCCAATTACTCGTCTTAGATGAACCTACCGAAGGTATTCAACCTTCCATCATCCTAGAAATTGAAGCCGCAGTCCGCCGCATCGTCGCCACCACAGGCATTTCTGTTTTGTTGGTAGAGCAACACTTACACTTTGTTCGTCAGGCTGATTACTATTACGCTATGCAAAAAGGCGGTATTGTCTCCTCTGGTTCTACTAATGAACTTAGTCAAGATGTGATTCAACAGTTTTTAGCGGTTTAATTATTGGTATTTTGATCTCAATGGATTCTGAAGCAATCAAATCTGCGGCTTCTTGCAAAAGTTCATCTTGTTCCTGTTTAATTACTTTTAAGCGGCTAGATATTTCTGTCAATCTTTGCTGCTTATATTGATAGATTGTGTGAGAATTAGTAGATAATAAGGTAGGTGGATTATTAGTTACTTTATTGCCTTTTATGTATTGAATAGCAAAGCTGCTAACTTTCGGCAATGATAAAATGATCGCTTTAATCAAAGTTTGAATTAATCTTAAGGGTACTTGGAGTATTGACCAACTAGCTTGCTCAATCAAACGCATAATTGCTTTAATAATGCTCCATACTAAAGCAATCCCAAAAAGCAAAATTACTAAACTTATAATTGGATGATTAGCAGCCCAACCTAATATTTGAAACAACCGCAAAAATACAGGATGTTGTGTCAGCCAACCATCAAAAGAAGCAGCAATCGCACTTTGAACTGCTGCTGATGTTGTACTCTTAACTTGTTCAGCTGTTTGCCAACTTTGTTCTAAAGAACCTTTAGCTTGCTCAAAAGTTGTAGTAACTGTATCAATTGCTTTATCGGTCGTTGTAGTTGTTGTTTCCCTCAAAGACTCCCCAACTTGCTGTGCTGAGTTGGTTAGAGAATTTACACTTTCGCCGACAAAATTTTTGATATTTTGCCAGCGTTGTAACACTTCATCAGGCAAATGTATGTCTACTTGAGGTGTCATAAAATATTTCACCAACGCTGAAATCGAACTCGCAACCCATCTTTAGGGCAATTTTTAGGAATCAAGACCGTATCGAAACTTTGATTAGGCAATATCCCCCAATAATAGCTGCAAAGAAGATAGGCAGCAACAATCTTCATTTCCATAGTAGATGAGCTTACCCTGACGCGATTAGGGACTTCCAAAAAAGAAATTATCCAGTTACGGTGTTTAACCTAATACCACTTCTTTTAAAATCAAGGTTTTTTGCAAAATGGGGATGCTTTCCTAATTTCTCTAGCTGGGATTATTTGAACTATAATCTACAATTTTAGATGATGTTGCCACGCCAATTTTGCTGCACCCACTATTCCCGCCGAATTGCCCAATTCTGCGGGTAGAATTTGTAACCCCACACGAGATGTAGGCATGACTCGCTTCTCAATTTCTGCCTTAATATCTGGTAAGAAAAACTGAAAACTAGCGCTAACACCACCACCTATGATGATTGCTTCCGGTGTCAGGACGTAAATCAAACTAGTTAAACCAATGCCCAACTCTCTACCATATTCTTGCCAAAATATCAAGCTATCTGTATTTCCTGCTTGAGCAAGAGCGCCCAATTCTGCTGGTTCTTTGCCAGTGCGCCGGCGAATTGCCGTCACTGAAGCATACTGTTCTAAAGAACCTTGATTACCACTCTTGCACGTTGGCCCATTGGGGTTGAAAGAGATTAAACCCAATTCTCCAGCTGCTCCTTGATGTCCCGTAAACAGTTGTCCACCCATAATAATTGCACCACCAACTCCAGTCCCCAAAGTCAACAAAATGAAATTTTGCCAACGGCGACCGGCTCCCAACCAAGCTTCTCCCAATGCCGCACAGTTAGCATCGTTAGCAATCACAGTCGGTTTGCCAGTTTTAGCTTCTAACCAGTCTGCCAAAGGGACATCGTGCCATCCTGGCAAGTTGATAGCGATTTTGGCAATACGTCCAGTTGCATCAGCGGGGCCGGGAGTACCAACACCAATAGCAACAGTTTGATTATCTGGGTCAACAAGAGCGATCGCATCGACCATTACAGCCAAAACTGCCTCTGGTATCGACGGTTGGGGAGTTTCTACCATCAAAGATTGCAGGCAAGTACCATCTTGATTGAATCGTCCCAGCTTAATCGCCGTTCCTCCTACATCAATGCCTATTACTTCAGCTTTCTGCACAATCTCACACCCAAAATCTGATCAGCGATCGCAATCACACTTAGTAAATATATTAGGAGTTGGGCGATTACGCCTTATCCCCATCACTCATTTGCAATAATCCAAAAAATTGTAATTTATCAAACATATAAGAGTGACTCATTTTATGTTATTGAGGATTGTAAAATCTAGTACTTTGAAAAATGTCACAATCAGTTATTATATGAGCGTATGCGTAAGTTCAGCCAGATGGTCAGTTTAGTTGAAGTTCATGCCAGCATTATGTTTGCGGCCCTACAACATTCGCCATTGGTAAATCAGAAAAGACTATGCAACATTTGCAATTTGTTTAGGTCTGGTTTCCAGCTGAACCAATCGCTCTTTAGTTGAAAATTACGTGATCCCACATGACTATTTACGTTGGAAACCTCTCTTACAGCGCTACTGAAGCAGACTTAACAGCCGTGTTTGCAGACTATGGCGAGGTCAAAAGAGTTGTACTACCTACTGACCGTGAAACAGGCCGGATGCGTGGCTTTGCTTTTGTTGAAATGAATGAAGATGCCCAAGAAGACGCTGCAATTACAGAATTAGATGGTGCAGAATGGATGGGTCGTCAACTAAGAGTCAATAAAGCCAAACCACGAGAGGATAACCGACGAGGTAGTTGGGGGAAAAAACAAGATTTTTAACCAAGGCGAAACGCGATATTAGCAGATTGTTTTCTAGTTTGCAATAAAAAATTGCAGCAATTTACTAGAAATAATCAAACATGAAACATAACTAATAATACTTACTTTGACTAGTTACTAAGTAATAGGGAAATTTTACAACTAGTCGTTTTTTCTATGTCAGTATTAGGAACTAAAAATACAGTCTATACCCTGAATACGGAGGCTACAAGACATTGATTTCTTTAGTTTATCTAAAATCACATCTAAGTTATCAACTTACCTTTCTAAGATAGAGGCAGCAACTATAAAATTGCCACGCCCAACTTTACTAACCCAACCATTCAGTCAATTCCTAGGGAGAACATAAAAATGGCTAAAGCGCCAGAATCGTTAGAGTTGCCGATCAATGAACCTACAGACAAAGCCCTAGATCGTGATTGTACAACCTTATCGCGCCATGTCTTACAGCAACTTCAGAGTTTTTCGGCAGATGCACAGGATTTGAGTGCGCTGATGAATCGGATTGCCCTTGCTGGCAAACTAGTTGCTCGTCGCATGAGCCGCGCTGGTTTAATGGAAGGCGTTCTAGGATTTACTGGGGAAGTCAATGTGCAAGGAGAATCCGTCAAAAAGATGGATGTCTACGCCAATGATGTATTTATCTCAGTATTTAAGCAAAGTGGCTTAGTTTGTCGCTTAGCTTCTGAGGAAATGGAAGAACCCTATTATATACCGGAAAACTGCCCCATTGGTCGCTATACATTGTTATATGACCCAATTGATGGCTCATCTAACACTGATACTAATCTCAGTTTGGGTTCGATCTTTGCCATTCGTCAACAGGAAGGAAACGATAGCGATCGCAAAGCAACTGACCTGCTGACCAACGGAAGTAAGCAAATTGCAGCCGGCTACATCCTGTATGGGCCTAGTACAATGCTGGTCTATACTATAGGTAAGGGAGTCCATTCATTTGTCCTTGATCCCAGTTTAGGAGAATTTATTCTCACAGAAGAGAATATTCGGATTCCTAACCACGGTGCCATTTATAGCGTTAATGAAGGTAACTTTTGGCAGTGGGAAGAATCAATTCGAGAATATATTCGCTACGTCCATCGTACAGAAGGCTATACAGCTCGCTATAGCGGTGCAATGGTGAGCGATATCCATAGAATTTTGGTTCAAGGTGGAGTGTTTCTCTACCCAGGCACAATTCAAAAACCAGAAGGTAAGTTGCGTTTGCTTTATGAAACTGCGCCTCTGGCCATGTTGATTGAGCAAGCAGGCGGCCGCGCTACTACAGGACTAGTAAACATCTTAGATGTAGTGCCTAAAAAATTGCATCAACGCACGCCTCTGATTATTGGTAGCAAAGAGGATGTAGCAAAGGTGGAGTCTTTTATTCAAAATGGTCATTAAAGAATGCATGGGCATGGGGCATTGGGCATTGATTATTATTTGTTCTTCTCCCCTGCTTCTCCTGCCTACCTTCACCCGTCATTTGTGGGTTAACAGACTACTATGGCATTAATTTAGAAGTTAATCAGGGTGATTTAGGATTGGGGATACAAAATAGCACTTTTGCAAGTGAATCAAAGATTACCTCAACTGGCCGATGCGATAAGTGATAGGCAATACCAAAATTCAAGAGTAATCATCAAAATTTTGATTAGTTTTGCCAACTTTACTTAGAAACATCATCAACAGGAGTGAAACAAATCAAATTATGGCAACCAATCATCTACTAGAAATTAACCAATACGGTCAAAGTATCTGGATGGATAATTTGAGCCGTGACATTATTCAATCAGGGGAACTGAAAGACTTGGTTGAAAATCAAGGTATCTCTGGAATTACTTCCAATCCAGCTATCTTTGAAAAAGCGATCGCAGATAATGTGATTTATGATGCTGATATCGAAGCAGGCATTCGAGCTGGATTATCAACATCCAAAATTTATGAATCCCTAGTTTTTGCAGATATCCGTAATGCCTGCGATATTTTGCGCCCCGTATATGAAGCCTCGAATAGACTAGATGGTTATGTGAGTATGGAAGTCCCACCAACCATCGCCCACGATACTGAAGCGACAATCAACGAAGCTCGACGCTATTTCCAAGAAATTGGCCGGGAAAATCTGATGATTAAAATTCCCGGTACAGAAGCTGGTTTGCCGGCAGTCGAACAGGTAATAACTGAAGGCATCAATGTTAATATCACGCTGTTGTTTTCTGTACAAAGCTACATCAGCACAGCTTGGGCTTATATTCGTGGTTTAGAAAAACGAGTCGCAGAGGGTCAAGATATTAGCAAAATTGCTTCGGTTGCTAGCTTCTTCCTCAGCCGGATTGATAGCAATGTTGATGGCAAAATCGACGCTAAGTTGAACAAAGGCGTTGATGATATTAACTTGGAAGCAAAGCTGAGGTCTGTCAAAGGAAAAGTGGCGATCGCTAACGCTAAAATTGCTTACCAAGAATACAACAAAATTATTCATGGCGATAGCTGGCAAGCTTTAGCAGCCAAAGGAGCAAAAGTACAACGGTTACTCTGGGCAAGTACCAGCACCAAAGACCCCAACTACAGCGATGTCATGTATGTTGACGAGTTGATTGGCCCTGATACCGTTAACACCCTACCACCCGCGACAATTAAAGCCTGTGCCGACCACTGCGATGTCGCTAATCGCGTAGAAACAAATGTCGAGGAAGCTTACCAACTGATAGAAAGTCTAAAAGATCCTGACATCAATATCGATATTGATGCCGTAATGGAAGAATTACTAGTTGAAGGTATTGACAAGTTTATCAAGCCTTTCGAGTCCTTGATGAACTCTTTAGAAAACAAAGTCAAGCTATTGTCGCCAGTATAAGGGCTGGGGACTGAAGAAGGGAATAGGTTACAGGTTACAGGGTACAGATTATTCCCTATCACCTGTCACCTGTAACCTCTGTTTTAGTCCTAGTACCCAATCTCAAACCCCAAATCTAAAATCTAAAATTGTTATGGTTAGTCTGCTAGAAAATCCCTTGCGCGTTGGTCTACAACAACAAGGGATGCCTGAACCCCAGATCATAGTTATTTTTGGCGCTTCTGGTGATCTGACTTGGCGCAAACTAGTGCCAGCACTTTACAAATTGCGACGAGAACGGCGCATTCCACCAGAAACCACAATTGTCGGTGTAGCGCGTCGAGAGTGGAGCCACGAATACTTCCGCGAACAAATGCAGAAGGGCATGGAAGAGGCTCATGGTAATGTCGATTTGGGGGAACTTTGGCAAGACTTCTCTCAAGGTTTGTTCTACTGTCCTGGAGACATAGACAAGCCCGATAGCTACCAAAAACTGAAAGATTTACTCACTGAATTAGACGAAAAACGGGGTACACGGGGAAACCGGATGTTTTACCTCTCCGTTGCTCCGTCATTTTTTCCTGAAGCAATTAAACAGCTAGGAAGCGCCGGATTGCTAGACGATCCCTACAAAAATCGTCTAGTAATTGAAAAACCTTTTGGTCGGGACTTGGCTTCTGCCCAGAATCTTAACCAAGTGGTGCAGAAATTTTGTAAAGAAAATCAAGTCTATCGCATCGACCACTACTTGGGTAAAGAAACAGTCCAGAATTTACTAGTGTTTCGCTTTGCCAATGCGATTTTTGAACCGTTGTGGAATCGTAGCTTTGTTGACCACGTACAAATCACCGTAGCAGAAACCGTAGGCGTGGAAGATCGGGCTGGATATTATGAATCAGCCGGCGCACTCAGAGATATGTTGCAAAACCACCTCATGCAACTTTACTGCTTAACGGCAATGGAAGCACCCAACTCAATGGATGCCGACAGCATCCGCACAGAAAAAGTTAAGGTACTCCAAGCTACACGTTTGGCTGATGTTCATAATTTATCCCGTTCAGCAGTACGCGGTCAGTACAGTGCCGGCTGGATGAAGGGACAATCAGTACCCGGTTATCACCAAGAACCTGGAGTTGATAGCAATTCCACAACACCCACTTATGTGGCCATGAAATTTCTAGTTGATAACTGGCGTTGGCAAGGTGTTCCTTTTTATCTACGTACAGGTAAGCGGATGCCGAAAAAAGTCAGCGAGATTTCGATTCACTTCCGCGAAGTTCCTTCTCGGATGTTTCAATCTGCTGCAAAACAGGCAAACGCCAATATTTTAGCGATGCGGATTCAGCCAAATGAAGGTATTTCCCTACGTTTTGATGTCAAAATGCCTGGGGCAGAATTTCGTACTCGTTCCGTTGAC
Organism: Halotia wernerae UHCC 0503; assembly: GCA_034931985.1. GTDB lineage: Bacteria > Cyanobacteriota > Cyanobacteriia > Cyanobacteriales > Nostocaceae > Halotia > Halotia wernerae. Next base: position 131,098 of record JAYGHB010000004.1, read on the forward strand.
ATGGATTTTAGCTATGGTTCCTTCGGTATCCAAGCAACTTCTGATGCCTACGATCGCCTATTCCTTGATTGTATGATGGGTGATCAAACATTGTTCACACGGGCAGACGAAGTAGAAGCAGCTTGGCAAATAGTAACTCCAGCCCTTTCTGTTTGGGATGCACCCACGGATCCCAACACCATTCCTCAGTACGAGGCTGGTACTTGGGAACCAGCAGAAGCAGAATTGTTGATAAACCAAGACAATCGTCGCTGGCGCAGACTTTAGAAAATACTCATTAGTCAGTAGTTGGTAGTAAAAAATAAACAACTGACAACTGACAACTGACCCTTAAGGGTGACGCTCGATGACTCGCTATCGCTGCGCTAACGGCAGTTGCTTCTCCCTTGGCGCTAGCCTCTCCCTTTGGGAGAAGGAGAGACGCTGCGCGTAGCTTGCTTCTCCAAAGGAGTACAAGTCGGCGGCAGTCCGCACAACGGGGGAACCCCCGCAAGCGGCTGCCTTAGGAACCCGCCCAACGCACTGCCTCACAACTGACAACTGACACCTGACAACTGACACCTGACAACTGACAACTACTATGACTCCCCAAGCTCCTACAATTTTTTCCCTTCAAGCACCCAAAGATATTTCGCTTAACGAACTCGAAGCGGAATTAAATCAAATTTGGCAAAGTTACGGCATTACTGGCGAGGATGGTGGACTTCCTGCTGCTACACGGGCTACCACATTTACTTTAGTGGTTTACGAACCAGAAGAAACCCAGTATCTGTTAGCTGCTTTGGGATTTTACAACGGCCCAATTGATGGAATTTTAGGGCCTCAAATGGATGTAGCGTTACTGCAAGCACAAAAACAATATAAACTGCCGGAAACTGGAACAGCAACACCAGAAACCCTAGCCGTATTGCGGGAAGAATTTACTAAACGTCAGGGAGGCACTACAGGAGACAATGTTTCTACCTTAAGTACCGCCAGTCCCAAAATTGCCGATGAAATTGCCCTCCGCAACCCCTGCCGGATTATTGCCCTGTTTCCCATTGCTGGCGAAGATGAAGGAGTTAAGGCTCAAGTTTCTGCCTACTGTCCTATCCAAAAGCAATCTTCAAGTACACTCATCTGCTGCGAATACATCACTCTCAGCGGTACTGCTGCTGCCTTAGAACGGATAGGGGGCATGATTCCAGCACTTTTAATTGGTGGCTTGCCCAAGTTTCTTTGGTGGAAAGCGACACCAGACCCGAATAACCCTCTATTTAAGCGCTTGGCAGCAGTTTGCAATAATGTCATTGTAGATTCTTGCAACTTTAACGAACCAGAAAGCGATTTACTCAGCTTACAAGAATTATTAGAAACTGGTGTACCCCTAGCTGATTTAAACTGGCGACGCTTGTCAGCTTGGCAAGAGTTGACAGCTGAAGCTTACGACTCACCCCATCGTCGAGCCGCCCTGAAAGAAATTGACCGCGTTACTATTGATTACGAAAAAGGTAATCCCACCCAAGCATTGCTGTTTTTGGGGTGGCTGGCAAGTCGGTTAGAATGGCTACCAGTTTCTTATCAACACGAAATCGGTGATTATGATATCACCCGCATTCGGTTTTTGGGTCAAGAACAACGGCAAGTGGAAGCCGAATTAGCTGGAGTTCCGGTTGCTGATGTCGGTGAAATTGTTGGTGACTTGATTGCCCTGCGTCTGAGTTCGACAAATCCGCAAGCCGACTGTGGTACAGTCATCTGTTCGGAAACTGGCGGTTGTATGCGGATGGAAACACATGGTGGCGCTCAATCTGCGGGATTATTTCAACAAGTGAGTTCACTTTCAGAACAAAAAGCAGAAGCATTGCTGAGCCAGCAGGTGCAACGCTGGGGACGTGAATCACTGTTTGAAGAAAGCCTAGGAGTTATAGCCAAGATGATCAAATCGAAAGCTAAAAGTTAATAGTAGAGATTTTGGGAAAAGATGTGGAGACGTAGTACTGCTACGTCTCTACAAGGATTTTAGTTCAGGAGGTAAATGTGAGAAGATAAGTTCAGTTTGGGAATTAAAAATTATGAGTCGCCCTCGAATTATTCAACCCGGACAAAGCTATACATTTAGTAAGTATTTTGAGCTTCCCTTTTCTCCAGAAGATATTTTAGCTGAACTAGGTCGTACTTATGAGCGCGAACAGCTGCAATTACCAAAAGTAGAACTTGCAACTGAGACAACTGAACAATTACAGCGGGTGATTGAACGCAATCTTCGACGAGTCAAGCTACTAAGTGAAGATGCGCGTAAGCAAGCAATTATCGCACCTATACTCTTAGAAGTTTGCGAAATTGCCCAAACTCAATTAAATATTGAATATCCTATTAACGTTAGCGACCAATTAAAAGGTAACTTAGATTACTACATTGATAAAGGTAAAGGCTTGTTAGTAATTGAAGCCAAACAAGCAGATTTGAGCAGAGGATTTATACAACTAGCTGTAGAGTTGATTGCACTTGATCAATGGATAAACTCAGATAATCTTATTCTTTATGGAGCAGTAACGACTGGTGAAGATTGGCGATTTGTGACATATAAGCGTCAAGAAAAACAGATAACTGAAGACTTCAAATTATATCGAGTTCCTGAAGAACTAACAGAATTAATTAAGATTTTGGTTGGCATACTGAGTAATTAAAAGTGAGTATTACCAACCTAGTAACTAATTTTTAAAAGATGTTTAGTTAGGAGTTATAATTCATAACTTCTGATTCTTTATTGCTAACTTTTGATGGCTTTAATCATTGCAGGAGAACGTAGTGGGGTGGGCAAGACTACAGTTACCCTCGCCCTTTTAGCATCTTTACGCCGTCGCAGTATGGCGGTGCAATCTTTTAAGGTAGGCCCAGACTACATTGACCCGATGTTTCATCAGCACGTTACTAATCGTGCTTGTCGGAATTTAGATCCGGTACTGACCTCTCAAGCTTACGTGCAGCAATGTTTTACTCATCATAGCCAGCAGTGTGAATATGCTTTGGTGGAAGGAGTGATGGGGTTGTTTGATGGAGTAAAAGGGACTAGGGACTGGGGACTAGGGACTAGCAGGGAGGATAACAATGCCCCATGCCCTATGCCCCATATTGATTTTGCCAGTACGGCGCATATTGCACGGCTTTTAGATTTGCCTGTGGTGTTGGTGATTGATTGCAGCCGCTTGTCTGGTTCTGTAGCTGCGATCGCCCACGGCTATCAATCTTTTGATCCAAGAGTTAAAATGGCTGGGGTGATATTAAATCGAGTCGGTAGCGATCGCCACTTATCATTACTCAAAGATTCCCTAGAACCGTTACAATTACCTGTTATGGGTGTACTGCGCCGTCAGGATAATATTACAATTCCCGATCGCCATTTGGGTTTAGTACCTACAGCAGAACTGACCGAACTCAATGCTGTAATTGATCGCCTTGCTGATTTAGGTGATAGTTGCTTTGATTGGCAACGTTTGTTACCTTTGTTAAAGTCAGAAGTTACCAGTACTCGGTCACTGACTTGTACTGAGCGCCGCCGAAGTAGCTTGTCGAAGTGCAGCCCCTCAACCCCTCAGCCCTCTCCTCTAAAAATTGCAGTTGCCCGCGATCGCGCTTTTAATTTTTATTACCAAGACAATCTCGATTTGCTGCAACAGTTGGGTGCAGAATTAGTTTTCTGGAGTCCATTAACAGATGCAAGACTACCGCAGGATGTGCAGGGAATGTATTTTGGCGGTGGTTTCCCAGAAGTTTTTGCCCAGCAACTAGCAGCAAATACCAGCGCTCGTGAGGCAGTGAAAACGGCAATTCTTAGAGGAATGCCTGCGATCGCTGAGTGTGGAGGATTAATGTATTTATGTGAGCAAATTATCGATTTTGAGGACAAATCTTGGCCGATGGTAGGAGTATTGCCTACATCTGCTGTGATGGGTAAACGCTTGATTTTAGGATATCGTCGCGCCGTGGCTTTGCAAAATAGTTTGTTAGTAAATACAGGTGCAACTGTTTACGGACACGAGTTTCATCGTTCTCATTTAACCTTAACTCCCACTCAGCCCCTATTTGAAACCTCTCGCTCCGATTGTGAGGAAAACATGGGGAATGAAGGATGGGGTTGGCTGGCGAATGTTCATGCCTCTTATATTCATCTGCACTGGGGAGAAAGTGTCGAGATTCCCCAACGGTTTTTGAAGCATTGTCTTAGTATAAGTTAATAGTTAATCGGTATAAAATAGTAACAATTGTTGCTGATCAAACTAACAGCTTGCGATAAAATTTCTGAATTACCAACTTGGCTGAAATTAAAATCAAATAATTAAATCTTCAGCCTTGAGAAAAATTTAATAGTAGTTGCAACAAGAAATGACGAATTTGAGTAGTTTCCAAAAATTAATCGCAATTGCAAATGAACATGGAATTAGTTGCCATGCAGCCCCAGAAGAGTGCTTGGTTGCATCCTTACCTGGATACGATGATTTCTTATTAGCTTTTACTTGGTCTGGTGCAGTCGAGGGAGAGCCGCCAGAGCATGAACTAATAGCAATTAGTGTACAAGATATTACCAAAGAAATGACTGTAGCTGCCTGGCAGATTCCTACTTACTTATTTGGCAATGTATTAAGACAGGCACAGATGCTTGTTACTGCTCATAAAGATTTTATGCTGGGAACAAATGAATCATAGTTAAAAACTATACATATCATTTTTATTACTTACTATTATTTTGATTAGGTATACCTCTCAAGATAGATACTATCTGCTGTTAAAAAGCTTATGTTTGTAAAGAAATGTAAAGGGATTAAATCAAAAACTATGGCAGACATTGTTGATACTGCTGCAAATGCTGGCTCTTTTAACACTCTAGTTGCTGCGGTTAAAGCTGCTGGTTTAGTGGATACCCTAAAAGGATCTGGCCCATTTACCGTTTTTGCACCCACTGATGAAGCATTTGCGAAGCTTCCAGCAGGTACAGTAGACGCATTGCTCAAGGATATTCCAAAGCTCAAGAAAATCCTGACTTATCATGTAGTTTCAGGTAAAGTGTTGGCAGCTGACGTGGTGAAGATGAAGTCAGCTACCACTGTTGAAGGTTCTGACGTAAAAATCGATGCGTCAAATGGTGTCAAGATCAATGATGCCACCGTTGCAACACCAGATGTTGCCGCTGATAACGGAGTTATTCACGTCATTGATACAGTGTTGATTCCTGCATAAGCAAACGCTTGATAGCTGATTTATAGTTGCAGGACAGTGATTAGTTATAGTCACTGTCCTGCAACTTTTTGGATGTAATGGTAGTTATCTGCACTAATAACGAATTAGTTTAAGAAGCGATCGCACTGACATTATCATTAAGTCTGCGAATCAAACGAGATAATTCACGAATAATATTTACTGCGATTTCTGGTGTTTCTTCAATCGCATCATAAAGTTGCTCTTGTGTCAGTTCTAAAAATTCACAAGGTTCTAAAGTCGTAGCAGAGGCGGAACGGGGTTGAGTATCAAATACTGCCATTTCACCAAAGTATTTTCCCTGTTCTACTTCTGCTAGTTGTTTATCGCCAATATGGACTTTAACCCGACCTGAGACAACAATATAAAGCGATCGCCCCTCTTCTCCTTGCCTAAAAATGGTGTAATTAGCGGGAAATTGCAGTTCATGCATCACTGAAGTCAACCGCACAATAAAATCATCCCGCAGTTCTTTAAAAATTGGGACTCGCCGGACAAATAATAAACGGTCAACGCTACTGAGCATGATTAATAGTTAAAAAATACACATTAATAATACCAGGGTAAATCACAACTGACATTAGTGAGAACGCGATTAGCCATATCAACCAATCAGGATAATATAGCAGGGGACAGGTTTGAAAGTCTGTTGGTGTCCGGGTTTTATGATCAGTTTATGTCCTAAACTAACCGGCTATCGCTATCAGGACTTACGCAAAAATGGACAAAAAGCTTAATTTATCGAACCGCCAAGATGCCTTCGCGCAGCGTCTCGTAGAGAAGAACGCCAAGAATTGGTAGAGCGTGCGTAAGTCCTAGCTATAACTCAAGCAGGGCAAAATGAGCGAATTTATAGATTGTCACTATGTTGTCATGATTAATTGTCACGATTATTAATAAACGTATTTTTTACTATTATGTATTGGCAACCCACAGTGACTTGAGTACCCACCAGATTTTGAAAAAAATTCTATGCCTGCAACTGCAATGGTTGATCAAATAGCACCTCAGTACCACGAACTTCCTGCACAGGAAGTTGCCAAAACCCTCAATAGCGACCCCCAGAAGGGTTTAACTTCAGCAGAAATTAACAAACGCATTGAACAGTTTGGCAAAAATGAACTCAAAGGTAAACCCGGAAAACCGGCTTGGTTAAGATTCTTATTGCAATTTAATCAAGCTCTGCTCTATATTTTGCTCGTTGCAGGCATCATCAAAGCGCTGCTGGGGTCATGGACAAACGCAGCGGTGATTTGGGGCGTAACGTTGATTAATGCCATTATCGGCTTTGTGCAAGAATCTAAGGCTGAAGGAGCGATCGCAGCCTTAGCAAAAGCTGTAACAACAGAGGCTACAGTAATTCGCAACGGTCAAAAATCGCGAATTTCTTCCCAGGAAATTGTTCCCGGTGATGTCGTGTTGCTGACTTCCGGTGACAAGGTTCCTGCTGATTTGCGTTTGTTGAATACACGCAATTTGCAGGTAGATGAGTCAGCACTAACTGGAGAATCTGTACCTGTAGAAAAATCAACTCAACCTGTCGGCTCAAATACTCCCCTAGCAGAGCGAGTTAACATGGCCTATGCAGGTAGCTTTGTCACCTTTGGACAAGGAAGCGGTCTGGTTGTGGGTACAGGCAGTTCCACAGAAATGGGGCGAATATCCCAATCACTGGAAAAAGGCAGTAGCCTGAGTACGCCCCTAACACGGAAGTTTGATAAATTTAGTCAAAAATTGCTCTACATAATTTTGGGACTGGCGGCTCTCACCTTTGCTGTAGGCTTGGGGCAAGGACGTTCATGGGCAGAGATGTTTGAAGCCGCTGTAGCTTTGGCTGTCAGTGCAATCCCAGAAGGATTACCGGCAGTGGTGACGGTAACAATGGCTATTGGTGTGAATCGAATGGCACGCCGTCACGCCATCATTCGCAAGTTACCTGCCGTGGAAACTTTGGGCGGTGCTACGGTAATTTGTTCTGATAAAACTGGCACTCTGACAGAAAATCAGATGACGGTACAAGCAATTTACGCTGGTGGACAACAATTTAGCGTTACTGGTACTGGTTATAGTCCAGAAGGAGAGATTTTATTTGAGCAACAACCTGTAAATTTAGACACAGAAAATTTCCCATCTCTGAAAGCCTGTATTATGGCTGGTTTACTTTGTACCGACTCACACTTAGAACAAAAAGATGGTAACTGGACAGTAGTTGGCGACCCAACTGAAGGAGCTTTAATTGCAGTTGCCAATAAAGCCGGTTGGAATCAGTCGCAGATGGCTGAGTTAATTCCCAGAGTAGACGGTATTCCCTTTGAGTCTCAGTTTCAGTACATGGCGACTCTGCATGATAGTTCTCAGTCAGCAGTACAAACAGGTCATGGTACTAAAACTCTTTATGTCAAAGGTTCTGTAGAGGCTATTACTAACCGTTGTCAGCAAATGCTCAATGCCAAGGGACTTCCAGAACCAATCAACCACGGATTGGTGTCACAGCAGGTACAAGCAATGGCAGAAAAGGGATTACGGGTACTTGCTTTCGCCGAAAAAACTGTAGCAGATCATCAAAACTCAGTAGATCACGATGATATTGATACTGGGCTGATTTTTCTGGGTTTACAAGGAATGATTGACCCGCCGCGACCAGAAGTAATTGCAGCTGTCCGTGCCTGTAAAACTGCGGGAATACAGGTCAAAATGATTACCGGAGATCACATTACCACAGCCAAAGCGATCGCCGAACGTATTGGCTTAGAAAGAGATAGTAAGGTACAGGCTTTTGAGGGTAGACAACTTACCGAAATGGACGATCCAGAACTAGCCCAGGCTGTAGAATCAGGTGTAGTATTTGCCAGAGTTGCCCCTGATCAAAAACTCCGGTTGGTTGAAGCATTGCAGTCTCAAGGCGAAATTGTCGCCATGACTGGGGATGGAGTAAATGATGCACCAGCACTTAAACAAGCTGATATTGGTGTAGCAATGGGTGGTGCAGGTACAGATGTAGCCAGAGAAGCAGCCGATATGTTGCTTACAGATGATAACTTTGCCTCCATTGAAGCCGCAGTCGAAGAAGGCCGGACAGTCTATCAGAACTTGCAAAAAGCGATCGCCTTTATCCTACCCGTCAATGGTGGCGAATCAATGACAATTCTGATTAGTGCCTTATTTGCTAGAGATTTGCCGATTTTGTCGTTGCAAGTTCTGTGGTTGAATATGGTTAACTCCGTGACAATGACCGTACCTTTGGCATTTGAACCCAAATCTGATCGGGTAATGAAACAAGCACCCCGCAACCCAAGGGAACAGTTACTTTCAAGGACACTGTTGCAGCGAATTGTGGCAGTTTCTGTGTTCAATTGGATTTTAATTTTCGGAATGTTTGAGTGGGTGCGTCAAACCACAGGGGATATTACTTTAGCAAGAACAATGGCAATTCAGGCTTTAGTCGCGGCAAGAATTGTTTATCTTTTAAGTATTAGCCAATTGGGAAATGCTATTTTTAGAAAAATTAGCGGTCAGGCTGCTGAAATTAAGGATTTTCCTGCGATCGCTATTGGTATACTCTGCACAGTGATATTACAAGTTATCTTTAGCCAATGGGGGTTAATGAATACTTTATTTGCTACTGCACCACTGAATTTAAATCAATGGCTGATCTGTTTGATTCCCGTCTTACCTATTATTCCTTTGGCTATTTTTGTGAATCGTATCGATCCAGTTGAATAATGTAAGTAGGGGTTAGGGGGAAGCAGGAGAGAATAATAATTCCCAATACTTCGGCTACGCTCAGTACAAGTACCCAAAAAAGTCATGTTCTGGAAATGGAGCTTTAGATTATTAATAATCTTCCTAGGATTGTGGCTACTCTTGGATTTGAGTTCCCGCCTAGGTGCAGAGATTTTCTGGTTTCAGGAAGTCAATTATCTGCAAGTATTTTTATTAAGAGTAGTGACTAGGGGTGGTTTATGGTTACTTATAGCTGGGATCACTGCTGCCTATTTTCTAGGAAATCTCGCTTTGGCACAACGGCTAAAGTATCCCCAGTCTTTGAAAATTGCAGAGGTTAGGCGTGAATCAGCAGGACTTAGCGTTGAGCTAAAAAACTTTCTCAGTCCCCATTATTTAAAACGTGATCAAATTACTAAACCAGATACGCGAAGCGTACCACTCAGATTGCACTGGCTGTTGCCTTTAGCTTTAGTATTCAGTCTGTTAGTGGGGTTAATGCTAGTCCATTATGGCGAAATTGCTTTATCCTACTGGGGTGCTTCAATTAACAAGGTGAGTTTACCTGTTCCTACCTTGTTCCGACCAGAGATTATCTGGCAATTGGGAAGGCAGATTGTTGCTAAAATTTTGTATTTTGGCTTGGTTTTGGGAGCAGCGATCGCTATATTAATGTATCCGCGATTTTTGCTGAGAGCGATCGCAATTGTATTCAGTATCCTGTTGAGTTTGATACTGTCCCAAAATTGGGCAAAGGTGCTGCAATATTTCCACCCCACTCTCTTCAATAAATCTGAGCCTTTATTTAATCAAGATATTAGTTTCTATATATTTTACCTACCCTTCTGGGAACTGCTAGAACTCTGGCTGATGGGATTATTTTTATATGGTTTCTTGGCTGTTGCTTTGACCTATCTCTTATCAGCAGACAGTCTCAGTCAAGGAATTTTCCCTGGATTTTCATCCCAACAGCAGCGTCATTTATACGGCTTGGGTGGCTTGTTAATGCTAGTGGTGGCGCTGAGTTATTGGCTGAGTCGTTATGAACTGGTTTATTCTCAACGCGGGGTGAGTTACGGTGCTAGCTATACAGATGTTACAGCACAATTACCAGCCTATAATGTCTTGTGCATTTTGGCAGTGGCGATCGCAATTTACCTGCTACTGAGAACGTTTTTTTGGCGACCCAAGTCTCGCTATCGCCAATTGGTGTTTTATGGGTTAGGGTCTTATCTTGTAATGGTTGTAGCTGCTGGCTTTATTCTCCCGACGGCGGTGCAGTATTTAATTGTCCAGCCAAATGAATTGCAACGAGAGCAACCTTACATTCAGCGTACTATTGCCTTAACTCGGCAAGCGTTTGATTTAGAAGCAATTAATGCCATAAATTTCGACCCCAAAGGAACACTAACTGAAGCTGACATCAAAGCTAATGACCCGACAATTCGCAATATTCGGCTTTGGGATCAGCGACCACTGTTACAAACCAACCGTCAACTGCAACAATTTAGACCTTACTATCGTTTTCCTGACGCTGATATTGATAGGTATACTCTGCGACGAACAGACGCTAACCTATCCACATCAGCACCAGATCAAGAATTAGCTAAATCCACAGAACGGCGACAAGTACTGATTGCAGCTAGAGAATTAGATTACAGTGCCGTACCGCAGCAGGCGCAGACATGGGTTAACCGCAATTTAATTTATACACATGGTTACGGTTTTACCTTGAGTCCAGTGAACACGGTTGCAGCTGGTGGTTTACCAGAATATTTTGTTAAAGATATTGCCGGCAGTAATGAAGGCGCTCTGAATACTTCTAATGCAGCTATTCGTGACAGTATTCCCATTGGGGAACCTCGGATTTATTACGGTGAAATTACTAATACTTATGTAATGACCAAGACCAGAGTCCGAGAACTAGATTATCCCAGTGGAAGTGACAACGTTTACAATAGCTACGATGGTCGGGGTGGTGTGCAAATCGGTTCGTTGTGGCGACGATGTTTATTTGCACTGTATTTAAAAGACTGGAAAATGTTACTAACGCGGGACTTTCTACCTGATACGAAGGTGTTATTCCGGCGAAATATTAATCAAAGAATTAGGGCGATCGCACCTTTTTTAAAATTTGACAGTGATCCTTATTTAGTGACTGCCAATGCCAATCCTGATAATCTCAATCAAAAATTATCGGAAACAGAAAATTATCTTTACTGGATTGTTGATGCTTATACAACGAGCGATCGCTATCCCTATTCAGACACGGGTAGTCACAGCATTAACTACATTCGCAACTCTGTCAAGATAGTAATTGATGCTTACCACGGCAGTATTGACTTTTATATTGCTGATCCTAGAGATCCAATTATTGCCACTTGGTCAGCGATATTTCCTAACATGTTCAAACCTCTCAGTGCAATGCCAGTTAACCTCAAAAGCCATATTCGCTATCCGGTTGACTTTTTCAAAATTCAAGCTGAGCAGTTATTGGTCTATCACATGACCGACCCCCAGGTGTTTTATAACAGAGAAGACCAATGGCAGATTCCTAATGAAATCTATGGCAGTGAAGCCCGACCTGTAGAGCCTTACTATTTAATTACTAGCCTACCCACCGTAGATTTTGTTGGCGCAGCCTCTCGTAGAGAAGAGTTTATCCTACTTTTGCCATATACTCCCAAACAGCGGAATAACTTAATCGCTTGGTTAGCAGCGCGATCGGATGGCGAGAACTACGGAAAATTGTTGGTGTATATCTTTCCTAAACAGCGCTTAGTTTACGGGCCGGAACAAATTGAAGCGCGGATTAACCAAGACCCAGTAATTTCACAACAAATTTCCCTGTGGAATCGCCAAGGTTCGAGAGTTGTTCAAGGTAATCTTTTAATAATTCCCATTGAACAATCTTTGTTATATGTTGAGCCAATTTATTTAGAAGCTACCCAAAATAGTTTACCAACCTTAGTAAGAGTCATCGTGGCTTACGAAAACCGCATTGTCATGACTCAAACTCTCGAACAAGCATTGCAAGCAATCTTTCAACCAGAATTTACACCAGCCCCAGCGATTATTCGCCCCGTTGAGGAACCACCCTTGTCTGATGAATCAGGGACTTCCAATTGAACGTTCTTCCGTCCTGCGAAGAGTCCATATGGGCGGGGTTAGGGACGGACAGGATCTAAGTTACACCGTTTCACTTTAAAGTTGATACATTTGGGCAAGCAGAGGGAGCAGGAAAAGTAATTTGTATCAATAATTTCGTGAAATGGTATTACTCAACTACTCAGGTTCATTTTGGTTTTGGATGTATTGCTTGAGAACTTTTAACGGCGCTCCGCCCGCGGATATAAACAATGCAAATCTTGGTTTAACCTGCGAGAACACCAAAGGCGTAGGTTCCTCCACTCAACCTTGTATCTTAAAAGAAGTGGCTGAACGTGAGGTGGTATCGCTACCATGAGATAGGGTATTTCTAATACAACTTTATGACAAAATTTTGTCTTCAAGCTCCCTTTGATCCCACAGGCGATCAACCGCAAGCGATCGCTCAACTCACTACCAGTATCCAATCTGGCAACCGCTACCAAACTTTACTGGGGGCTACGGGAACAGGTAAGACATTTTCAGTAGCAGCAGTAATTGAGAAAATTGGTAAGCCTACCTTAGTTCTCGCTCATAACAAAACTCTCGCAGCCCAGTTGTGTAATGAGTTACGGGATTTCTTCCCCAACAACGCTGTTGAATATTTTGTCAGTTATTACGATTACTATCAACCAGAAGCTTATATTCCAGTTAGCGATACTTATATAGAAAAAACAGCTTCGATTAATGATGAGATTGATATGTTACGACATTCAGCGACGCGATCGCTTTTTGAACGCCGTGATGTCATTGTCGTTGCTTCCATCAGTTGCATCTATGGTTTGGGTATGCCAGCAGAATATCTCAAAGCTGCCATTCCTCTGCGAATCGGTATGGAAGTAAATCAACGCCAGATTTTGCGAGATTTGGCATCAGTGCAGTACAGCCGTAACGACATAGAAATGGGTCGGGGAAAGTTTCGCGTCCGGGGTGATGTTTTAGAAATTGGCCCAGCTTATGAAGATAGAATTATTCGTGTGGAATTTTTTGGCGATGAAATTGACGCGATTCGCTATATTGACCCAGTGACTGGTGAAATTATCAACAGTTTAGAAGCAGTAAATATTTATCCGGCGCGTCACTTCGTCACCCCAGAAGAACGGTTAGAGGTAGCTTGTGATGACATTGCGGCAGAATTAAAACAACAAAAAGCAGATTTAGAGCAAGCTGGGAAATTATTAGAGGCACAACGCATAGATCAACGCACACGCTATGATTTGGAAATGCTGCGCGAAGTCGGTTATTGCAATGGTGTCGAAAATTATTCCCGCCACCTCGCAGGAAGACAAGCTGGGGAACCGCCAGAGTGTTTAATTGATTATTTCCCTAAAGATTGGCTATTAGTGATAGATGAATCTCACGTGACTGTGCCACAAATTCGCGGCATGTACAACGGCGACCAAGCCAGGAAAAAAGTTTTAATTGAACATGGCTTTCGGCTTCCCAGTGCTGCTGATAATCGTCCTTTGCAAGCACAAGAATTTTGGCAAAAGGTGAATCAGTGTATTTTTGTTTCTGCTACCCCAGGTAATTGGGAGTTAGAAATTTCTGCAGATCATATAGTTGAGCAAGTCATTCGTCCCACTGGAGTAATTGATCCAGAAATTTCTGTACGTCCCACCGAAGGGCAAATTGATGATTTATTAGGAGAAATAAAAGACAGAGTTGACCTCCATGAACGAGTGCTAATTACCACATTAACTAAGCGCATGGCGGAAGATTTAACCGAATATCTGCAAGACCATAGTATTCGGGTACGATATTTGCATTCGGAGATTAATTCGATTGAACGCATTGAAATTTTGCAGGATTTACGCGAGGGTAAATTTGATGTTTTAGTTGGTGTAAATTTGCTCAGAGAAGGTTTAGATTTACCGGAGGTTTCTTTAGTAGCAATTTTAGATGCAGATAAAGAAGGATTTTTGCGTGCCGAGCGTTCTTTAATTCAAACTATCGGTAGAGCCGCGCGTCACGTCCGGGGACAAGCAATTATGTATGCTGATAATCTCACTGGTAGCATGATTAAAGCCATTGATGAAACTGACAGGCGGCGTGGTATCCAAAGAGCATATAACCAGATGCATGGAATTACACCACAATCAATTATCAGAAAGTCAAGTAACGCGATTTTATCATTTTTAGACGTTTCGCGGCGGTTAAATGCAACTGATTTAAAAGTTGTAGATGAACATATCGATGAATTGCCGTTAGAACAGATTCCAGATTTAATTGTCAAGCTCGAAGAACAGATGAAAGAAGCAGCAAAAAACCTAGAATTTGAAGAGGCTGCAAAATTCCGCGATCGCATTCAGCATCTGCGAGATAAATTATTAGGACGTTAATGTGAATCTTATGCTCACCAATATTCGCCTAATTAATGTCAAAGAATATCACCAAATGGCGGAAACGGGAATTTTTCATCCTGAAGAACGCTTAGAATTAATTGCGGGACAAATCATCAGAATGTCAGCAAAAGGAACTGCTCACGAATCAGCAATTACCCGCACAGAAAGGTTATTACGTCAACGCTTGGGTGACAAAGTTTTATTAAGAATCCAGTCACCAGTGCAACTTGACGATTACTCGGAACCAGAACCAGATATTTCAGTAGTGAAGCCCAATCCATTAGATTATGACGATCACCATCCCAATGCTTCCGAAGTGTTTTTACTGATTGAAATAGCTGATTCCAGCCTTAAATACGATCAAGAAGTAAAAGCGATCGCATACTCTAAGTCAGGTATTGTTGAGTACTGGATTTTAGATGTCAATGGACGCAAGTTGTATATATATCGTCTCCCCAGTCCAGACGGATATCACAGTGAAAGCATACTTGCAGAGGATGTGACAATTTCACCTTTAGCCTTCCCTGAATGTGCGCTCGCTATTCGGGAATTATTGCGAAAAGTCTAGGAGGCGATCGCATTCAGCATTTGCGAGATAATTTATTAGGACATTAATACTTGGTTAGGGTAACAATATAGTTTGTATTTAGAAAAGCTACTTATGTACACACCAAAGACACCAGAGCTACGTGATCAAATCCATAAATATCTTGATCAATTATCTGTTAAGCAACTACAGATTGTTTCAAGCTTCTTAGCTCATTTAGTACAGCCAGCAGTCGAACATTTATCTCAGCCTCCTAGTTTTTTACTTCCGCAAGCAGAGACAATTCTGCGTGAATGTCCGCCTGATGAATTTAAAGTTGATAGATGCAACATCACATCTAAGCAGTTACAGAAACTTGTGTTTCTAGTATCGAAGAGTTCTGGCGAGACAGAGATTGATAAATTCTTAAAACAGAAAAAAAATCTTCCAGTACTTGCATTTGTATCAGAGTTTTTTCATACAGGACATGATGGTGTTTGGATTTTGCCTCAGCAAGACATTCGCCCTCGTGTTGGCTCGATACCAGGTTTACGACCTGATTATCTATTTGGAGGCTATGACTCTATTGGGATGAATTGGTGGGTTTTGGAACTTAAAGGCGCAAATGAAAAGGTTTGTATCAGAGATTCAAAAGGCATCAGATTCAGCAGTGTAGTCCAACAGGGAAGGTCACAGCTTGACAATTATATTAAATTTTGCACTAAAAATGCAGAAACGTTGCGAGAGGCTTACAAAATTAGAACCTTCAATGAACCGAAAGGTATTTTGATTGTCGGTAGAGAGAAGGAGTTCTTGAAGAATGAAGAAAAGCAAAGCTTGAGGCGAGATTTCACAAAGAACAACCCTCAAATTCAAATCAGAACCTATGACTCTCTGATTCGCAGGATTATGAGAGATGCTTATATTCAATATAAATTGCCTTGGCTATCTACACTAATCTTTAGCTTTCTTACTAATGAACCAACAGATGATTACTGGTATTTTGATTCTTGATTTGCAGTAATGTTAACAGCCGAACAGGAATATCGCTCAGACTCTCATTTTTGAGAGATTATACTAAAAGCGATCGCCCGGTTTTTGCTATCCTAAAAAAGTTAATCATTCCCTGATCGCCCCGATGGTTGCTTTACCCGATCGCATGTTGATGAGTGCAGAAGAATATCTGATTTGGGAACCCACCCAAGAGGAACGCTACGAGTATTGGGATGGCGAAGTTGTGATGATGAGTGGTGCTACACGCAATCATAATCGGGTTTCTCTCAATTTCTCGAAGCTCCTAGATGATGGCCTAGTAGATCGCTCCTGTGAAGTATACATCGTCGATGTGAAGGTGCAGGTAGAACCGGGGCAAAAATATTTTTATCCAGATGTGGTGGTGACTTGCGAAGAGCGCGATACAGATCCACAACTAGTACAATTTCCCTGCTTAATTATCGAAGTGCTATCACCTTCAACAGAAGCAGCCGATAGGGGGAAAAAGTTTGCCAAATATCGCCAATCTCCAACGTTGCAAGAATATGTTTTAGTACAATTAGCTCAACCGGGTGTAGAAGTTTTTCGACGCAACGAACAGGGAAAATGGGTACTGTGGGAGTATAATTTGGGTGATATATTGCTACTTGAATCGGTGAATGTAGAAATAGCTATTGCAGATTTGTACCGACAAGTGCAGTAGACATATCCGAAAACTATCAAAGCTTTACTGTGGCTAGCTTATAGGATGCAAAT
>JAYGHB010000005.1:0-77285 GCA_034931985.1 Halotia wernerae UHCC 0503
AATAATCAGTAGAATTGCTCTCTCCTAGTGTACTGAACTGGACTGATAACCGCTACAAAGTCGTCTGGATAGCTAGTTTGGATGTTTAAAAATTTATCTAACATCACATTGGGAATTGGTCGTGGGCGCATTGTCTTGGTATCCACCCATACCCATAGCGCTTCTGCTGTGACCAACAAATCATCTTGGTTTTGTTTGCGAATTTCATAACATCGAAAAGCGCGAGTACCACGCATTTGCTTCAACCAGGTGGTGACTTCTAGCGTATCGCCGGCTACAGACGGACGCAAATATTCAATTTCTACCCGCCGCATGACAAACACGCCACCCAATTCTCGATAAAAATCAAAATTTACACCCAGATATTCGGAGTGTTCAATTGCTGCCTGTTCTAAGTAGTTTTGGTAAACTGCATTGTTAACATGTCCGAGGGCATCCATTTCATAGTGGCGAACACGTAATAGGGTTTTGAATGGTTGCATGGGCGATTTGGTAGTAATACGCTGTTTTAGTTAGCAAACTTTCTTTATCTTAGTTTTTCTACTTCAGCATTACTGCCATCTCTACAGGAGTTTTGATCGTGGTTGAGAAAAAGCGATCGCCTATCAATTCACCGTTTTTTAACTACAAATAAACGTAATTCACAGTAATCAAAGTTAAGGTATCGTTAAGAATTTTATCAAAATCACAAACGTGAGTATTGCAAACAGTTAACTATGAGAAGATTGAATTAATCATCAAAAAATATCTTTCTGTAAATTTTTGTTCTGTTTTTGTTTAGGAAATGCATTGATATAGTCTACATTGATTTGTTTGAATTTTATTGAGTTAACGTTTGGGAATTAGCAACTTAAGTCTAATACTCCCAAATATTTAGTTGACTTAATTTAATATCATGCGGCCTCGATTCATCCTGCTAATACAGGTTCACTAAAAATTGGAGATCATAACATGGCAGTTCGGAATAACTTAGTTACTAATTTATGGCAAAAAATACAAAAAGATTCCGTAACTTGGGGATCGTTAGCTCTTTGGATTAGTGGATTAATTATAGTGTTAGTGATGCTGACAACTTTTTCTAACGCTTAATTTCAGTCAGGTACTTTGACATTGCCTGGGGGAATGTAATTACAATGTAGTTACGATGAGTTGAATAAAAACTTGCGATCGCAAGTTTTTATAAACAAAATCTGGCTTACAGTCGAACTCAATAACCTCCCAGGGGGAACGGTTCAACTCATCTTTGTAAAATTTCCAACTAGGCAAGAGGTCTAATATTTACAACGTTAAATACTTTTGGAATCAACCTTGTGTACGTTGTGGTTTAGATAACATCTAGCGAGAAGAATTAAAATTCAGCATTCCTCACTAAACTCTGACAATCTTTTACTGAAGCACGTTCTCGCATGGCTTGGACTAGAGCTTCGTAACGAGACTGATTTTCTTGTAGCAGAGTCTTTGCTTGGAGGGTATGAAAGCGCTGTTTTTGCTGACAAGTTGATTCAGATAAACCTAAAGCTGACAATACTCTTGCTAACTTAGTTTTATCATCAGTTCCACCTTCAGCATTATCAAATACTAAAGTTTCGGCAGCAATCCCCGCCATCCAAATAGTGCAATAGCGATCCAGTATTTGGGCGCTGATTGTACCCCGTTCTAGTTGAGATGCTAATTCACTATCATCAAAGGTAACGCCACCTTGCCCAGGTTGTCTTTGCTTCCAGGCTTCCCAAGCGCTGAGGGTATAGCCTGTGACAGGAATATCTAATAGATGAGCCACGAGAAAGTGTCCCGCTTCATGGTGAATAATGCGATCGCGGTATTCAGGAGAAAACCTCGCAATCCAATCTAAAAATATAGTACCTCCCTTACCTTGCAAACCAAAATTATCTAATGTAGCTATGCCCAAAATAGTGAAAGTAGCAAGTGCTGGTACTGTCGGGGATAAGTTGATTAATGGCCCTAGGAGTACTGATAGGGTCATAAGAAATATGGATATGGCGACTAAATTTAAAGCAGTCTGGCTCATTATGAGTTTGTTAAATCTAGCTTAATATTTCTTTATTATGAACCAAAATTACCTACAAAAGTAAGGAAATTAGACAGCACATTTTAAGCAGGAATTAAAAACTTAGTACAACATTTCATTAATTCGTAGCGAATTAAATTTGGCAAAACTCTGCGTCACTTTGTCTTGAAAAGTTTCCTACAAAGGGAAACCCTCTTTCAGAACTTTTCGCTGCGTTTACTCTTTGTCCCTCTGCGTTTAAAAAGACTATTTTTTTTAAACGCAGAGGAACGCAAAGGTTTAATAGAAGGCTATTTTTCGCTCCGAACTTGTGAAATCATGTACTTAGCTACTGTTTGTACATCTTTATCACCACGTCCGGAGCAGTTAATCACAATCCGGGGACTACCGCTGAGTTGAGGACATAGGGTTTTGAGGTAGGCGATCGCATGGGCTGTTTCTAATGCTGGTATAATTCCCTCTAATCGGGACAATTGCTGGAATGCCGCTAAAGCCTCTTCATCGGTCACACTGTAGTATTCGGCGCGGCCAATATCCTTCAAGTAGCTGTGTTCTGGGCCAACGCCGGGATAATCTAAACCTGCACTAATTGAGTGTGCCTCAATTATTTGTCCATCCTCATCTTGCAACAGATAGCTCATCGCCCCATGTAATACACCAACCTGTCCTTTTGTCAAAGTTGCTGCATGTTTCGTGGTATTGACACCTTCTCCGGCTGCTTCAACCCCAATTAATCTTACAGACTGCTCATTGACAAACTCGTAGAACAATCCCATAGCATTAGAACCACCACCCACACAAGCCATCAGAATATCAGGCAATCCGCTCCACTTTTCCATTGCTTGGGCGCGAGTTTCTTGTCCAATCACTGCATGAAAATCACGTACCATCATGGGGTAAGGATGAGGCCCTGCTACTGAACCCAAAATGTAATGAGTCGTTTCGACATTCGTCACCCAATCTCGGATTGCTTCAGAAGTTGCATCCTTCAAAGTTCCTGTTCCCGCCGCCACCGGACGCACTTCTGCTCCCATCAGCCGCATTCTGAACACGTTTAAGGCTTGGCGTTCCATATCATGAACACCCATGTAAATGACGCATTCCAGCCCAAAACGAGCACAAACAGTTGCTGTCGCAACTCCATGTTGTCCAGCACCTGTTTCTGCAATAATTCGCTGTTTGTCCATGCGCTTTGCCAACAACACCTGACCAAGGGCATTATTAATTTTATGAGCGCCTGTGTGATTTAAGTCCTCACGCTTTAAATAAATCTGCGCCCCTGTGCCATCTGGACGGGCATAATGACTGGTAAGGCGTTCAGCAAAATACAATGGTGTAGCGCGTCCGACATAATCTCGCAGCAGTTGTTGTAGTTCTGCTTGAAAACTAGGATCATTACGGTATTGCTGATAAGCTGTTTCTAGTTCAGCAAGAGCAGGCATCAGTGTTTCCGGGACGTACTTACCGCCAAAGCGTCCAAAGCGTCCTTGTATATCGGGAACCTGAGCATTTGAGGGAGAACTTGGAGAGAGGGGAGTTGTAGTCACGGACTGATTTAATTACAGAACTAACTTCATTATTATAGGAAAGTCTGAAGCAGATAAGATACGATCCTGAGCAGAGATCCAGATGTGAGGAGAAAAATTTACCTAATATTATTTTGTCAAGTTAGTTTTGAAGTTTGTAGTAAGGACTTTAGTCCTGGTTCTTCTAAACACTAAAGTGTTCACTACAAACTTGCTCACCCATCAATTTAAACTTGACGCACCACTACACCCTTAGTAAATAAAAGTAAAACTCTTTTTTCTAAGTCAAGATTTATATGTCATCTAATCCCAAGTCTTCCAAAAAAAGCTTTGTCTACCGCGAATTTGGCGACGACAACTCCCCAGCCACAGAAAGACCAATTTCAGAACTACCACCCCAGCAACAAAATCTCAAAGTGCAAGCTTCCCGCAAAGGACGCAAGGGTAAAACTGTGACTGTGATTAGTGGTTTTCAAGCCAAACCAGAAACTTTGGCAGATTTAGTCAAACAATTGAAAACCCAGTGTGGTACAGGTGGCACAATAAAAGATAATGAAATTGAAATTCAAGGCGAACATAAACAGAAAATTCTCGAAATTTTGACCAAACTAGGTTACAAAGCTAAAATCAGCGGTGGCTAGTAACGCTGCGCCGCGACTTCTAGTCGCCAGATCTAGTAATAAATTAGACTTTACAAACATCCTCTAAGAGCAGCATTTACTCTTCACGCTCTACTCTAACCTTTGCTATTTCCTCCTTTTTGCCAAAACTGCCCCAAAATTTCGCTTGGTTTGCGATCCCAAGTATCAATATGTTCATATATTAAAGTATCTTTGCTGAGTTTATATGTTGAATAGCCATTAAAAAAAATACGTGCTTTCCAGGGAACACGTAAAACCCCGCGAACAGTCCACTTTGCTAAAATAGTGTCTTCTGCTGACTGATATACTTCATGTACATCAAAGTAAATTTGCGTAAAAAATAGCCGAGCGTGAAATCGTAACGTCCAAAATATAATGCGATAATTAAATTTCCATTTGAATTTATTCACAGGGTCTTGAAAGTAGATATCTTGTGTATAGATGTCATAGGAAATATCTTTTTCAAAAAGTGTTGGTAAGTCCTGCTTAAGAGTTTCAATTACTTGTTCTACTGGTAATTTATCTTCCACGCCATTAAAAATACTCGAAATAGGATTTTGGTTCTCTTATTGAAAAATAAAAACTGGGATGCATCCATCAATAACTCTATTAAGATGTAATACCAATTTGTCCTCTTGAATGAACAAAACTTGAATAGATAAATAGCTTCACAAGTAATATTTGACAGGCAATTCTTTCAGTTTGCCGAAAACCTAAAATGTCTTGAACAATCTTATATACTGGTCTTTTACTATTGGCTTTAAACTCTGGGAATAAGGCTAAAGTCTCTTCTAAAAAGCTTAAATATTGTGAGTAGTCAGTAGATAAAGACTCCCGCGCAAGTTCAAAATATGATTTGGCTAAAGCATGGCGATATTTAATTGAAAGTTTATTATTCTGCAATAGTTGCCTCTCTACCTTCTCTAATACTAAATAATGACTTTTTAACCAACGGCTTTTAGAAGATGTTGAAACTGTTGCAGAACCGTATCGTCTATAGATTGAATAACAACCAGATTGGTATACAACCTTGTTGTTATTGATTACTACTGATAAAAGAAAATCTCTATCTTGCGCCGCAGCTAAGGTTTCATCCCATCCACCACTATTTTCTACTGCGGTTCTTTTATAAAGTAAAGCAGCAAGAGCAACCCACCAATTTGCCAGTAGAGCAGCTAGGATATCTGTTTGCGTCTTAGAAATTTCTATCTTATCTAAGAAACTTGAGCCATCAGGTAAATGGTGCTGATGTCTCCAGTCACCATAAACAATATCTGCTTTTGTTGCTTCTAAAAAATGGACTTGTCGCTCTATTTTTTCTGGTAAAATATAATCATCTGCATCCAGATACTGGATATACTCTCCTTTCGATAAATCTAAGCCTCTGTTTCTGGCATAATTTCCTCCTTTATGGAGTAAACTTTGCCAGATAATTTTATTATCGTAACTTCTGATAATTTCTAAGGAATTGTCTGTAGAACCATCATCAATTACAATAATTTCGATATTGGAATAAGTCTGTTTTAAGCAACTATCAATTGCTTCTGCTAACCATTTTTCTGCATTAAAACAGGGTATAATTACTGAAACTAGCTTAGACATATATTCAGGAATCCTAAATAGGATGTAAACAAGAGTTGTACATTAACGCCTGTATGAAAAACTAGAATTGCAAACTCAATTTGCACAGCAAGTCAAACTAACAAACAAAACGTTTATATCTTGCATGCATTTGATAACTTTTTAAATCCTGATTGATAAAACCTGGAAGCGATGCGGGGAAATGTATGAAATGGATCTATTTGCATTGCCCAGCATAAATGTAAGAAAGCTGCACGTTTTTGACCAGCTCCGTAAGACATGAAAGCATGGTTATAGACAAACTGGGCAAATGATTTCGGATGCGCTTTAAAAAGTGATTCATGCTTACGCACAAGGCGTAGAAAACTCTCTTGACGGAGGATTGGATTACGTGAAACTCTTTCTCCCTCGTGACTACACAGTTGGTAAGTAACAATGGGTAGACCAAGGATTGAACAGGCTAGATTGAGTCGGAAAAAGAGTTCGGAATGGACGCGAGAGCGAAATGAGTTATCCCAACCACCAATTTTGTGAAGCACTTCAGTTTCTACAACTAAGGTTTGCTTGGTGGTGTATGATTTGCCTGGTTCTAATTTTTCTAAAGAAAAGTGAGCGCCGCGCGGTCGCTCTGGTGGAGGTAAGAGCGTAGTTATGACTTGACCTTGACAGTTCACTTTTTCTAAGCCCGATATTACTGCCACTGGTGCTGGTAATGTTGTCTGAGACAAGGCTTCTAGCGATATAGCAGCCATGTGGGAAAGAAGGCGATCGTCATCATCAAGGAATGTTACCCATCGACCGAGGGCGGCTTCAAGACCGACATTACGAGTTCCTGCGCCACCATGAGGTTTTGATAAGCGAATCGTCCTTAGTCGAGGATGATTTGGTAAGTCTATCGGCTGTATCGAAGCGTCGTCAACAACGATGACCTCCAAATCATCCATAGTTTGGTCAAGGGCACTTTTGACAGCGTGACCTATTAAATGAGGTCGGTTGTGGGTGGGGATGATAATGCTCAGTAGAGGTTTGCTCATCTTTAAAGCCTTTATTTATCGAGGTTATAAAGTATCGAGTCATCAGCTACTAATAACTTTCCATGTACGTGGTTGATAAAATAAACACTTACTTACAGCTTTATTTGTTTTGACCGTAAATCTAAAAGATTCAATGATATCAAATGATTCTACACCTCTTTGAATATGAATTTTGGCGCTGTACACACCAGGTATTAAAGAACAGTACGGCATATACATTTGAATTTCGGACTTACCAGGTAATATTGTGAGTTCTTCATTTTCACTAGCGGTAGTTAAATATAAAACTCGATCATTTTCACCTGACAAAGCTGTGACTGAAACACCTAGGTTTGCTTGATCAATTTTTTGATAAGCTTTGCATTCAACGCATAAAGAAGCAGGTTCGCCTGAGAATAGGACTTCTAAGGGATTTCCTAGCTCATCCCTAAAAAACACAGAAGTAATATCTAAACCCATACTTTCTACTTCCGGCTTTTCGGGCAGAACCATTTTTCCTAAAGCACTTTCTATGCCACTCAGACAAAGATCTTGTTCATATTCACGAATTACTGATTCGGTTTCACCAGATGCAACTAATTTGCCTTTTGATAAATAAATTGAAGTATTACATACGTTGAGGATGCTATGAGCGTTATGAGAAACTAACACAAACGCTGTGCCCTTTTCTCGAAGTTGAGCCAATTTTTTATGGCACTTCATTTTGAACTTTATATCCCCTACGGCTAATACTTCATCAATTAATAAAACATCTGGTTCTATATACACAGCACAAGCAAATCCCAGCCTAGCTGCCATACCAGAGCTATAAGTTTGTACTGGTGCATCAATCGCATCTCCAATTGCTGAAAAATCTATCACATCTTGAAATTTTTCTTTGATTTCTTTAGTGGATAGACCCAAAATTGACATATTTGCATATATATTTTCTCGCCCTGTCAAGACGGGATTAAACCCGGCTCCTAGTGCAATTAATGGAGCTAGCTTACCCTTAACTTTTATAGATCCAGTATCAGGTTTAATCAAACCACTAATAATACGTAGTAGTGTACTTTTGCCAGCACCGTTTGACCCTACTAACCCGATCGCTTCTCCCCGTCGCAGTTGAAAGCTCACATCTTTAAGCGCCCAAAACTCTTTTGGACGCAAAGTATCACTTTTTCTATTGCTTCCTACTAACTCTGTGGCAATGTCTTGGACAGCATAGAATAAAGAACTCTTTAAGTCTCTACAAAATTTTTTAGAAACGTTATTAACTGAAATAAGCACTTCAGTATCTTGAGGCTGAACAGAAGCTTTTTGATCTATTAACTTAGTCATCATTAAGAACTAACTCTCTCAACCACGAAAGGCATAGCAAGACGAAATGCAATCCAGGTTAATAGTAACCCTACTATAGTAATGGCACTTACCAGCCAAAAACGACTAGGATCTAATACTACTCCTGTTGTGGCTAAGTCTCGTGCTGTTACTAATAGAGGAGTAACGGGATTCATTTGTACTAAAAACCCAAAGATGCCATTTCTGGGGACTGGATAAACTACAGGAGTCAAGAATAACCAAAATCCTGTAATCAAAGTTAGGGCTTTGGATACATCTTGATATAACACCCCCAGCGGAGCTAATAAAACACCGATAAACGTTCCCAATAAAATTAAATTAACTAACGGTACTGGAGTTAAAATTACTGTCCAAGTGATGGGAATGCGAAACCAGAGAAACAATGCCACTATTAAAATTAGCTTGACAGCAAAGTTAAAAAATACTTCGCCCAGCTTTGCTAAAATCAGTGCCTCCCGTGGAAAGTTAATTCTGGCTAACATGGGTTTTGCGACTGTCACGGCTTGCACCGGCCCATTTAAAGCTTCGACAAATGTCTGCCACAATGCCGTGCTGAACATCACATAAGCCGGATAGGGTAAATCTGTTGCGCCAACATTAATCACCTTGGCTTCATTGGCAAGGGTAAAACCAGTAGCCATGATAATGGGCGGTAAAAAAGCCCAGGCTATTCCTAAAAACGATTGACGATACTGGGCGCTAATATCTCTGACCATCAGTCGCCAAGCGAGTTCACGAGAAGCTAGCAAGTCTCGCCACATTTGCCAAAATAATTGCTTAGGATGCCTAAGCATACTTTTAGGCGTATAAACGACTTCAGGTAGCATTGTAGACCCTCGTTTGATGGCAAGATAAATTGTTCATTTTTGTTACCCAAGCTCATGATCGTTTCCATAGCAGCTTGGCTGCAACTTTTTTGGAAAAATTTAATGGATTTTTGAAAAATTTGATTACGATCGCCTTAATTGCAATTAGAATACCAAAATAATTCGCAGGGGGGTTATAGGGATACTTACTTAACTGAGGAACAGTTCTAGAAATCAAATCAACTTGATGTAGGGAATCAACACGACAAGACTCTTCTAGTCCCAGCATCAATGCATAGTTACGAGCAGCATTAATAATAGGGACTCTCTCAGTTTTAGTGAGATCGTATAACTGTTCTTTGGAACTTTGCCAGCCTGCTAAACGCTGCTCGATAAAAAACTGATCCCGCCAATCTAAGTTTTCCTGGGGATTTTTTTTAACCCATTCCAACCAATCGCGCATTCTTACCATCATCATTGAGTTCAATGGTTCTCCAAGGAGTTGGGCAATTTGTTGGGCGCAAATTTCCAAATCGTCTAGAGTATCAGGTAATTCGTTACGCCAAAATGCTTTACCCACTTCAAAGCACCAGCCGCCAACAGAAATCCCTTCCAGGGAATCCCGTACACTTTGCATAAAAGGTTCGGCATCACCCATAGATACGTGACCACCTGTATGTTCGGCTACAAGGTGATTGCGGTCAGAATTACTCTTACGCCCTTGAAGGAAGATGTGCTTGTACCCCAGTGCTTGTGCTAGTTTGGGCGGTAGCAAACGATCAGCAATCGGCATTCTGGCACTAAGACGGGTAAAGGGTATGATATCGAGACCAGCACAGTGAGCTAAAGCAAAGACGAGTCGTGAGTCCACACCAGCTGATAATCCTACCCACAATTTGCTTTTTCCTAGGGGGAGCCGCTTTAATGTTGTGATCAAACTGTGATGGAGAAGCTCTACAGTTTTGTCATAACCAAGGGAAGGATCAACAGGCGGTACTAGCGATCGCGGTCGGATACTGCCTTCTTTGAGTTCAAGAACTTGGCTCGGCAACAGACGACGGACTCCCACAAAGCGGGAATGGGGCGGTGGAAACCACGAGATACCGACAGTGTAGCGCAACACTTCCGGAAGTGCTACGGGCAAAGCATCGGGGGAAAGTATTTGGGCAAGTAAAACTGAACTGCTTGATACCCAAGTTTGCTGATCAGATGTCGTGCCGTAAAAGCAACCGAGAAGCCCAGTGGCATCCATGTGTATCTCAGCGCAACCAACTAATACCCAGCGACCTGCCCAGCTAGCATAGAGGTTTGGTACATCAGTGCTGGCCGTGCGTGTAATCTCTGTTAGAGGGTCTGTTTGAGATTCAAGGGTCTCTACAGCAAGTCCCAAAAGCATCCACTGGCTACCATCGGCATCCCTTGTCCAAGCAGCACGGAGTTCACTACAGTAGGAAACCCAGGTTGAGGCATCAAGTTGATGAGACTGCCAATCCTCATAAGCGCGAAAGGGTTTAGACCCAACAACAAACTGTAGGCGATGAGGCCGTATCTTGAATTTAGAGTCTTGAGTAGGCAAAAATTTCTCATCCTTTGCCCAAATTTCGTTGTTGATCGCGCTCATGAGAAGTTGTTATTGATGGAAGTTAAGTTTTACCTTTGCTACAACTTCTAAATGAAAGTTGTATTTCGTAAGCTACATCAACTACGTGATGATGCTGTAATTACAGATTTTGCTAGCTTTGGTGAGTCTTGGTTTGAGATGCTTGGTAAGTGTTTTTGAGCATAACGTGTAGTCACAAAACGGTTGACTACCTTATCTATAAAAAGTAAAACTTTTCCAGTTGCCCGCGAGCCAAATTTGCCTAGAGGCAATTTACGAGTCAGAGAATTGACAATTGTCATTTGTCGCCGCCATCCCAAACGTTTGTACTTATTTTTGAAGTACTCATCTTCTGTGAGGTTCCACTTTTCGCGCAACCGCCTGAGACTTGCTAATTCCCAAGCATCGCTCCAACGCAACATGTAGTAATGTATGTCTGTCCATTCCAATTGCGTTCCTGGCACATAAGTCACTAAAGATTCAGGCTCAAGATAGACTTTACCACCAGCCTCTGCCACCCGTATACACAAATCAACGTGTTCTTTTGTGTTCAACAGTCCTTCATCTAGTAGACCAATTTGCTGAAATATTTCTGTACGTACCATCATGCAGTGAAACTCTGCTAGCCCGGTTTCTTGACGTTGCAGCTGGGGACGTACATCTGCTACTTTCCGACCTTGTTTGTAAATTTTCTCGATGATTCGCCGTCTTCTAGTTTCACCTTTAGTTTCTAGCAAAACCCCAGATTCTCCACCTGCACAATGCACTTCTTCGTGCAATGGTGTACCCTGACAAACCAGGGGACTAACTATGGTTGCTCCTGTGTCTTCTGCACACTCTACTAATGCCTGGAGCCAGCCAGGAGTAACTACTACATCGTTATCAATAAAAACAACATACTTACTTGTAACCTGATGCAGACCAATGTTTCTAGCGCGGTTGGGAGAAAGGTAATAGTCAGTACGAATTAGTTGAAATTGCTTTTGCTGTGCTTGCTCTGCCAAATAATCCTTGATGTGACGTGGAGAGCCACCATCCATGTATATTAACTTAAAAGGATACTTGGTATGTTCATAAATACTTTCTAGGGATTCACGGGTGTAGCTAAAACGTTCCCGTGGGGAGACAATAATTGTAACTTCTGGGGTTGCGATCGCTGATGAGTTCATCTCTCAATAAATCTCCTGGAGTAATTTTTGTGAGTTATTAATTAGTATCTAAAAATTTGGCATTACATTTTTATTTCAATGAATTTATCAGGTTTATTTTATGATGTCATACTTTCTCTTAAAGCTACCGTTGCTTCTTGATGATATAAGTCATTCATCATAACTCGCCGATAAATTTGCACTAGTTCTTCGTTTAGCTTGTTAATATCATAGTTTGCTTCTACATAAGCACGACCTGTTTTACCCATTAATGTCCAAATTTCTGGATGCTCTATGAGATAAATTAATTTCTCAGCAATAGCATCACTATCTCGCTCTGGAACTAGAAAACCAGAAATACCATCTTTTACAAGTTCAGGGATACCACCGTGGAGAGTAGCTATCACTGGTAAACCCATAATCATTGCTTCTTTTAAAGTATTGACAGGAGCATCTTGATTCCCGTTTACAGCAGTAACACTGGGAGCCATAAAAATATCTGATTTATCTAAAATCTCAATAAGTTCTGGCTGGTTTTTCCAACCGAGTAGCCGCACTTTATCAGTAAGATTCAGAGACTGAATTAGCTGTTGCAAGCTTTCTTGTAAGTATCCATCACCAATGATATTGTATTCAATGTTTTGGTAAATCTGGGATACTTTAGCAACGGCACGAATACCGTATTCTATGCCTTTTTTTTCGATGAGACGACCAGTTGTAGCAATACGAATTTTACCATCAGGATGAATATGTCTTACTTGGAAGGGAAATCGGCTACTATCTATTCCTGAACCATGTACAACAATTTTTTTCGCATTACAACCCAGTTTTATAGCTTTTTTCTTAAAAAATTCGCAATTCGCTAGAAAAAAATCTCCTTTAGCAAATAATGAGTCATAAATATGTTCTCCACGCTCTTGAACAAACAAGCTAATATCATAGCCTCGAAATGTTGTAATTAACTTTCCTTTGAGCGCACCAATATCCCGCAAAATCATTCCTTCCAAAGCAAATGTCCCAAACTGGCAGTGGATGATATCGTATGTTTGAGCTTCCAATAGCCGCATTACTGAGTATAGCAAGCGTAAGGAAAATATTCGCTTACCGTACTTGAAAAAGTTCAGCGATCGCAGGATTACTAAAGGAGATTTATGAAAATTTTTAATTATTAATCCTATACCTTTTAGGACACGCCAAAAATAGTTTTTAGAAATTTTTGGTGGATAATGAGTGCGAGCCAATAGTTGATAAGTTTCCACATCCGGATGAACTTTAGAAGAATCATCTGGTGGGTCACCGTAGATATCAACCTCATGTCCACGGTCAATAAGTCCTGTTATGTGATTAATAATAAAAGTCTCTGATAAGACAGGAAAACCTCCAACTATAAAAGCAATTCTCATAAAATTTCCTAAAAAGCTATTAGCTAAATTATGCTTTATTTCCAGAGATTTTATAACGCTAATTTTAGCGAAATTGCTTTTAGCTAAACATCTTACCTGAGGCAGATTTAGTTTTCCATTGAATAGATTTTATTTCCACAAAACTAGTAAACGTTATCCAATAAATCCACTGTTTCTAATATTTAGATAATGTCTCTAATGAAGTAATTGTAAGATAAATTTTTATGCCATTATTAAAAATAATATAACATAAAAACCTACTTAAGTATACACTGTAAATTATGAATTTTTGATGAAGATACTTAAGTGCGATCTGAAAATTACGAGATGTATCTAGTCAACTGAAGGATGAAATTACCCTACCCATAAAGCGAAAAGTCTGCCAGGGGGATACTCCGCATGGAGAACTTTTCAAGAAGCGAAAAGTCTGCCAGAGGGATACTCCGCACGAAGAACTGAACTTTTCAAGAAGATGCTATGGGAACGTCCTTTATAATTCAGACTTCTTTAGTAAAGATACGATTAAGAAGAGTAACTTTGCTGGAATTAATTTTTTATGTCTAGTTCCTTAACTGAAGAAATTCTCTCGCAACTACCGGGTGATGTTTTGGGGGGATTGCGTCAAGGCGATCGCATCTTAAAATCTCTTAGAGAAAATACTGCGCCAGTACCCACAGTAATTCAAGCAAGTCAGCAACCTTTAGACTCTGTAGAGTGGGATGTGATTATTTGCGGTGGCACTTTAGGCATTTTAATTGGTTGTGCTTTAGCGGTGAAAGGACTAAAAATAGCGTTAATGGAAAAAGGTATTTTACAAGGAAGGAAGCAAGAGTGGAATATCTCTCGCCAAGAGTTAGAGGTATTTTTGGAATTGGACTTGCTGAGCGATGCCGAATTAAAGCAAGCGATCGTCACTCAGTATAATCCAGCACGAGTTAGTTTTCATGATAACATAGAAGTCTGGGTAGAAGATGTCTTAAATATTGGTATAGATCCAGTTTATTTACTGGCTACATTGAAAAACAAATTTTTAGCTATTGGGGGAAAATTATTAGAAAAAACACCTTTTACTGAAGCAGTAATTCATCCAGATGGGGTGATAGTCAATAATCAATTCACAGCTAGGTTGTTAATTGATGCGATGGGACACTTTTCTCCCATTACTCAACAAGCACGCCAAGGCAAACAACCAGATGCTCTTTGTCTAGTAGTGGGAAGTTGCGCCCAAGGATTTCCGGAAAATAACTCAGGCGATTTGTTGTTATCATTCACATCTTTGCAGAATCAATGTCAGTATTTCTGGGAAGCCTTCCCCGCCAGAGATGGCAGAACCACTTACTTATTTACTTACATGGATGCACATCCACAACGCTTGAGTTTAGCAGATCTGTTTGAGGAATATCTGCGTCTGTTGCCAGAATATCAGGGTGTGGAATTAAGCCAGTTGCAGTTTCAACGGGCATTGTTTGGCTTTTTTCCCACTTATCGCCAAAGTCCACTCAAAACCCCTTGGAATCGTATTCTCCCAGCAGGTGATAGCAGTGGTAGCCAATCTCCCTTGAGTTTTGGTGGTTTTGGGGCAATGGTACGTCATCTCAAGCGTTTAACCTTGGGTATTCAAGAAGCATTAGAAACAGATCAATTGTCTGCAAAGGCGTTGGCACTACTACAACCTTATCAGCCAAGTTTGACTGTTACCTGGTTGTTTCAAAGAGCAATGAGTGTTGGTGTGAATCAAAAGATTGCCCCAGATCAAATTAACCAGCTACTTTCGGCAGTGTTTCAAGAAATGCAACAACTAGGCACACCAGTACTTAAACCTTTTTTGCAAGATGTAGTGCAGTTTTCGCCCCTAACACAAACACTCTTAAAAACTGGTTTGTCTCATCCTGGACTAGTTGCCAAGATAATTCCCCAGGTAGGTTTGGCAAGTTTGCTCGATTGGATGGTACATTATAGCAATTTAAGTGTTTACACTGCCTTGTTTTGGCTGAGTCCAATGTTAGAAACATGGCTGAATAACCAACCAAGAGAACAACAATATTATTGGCATCGTTTGGTTGATGCTTGGAAGTTTGGTTCTGGCTGCGATTATATGGATGAAAGTTGAATCATAGCTGTGTGAGGAGAACAGGATGGAACGGAAATCTGTAGGCATAAAATACTTTGCTGTGCTAATTGGCTTACTGCGCGATCGCCAAGGATTTTTAGAAGAAATTCGTCAAGGTATAAGATTACCAAATAAGGTTATTTCTTTGCTGGTTTGTAGTTCCATATTTATTGCCATTTATGGCGGAATCATTGGTGCGTACCATAGCTGGATGCAAGCTTTATCTTCCGCCATTAAATTACCAGCATTGTATTTAATAACTTTACTTATTTGTATACCAACATTATACTTTGCTAATGTAATTTTTGGTTCAAAGCGCACTTTTGGTCAACATTTTGCCTTAGTACTAACTGCGGTTTCAGTTACTAGCGTCCTTTTATTTAGCTTTGCACCTATTACATTATTTTTCTTAATTACCACCAATAATTACCAATTTTTAATTTTGTTAAATGTGTTTATCTTTGCTTTAACGGGATTCATTGGTGTTTCTGCTTTATATCAAGCGATGAATCTAGTTTTAGAACAAGAAGATGAAGGTAGCAAAACACGTAAGAAAATCTTACAATTTTGGTTGTTTCTTTATGCTTTTGTAGGTAGTCAACTAGGATGGACTCTCAGACCTTTTTTTGGTACACCTGATTCTGTTTTTCAATTATTTCGAGAGAGAGAAGGTAATTTTTATTTGAGCGTGATTCAAGCTATTAGCTATCTCTTGGGATTTCGTTAATAAATTATTAATGAATAATCCACATTTCCATTTACAAAAATAGATACTTTCATGTCCTGATTAGTTTACTACGCGTAGACGCGTAGCGGCTTGTCGTCAGACATCGCCAGAGATTTTTAGAAGAAATCCGCCAGGAAATAAGATTACAAGATAAAATTTTGGGTTTTCGTTAAGCGCTATATTTCTCTACAAAATGCTGAAGAATGAAATGTTTACTGTGCAGTGTAAAACATTTTATCCTTCAGCAAACACTCACTCAACTATTGCAACCCCACCCAAATACTTCCTTCTTGTAGACGGGTAGGAAAAACTGGTAGTGGCTTTTCTTGGGAAATTACACCCAACACCTTCCCGATACCTGGAGGAAAGGTACTCCATTCCTTAACATTACCAGTGGACAAGTCAAAAGCGCTACGGTGAAAAGGACAGATAATTGCTCCATCCTCCGTAACTTTGCCTTTCTTCATCGGTAGCTTCAGGTGGGGGCAGGAATTCTCGACTGCATAGATTTGGTTATTATGGTTAAGTAGTAAAATAGCGTGTTGTTCAACTTTTACCACTTTGCGCTCATTAAGTGGTAGTTCATCTTGAGAAAGAACCTTAATCCAGTTCATCAATACCTCACTTGATTTCTACAGGGATGCTGCTTGACGGAAGACCTTGAAATTTTAGGCTCTTTTAGCCATCAAAAAGCCAATTAAATACATCATTTCACAAGTTTGTAACTATTGAGATAGCTAAAACCTTTGCGAGAAATTTGTTTAATTTCGCTTGGTTGCTGAGTTTATCTATCTCATCCTCATTAGAGTAGAGATTGAAACTCTATCGCCACGCAGATATACTACTGAAAAAATTCAGTCTAGAATAATATGGCAGCCTGCTGGCTTAAGCGTGGCAGAGTTAAGCAACTTCGCATTATCCAGTTAGCTAATGCAGGCTTAAAACTCTACAAAAATATGCAAAACGACTGTGGAAAGACGATTTCTATTTGGATGACAACGGCGCAAGTGCCAGATCAACCTGTACTTTCAGCAAATACTTATGCAGATGTGTGCATCGTAGGTGCGGGGATAGCAAGGAATGTCAACTGTCTATATGCTGATACGTGCGGCTGCAACAACTTGATGAGCAATATGATTTACTGATTGTTGATGGCGAAGACCATAAAACTGGACAAGCCAAAGTATTTTTTTAAGTGGACATTGCTCACTTTTTTTTATTTTTATACGTATGTATATAGTATTTTTGCTTAGATGAATCAGATTTTCGTGATCAAAAAAGGTTTATTTATAACAGATCGGGTATTAATATAATTGTTTTATTTTACACTAAAAGTTGATGATGACTATATCAATTAATACATTGCAAGCTTCCATTCCCAAAGTCTTATATACTGGGGTTGACTTTAGTAAAGTTGATGTTCATGTTAGTTATGATACTCATAACTATCAGTCTTGAAACGAAATATTAGTGCATCTATAGTTTTTAAGGTTTAGTAACAACTAGATCCAGTATTATCAGAAAACTGCATGTGGTGTCAGAATCAAGAGGGGAGTGAAGACATGGATTTACGTAATGATGCATTGCAAATCCTCAAAGAAACTAGTCGAACTTTTTATATTCCCATTAGTATATTACCGTCAGGACTACAAGAAGCAGTCGCATCAGCATACTTGTGTATGCGTGCCATTGATGAAATTGAAGACCATCCAGAACTAGATAATCCTACCAAGGCGGCACTTTTGCGAACAATTAGCTTGACATTACAAGCAGGGGTTGATGGTTTCGCTGTAGATGCTTTTTCCCTAGGCTTTAACGGTTACGAAAATACTTTAGAAGAAGTCACCGTGAGGGTTAGAGAATGGTCATTACTAGCACCTGAAACGATCGCACCGCGAATTTGGGATGCTACTGCCGCAATGGCAGACCGCATGGCTTACTGGGCAGAAAGAAACTGGAAAATTGATACAGAGTCCGATTTGGATCGTTACACTTTTGGGGTTGCAGGTGCTGTGGGTTTGTTACTCTCCGATTTATGGACTTGGTATGACGGGACGCAAACGAACCGCACTCAGGCAATTGGGTTTGGCCGGGGATTACAAGCAGTTAATATCCTGCGTAACCATAATGAAGATATGGGACGTGGAGTCAACTTTTTTCCTGAAGGTTGGAGTGCAGCAAATTTGCATGAATATGCGCGTCGCAATCTCGCA
Source organism: Halotia wernerae UHCC 0503 (assembly GCA_034931985.1). Lineage (GTDB taxonomy): Bacteria > Cyanobacteriota > Cyanobacteriia > Cyanobacteriales > Nostocaceae > Halotia > Halotia wernerae. The sequence continues at coordinate 18,160 of JAYGHB010000005.1, forward strand.
TTAGCAGATGCCTATACCAAATCTCTTTCTGCTGGGCCGGCATTAGACTTTTGCCAAATTCCGTTAACCTTAGCTCATGGCACTCTTGATGCTTTAGCGAATGGTAAAGAAAAACTCAGCCGCAAGGAAGTTATTGCACTCATTGAGCAGTTTATCAGTGTCAACATAAAAGCTAGTTAGTCTAAAAGGACAGGAGACAGGAGACAGGAGTTATTACCTTTGTCCCCTTGTCTTTTTGTCGCCGTGTCCCCAATCCCTAAAAAGTGAGAGAGATATCAGTGAAGAAAACCCTGTTCCTCAATCCTCCTTCCTTCGATGGATTTGATGGTGGTGCTGGTTCCCGATACCAAGCCAAGCGTGAAATTACTTCTTTTTGGTATCCCACATGGTTAGCGCAACCCGCCGCCCTGGTTCCAGGTAGCAAGCTTGTGGATGCACCACCACATAGTCAGACCATAGAAGATGTACTGAAAATCGCCAAAGATTACGAACTGATCATTATGCATACCAGCACACCTTCACTGGCGAATGATGTCAAGTGTGCTGAAGCCATCAAAGCGCAAAATCCAGATGTACAAGTAGGCTTTGTGGGAGCGCATGTAGCTGTTTTACCAGAGGAAACGCTCAGAAATAATCCTGTCATTGACTTTGTATGTCGCAACGAATTTGACTATACCTGCAAGGAGTTAGCTGAAGGTCAATCTTGGTCAGAAATTCAGGGTCTAAGCTACCGTGACCAGAATTCTCACATCTGCCATAATGACGAGCGCCCATTAATTCATGATTGGGATGCTATGCCTAGTGTCTTGCCAGTTTATGGGCGTGACTTAGATATTAAAAAATATTTCATTGGCTATTTGCTGCATCCTTATATTTCCTTTTATACTGGGCGCGGCTGTCCGGCAAAATGCACCTTTTGTCTTTGGCCGCAGACAATTGGCGGTCATCTCTATCGCCATAAAAGCCCCGAAGCCGTGGGGCGGGAGATGGAAGAAGCCAAAGTCATCTTTGGTGACAAGGTACGGGAATATATGTTTGATGATGATACCTTTACCATCGATAAACATCGAGCGATCGCAATTAGCGAACACATGAAACGGCTCAAGCTCACCTGGAGTTGTAATGCCCGCGCCAACTTAGATTACGATACCCTCAAACAACTGCGTGACAACGGTCTGCGGTTGTTACTTGTTGGTTTTGAGTCGGGAAATCAAGATATTCTCAATGGAATAAAGAAAGGCATTAAGCTAGAAGTGGCGCGGGAGTTTATGAAAAACTGCCACAAACTCGGCATCACAGTCCACGGTACTTTCATCATTGGTCTGCCGATTGAAACTAAAGAAACAGTAGAAGAGACTATCCGTTTTGCTTGCGAACTCAGTCCCCACACGATTCAAGTCTCAATTGCTGCCCCTTATCCAGGTACAGAACTTTATGAACAAGCCAAAGCTAACGGCTGGTTTACCAACCAATCTTTAGTTACTAACTCTGGCATTCAAACCTCAACATTGCAATATCCCACTCTTTCCAGTGCCAAAATTGAAGATGCTGTTGAGCAAATGTACCGTAAATTCTACTTCCGTCCTCAAGCAATCATCCCCATTGTGCGAGAGATGTTAACAGACCGACAGATGATGATACGTCGCCTGCGTGAAGGTGGAGAGTTCTTCTCTTATCTCAAAGAACGCCGTACCCAAGCTGCTGCACACGCCCAATCTAATTAAAGTCCTGTCGTTTCAATAAGACTTATAAAAGCGGGAAATGGGAAACTGCTTTTTCCCATTTCCCATACTTCGCTCAATTAAGAATTGATTCGATTTCATTTTTAATTTTTAATTTTTAATTTTTAATTTTTAATTCCCGTTCGCGTAGCGTCTCCGCAGGAGAAGGGATGCCCCATGCCCCATACTCGTCGTTTTGCTATTATCAATGGTGACGATTTCGGCTTTTCTCAAGGCGTTAATCAAGGGATTATTCAAGCGCATGAACAAGGTGTACTGACTAGTACCAGCCTGATGGTAACAGGTGATGCAGCCGAAGAGGCGATCGCTCTTGCACGTAGTCATCCCAATTTGGCAGTTGGTCTACACCTTGTTTTGGTATGCGGTCGAGCTGTTTTGTCACCTTCCCAAATTCCCCACTTGGTGGATTCTATGAGTAACTTCTCAAATAGCTCCCTGCAAGCTGGGTTACGCTATCAATTTCATCGCGCCGCCCGTGAAGAATTACGGCGAGAAATCCGCGCCCAGTTATCAAAATTTTGCGACTCTGGGCTACCTCTTTCTCACGTAGATGGACATTTACACTTCCATGTTCATCCTGTCGTACTGGGTATTTTAGTTGAGTTAGCACAGGAATTTGATATCCGGGTGATTCGTCTACCATCTGAAGAGTTGGGAATGAGCCTGAAGCTTGACTGCCAGGGATTACTAACTAAGCTACTCTGGTCATGGGTGTTTGGTAAATTGCGGCGCTATGGTGAGGGTTTGCTGACATCTCAAGGTATTGGCTTTGCTAACAAAGTTTATGGGTTGTTGCAAACTGGCAAGATGACAGAGGAATACTTACTCGGTCTTATACCCCAGATTCAGGCAGACTTAGTGGAAATTTATTCTCATCCAGCATTAGCGAATGATGGGGAACCGCTGAATGGGCTGCCAGAAGCAGGTACAGCAGAACTCGCGGCCTTGTTAAGCGAACAAGTGCGCGAGGTATTGATTGCCAATCATTTTGAACTAACTAACTATCACAAAATATATAGCAGGGGACAGATGACAGGGGACAGGAGAGAAGTGCGGTCTTCTCCCAAACCGAGAGGCTAGCGCCTGCTGTAGGATGCCCGTACCCCTGCGGGGAAGCAAGCTACGCGAACGGGGAACAGTAGGAGGTGATTAGTCATCTAGTATTGCTGTGTTGGATGTGGATGCGGAGTTTGGTAGTAGACTTACAAGATAAAAGTGCGATCGCTCTTCTTGTAAAGACGGCGGTTTGCCGCGTCTTTGTGATCTTTTGTGATCTATCAAAAAACCTTAACCGAATCGTATTGCCTCTACAACCCCGTTCCAATTTTTCTTAATTGCCCTGTATTTCTCTACGAGAGGCTGTACCCTAAGCGTAGCTATGCCGCAGGCTTTACGGCTACACTTAGTACAAGCGCTCTATTCCCCAGTATGTTTTTATATCTCTCTAAGTTACTACCGCTGTTTTTTTATCCATTGGGACTAGCTAGTGTGAGCTTGGTAGTGGCATTGATCACATTGTGGAAAAGACCACGCATTGCAGCAGGTGCGATCACTTTATCTTTAACTTTATTACTTTTTTGTAGTAATGCTTGGGTGTCTAAATCCCTGGCGCGATCGCTAGAGTGGCAAAATTTCCCCCTCAACCCAATCCCGAATGCTGAAGCAATCGTAGTTTTGGGTGGTGCGACTAAATCGGCTTCTCCCCCAAGACCAACTGTTGATTTAAGTGAATCGGGCGATCGCGTGATTTATGCTGCTCAACTATATCGCCAAAAAAAAGCTCCGATAATTATTCTCAGTGGTGGTCGCGTCAATTGGCGCGGCGTTGGTTCACCAGAATCAGCAGATATGGCCACAATACTCACCTCTATTGGTATACCACCGGAGGCAATTATCCAAGAGCCTGATTCTTTCAACACATATCAAAATGCCGTCAATGTCAAGAAAATTTTAGAAACTCGTGGTATTAATCAAATATTATTAGTAACTTCGGCAATGCACATGCCGCGATCGCTGAAAATTTTTCAGCGTCAAGGTGTTGATGTGATTCCTGCACCTACAGACTTTCTCGTCAGTCAAGGCGATATCAAGGAACTCGGCAGCACTCCCAAAGCCGCTATACTAAGTTTATTACCTGATAGCGACAACCTCAACCAATTTACTAGCGCTTTAAAAGAATATATTGGTAGTTTTGTCTATCGCTTGCGCGGTTGGCTTTAATTAGGAGTTCAAGCTTTTTATTTACTTTCATAGTTATAAATATATTGGATTGCCACCAGTAATGCATCCAGCATGGCTTCATAACTTGCATCGGTTGAACGATTTAGCGTCATCAATTCTGACTGTTCTCTGATAATGAAGCCGTAAATCGCCGCATTGACCATCCGCATAACATCGATGAAAGCATCATCGTTTAATGCATATAGTTGCAGTGATTTTTTCAACAGACTCAGAGAATCCTGGATGATTGCAGCTTCTTCAGGGTCTGCGGGCTGCAACTGATACTGCATCATCACTTTATAAAGTGCGGGATGCGCTTGGGCAAAATTTCTAGTCACTCGTGCCCCTGTACGCAGTAGTAAATGAGCCTCAGTGATTCCCTCCATTTGTTGTTCGCAATCTGTTAAATACTTTCGCCAAATTGCCAAGGCTACTGCTCTTCGTAGTCCGGCATTACCATCAAGATGTTTGTAGATAGCGGGAGGCTTAATGCCTAACTCCCGTGCAACCCGATTTACCCCAAGGGCGGATTCTCCCTCTTTTTCTATACAGGCGATCGCAGCGTCAATTACATCCTGTCGTGTCAGGGATTGTTCTTTAAAAGGACGACCCATAAATGAACTTAGTTAATACAATTAACTAAAAGTAAATATAATTAACTTTATCAAGAACTACCAGTTTACTATCTATGAGTAGCCTAACGTTTACCCCAGCGCATGAACTGGCGCGGATGATTCGCGATCGTGAAGTTTCTGTTGTTGAAGTTATCAATGCTTACTTGAATCAAATTGCTAAACACAACAGTAAGCTGAATGCGATTTGTACCCTGGATGAAGACAATGCTCGTGTCAGGGCAAAGCTGGCTGACGAAGCTTTAAGCAAAGGAGAAAACTGGGGAGTTCTACACGGAGTTCCGATCACGATTAAAGACATTTTTGAAACAGAGGGACTATTGACCACAGCAGGCTACATTCCTCTCAAAGACTATGTGCCTCAACAAGATGCTACCGTTGTGGCAAGGCTGCGGGGAGCAGGAGCAATCATCTTGGGAAAGACGAATATGGCGGAATTGGCTGGTGATTACCAAAGTACAAATTCCTTGTTCCCACGAGTCAACAATCCTTGGAATCTGGACTACACTGCTGGAGGCAGTTCTGGAGGTAGTGCAGTTGCTGTAGCAGCAGGACTTTCAGCGTTAGATTTGGGCAACGATTTTGCAGGTTCAGTGCGTCAGCCTGCTCACTTCTGTGGCGTATATGGTTTAAAGCCTACAGATCGCCGGATTTCTACCGCAGGACAAATTCCTGAAGTGCCTGGAATGCCTGTCTGTATTCGGCAAATGATGACAGTAGGCTGTTTTGGGCGATCGCTTGAAGATATCCGACTGTGCTTAGAGTTAATTGCAGGTGCTGATATTCGCCGTCCTGATGTCCCGCCAATTCCACTAGATACCCCCTCTGGTAAATCTTTGCAGAATCTCAAAATTGCTTGGAGTGATGAATGGGCAGAAGTTCAGGTTGCGTCCGAAATTCGCTCGGCAATGGCTGCGATCGCACAGATCCTATCTCAAGCAGGTATACAAATTGAACCCTGGCTTCCCAAAAATTTTGACCTATCAAAAATATTTAACCTCTATGGGCGAATGGCGGCATACATCAACAACTACGCTCAACCGAAGGATCGCTATAATATGCGACGCAGTGCGGAGTTGATTTTCCGCACCGCTACTCAAGGTGACAAGTCACTGCGAAAATTAGGAAATTTTAGCAGCTTCCTACCAGAACTATTGAATCCACGCCTAAAAGGATATTTTGAGGCACTCACTGAGCGCGATCGCTTCACTGCCGAAATAGATGAGGCATTAGAACCTTGGGATGCATGGCTCACTCCAGTTGCAGCAACCACTACTTTTACTCATCGGATTGCTTGGAGTCCTATTGATATTGATGGCAAACCCTACCCTCATGCAGTAGCAAATGGAGCTTACACCATGCCATTCAATCTAAGTGGGCATCCTGCTGTGGTGATTCCAATTGGGCAAACTCAAAATGGTCTACCGATTGGGATGCAAATTATTGGTAAACGGTGGTGTGAGATAGAGTTATTGGCGATCGCGCATCAGCTTGATCAAGTAATCAATGCTTTCCGAACCCCATTTGGTTACTAAAGCATTAGCTAGCAGTGGAGCGATAGCTGCGCCAACGCCCGCCGTAGGATGCCCGTACCCCTGTGGGGAAGCAAGCTACGCGTAGTGTCTCCTTTAGGAGAAGGGCTGTAGGGCGATCGCATTTTTTGAGACTATGCACTCATAGATTCAGAAGTCAGCAAACCCGACATACTCAATACTCGCTGTGACCAATTAGAGGCAACAGCCGCAATATTTGCAGTTTCTGTTGAGTTGTCCCAAACATTGACCCCATTTTGTTTCCAGTCTTGTAGCAAGTCTTGGAGTTGATTTAATTCAACCTTATTTATTTCGCTTTCTCGTTGTATCAAAGACAAGTACAACAGACTCTCTTCCAATAAAAGCGGGACTAATTCACGGTTAGCACTCTTTTGTGACCAAGATTTGAGACGTGCTAAACTAGCTGCCAATTCTCCCAACTGTTGTGCGTGGGTTTGGCGTAAAAAACTAGTTTCAATTGCACTCCAGTTAGGCATTACAATCCTCCTAGCAATCGCTTGGTAATTTGACTAACTTGTTCTCGAATTTGTGGAGATTGGATGATCATACTACGGTTGTTTTGGCTGGGGCGGATATTAATGATTGACTCAAACACGATTTCCTGCGTATAAGGAGACCAATCTGCACCCCAAATATCTCGTTGCCTGCTGCCGTCTTTCAGCAACTCTTGTTCACATTCATAGTGACGAACGCTACCACCTGCGAGAATCTTGCGTTCAATGTCCACTGCTATTTTAATGAATACATCCCAAGTTTTCAGCATTTCGTCTATCTCTTCATGGGTAGCAGGCTCACAAATTATTAAAACCAATGGAAAGTAGTCCTAGTCAGCAATCAATAACGTCAATTAATACACTACTTAATCATGCCAAACAACTGAACGCAGCCAAGTGACACTCTGCGGTCTTTGCATGATATAGCAGGGGGCAGGGTACAGGGTACAGGGGACAGGGGACAGGGGACAGGGGACAGGGGACAGGGGACAGGGTACAGGGTACAGGGGATAGACTTGAGATTCTGATGGTGGCAGAGTTGTATGATCAGTTTATGTCCTAACCTACCTGGCAATAGCTATACTTACACAGTTTGCGGTAAGCGTAGCTATGCCGTTAGAATTATCGCTGAAGCTCAACTTTTCTTATTAATGGTGATAGTGAACTATATTGCATTCATGGTAGTAGTTATGTCTAAAAATTTACCTTATATTATTCCATCTGCTCAACCTGAAATTGACGAAAGTTTTGCTGCTTACCACACAACTCATCAGTTTTACCACGAAGTTCAAACGCGAACAGAGTTTCAGCGTTATTGTGAGTGGTATTACGTAACCGCAGAACAACACCGTCAAGAGCTTAAAAAAATGCGCGGCGAACTGAATATTTTGCAGTGGTTTCGCCGCCCCTAAGCAATTTAGATAGTTTCTAACTCATCTTCACGTAAATGAGCTTTAAATTTTTTACTAAATTGAACAAAAATCGGCAAATTGGCGCTTATAGGTCTACCTTGCCATTCTGTAGCAAAACCTATAACTTCGCCTTCTAGACCTTTAATGTCAAAAGCCTGACCTCGATGCTCAGGATGATGATAAACCACTACCGAATCTTTAACACGGACGCGATCGCCAACTTTCATAACAAAATTTACACCTAGCTTTTGCTGTTCCACAAGTATCTCCACAGCTATTCCTCATTGAACTGCTATTTTGGAAAATAGACTGCTTGCCACAGCTACTCTTATAGGTCTAATTTTTACAAGACGCTATATTTTATCCCTCTGTACCTGCTACACAAACAAAGCCTGCCCATGCAGGCTTTGATAGGATTAGTCAGAGACATCAGAATTTCAGAGTAGACTTTAGTATTGACAGACTATGTGGGAAAACTTTACTTCTTATTTCCTGGCAGCAATAAAGTAAAAAAACCGAGTGGTAGTTTTCGCCAGGTAGCAGTTCTGCGGGGAGAAAACCCACAGTGCTTTTACTCCTCAATGCACTTGTCCACTCCCACGGGTGTCTCAGAGGCGCTGGATCGAGGAAAAATAAGCTATAACGGGCAAGTAAAACCCGCTTTGCCCTTGCTGTGCGCTTTAACGACAAATTTAATTCTACAACAATACCTTCGCCAAAAAAAGAGTATGAACAGAGAGGTCTGAATGTAGTAGAGTTGTTGTCTTCCCAAACGGCGTTTTTGAGGTTTCCTGCAAGGCGATCAATCGCCCACTTTTTAAATAGAGCGAGTCCATGCGATTGCTACGTTGTTCTTCCTCTCTACGAGACGCTGCGCGTAGCTTGCTTCCCCAAAGGGGTACGCAATGACAGTTATTCTCTTATTGCAAAATAAAAACTGGGATGCACCTGATCGCTACACTCTTTGACAACAGGCAATGCTTTTTATCATGGCATAATAATTTATTGTCAAAAGATGTCTAGTTAAATTTGCGTTGTGGACAAATTGGCTGCATTCTTTGAGGAAGTTGACGACATACCTGTTGAAATACTTGCGGATTAAGTTGCCACCAAGCAAATAATCCTAGACTCGTACCTCCCACCAGCAAAGTTAATAATCCTCCAACTAACACTAAAGGTTTAACTCGCCTTGCTCGATTTGGTTTGGGAACTGGAGTTGGGATTGGTTCTTCTGGTAAATCTAAATCCAAATCTAGTAGTGCTTGAGAACTTTCTGCTAAAGATTCTTCTGCTTCTGGGGGTTCGACTTCTACAATTTCTACAGACTGCTGCGATCTAGTAACCGGCACCAAGTATTCTTTAGAGACACGGCAAAGTGTCAGCACAACCGAAGTATTATCATGGCCATTTTTCTGGTTGGCCAGATTAATCCAATCGCGCACAGCATCTTCAACTGAAAGCTTACCAGCTAACACTGGGATTGCGTAATTTTGCCAAGATTGTTCCACCCAGTTATGGTCACTTAAGCCATCAGAACACAACAGTAATATGCCATCTTCATCCAAGATGAAGCGTCTAATAAAAAGACGTAGAGAGTCAGCATCTTTTGTCCCCAATGCTTGGGTGAGAGCAGTCGCGTCTGGTCTTTGGAGTGCTTTGTGATACAAACTTCGAGCAGAACGGACTTCTCGCGCTGCCACATCATCGTCTACTGTGAGTAGCTGGCAATAGTCACGAGTCATCCAGTAAGCACGGCTATCGCCAATATTCGCTAAATACAGTTCATGAGCATTATCTGACTGCCACCCAGATGTCGTTGGCACTCGTTGCGGCACTTGCACAGCCATCACAAGAGTTGTCGCCATGCGTTCTCTACCTTGGCGTTTCTGTTCGTCATTGCGAAAGCAAATTACATTATTGACTACTCGTAAACTGGCCTCCAGTTGTTCTTGCAACAATTGTGGTTGTACAGGCTCAGATTGTTCTGCTACCTCTGCAAATAAGGCACGGATTTGTAATTTTAGAGACTGTACTGCCAATTGACTGGCAACTTCACCGCCTTGGTGTCCGCCGATGCCATCGCAAACAATCGACAAACGCGGTAGTAACGGGTCATCTAAATCCTGAGAAGCCGTAGGATAGCAAGTGTCTTCATTTTGCGCCAGTTCAGGACCAATATCAGTTGCTCCTGCCACCTTGAGGGTTAATGGCAATTCTGCTGCTGATGCAAGTAATAAAGCATTGAGTTGAGTAGCAATGGTTTCTAACTTTACCTCAGTGTTACCCATCTGCTGCACTATCTTCTCTAATTCTTTGGCTACAGATGTTTTTGTAGACCCTAGCCAAGGCTGCCAAGATTTTCCCAAATTCTGCAAACTTACTGTCTGGGTAGTTTTTGTTTGGTGAAGTTCCAATAGTCGCACACACCAACCTTGTACACGTAGGTTGTCTGGGACTAGCAGACTAGGGGCAACTCCTAATTCTAATAAAGGTGTCCAAAGCTGGAGAATTTGCCAAAGCCAGTAAACTTGTCTAACTGCCGTTGCTTGTTCCCATGCGTCAGCAATGGTTGGGTAAATATTTCCTGTTTCATCTATGGGTACATTTTCCAGCAATAGTGTGTCACTATCACTGGTACCTTCCTCCAAGGAAGGAGCAAATCCATAAACTTGGGGGAGGTGCAATCGTTCTGGGTATAGCTTTAAATAAAGAATCACTGCTTGTGGTAAATCTTCAGGTACTTCTGGCAGCAGTCCTGGTTGAGTATCTAGCCAAACCTGGGGCGTTATCACCTCATATCTGTCTCCCACTTTTGAGCCTGGTGGTGTTTTGGCTGCCAAAGAGCCACTAGCCCAAAGATAACGATGAACTAAAGAAGTTTGGCAACTTGCACAAACACTATCTCCTACAGGATTAATAGGGTTATTACAGCCTGGATTTATGCAATAAATTATTCGCTGAGTAGAAATCATGAAAGTATAAATTAAAAAAATAAATCAACTCGTGAAGTTCGATTAAATTTAGCTGTCAACAACTTGAAGGCTAGAATAGACTGGATTTGTGTACCCCTAGCTACACCTTGTTACTGAAATTAATCAAAATTGTCAAAAACCAAGTTTTGCTTTCTGTAAACAGTTAGGCTTTGGGTGTATCTCATCTCAGAAACGCATCTAGGTAAATGTAATGTCTAGGATGGCACTATGCCAAGTTATACCTTAATCTGGCTCCTAGCAGGATCAATTCTGTGTTTAATGGAACTGTTTTTGCCATCGGCTTTTGTTGCCTTCATGATGGGAATCAGCGCTTTTGTAGTGGCGCTGCTCTCCCTGGCAGGTTTGGCAAATTTATGGCTGCAAGTCTTAATTTGGCTATTGCTTTCCCTAATACTGGTTGTACTTTCCAGGCGGTTTTCGCAACCAAAACGACGCAAGTCGAAAATTCAGGATGCGACTGTAGCTGAAACATTAACAGAAATTGCTGCGGGAAAAACAGGACGGGTACTGTACGAGGGTAATTCTTGGCAAGCACGATGTGACGATAACCAACTCAGCGTAGCGCCCCATCAAAGAGTATATGTGGTCAGAAGAGAAGGCACAACTTTAATTGTGATGCCAGAATATCTGTTGCATTCTTAGGCAAGAATCAATAATTAGTTAAAAGTTATACTTGGAATTTTCAGGAGAATCAATAAATGTTAGAAAATTTCTTTTTACTAGTCTTTTTGGCACTTGGTGGTTCTGCGGTGGCTGGGTCTGTGAGAGTTATCAATCAAGGTAACGAAGCTTTGGTGGAAAGATTGGGTAGCTACAACAAAAAACTGGAACCAGGGCTGAATTTTGTGATTCCTTTTTTGGATAAACTTGTCTATCAAGAAACTATCCGCGAAAAAGTCTTAGATATTCCCCCACAAAAATGCATTACCCGCGACAACGTTGGTATTGAGGTGGATGCAGTGGTTTACTGGCGCATTGTGGATATGGAAAAAGCTTGGTACAAAGTAGAACATCTCCAGTCGGCAATGGTGAACTTGGTGCTTACCCAAATTCGTTCGGAAATGGGACAGTTAGAGTTAGATAAAACCTTTACCGCCCGTTCTCAAATTAATGAAATGTTAATGCAAGATTTGGATATAGCCACTGATCCTTGGGGGGTGAAAGTGACGCGGGTAGAACTGCGAGATATTATCCCTTCTCAAACTGTGCGGGAATCGATGGAATTGCAAATGTCGGCGGAACGGCGTAGACGAGCAGCAATTTTAACTTCTGAAGGCGAGAGAGAATCTGCTGTCAATAGCGCCAGAGGTAAAGCTGAAGCACAAATCCTGGATGCTGAGGCTCGTCAAAAAGCGACTATTCTCCAAGCAGAAGCCCAACAAAAGACGATTGTGCTGCAAGCGCAGGCAGAACGCCAACAGCAAGTTCTCAAGGCGCAAGCAACCGCAGAAGCAATGCAAATTATTACTAATACCTTGAAAAATGAGCCAGGCGCACAGGAAGCGTTACAGTTTTTATTAGCCCAAAATTATCTGGAAATGGGCGTGAAGATTGGCAGCAGTGACAGCAGCAAGGTAATGTTTATGGACCCACGTAGTATTCCTGCCACTTTAGAGGGAATGCGTTCTATTGTTTCTGACGCTACTGGAGTAAATTCTAACCCCTTGTTTGGTAGTGAACTGCCAAATAACAATAACCGCCCCAATTAATAAGTCAGGAGATGGTCTATTTTGAGGAAAGTAATTAATTTTAAATTCCCTCACAAACAATTTTAAGCATATGCCGTAACCAAAGACTTGCTTGATCTTGATCTGTGAGTTTGCTCCAAAGCATGGAAATTATCCACTAGTATTCGTCGTATCGTTGAGTAAGAAGGTACCCCATGTTTTTGAATTCCAAATTTCTCAATCAGTACATGACGATGCCGCTTTACAAAGTTCCCCCATGCACGGTAGCCCACGTAGCTGCTCATTGTTCCCATAATTACAAACAGCAACACTAGCTATAGTTGGTGTCTTTGCCCGTCCTTTGTCCGAAAGTCTTTAACTTGTCGCAGTTGTTCAATCAGATTTGCACCCATGATTTTTTATCCCCTCGGTACTTGCTATTTTACCTGTTTTAGGGAATGAAGCAGCCCTGCTCTTCAACGAGTGTCTTGAGGTATATTCAAAGGCTGCCCAGAACGGTTATAGACTAAGATATCCCAGTGTCCATTGTTACTGGACTCAAAAGCAATCCTACTACCATCAGCGCTAATAGTAGGGTTGCGAACTTCTGCTTGCAGATTAGCCGTTAAACTTCTTGATTGGCGCGTTTCGCGGTCATAAATAAAAATAGCTGATCGTCCCTGACGACTAGCGGCAAACACCGTATAACGACCATTTTCCGAAACGCTAGGATGAGAGGCGATCGTATCTAAAGAATTTAAACCTGGTAGCTCAACCAAACTGCGGGTCAGTGTATCAAACATATAAACATCTTGGCTGCCCCGTCTATCGCTAATAAAAACAATGTATCTTCCAGAAATTTGGGGGTTTAATTCAGACGCTAAACTATTAATACTCCGTCCCCCCGGATCAAAGGGATAACTTACTAAACGGGGATAGCCAAAACATCCACTTAATAACCCTAAGCAAGCAAATATAGGTATAAAAAGAATGCGATTGGGCATGGGGAATTGGGCATTGGGCATTGGTAATTATCCCTTTTTTTCTGCTCTTCTGTCATTCCCCATCTATCACTATGGGAACTTTAAGAAATAAATTATCCAATTTATTCAGATTCTATTTTTCTTACTCCCCTTGCTCCCTGCTTCCTCGACATCCCCACTATGGCGATGTTGGGGGTGTATCCACGGTAACACCATTGGGAATATCTAACTCAAGATTAGGACCTCGATCTAATACTTCAATATCCCACTGACCCCGACTGGCGGTTTCAAATACAACATAACGCCCATCTGGGCTAATACCAGGATTTCTGACCCAGCCGCGATAAGTTGGGGTGAGGATTTGCGACTGTTGCGTAGCGCGATCGTAAAGCGCTATCACAGGTCTACCCTGGTCGCTAGTAATATAAGCAATATAACGCCCAGTGTAGCTCAAGCTAGGACTTTCAGCAATTGTCTCTGGTCGATTTAAGCCTGGTGTGCGAACAAAGCGTTGCTCGCTCAAGTCATACACCAAAAGTTGATGACTACCATTGCGATTGGAAATAAACGCTAAAAAGCGACCGTTTCCACTCAATCCTGGTTGTTCCTCAGTATAACGACTGTTGAGAGAAGTAGGTCCAATAGGGATATCGTTGGAACTGCAAGATACCAGCAAACTTGTGAAGCTAAAAACTAGGCTCCAATGAATTGGTCTTTGGAGCCAAAATCTAGGCGTAAATTTTTTCACCTCAACTATTGACTATTTTTTGTCGCCTCTAAGCTTACATCCATCCGAGGTGATTTAAACATCGTCAAAATTCGTGGAATTATCCGGTTCCTCATCTGACTTTTCAATCGGGTTGTATGGTACGTAGTCAGTTGGTATTGCCTCATCATCTTCGCGTCCTCTTCGAGGAGTTGAATCAGCAGAAGGTCGCCGTCTTTTTTGTCTGGGAGGAACATCCTGATCACGATTTTCTGGACGCACAGGGCTATTACTAGTACGGCGAGAAGGTTTTCTTACTTCCCCACTGGAATTTTCCCAATCATCGACTTCCTTAGAAGGAGAATCCCAATCCTCTTCTTCATACCTTTCAGGAGTACGGCTCACTGAACGTCCAGAACTAGAACGACGTGGTTTGTCCGCTGCTTCTGGTTTTTCCCGATTATTGCGGCGTTCAGAACGACGGGGAGATTGATCCTCATAATAATCATCACGAGAAGAACGCTCATCCTTAGTACCTCGAATCCGGGGACGCACAGGGCGCTCCTCTTCTTCATAAGGTAGTGGGTCTAAGTCTGCTTCCATCTCGGCCTGATATTTTCTGCGATCCGTGTAGCTATAGCGATCGCTTACAGGTCGATCTTCATCCACAATCGGCGTGTTACGCTTGGCTTGTTGCGTAGCAATACCTCGCAGCCGAATACTTTCCACTGCGAAAAACACAGTTGTACCTACTAAAAGCAGCTGACCAAATTGCAAAATCGGGTCTAAGCGCCAACCTTGGAAAATCAGAATGAAGCCACAGAGTAAGCCCACTGCTGCAAAAAAGATATCTTGATCTCGTGACAACTCTGGACGCACAGTGCGAAGAAAGTATAGTGCTGCCCCAGCCACAGCCAGGAAAATCCCCAGAATACTGGCTGAGTTCGCCCCAAAATTGACCTGAGCCAGAACACTGGCTGAGTTCAGCCCAAAATTTACCATTGCTCTTTTCCCAATATCAAATCTATGTTAGCGAGTCACAATTAAAATCACTACTCTAATCAGTCACAATATATTGAAGCTTCAAAGCATCTGGTAAAGAAGCTCTGAAGCTGTTCACCCAAAACTAAAAAAATCTGTGTCTGTCAGTTAAGTATACCTTGTCCTCGGTGGGAGGATTGGTAGATAGCTGACAGACAATGGGTTGTAAGAGTCAGTTCGACTCTTACCAAAATTATGAACGCTGGATTTTATCTTTCTGACTAATGAAAATCAAACCAACTGTAGCAGGGATAACGACGATCGCAGCACCCCAAGCCAGACTCCAAAGAAAATTTGCTAAAGAAGGCGTCATACTTCTCAACCTTTTTTTACACACTTCATCCTAATTCTAATATGGTGTATCACTTCAGGGTTCGAGCATTTAATCATCAAAGCAGTTATGTGTTAATCCATATCAGGGATTGAAATAAAATATATAAAGAGATTGCTTTACAAAGCTTCAAAATTTCTGGCTTTTGCCTAGACGTTTTCTTTATTCATATATGGTAGTTCAAGCCGATGACTGATGTTAACTTAATTATTTGGATTTTAGGCCCTGTTTTGGGACTAATGACTTTTTTGTTTATTTTCCGCATCATTCTCACTTGGTATCCGCAAGTGGATCTGAACCGTTTGCCCTTTAACCTAATAGCTTGGCCTACTGAACCGTTTTTAGTGCCATTGCGAAAACTAGTACAACCTATAGGTGGAGTGGATATTACCCCTATTATTTGGGTTGGTATCTTCAGTCTGCTGCGAGAAATTCTTCTAGGTCAGCAAGGACTGCTCACCATGTTGGTTCGTGTGAATTAGGGCATTGGGCATGATTGGGCATGGGGGCATTGGGATGGGACAGAAAAGTCAAGAATATGACTTTAACAGCGGGATAATAGCAGCGAAGCGGTAGCATCTCCCAAGGGGAGAAGACCACACTCGCTCCGCAATACACTGTCAATGGGTTTTTTCTGTATTTAGCCCATCTTCATGGGCTTTGTTTGTGTAGCCCCAAGCTTTAGCTTGAGGGCGAATAGGACTTGTGTGTACACCGTAGCCCTTTGGGAGAAGGGGAGACGCTACGCGTAGCTTGCTTCCCCGTAGAGGTACGCTTAGAGCGAGTCCGCGAGCGTCTGGGGTTTCCCCCGACGTGAATTCGATGAACCTCTCCCCAACCCCTCTCCGACGCGGAGAGGGGCAGAAATTTTCCTGGTTTTGAACGAAAAAATCAAGGTTTCAAAGCCTCTCCCACCGTGGGGGAGAGGAATGGAAGCGGGGTTTTTTAGAGCCGTCGAACTCACGTTCCCCCGCAGTCGCCACAACGCGGCGGCACGTTTTGGGAGGAAGTTTCTCCCCAAAAGCTGCCTTGGGAACCCGCGCAAGGCGCTGCTCCCCAAGTGGAGCAACTTCGGAGTGCAGAGGGGAGTGAAGAAAATATCTTGAATTTTTTGCTCCCTTTCCTCTTGTCTTCCCCTACCTCCCCTTCTCCTAGTCCCTATTTCCTTAAATATTCATCTCCTGTACAAAATTGGTATAAACGTTACCCTCTAAAAATTGGGGGTTTTCCATAATTTTTTGATGAAACGCAATTGTAGTAGGTAGTCCTGTAATGGCACACTCCCGCAGCGCGCGTTTCATGCGATTAATGGCGGTGGGGCGGTCTGGTCCCCAAACAATCAATTTACCAATTAGGGAGTCGTAGTAAGGAGGAATTTGGTAATCGGTGTAAACGTGGGAATCAATTCTGACTCCAGGGCCACCAGGAGGTAGATAGCCGCTGATACGTCCAGGTGCAGGTCGAAAGTCATGGTCAGGATCTTCAGCGTTGATGCGGCATTCTATAGCATGACCCCGCAAAACTACTTGATCTTGAGTCAGCTTCAGTCTTTCCCCTTGGGCAATCCTAATTTGTTCAGCAACCAAGTCTACTCCGGTAATCATCTCTGTTACAGGATGTTCAACTTGAATGCGGGTGTTCATTTCCATAAAGTAAAACTTGCCAAAGCTATCCAAAAGAAACTCGATAGTACCTGCTCCAGTAAAGTTGATAAATTGGGCAGCTTTCACAGCAGCGTACCCCATTTTTTCACGTAGGTCTGGATCAAGAGCAGGGCTAGGGGCTTCTTCTAGTAACTTTTGATTACGACGTTGAATTGAGCAGTCACGTTCACCTAAATGAATGACATTGCCGTAGTTATCAGCCAAAATTTGAAATTCAATATGGCGTGGACGTTCAATAAATTTTTCTATATAAACGCCAGAATTGCCAAAGGCAGCTCCTGCTTCCCCTTGAGCAGCTAAGAAGAGTTTGACAAATTCGTTTGCAGAATGCACTAAACGCATACCCCGTCCGCCACCGCCGGCTGTGGCTTTAATCATTACGGGATAACCAATATCTTTAGCAAATGCCAATCCTTCTTGCTCAGACTCTACTAATCCATCACTACCTGGTACCGTTGGCACACCAGCTTTTGTCATGGTTTCTTTAGCGGTGGATTTATCCCCCATCAACCTTATAGCCTCAGGAGTTGGGCCAATAAAGGCTATATGATGGTCAGCACAGATTTCCGCAAATCGGGCATTTTCTGCCAAAAAACCATAACCCGGATGAATGGCGCTGGCATTGCGGGTCAAAGCGGCAGCAATAATACTGGGAATATTCAAATAACTTTTACCGCTGGCAGCTTCGCCAATGCAAACTGCTTCATCGGCAAGTTGGACGTGGAGCGCATTACGGTCAACAGTGGAGTGAACCGCAACCGTGGCTATTCCCATTTCTTCACAGGCGCGGAGAATGCGAAGGGCAATTTCGCCTCGGTTGGCAATTAATATTTTGTCAAACTTCATTTTTTAGCTTCGATATTCGATATTAGTACCAGTAGATTGACATTGTCTCCCATCCCATTGACAACAATGCTTTCGCTTTATCTCAAATTATGACAGGAGATTCCCCAACCTCATCCTCAGCCGAGTTGAGATGTCCTCTGTAGGATTTGACTAGATTAACAACATTGCAGTTGCTATTCTTTGTTAGTTTCCTGAACTAGGCTTTAGGCGATCGCACAGGCTGCTTTGTGGCTAAAATAGCGTTGCCGTAGTAGCGGCAGCTTTCCTGCCCCCAGCGGGCGAGTAAATTCCACAATAGCTATACCCCTTTTAATATCACTTGTAGAGCTACTATATTTCTGTCTGTCTGATATCCACCTTCGGGAAATTTATGAATGTTTAAACTTAAATTTTTGGTAACTTTTGTATTATCTGTATTAATTTAATATATTGATTTTTTTGTGCTACAATCTCTCTTTAGACAACTCATGCGGATGTGGCGGAATTGGTATACGCGCACGTTTGAGGGGCGTGTGGCTTTGCCTTGCGAGTTCGAGTCTCGCCATCCGCATTTTCTAAAAATAATAGTCAAGAGTAATAGTCAACGGTCAATGGTCAAAAACTTGAAACTGTTGGCTTTTGACTATGGTTATGGGCTTAGCAGTAGTTTTTTGTGCTTTTATAGAAATAGGTGAACTTTTGTAAAGAACATTGACTGCAACTTTTACTCCATCAAACAACTCAACACTGCCAGTAGCGTGGCATCGCCTCACTCCGATTTGGCAAGGTGGGGAGGAAGTTATTCAACAAGGTTTGCCTCATGCTCAGTTGGCACCAACTTGGCAAATGCTACTTTTAGGCGATGGCTCACCAACAAGACACTTAGAATTGCTTACTGGTGAACCAACAGAAGTAGATGTCATTGATATGTCTTTAATTGGCACTGACTTAGATTATGCGCCAGATTTAATTCAAGCCGTACCAGGGCCACGACTACGAAGACAGGTATGGTTACGTACTGCCTCAGGTCAGCGCTTGGCCTATGCCACCTCTTGGTGGGAAGCTAGCCATGTAGATGAATATTTACAAAACCGTTCATTACCTATTTGGGCAAGCTTAGCTCGTCTCCGTACAGAATTATATCGGGATGTGCGAGGAATTTATTATGGTTACTCAGCTGCGCTCCAGTCAGGCTTTAATGAGACTGGGCCATTTTGGGGTCGCCACTATTTATTTTGGCATCATGGACAACCATTAACTCTGATTTATGAGGTTTTTTCGCCTTATTTAACTAAATATTTGGGTAATATGCAGGTAAATTCTACTAATGGTAAAACATAAGCTCACCTCCTGCCTCCTGCCTAGCCTGCGGTAACGTTACCGCAAACTGCCTGCTTGCACTAGAGAGAGCCATGCTAGAAATTGTCCTGTAAAATTCAACAAAGCATGTTAAAAAGGTTAACTAGTCATAAACACACTGCTTTTGATGAACATTAGTAATATTAGGAAAGTTTTATTACTTAAGTATCATCAAGAGTTGAGGGTGGAAAAATTAAGTAATTGGCTGCGCTAAATCAGGGTAAACCTGTTGGTTTATTAGACTAATCAAGCAAATAATGACTTCGCAAGTATGAGGTAGAGGTTTCAATGGCACTGCCTGTTGTGTCTGCTCGAATGAAGAAAAAAAAGAAACCATCTCTGGTGCTGACGCTTACCACTACTGGGTTACTGATTGCTGTGGGTAGTGTAGCGTACCGATTCTTCAACCAAGGACAACAATTTTCCAGAGATTTGCCAGTTGGTGCAAATATTATTCCTCAAGATGCGCTGTTTGCAGTTTCTCTCACTACAGATCCTAAACAATGGCAGCAAATGCATGAGTTTGGGACAAAAGAAACCCAAGCCGCACTCAACAAAAGTTTAGTTCAGTTACGCGATCGCTTTCTGACTCAGAATGGTTACAACTTCGAGAAAGATGTTCAACCTTGGGTAGGTGATGAAATCACCCTGGCAATTTTGGCTCCCAAAGGAAATAAACCTGCTCTTAAACCAGTGGCTATTGATGGAGATGCTGGTAGCGCTCAGCAATCGATGGTTATGGTATTGCCTGTGAAAAATCCCCAAACAGCCAAAAGCATTTGGGCAAAAGCGAAAAATCCTCAACAAGGGCAATGGGTTGACAGCACATATGAGGGGTTGGCCATCAAACAAACCAATGGACAAGCCGGAGAAAACCTCTCTGCAACATTAATAGACGAGCGTTTCCTAGTGATCACCGATAGTCTTAAAGCCACAGAACGAGCAATAGATGCTTATAAAAGTAAAGCATCTTTAGCTAATACAGCAGGATTTACCAAAAATTTCCCTAAAGTCTCTAGTTTTCAACCTTTTGCCCAGTTTTACGTCAATGTGCCGATAGCTGCCAAAATAGCCACTACTTCTCCCAACCGCCATTTGCCAGCACAAGTTTTAGCCCAACTGCAAAATAATCAAGGTTTAGCAGGCACAATTACCCTGGAGCCTGAAGGAATACGTTTAAAGGGTGTTTCGTGGCTCAACCCCAATAGTCAGCGCGTGTTAGCGGTAGAAAACAAAGCTGGGAAAATGCAAAACCGCGTACCAGCTGAAACCTTAATGATGTTGTCTGGCGGAAACTTAAAGCGGTTATGGGGAGACTACGTTTTAACATCCCAAGGAAATCCCCTATCACCCATAACACCAGAACAGTTACGATCTGGTGTCAAATCTTTAATTAATCTTGATTTAGATCGGGATTTGCTCAGTTGGATGAAAGGCGAGTTTTCTGTGTCATTAATTCCCAATAAACCACAAGACGGTACTCCAGAGGATTTTCGAGCAGGTTTAGTGTTCATGGTACAGGCAAGTGATGGCTACGGCGGGAAAAGCCTACGCCAATCAGCTGAAGCATCCTTAAAACAACTGGATGATGTGATGAAAAATCAATATCAGTTTCAGATTCAACCGGGAACAGTAGGAGGGCAACCTGTTGTCAATTGGGTTTCACCTTTTGGGACTTTAACTGCTACTCATGGTTGGTTAGATGGAGATGTTGCTTTTTTGGTAGTTGGCGCTCCCATCACAGATAAAATTGTTCCCAAACCCAAGAATACCCTAGCTAATACTGTTCCCTTCCAGCAGACAGTGCCGACAGAACCCGATCCTACAAATGGTCAATTTTTCATGGACGTAGAACGCACCATGAAAAATTTCCCTCTACCCAATCTGATTTCTAATCAACGAACTTTACTAGCTGCAACACGTTCAATTGGGGTGACTGCTGCTGTCAGTGACAATCGCAGTACCCGCTATGACATCTTTTTAGCACTCAAGAAAGTCAGCAACTCAGCTGTACCTACACCTACTGTTACTGCATCTCCATGATGTCTATAGGAAAATTTAGGAGGTGGGAGTTAGGAGTTAAAATTCATAACTCCTAACTCTTTTTAGTCCGTTAGCCTCTAAACAGATAGGATCAGAACAGTCAGAAATCAATATTTTAAAGAATCTACTAGGGAGAATGCGTTATGAATCTGGTTGGACTCCAGAATTGGCTGGACAATGCCTCCTTTGCTGTTTTATTCCTAACTATGTTGGTGTATTGGGTAGGAGCAGCTTTTCCGAATTTACCAGCAACTGCTGCGTTAGGTACAGCGGGGATGGTGATCGCTAATTTGTGTATAGCGACCCTATTAGGGGCAAGATGGATAGAAGCTGGCTATTTTCCTCTCAGCAATTTGTATGAATCGCTGTTTTTCTTAACTTGGGGAATTACTACCATTCATCTGATTGCCGAAAATACTAGCCGTAGCCGCTTGGTAGGAGTTGTTACGGCCCCTGTGGCTATGGGCATCACTGCTTTTGCCACCCTGACATTGCCATCAGAAATGCAAGTCGCAGAACCATTAGTGCCTGCGCTGAAATCAAATTGGCTGATGATGCACGTTAGTGTAATGATGTTAAGTTATGCTGCTTTGATGGTCGGTTCATTGTTAGCGATCGCTTTTTTGATTGTGACTCGCGGTCAAAATATTCAACTACAAGGCAGTTCCGTTGGTGCTGGTGGCTATCGCAGTAATGGCTACCGCTTACACAAAGCAGGGGAGCTAGTTTCTCCACCCCCAACACCTCCTGTAGAAAACAATGGCTTTGCTCGTAATGAGCGTAATAATAACGGCAATGGTAACGGTAATACTGCTGTTTTAGGAGCAGTAATCACAACTCCTATTTCAAGTCAACAATCTCTCATCCAAAATTCAGAACCTCTTTCACCCCAACGCCTTAGCTTAGCTGAAACTCTCGACAACATCAGCTATCGCGTCATTGGGTTAGGATTTCCCCTATTGACAATTGGCATTATTGCTGGTGCTGTTTGGGCTAATGAAGCTTGGGGTTCCTATTGGAGTTGGGATCCTAAGGAAACCTGGGCATTAATCACTTGGTTAGTTTTCGCTGCCTATCTCCATGCTCGAATTACTCGTGGCTGGCAAGGTCGTCGTCCAGCGATTTTAGCAGCCAGTGGCTTTGTCGTCGTTTGGACGTGCTATTTGGGTGTAAATCTTTTGGGTAAAGGTTTGCATTCTTACGGCTGGTTTTTTTAGGGACTAGGGGCTAGGGGATGTGTTCTATCTACGTAAATATCATTAAAAACGCGCCTATATTGGTAGCGCGTTGTTTTTTATGGTTTTTACAATTTGATGAATATCGAAATCAACTATCCACCAAAGCTAAAAGCTATTAGTATCCATGCTCCATTTGCTTATGCCATCTGTATAGGTGTGAAAGAAGCGGAATATCGGTCACAACCAACACATCGTAGAGGATGGGTGCTAATACATGCTTCTCAATCAAAACAAAGTGATGATTATTTTGCTGATTATGGCATCGACGTAACAACAGTCAAACGCGGTGCAATAGTTGGCGCAGTAAAAATTACTAGTTGTGTTGGTTCTCCAGGAAATTACATTTACCATCTGGTAAATCCTATAAAGTTTAACCGTCCTATAGAGGGAGTGAAGGGAAAGCAAGCGATATTCTGGGGAGCAAAGACAGATGCAGAAAAAGTAGCTTTTACTTTAGCATCGGAACAAATACGAGAGTATTTACTTAGTACAACATTTCATTAATTCTTAACTCTGCGTCACTTTGCGTTTCCCTTGCGCTCCTCTGCGTTTAAAAAGTAGTATTTTGAATATCCAAACTACACTTTCTCTTTTGCGGGTGGTACAATTTCAATTTTATTTAAGCCTGCATCAATGGCTTTAAGTAGCTGAAAGTCCTCCTCTGGCAAGGGAAAACTGCTACTGCTAAACTGCTTTTCTAAAAAGGAGAATGCTTGGCGAAACTGATACGGCTGTGCTGAAATCGGTGAGTCAAAATGACAGGGAATAATCCAATGGAAGTCCCAACTTGCTACTTGATCAGCCCAGTCAATTGTTTCCTGAGGTGCGCGGTTGAGAATGAGCGTCTGTAAAATTGGTGCTACAAAAAAACGACCTTTCCCCCGCAGTGCATCAAACGATCGCTCCCAGTTTAACTGCCATTTGAAAGGAAATAACCCAAAATAAGCTTTTTTAGAGCGTTCCGATGCTTGAATGGCATTGCGAAAGACTTGACCCCAGGCGATGATTTCTAGCATACTGGGGCGAAAGTACAAAGCAAATAGCGAGATACGCTGCCATCCTTTGCGACGGTTAGCCTGATTATCGGCGACGAGATCAGAGGCTTGATCCTTAGCATGAAACAGCAAAGGATATGGATCTAATTGTACGATCGCAGGCGGATCTGCGGGTATGGAAACTACTGAGTCTGTAACTAAAAGTGTATGCGATCGCTTGTGGAAAAATGCTACTTCTGCAAACCGACCTGGCCCCAGTTCTATAGGGCCGAGAATTGCATAGTCAAATTCATCGGCAAAGGGGGATTTGCTGCTGTTTTCAGGGAGTATCTGGGTACGTTTTGGAGGTAAACCCAACCAACTCAGAGGTAGGTTCAATGGAAAACTCCACTGCTTAGGAGCTACAAAAACCTGCGCTTGGGGAAAGCGTCTAGCAAAAGGGCCAACAAACACCTTATGTTCTAGTCCAGAGACAGTAGGCAAAATAATATATTTGACATCGCCATGTTCTGCCACCACTTCATTGAGCAGCCTGATACACTCTGGAGTTGGCGCTACCGGAGCATAGACTAGCAAACCCCCTGCATCTAACTTAATCACAGTCATGCGAATAGGCACAACAACGTAGAAGATGCCCTGAAGTTGGTCAAAAGTCCAAATTGTGTCTTTAACTACTTCTTTGCGGATTGTCTGCCGCTTGCCAAAGGGGTAAAGTGGCAACGTGAACCAGAAAGACCAAGAAAAGTCTCTCAAATGAATTTGTTCTCCGATGGATTGATACATTCGAGATGATCACAACCAAAATGTTGAGTCATCATTGCAGATAATTGTTGGGAAGCTTGACCATCAAGATTCAGCTCTTGCTTGATGTCCTCATAAACCTCTCCTTGAGTTATTCGCTTTGCCATTTGCTGAAACTGTGTCCAAGTTAAATCACTATCAACAAACGCTTTAGCAAGGGTAATTACCAATTCCTCATAATCATTATCTTCCAATTTTGTCATCATTCGGTGTTCAATGTGAAGCGAATCATCAAAGCAGTAATACCAAGATTTTGGTTGCTGCTTGAGTACTTTTGTAAAAAAATCTTGCTGTTTAGAGCGATTAACGGCTTTATCTGCCTCGCTACATACCATTAATATTGGGGCGCAAACACGGGTTTTTGCCTGTTTTGAAAGTTTCTCTCCCAATTCCAGAAATATTCGTAATGCTTTCATCCGAAAACCTTTATAGCCAAAGTTGCCGGGTGCGTCTTTGTTGAACCATTCAAAGTAAATTGGTAAGATTTTGATCAGCCAATCAAATAATAAATAACGACTACCTAAAAAAGGCGTGAATAATAAGGCGCGGTCAATTTCCTGGGGATACGCTAAAGCTAACCATGCAGCGAGGGTTCCACCTGTAGATAATCCCCCGACTACGACTTGTTGACCTAGGGTTTTGGCAATCTGCAACCACTTCAGTACAAATTGTTGATAAATTTGAATGTCCGTTGGTAGTGGTGGAGGATTTTGGTGATTCCAGTCACCTGAGCGTCCATGACCAGGTTGTAAGGGAACTAAAACGTTGTATCCTGCTTTAAAAAAAGCTTCGCCTAGTGGCTCAAACTGGTAAGGGCCTGCTGTAAAACCATGCAAGAATAGACAAACTTTTGACGTGGAGTTGGGATAAATGAAGAATTTTGACCGACAGGCTTCGTTTTTCAGCCCAAGCGCCGACTCTGATTGAAGAACTTGCTCAATGATCTGTGCTGTCTTGCGAATACCAACTTCCATTTTATTACTTGTCGTACTTCTGCATGTATCCGTTATTTTCTTAACTCAGTAAGCCTGCCGAATCTAGCAAATGGTATATTCTTGATTTTGCCTATGATCACAAATTTAGGCAAGTTCAGCTGGTCAATTACTAAAAACCGGGTGTTAAGTAGATGGACAAAAATATTTACAGTCATTGCGAGCAAAGCCCTTCTCCAAAAGGAGACGCTACGCGACGAACGGATATAGCTGCGCTTACCGCGCAGCGTGTCGCAGACAAGCGTCCCGTAGGGAAGGAGTACGCTCGCAATGCCGCTGTGTAATTAATTGTGTCCGATTACTTAGTGCGATGCCTATGACCGCAAATAACTAGCTCCATTCACATCCAAAATACCGCCCGTGAGCATTTCAGCACCTTCAGAAGCGAGGAAGAGAATAGTATGGGCAACTTCTTCTGGATTTGCTACACGATTTAAAGGACTTTGCTGGCGAATCGCTTCACCCACAGAACTTTCTAGGGTCGCCTGAGACATATCAGTTGCTACCCAACCAGGAGCTGCAGCAATCACAAAAATGTTATGAGGAGCCAGATGTAACGCCAGAGACTGGCTAAAAGCATTGAGACCCGCTTTACTAGCTGCATAAGCAGTAGCTGTAGGCTCCCCTCGAAATGCACCACGAGAAGTCACATTAATAATTCGGCCGTTGTGGCGTTCAATCATGTGTTGAGCAACACAGTAAGATACATTGACTGCACCTAGCAAGTTAACATTAATTGTATTTTGCCAAGCAGCTTGCCAATCTTCATAGTTAGTTTGGTTCAGTGGATGTTCCTGATAGATACCAGCATTATTAACTAAGATATCAATATGTCCCAACTGTGCGATCGCTTGGTTGACCATTTGCTCGACAGCAACAGGATTCGCTAGATCAGCTTGCACTAAAATATGACCTGTACCTACCAAGGATTGACGAACCTGTTGGGCAACTTTTGTTTGCTGGTGGTAATGAACTGCTACACGCGCACCTGCTTGGGCAAAAGCAGTTGCTACGGCCTTTCCTATCCCCCGCGAAGCACCTGTAATTAGTACATTTTTTCCGGGAAAATTGAAGTTGAGCATTAATTTTAGGACTTACTCAAAAGCGATCGCCATAACATAATTAAAATCTTAAACCCACACCACCTTGCACAGAGACAGCCGTACCGCCACTATCACGGTAGGCATCAAAAGCAATGATGGCGTTGCCAAAAAGAACGGTATTACTATTAGGAACGACGTAATCAATTCCTGGTTGTAAAGCAAAACTAATTTTGTCCCCAACAGGAGAAGAGTTACCACCACCAGCCAAAACTAGCCCAGCTCCCAAGTAGGCATCAGTTTGCCAGTTGATCGGGACATCATAGGAAACCGTTGGCACAACTGCTGTATTGTTACCTATTAATGCTTGGGCACGAAAAGAAATCGGTGCTTCTAAAAGTTTATAGCGGACGGCTAGAACTCCTCCTAATTGGATACCGTCAGTAATACCAATGGTCGGCCCGATACCAACATAGCTGCCGTAGGCTACTTGAGCTTGTGCTGGTGGAGTGCCGACAGCCATACTCAAGACAGCACTAGTTGCTAGAAGTGAGACTAAATACTTAATATGTTTCATTACCCGACTCCTCACACCATCTTGGATTTTAAATGTACATTTGAATACTTATGTTATCTCTGTTGATGGCCATCCGTGATGGGTAATGACAACACAAATTATTAATGACCCATACTAGATTTTTTGCAAAATACCAAAGTTATGAATAATTAATCGCCGATATCGACGCTTTTACGGCTACTCTTCTACTGACAGAGACGCTACGCGTACCTTGTTTCCCCGTAGGGGTACGAGTTCTCCGTAAGGAGTACCCGCACGCCGATGAAAACTACTTAGTCAGAGTTTTGTTTTGGTCGCTTGGACAGTGGTAAGATAATTAAGGCGAGTGTTGCTAGCTGCTAGATGAATCAGTTGTTGAGTATAGTAGCCTGCTGCCCTTGAGACGAAGTTGCGTAACCCAAGAATGCTTGAACGCCAGGACTAGCAGGATTCTTATAAACATAAAACAGCTGCCGTTGGTAGGGATAACCACTTGCATCTGGAGTCAAACCATCGATCGCCAGGGATCTCACTGTTTGCTGATTAGCAACCTGTGCAAAGGTAGCGTAACCTATGCCATCAGTTCCCAAAGCTTGGAGGAGGGGAGTTGTAGCATCTCGTTGTAATGTTGTGATATTTGGTGTCGTCCCAAAATTAGCTCCCTTTAGCACAACTTCTTGAAACGTTTGATGTGTACCACTGATTGCTGGTCGATTAATGACTCGGATAGTTTTATTATTACCACCCACTGCTGACCAGTTATTAATTTTACCCTGAAATATATCTGCTACTTGGGCGCTGGTTAATCCTTGATTAAAAGGATTGGCTTTGCCAACAACAACAGCGATCGCATCTGTTGTCACAGGAATTGCCACCAATCCCTGACTCTGTTCTTGTGCAGTCAAAGGTCGAGATATCGCCGCAATATCTGCTTGACCTGCAACAAGATCTTCGATACCTTTTTCAGAACCACTAGCAGTAGTTACAACATTAGTACCCGGAAACTGTCTTTCAAAAGCTCTTTTGAGATTTTGGTTAATTGTCACCATACTGGTAGAACCCCCTATCTTCACGGTAGTACCGCCAGGTACTGAACTTGGAGATGGGAAAGTAGAATTACTACCGGAAGTTGTGTTGACTGGAGAAGAAATAGTACTTGTGGTTGCTGGTTGTCGTTTGAAGAAGTACCAGTAACCACCACCCAGCAAAACTAGAAATAAAAGGATAAAAACAATTGGAGGCGGAGCGCTTCTCTTACTCATAACTTTTTACTCTGGTAGTTGGTTAATAGTTGAATCATTTAACATCTGCAAACGCCGAGAAACTTCATCATCTACGGTCATTTGTTCTATTTCAGCTTGGAGTTTTTCAGTTGGGTTTTCAGACATTTCAGCTAAAGCGTCTGTGCGGAAATTCCGACGTTCAACTGCATTTTTAGCTTTTTCAAAGTCACTTTTAGCCGAACCAATGTCAAATTCATTATTGACTTTAGCAATCATAGCTAGTGCCTCGTTCACTTCTGACATATCTTTCATATTTTGCATATCAGCTTTGTAGGTTTCTAGCTTCATGCGCTCCCGGTTCAGCTTATCTTTGGACGCATTTACAGATGTTTCAGCCTGCTTAACCATCTCCTCTAGCTTGGGCAAAATTTGCTCTGTTTGAATTGCCTTGGCCATTGCCATCCGCGCTGCTTCTTGATTACCATTGCGCTGGGCAATGCTTGCTTGTTGCTCCAAGGTTCGTAATTCTTTGACTTTTGTCTCGTATTTGTTTTTGGCTGTTTTGTAAGAACCTTCTTGCATAGCCACAGCTTGAGCCAGCTTTTGCACCGATTCTTGCATTGATTGCAGGGATTCTTCAGCTACGGCGACAGCTACTTTACCACCAGACTCCACCGGCATTCCCCACAGCCAATTCCAAGTACCGACTATGGTTCGTCCTGCTCTTTCACCCATTAACCAGTACACAGCTTTTTTCATATATGAATCCTATTTGACTAAAATTCTTTCTTTATTTATGCTACGCGGGTCAGTTGTCAATAGTCAGTTGTTAGTTGTTTTGACTTGATAAAGTTCAGTGTAAGCCTCCTTGTAGAAATAGTCTACGTAGGTTGGGTTGACGTTAGGAAACCCAACATTTCCGAGGGATTATTGGGCTTTGCTTTGCTTAACCCAAGCGTATTGAATCCAGATGGTGACTATATCCTGTGGCTAGCAATCGTGGGGATAGTCGGATTGGTTGACGATAGTTGCAATGATCAGGCGATCGCGGTCGGTCAAACTCATTGGTCAAACGTGGAAGTTGACTAATTCCCGTATTATACGTACCAGTTCATACTGGTAACATGACTCGCAAACCTCACGACCAATTTGCAAAACAGTTTTTGGAGGAGCTATTGTCACCCTTGGGCAAAGTAGAAGCCAACAAGGAGGTGATTGATGAAGCCCGACAAGTTGATGTTTTATTTTCACCAGCGCCCCAAGCCCAAGGGTCAAATCTAGGACTACTGGGGAGAATTGCCTTGTTGAATACGGCGTTACTGGAGCCTTTTCGCAATCAGCCCAGTAAAACAGAAGTACGGAACTGTCTTACAAAGCTGTTTACCGTAATGGCAGATTCGCAACGAAAAGCCAAAAGAGAGAATATAACGATAGCAGAAGATAGTTTAGCGCGGCTGTGGATTTTATCACTGTCAGCTTCCCCAGGATTATTGGAAAGTTTTGGGGCTAAACTAGACTTAGAAAACTGGACTACTGGAGTTTACTTTCTGCCTGCTGGCGCGCGAACAGCGATACTAGCAATTAACGAGTTGCCTGTGACAGATGAAACCCTTTGGTTTAGGCTTTTAGGCCGAGGAACTATTCAGCAGCAGGCAGTAAAAGAATTGGTTGCATTGCCCCCGGAGAATCTTATCCGCCGTAATGTTTTAGAAATAGTTTACAGGTGGCGTATTAGTGTGATGACACAAACAGATTTAACAGAAGATGACCAGGAGTTAATCATGAACTTAACCCAAGCTTATGAAGAAGCCAGAGCAGCTGCTGTACAAGAAGGGCAGCGCCAAGTTGTAGAAAATATGTTAAGATATAGGTTTAGTTCTGTGGATGAAGAACTAACGAGAATTGTTGATAGTTTATTACAGCTACCCCCAGAAGAATTTGCTAGAGTTTTGCTAGAATTAACTAATTTATCTCGTGAAGAACTGTTAAGTAAGTTCTAAACTATAGGGCGGTAGAAGTAATCCCTAAATCACTACAAATCATCAAGTTTTGAGGCGCTTTGTTAATAACAGAGCGCTTCTTTTATGGTGGCGATGCCTGCGGCAACCCCAAAGGCGATCGCTAACACAAATTAATAGCATTTATAGGAGTTTCAATCAATGGCTAAAAAACAAAAAAACTGCTCTGAATTAACTGTATCTAACAGGGTGAACGCATCTAAACTACTCTCAATCGCAAACAAGATTAAGAACCAACGAAAAAATCAATATTTCTGGTTTGATTTATTTCCCAAGCCTCGAAGCGATCGTTTTATTATGCTTACTCCTTCGAGGTGAATGAGTATTCGTGCCAATCACAAATGGGGCGATACCCAATCGCTTGATAAATATGATTAGCTGTGGGATTGGCTAAATCTGCTATGAGAAAACAATAGCGACATCCCCGGTCTAGCAGTTTTTGGCTTAACGCTGCGACACAGGCAGTGGCATATCCTTTGCGACGATACTCTGGTGGTGTATAAGCTAAATTGATCCGACCAATTGTAGGTAACACTTGTTTACTAGATGCAACTGAAACTGGAGTGCTATCTTCCCATAAATAAGTATTCTGTTGTTTCAACCGGTTATCTACTTGGTGTTCGACATCTTCGCTCACCGCCTCATCTATCTCAGATAAAAATGCAGAAAGCCACTTGATCAAAAGAGAGCGATCGCCTTCAGTTGCCAGTCTGAGATATCCTCTGTCCATTGAGACTCTTTGCACTGCCATTAATTGGTAAATTTTCATTACCACCGACCGTTGATAGAATTGTCCTGTCAGCGCTTGCCAAGTCTGGGAGAATATTTCTGCCTCTTTAGCCAGTCCCATGCTTCCTTGCAGTTGCTCTTGACGCAAATCTTGAACAATCAACCGCAAGGCATCCATATTCTGGGCTTTGGATAGTATCAATTTTTGGTGTGGGGTACGGATGGTAACAGCCAGAATCTCGCCACTTGTTTGGACAAGTGCTAAATAAGGCTTACCCAGATAACGTTCTGGGTTATGCAACAAGGTATGCGAAATACTGAGCAAAACATTATTTTCTACCTGATACTGGAGTAAGTAAGCCTGAGTGCAGTGCCAGAACTCCTGAATGTTGTCGAACCGATGTAGTTGCATGATTTGCCTGACTCACGAACCAAGTAAAGAGTTGTGCTATCTACAGGAAACCAAAAAGTTTTTCCCAAAGAGCGATGCCTGCGGTGGTTACTGAGCTTTGTCGAAGTGCGGGCTGCGCCTACGCTAGTGCGAGAAATAAACAAAGAAGAACCACCATAGCGCACCTTGCGACTAATTTTTTAACCTCCTCTCCCTGCTCCCTTTCTTCTTCCTGCTTACGGACAACGAGGATGAATGCCTCCTTGAGTACAAATGTAAGCTAGTTGTTTCGCATCTAAATTTTTAGCTTGGGAAAAATCAACTCCTTTGACTACAGCAGATACTGAACCTAAATCTGGCGTTTGGACAAATTGATCTGCTGGATCTTG
Source organism: Halotia wernerae UHCC 0503 (assembly GCA_034931985.1). Taxonomy (GTDB): domain Bacteria; phylum Cyanobacteriota; class Cyanobacteriia; order Cyanobacteriales; family Nostocaceae; genus Halotia; species Halotia wernerae. Next base: position 49,696 of record JAYGHB010000005.1, read on the forward strand.
TTTGGCAGGTGTCAGAATTGTGCCTTGGAAATCTACTCCTGCGACATTCGCTCCTCGTAAATCTACAAGGCTCAAATCAGCATTTCGTAAGTTGGCATTTTCCATTTGGGCAGAACGCAAAGTAGCACCAGTTAAACGAGTGGCGCTGAGGTTAGCATTGCTGAGATTGGCACGTTCTAAATCGGCTCCAGATAAATCTGATCCTTGCCAATCAGTTTTGGTTAAATTGGCTGAAGATAATTGGGTTCCGATGGCAATAACGCGACCTAAACGCGCACCGTATAAATTAGCTTCGTTTAATTTGGCATCACCTAAATCTGCCCCAGTTAAGCTAGCATTTTCTAAAACTGCGTTCTGCAAATCTGCACTCACAAGTTGGGTGCTGCTGAGGTTAGCACCAACTAAACGTGCATTTGATAAATTAGCTCTGTTGAGGGTAGCACGGCTTAAATCGCTACCAGTCATGACGACGCGACTGAGGTTAGCATCGGTGAAATTCACTTGTTTCATTTGAGCTTGACTCAAATCAGCGATCGCATCGTCGTAGGTATCCAAGCGTCCATCTTCACCAGCTCCCCGGAAGCGACTACCTTTAAAACTAGCTTGGTTAAGTTTTGCAGATTTGAATTTTACTCCTGACAAATCAACGTTTTCTAGAACCAAGTTGAAAAAGGAACTTCCCGGAGTACCACTTTGACTCAATTGGCTGCGACTAAGATCGATACTCTCGGTTTTACCACTGTAAACAGTGAGAATCTTGTTAATTGTCTGCTGGTTAATTTGTAACCGCTTTTGGCGTAATTCTTTTTCTTGGGGATTGTTACCTACAGCCGCTAACTCGCCAGCTAAAAACTGATTTTTGTTTTTCAATTCCGGGATAGCTTTGAGACCAATACTTGTCAAAGCTTGTTGAATCGTATCTAAAAGAACGGGGTTGGTTTCGTTAACTAAAAGATCCGTCAGAAATTGGATAGACTGCGAATCATTGAGGCCACCCATCGCCAAAATTACACTTTGGCGTTCTTCATTGGTAGCGCCAGAGTTGGGACTCAATTGTTTTACGAGTACTAAAAATTTTTGGCTGTTGATTTGTTTGGTTTCACGCTGGGTTTGCTGAGTTTGAATATAGACTTGAGTAGTGATTAAAGTTGCCAGGACAGCAGTCATACTAGTAAGTGCTACCCCAAACAAAGTCAGGCTAGGATTTTGCCGCATTCGTCGCCACAAGGTGCGAAGACTAGGAGCTTCCGCGGCGATCGCCATGACTGGGACAGTTACTTGCTCATTTTCCTCTTCCTGGCGCTCAAGTTCATTAGTTTCTACAGGCAAACCTTGCCCTTTGCTAGCTACTAGTGAAGTTGGCAAGGGGCGAGTGGCATCGATGACGTAAGTACCAGCTAGCCAGTCGTGCAACGCCCGTCGTCCTTGGCGTGAAGGCAAAGCCATCCCTTCACCAAGCACCATCAATACAGCCAAAAATGTGAATAATCCTAAATTCGGAAAGGCAAAGCTGTAACGCCAAAGAATATAGGCGACAGACATAGGTACAGTCCATCGACCAATTCCTTCTCGTACTACAACTGCGGCTAAACCCGGTGGTGTACCTTGCTCGTTGACAACCCGCACGCCAAATCGACGTTTGGGAATGGTACTACCAGTTTTACCCAGTAAATATAATTGCCACCACGAAATGGTCAAGGGTGCTAACAGAGCTATTGTCCACAAGTAATTAGTCGGCTCTGCTACGTTACGGATACCATCGCTAGCAGGCAGAGCCAAGGGACGAGCGATCGCTCTTTCGGTGACTACTAGCAAGGGGTTGAGGGGTACACGGTTCACATCATTTCTAGAATTGATATAAGCACCAATTCCAAAGGGAACCAACCCACTGACAACCACTAGTGTAATTTCCGCTGTCCAAGCAGCAAAACGCTTGGTTCCTAACGGTAGTGAATTGGCTTTTTCTGATGTTGTTGACAAGCTAGATTTATTACTACTTCTCCTCACAATTGGAGTTGCCATCTTAATAATTTCCTTTGAGTTGATTTTTTTTGCGCCGGAAGCGGCGCAGTTAACATAGACTATTGCTTATTTATTGCGAAAGCTACCAGATACAAAAAATTTGTATCCAAGATACACTAACCCTACTAAGACTGCCAGACTAATTGCAGATGCGGCAAGTTTCAGCAAGGTTTGCACTATTGCCAAGCCCAATAGCACCGCCACACCCAAAAAGATCACCTGGCTCATTTTAGACAAGTTGTTAAACCAAAGTTGCGATCGCCTAAAGTGCGATTTGAAGTCGAAGAAACTAGACTCAGATGTCTTTTTTGACTCTTCTGGTTGTCCAAATTCGACTGGCGAGGAATTAATCTCTGCCTCTAGTTTTTGGAGGCGGCGTTGCAAGTCTTCTTCAGGTTGAGGATTCATAAATTTTTTCTACCTTAGTTAGGATGCTTATTCAACAACAGACCAACCAAATCTGATATTTGGCGGCTGTGTCTGTGATTTTAGCTAATGTCTGGGGTATAGGGTATGGGGCATTGGGGAGGTAGTGCGGTCTTCTCCCTTGGCGAAGCGCGAGTCCGCGAGCGTCTGGGGTTTCCCCCTCCGGGTGACGCTCTCTACGAGACGCTGCGCGTAGCTCGCTTCCCCGTAGGGGTACGCAAGCTCGCGCTTCGCTACGCTAACGGTAGTCCCTCTTTGTTGGAACAACAAGACCGGGCTACCTCACCAAGTAGAGCAACTACCGTCATTGGGCATGGGAATTAATTATTTCTTTCTCTGCTCCCTGCTCCCCCTACCTCCCCTGCTTCTAGTCCCTAATCCCCAGTCCATAACAATAAGAAGCAATATATACTCCGCACTAAGGAACATAGGCGGATTGCCATCGTCTACTAAATCAATAGACTATTTATATTAATGTCGCTCTAAAAATAGTCGGGAGCATTAATTAAAATGAAGACGTTTAGACGATTTACAGTTGTTCCCGCAGCTTTAGTGATCAGTTTGGCACTTACTAAGCCTATTTTGGCTGAAGTACCATCAGTCCAAATTAATCCCAAATTACAGTCAGATCCGCTAATTTTAAATGGTAAATCTGGGGGATCAATTCACAGTGATTGCGGCAACATTCCGGATGCACCCAGTCAAATTATCCAGGTTAAAGAATCACTGCCTTACTTGCGATTAACAGTAGATAGTCCTGGACAACCGACACTGTTAATAGCTGGCCCTGGAGGTCGTTTCTGCGTTTTAGGAGATCGTTACTCACAAACCAAGCCAGAACTGTCTGGTTATTGGCAGGAAGGACAATATTCGCTCTATGTAGGCGAATTGTCCAAACGACAGTATAACTACACTCTTTCGATTTCGCAACAAAAGAAGCCGATGAATTAGGTATTTGGTATCAGGCTATTCCTAGATGTAGTACATAATTCTTTCTGTTGATGAATTAATCGCCGTTCACAAAGGTCTTGTAAGGTATATTTTTGTAAAACAGCATTAGCCGCCTGACAAGCTTCTTGCCAAATTTCTTGAATTACCTGAGTTTCTATTGTTTTGGTATTGGTGTCACAAGCAGGCGCGATGTCTGGCGACAAGCCGCTTTGCGTCAACGCATCTAACCCTTCCATGCAACTCAAAGCCTCAAGCAGTGTAATTGTTCGGGGGGCTCGTGCCAAGAGCGATCGCCTATGCTACTAATGACGAGCTGTGATTCGTTCTTGCCAGTTGTTTTCCCGGAGTGGCGATCGCATCCATTGGAAGGCTACGACGTTTAATAATAAACCAATCAGGAACAAAAGCACCATTAAGGTAATTTGATACCAAATAACTTGTGGTAGAAGCAAATCTAAAATCAGATGTATTAAATTCATGACGCTATAAAACACTGTCAAGCCAAAATGAATTACTTTATAGTGTCTGGAATCGGTGAAAGCTGTGGCAATTATTGCCAGCATTGGCAATACAAAAAAGCCCAACATCAACCACATAATTCCAGAAATATCACTAATTGATGAGGCTTGTTGCGATTCAGTAACATTTAAACCGTGGAAAAGTGGCATTAAACCCAATTGGGTATGAAACAGGATTCCCAGTAGAAATACTGTCCATAGAGAAATAATTTTTTCCCGATAATTAATTGTCATATTCTCTGGCTAGCTCCTTTTGCCATCGAATGATTGTGTGCGGTTCTTAATAGTGTTTAATTTCTCTTGACTTTCGGTTGCAGCATATATAGCAGGGGACAGGGGAAAGGTTTGAAAGTCTGTTGGTGTCCGGGTTTTATGATTAGTTTATGTCCTAAACTAACTGGCTATCGCTATAACTTAAATGCCGATTAGCTCATAGCTTATAACCAATTCGGCGGAGTAACTCTTGACGCGCCTGTACGTCCTTGGTTTCTTCTATTCCCTTGGGTGAAAATCCATCAATAACACCGAGAATACCCCGTCCTTGTTCTGTTTCAGTCACAATTACTTGTACTGGATTTGCTGTGGCGCAATAAATTGTGCAGACCTCAGCACACTGCTTGATGGCATTGAGAAAATTGATCGGATAGGCTTCTTTCAGGAGAATAATAAAACTATGACCTGCGGCTATGATTTGAGCATTCTTAGTTGCTAATTCTTGCAAAAGGCGATCATTTCCAACAATCCTAATCAGACAAGACCCTGATGCTTCGCAGAAAGCAATCCCAAATTTTACTTGTGAAGATGTCCCCACCATAATTTCATAGAGGTCTTCCACAGTTTTGATAAAGTGGGTTTGCCCTAAAATGAGGTTACAACCTTCAGGTATTTCGATGGTAACTGATTTGAGTTCCATGTTGCTTTTGACCTCACAGTGTAGAAATCAAGATGTCTGCAAATATCAACTTCATTTTGCTACTACAGGTTCGCCCCCTAGGACTTTTGGTTCAACGATATCGGCAAACTGCTGAAAGTTATCAATAAACATTTGGGCAAGTTTACGGGCTTTTTGATCATAAGCAGTTGGATCACTCCAAGTCAACAACCGTGGGTACTTCATCTAACTTACCACTCAAGATTGCTTTCAAAATAGCGCGGGTTTGTTTGATGGGGATACGTTCCCCAGCACCATAAGACCCCCCTGTCCAACCAGTATTGACTAGCCAGACTTTTGCCTGATGCTGCTCAATTTTTTGCCCCAGTAGACAACGCCAGTGTTAAGGATGCCTTGCTGTTCTAGTCCGTAGTTACTATGAACAAAGTTAATTCCGTCCTTTGCCAACTCTGTCGGACTACCCCCAAGTAAAGACATGCGGTCAAGTAAAGTTTGCACAAAAATATTTTGTGTCATTAATCTTATGTATTGAGTCAAGGATAACTGTTTTCACAGTAAAGAAAGAAGTTGAAGATTTTGTGAGGATAGCTAAAGCTAGATGACTTAAAACCGTTTGCTTTTGATATGTTATTTCTTCTCTGCTTCTTGGTCAAAAGTTAGCATTAAATAGATAGGTGGAGAGGGTAAAAATTTTCCTAACATGCATATGTCTTGTCATAGAAGGTCTATCTAAAGGCTGAAATAGCAGAGATTTTAGTTAATTATCAATGTTTTTATTCTTCACAGTTCCCTCAAAATTTTTTGATAAGTTTAAGATAGAGTCAAAAGCTAATTGATTTTTCTTTTAATTCCTGGATCAGAAGCGAAGGAACGAGTTATGGATACTGCTATTAAATATGACATTGAAGTTATCAAGGAAGAAGCACGTCAACTTGTTAAAAAGGGACTTGTTAACCGTCAGCAGCCAATTTATGTTCTCTGTAAGTACATTCGCGATCGCGACTGGGCTTGTTTTGAGTTAGAGCTAGAAAAAAATGAATTTTTGCTTAGAGATCGGGTTATTGACCTATTAGGTTGTGAAAACTGGGAAGAAGATTGAAACGCCAACTAGAAACGACTCCCAATCAACAACGTACCAGCGGAATTCTTACAACAAGTGCAAGACCAAGCCGCAGAGATTAGCAAAGCCGCAGAACCACAAAAGGCTCTGGCCAACACTATAGAGAAGATTCGTCAGTTTCTTGACTTGAAAATCATCTTTGCTAGCAGTATAAAAGGAGTCCAGCGGTTATTAGAAGTTGACCGAATAAGGCAAAAGTAAAAAGTTAAAAGGCAAAAGAAAGAAAAAGAAAATGATCACAAGCCCTCCGAAGTTCCCGCCGTAGGCGACTGGTGTTAGAGCTTGCGTACCCCTACGGGGAAGCGAGCTACGCGCAGCGTCTGGTAGAGAGCGTCACCCGAAGGGCGCAAGAAACAATACGTCCTTATTAAATCCCCTGTCTTGAAAAGTTTTGCGCTCCTGTTACCCGGACGCGCAAACTTTTCGCTCAATTTATTTATGGGGATTATCTTTTCACTTTTCACTTTTCACTTTTTAACGAGTAACTATTTATCGCTTTCGGTCTGATTGGAGTGGCGAATTTGTGGCTTAGTCATTAGCCCAAAATTACACTGCTGTGAAGGATATTGTACCTGCGATCGCTGTATCTAAATCTGCACCGATTTTATATAGAGTTAAATATTAAGAAGTAGGTAAGTGGACTTTTATTTGTCCTCAGTGTTGGACTGAATATTAGCAAAAACAACCCATTTTATGTTTACGGTGGGACTTAGAAAGCTAAAAAAACTAAAAACTAATATCAATAGATTTGATATTAAAGAGGCTACCTGATAAATATTGAAAATTATGATATTTTTTATGCCTTTTGTGTTCCGACAAAAAAACGATCGCCTGTGCCAAAAAGCAGAGATTTCAATACTATTGCTGTAAAACTGTCTTTGATACAATCCGAGTTTTCTTCAAATCTGCTTGTGAAAGTTCTTCTCCAGCTTGCAGACGAGTGGCTGAAGATTGCAAAACTGTGGCTGCACCTGTATCTCCTATTTGTAAAGCGGTTTTAGCAGCTGTTTGTAACATTGTAGCTGCACCAGTGCGATCGCCTTGTTGTAATTTCGCTTCAGCTAACTGAGTTTGGCGGTACTTGGCCAATGCCCAAATAGATTGTTGCACCTGGGGATTAACGGCAGGTTGATATGCCCTTACCACATTTGCATATACTGGAACCATTGGAGAAACTAGAGCCTGCTTATTGACTGCTGGGTCATCGTAGCGGATTTGCAAATGCCCAATTACCTGTTGTCCTTCTGGTAGCTGTCCTAGATAAACATTAGCTAAAACCACCCGTTCCACATCTTGCATCAAATCTCCCAAACGCACTACAAAACCTCCATGTGCTTCTGATTGCACTGGTAACTCAATCGTGTCTGGGTAAACTTGAGCAATGGGTTTGAGTTCTGCTAATCGGACATTAGGCACTAAAGACAACAGCAAGTAGGCATTAGTTAATCCCACCGATTTAATACGCCAAAACAAACGGCTAAATTCATCCACTGCTTGTTCAGGATACTCAATATGAGCTAGAGTTCCACCACCAGCATCGGCAATTTTTTCTAAAAGATCCTGGTTCCATTCGCTACCAAAGCCGAGAGTATTAATAGTCAGATTGATTTTAGCTGCCTTGTGGGCAAGTTCGAGACAGCGCTTGTCGTCGTCTTTACCTAGTTCCCACTTCCAAATCCGCAAACTGCTTTCACCGTGACCATCTGTGAGTAAGAATGCTTGGGAAACAGCTCCTTTTGTCCCCTTCATCAATTCTGTAATTCCCTGTTGCAAACCTTCAGCAATTACCGTACCACCACTAGCTTTGAGTTGCTTTTTGATTTGAGATTTAATGCTTTCGGGGTCGTTAATGATTTGGTTGGGGATAATGACTTGTGCAGCACCCGCAAAGGCGACAACAGAGATGCGATCGCCTGGCTGCAATCTATCCAATAATTGTTCTACTGCCTGGATGACAGTTGATATTGGTTGTCCATGCATGGAACCACTTTGATCAAGAATTAAGCATAAATTGAGTGGCAGATGTTGATCAAGTTCACCAGCAATCGCCGAAATTGTGATCGCTAATTGACGTTGATTAGTCGATTGAGCCACATCAACATTAGGATCATTTAGTGTCGATAGCAATTTAACTTTCATTGAGAAGGGGTATCTCGCAACACGGTTTTTGAGACAATTCTAGTTTTCTTGCGATCGCTTTCAGATAAATCTTCACCCGATTGCAGTTGGGTAGCAGAAGTTTGTAACACTGTCGCTGCACCAGTATCTCCCATTTGCAAAGCTGTTTTAGCAGCAGTTTGCAACATTGTGGCAGCACCAAAACGATCTCCCTGTTGCAATTTCGTCTCCGCTAACTGGGTTTGTCGATATTTGGCTAATGCTAGGATATGCTGCTGTACCTGGGGATTGATATCTGGCTGGTAATCCCTAACTACATTGGCGTACACAGGGATATTTGGCGTAAATAACCCACTTTGATTTTGAGTGGGGTCATCATAGCGGACTTGGACATTAGCGATCGCCTGTTTACCTGCGGGCAATTGTCCTAAATAAATATTAGCTAAAATCACTCGTTCTACGTCTTTCATCAAATCTCCCAGGCGGATAGCAAAGCGTCCATCAGCTTCTTGCTGCACTGGTAACTCAATTGTATCTGGGGCAACTTGAGCAATGGGTTTAAGTTCTGCTAACCGGATATTGGGCATCAAAGAGAGCAATAAATAACCATTATTCAACCCCACCGTTTGCATCCGGTTGAACAAACGACTAAATTCATCCACAGCTCTTTCTGGTTTTTGAATATAAGACAAAACACCCAGACCGGCATCAGCTATTTGTTCTAAAACATCTTGGTTCCAATTGTCACCAAAACCTAAAGTGTTCAAAGTCAAATTATAGCCAGCAGCCAATTGAGCAAATTTCAAACACCGACTGTTATCACCATGCTCATTTTCTCCATCAGTTAACAAAAATGCATGGGAAATTGTTTCTTTTTTTCCCTTAGCTAATTCCTCAATACCCAAGCGTAGACCTTCATCGATCGCAGTCCCACCATCGGCAGCCAGACGGTTAATTTGCTTTTTAATTTTCTCTGGTTCTTCGATAATTTGATTAGGGACTAAGACTTTAGCTCTGTGATCGAAAACTACAATACTCAAGCGATCGCCAGGTCTGAGTCTGTCAACTAATTGATTCGCCGCTTTTTTGACAGTTTCTAGCGGTCGTCCATTCATGGAACCACTGTGGTCGAGAATTAAGCATAAATTCAGTGGTACATTCCGGTCAATATTTTCGGCGATCGCAGAAACCGAAATTGCCAACTGACGTTGACTACTCAGTTGATTTGCGTCCAAATTACCATCATTCAGGACAGGCTGCAAGTTAACTTTCATAACCTAAACTTCCTAGTCAAGATACACATATTTCTAAATAACTTCAAACCGTAACATCAGCGCTACGGAAAACCTAGACAATACAGAATCCATTAATATATTCAGATAATATATTCAGAATATCTTAGTAGCCACTTATTGGCAGATCCTCAGCCCCCTAGTAGATTAGAGAGAAATCCGCACTTGAAGAGAGCTAGCATCACGCTAGGATGTATTACAGTTAACGGCATAGTTTCAGGCGATGAGTTGCTATGGACATTTCCCCCATCAAGGCTGTTCAAGCCCCATATTACGGTGATAACTTTTACCGGACACCGCCGCCAGATTTGCCTTCCTTATTGTTGAAGGAAAGAATTGTCTACCTTGGAATGCCACTGGTGCCTGCTGTCACGGAATTGATCGTGGCCGAACTACTGTATTTGCAGTCCGACGACCCCGAAAAACCGATTAAAATCTATATCAACTCAACTGGTACCTCCGGTTATAGTGGCGATCCCATAGGCTTTGAAACCGAAGCTTTCGCCATATTCGACACCATGAAATACATCAAGCCTCCTATTCACACCATCTGTGTTGGTTCGGCAATGGGTATGGCAGCGATGCTTCTTAGTGCTGGCACAAAAGGTTGTCGCGCCAGTTTGCCCCACTCCAACATTATCCTGCATCAGCCCAAAAGCTACGCTCAAGGTCAAGCAACGGATATTCAAATTCGGGCTAAGGAAGTTCTGGTAAATAAAACCGCGATGATTGATATCCTACATCGCACCACCGGACAGCCTCCAGAAAAAATTACCAAAGATATGGATCGGCTGTTATACATGACACCCTATGAAGCGAAGGAATACGGTTTGATTGACCGAGTTTTTGAAAAAGAAGAACTCGCCAACCCACCCCTACCTGCTAGTGTCCTTTAATTAAGTCAATTGCTAATTATCAAACGGAGTAACGAAAATGCCTATAGGCGTTCCTAAAGTTCCTTACCGGATGCCCGGAGGGCAGTATACAGACTGGATTAGCATCTATGATCGCCTTTACCGGGAACGGATTATTTTCCTGGGTAAAGATATTGATGATGAGATTGCTAACCAAATTATTGCTGTAATGCTGTATCTGGATTCAGACGATCCAGGTAAGGATATTTACTTATATATCAATTCCCCTGGCGGTATGGTTACGTCTGGCTTGGCAATTTTTGACACCATGCAACACATCAAATCAGATGTAGTGACGATTTGCGTTGGTTTAGCCGCCTCAATGGGGTCTTTCCTTTTGACAGCTGGCACTAAGGGCAAACGCATGGCATTGCCTCACTCACGGATTATGATTCACCAGCCTTCTGGCGGTACTCGTGGACAAGCAACTGATATCGAAATTGAAGCCAAAGAGATTCTCCGGATTCGTCACCAGCTCAATGAGATTTATGCTCAAAATACTGGTCAAGCTATAGCCAAGATTGAAAAAGACATGGATCGTGACTTTTTCATGTCAGCTGCTGAGGCTAAGGAATACGGTTTAATTGACCGTGTAATTGAAGAGCGTCCGTAAGATTAGGGGCTAGGGATTAGGGATTGAGAGGATTTGTAACTACTCTCCCAGTCCTTAGTTTCCAGCCCCTAAGGTCTGTTTTCAGTGGTTCTACACTTCGACAAAGCTCAGTGAACATCAGCTCACCAGCCTTGCTCGGCTTCTTCAAGTAACTAGGGAATACCGCGCTAGATTCAGTTTAATGAGTTGGGATGGGCAAGTTAACTAAACGAGTACAAATTGGACTTGGTGTAGGGATCATCATTTTGGGATTGATGGGCTGCGATCGCTTGTTTAGTGTTTCTGGAGACGTGGTTGAGCGAGTTAGCGATGGCGATACTTTGGTAGTCAAAGATTCCCAAGGTAATAAATTCACAGTGCGCTTTGCTTGTATGGATGCGCCAGAAATAGCCCATTCTAAGAAGGAAAAAGCCAGTAAACGCGCTAGCGATCGCAATCAATTTAATTGGGGTACAAAGGCGCAAATACGAGTACAGCAACTGGTACAACAAGGAGGCGATCGCGTCACGTTGAATATTACAGATAGCGATCGCTATGGGCGCAAAATCGCAGAAATCCGCTTAAAAAATGGTACTTTTGTGCAACAAGTGTTATTGCAAGAAGGGTTAGCAAAGGTATATCGTCCTTATTTGAATAAGTGTCCCAGTAAAGATTTAGTGCAACAAGCCGAAACTGAGGCGAAACAACAACGGCTAGGAATTTGGAGTGATGCTAAGTTTGTTAATCCTTGGGAATATCGGAGTTTAAATAAATAATAATTATGGTTGATTGTGATTATTTGACTACAAAAATGAAGCAGACCGGAAAATTATTCTGATGCTGGTTCATCAACAAATTCCACATCAAACACCTCAGCAAAACACTTGGCTACATGAGAACGTACCTCTTGACAGGTGATACCCGGAATCCATTCTGCTAAACTACCTACAGGTTTATCAGCAATGCCGCAGGGAACAATACGGCTAAAGCCTGTCAGATCGGGACAAACATTTAAAGCGAAACCGTGCATAGTAATCCAACGGCTGACTTTAATGCCAATAGCGGCAACTTTACGCCCATCCAACCAAACACCAGTAAAAGCCGGAATGCGATCGCCTTGCAAGCCACAAACTGCCAACACCCGAATGATCACTTCTTCCAATTGCCGCAAGTACCAGTGCAAATCTTTACAATGACGTTGCAGATTTAAAATTGGATACCCTACCAGTTGTCCCGGACAATGGTAAGTAACTTCGCCGCCGCGTTCAATTTTACGTACCTCAAATTGACTTTTGTCAAGGTCAAATTTGAGAAATTTTGGATTGCTTCCTTGTCCTAAAGTGTAGACAGGCGGATGCTCTACCAAGATTAACACGTCATCGAGACTGGGATCATGAATGCGATCGCCAACAAGCGATCGCTGCCATTTATGAGCATCCAAGTAAGGCATTAATCCTTGATTATATAACAAACAACGATTTTGGTTTGGTTCTTTACTACGGATCATGCCAAAAATTAACAGAGTCATTGACTAAAATATATTGCAACTCCTCAGATTAAAGTCAAATAATGTAAAGGATTCTAAAGGAACATCAAGGAAACCTGCATTGGAAAATACAAAGTGCTAGTTTGAATATATAACCTCAATGGTGTTGGGAGGAATTCTTTGCAATCAGCATCACGCCAAACACAATAAGAACTAATGCACTGGCTGAGGACTCTAATAACATTGTTTGCATCGTAGAACTGAATGAAATTTCCACAAAGACTTGTATTATCTACCAACAGCAAGCGAATCTTCTGGAATTATCCAAGGAGTAAACGCTGACAGTTCTGTAAAAGTTGCTTTAACATCAATGCCGCAAGCGAAAACCAAGCTAATAGGTATATGTCGTAAGAGAAAGATTTGGGTCTTGGGAACCAGGACTCATGCCCTTGGAGGGAATGTCAGACCAATAGAACTACGGAGTCCTGGAGACTATTCCCGATGAATTGGGAAGCCCCGTCCGTCTATACTATACGGCGGGGCGGTTCACCAAATACAGCAGTCATCAAAGCTATTGCTGAGACTGGATCATTCAAGGGTTATGCTTTTGGGTTTCCAATTGCCTAGCAACCAATTGGAAACCAGTGCAGAGATCAATTATCAAGTATGTGTGGTAAAAAATCAGATGCAGCAAAATTAGATACACTATAAACAGTACATCAAAACAGTTTATGATTTGTTTTGGCAGCAGTAATAAATCTTACCGCAACTTCTTTTCTTACAAAACAAATTCACAACAAATCAAATATTCAGTGGGAGAGTTTACATGAAGCTTGTCATCCACGGCAAAAACATTGAAATCACCGATGCGATTCGGGAATATGTGCATCAAAAAATTGAAAAAGCTGTTAACCACTTTCAGAGCATCACAAATGAAGTGGATGTGCATTTGAGCGTAGCTCGCAATCCCCGAATTAATACCAGACAAGCGGCTGAAGTCACTATTTATGCAAATGGTAGCATCATCCGTGCCGAGGAAAGCAGCGAAGATTTATACGCCAGCATTGACTTAGTTGCAGACAAAATTGCTCGTCAGCTGCGTAAATACAAAGAAAGACGACAAGATAAGAAAATTCATGCCCAAGCAACCAACGAAGTATTAGTTACAGAACCAGTAGTAAAAGATTTAATAGGCGATCGCACCCCAGAATTGCCTAACGAAGTCGTCCGGACAAAATACTTTTCCATGCCACCAATGACCGTTGCAGAGGCTTTAGAACATCTGCAAATGGTGGGACACGACTTTTATATGTTCCGCAATAGCGAAACCGATGAGATTAACGTAATTTACGAACGCAATCACGGTGGTTATGGTGTAATTCAACCCCGTAATGGTCATACCAACGGTAAAAACGGCAAAGCAACCCACGCCAATGTCGTCATACAGGAAAAATCGCACTCGCATAAAGTCTAACTAAAAGTTACAGGGACGCGAAGGATCGTAGAGAATATCCTCTGCGCTCCTTTGCGTCAACCTTTGTGTCCCTCTGCGTTTAAACAGCTTTTACTTAGCCGGAAGTTGTTGCAACATTTTCAGCGCTTCTTCAACGTGGCCTTTAAAATTCAACATAGAATCAAATACGTATTGCACAACTCCCTGTTGGTCAATAACATAAGTAACGCGACCAGGAATAAAGCCAAAAGCGGTAGTTGCACCGTATAGCTTTCGTACTTGGTCGCCTTTGTCGCTTAAAAGGATAAAAGGGAGATTGTGCTTAGCAGCAAATCGCTGGTGAGATTCATTAGAATCACCACTAACACCAATTACTTCAGCACCAGCAGTTTTAAACACTTCATACTGATCGCGGAAAGCACAAGATTCCGCCGTACATCCGGGTGTATCGTCCTTGGGATAAAAGTAGAGAACAACAGCTTTTTGACCACGGAAATCTTGCAGGCTCACTGTTGAGCCATTTTGGGAAGTGAGAGTGAAATTAGGAGCAGTATCTCCAACTTTGACTGACATAATTACAAGTAAATCTTATAGTTTGTTGTGTAAAATTATAATAAATATACTTAATCTTTATCTTCCTAACTTATTTATTTTTACGGTCTAAGTATATTTTAAAACCTAAACCACTACCAAATCCGCCACCAAATATTATCAGTATTCTTAAAATATCTTGATAAACAACTACATCTTTGTTGACCAGAAAAACAGTTAAAAACACGAAAACAACTACAAAAATACAAATAACGAGAAAATTATACTTTCTTGCCTCTTTAGCATCTACGAATGCTCTTTCACTATCTTTTTCTACGCTCTCAAGTATTTTTGTAATATATTTTGTTGCTGATTAATTTTATCTAGAATCGGGGAAATAGAAGATGTAGAGAAACGTCCCATAGAAAGAACTGTTTTTATTTCCCTCTTGCTTACCTGCATCAAGCAGGGTAGCTTAGATACTCATCAAGGACAAAATTCCATCTATGCGCCTGACTTCACTGGATGTTTTTCGTGGCATTACCATCGCTGGCATGATTCTCGTCAATATGGTGGGAGTCGCAGATGATGTATATCCTCCCTTAGCCCATGCAGACTGGAACGGTTGCACACCAACTGATTTGGTGTTTCCCTTCTTTCTGTTTATTATCGGTGTGGCAATGACTTTTTCTCTGTCAAAGTACACCGAAGACAACAAACCCACCAAGGCTGTTTACTGGCGGATATTACGTCGTGCTGCCATTCTTTTTGCTTTGGGGTTGTTGCTAAATGGCTTTTGGAATCAGGGCATTTGGACTTTTGACTTAGGTAGCATCCGCATTATGGGAGTGTTGCAACGCATCAGTCTGACTTACCTGTTCGCCTCCTTAATAGTCCTCAACCTGCCGCGCCGGGGGCAATGGACACTAGCAGTTGTTATACTTATCGGTTACTGGCTAGCTTTGATGTATGTACCAGTTCCTGATTATGGCGCTGGTGTATTAACGCGAGAGGGTAACTTTGGTGCTTATATTGACCGCTTGATTATTTTTAAAGTACATCTTTATAAAGGCGATCGCTTTAATTTCATGGGAGATCCAGAGGGACTTTTCAGCACGATTCCGGCTATTGTTAGCGTCTTGGCTGGCTACTTCACAGGAAAATGGATACGCTCTCAACCAGTACAGTCACGCACAAGTATAGGATTAGCATTATTTGGCATTGGTTGCTTAATAGTTGGTTGGGCGTGGGGGTGGACATTTCCGATCAACAAAAAGCTGTGGACAAGTTCCTACGTTGTATTTACAGCAGGTTGGGCATTACTGTTACTAGCAACTTGCTATGAACTAATCGAAGTGCGGCTGATACGCCAATGGAGTAAACCTTTTGAAATTATGGGCTTAAATGCGATCGCACTTTTCGTTGCATCTGTTTTACTAATTAAAGTTTTAGTCAAAACCAACATTGGCTCTGGAGAAAACGCTCCCAGCACTTACAATTGGATTTACCAGAACCTGTTCACATCTTGGGCGGGTGCGCTCAACGGTTCCCTTCTATTTGCCATCCTCACCGTCCTGTTATGGTTAGCAGTAGGCATTATGATGTATCGGCAGCACTGGTTTATCAAAGTTTAAACTCTGTGCCTCTGCACGATGGACACTTTGCTCAAGTCGGCAGAGCCTTCCTGTGCAAGTGTCCTCCTCTGCGTGAGCCACTTCTTATTTATAATGATGTTATCAGAAAAAACAATCCATTCTCAACCAACAAATATTTCCCCTGAAATCGAGTTATTACTTTGTTGCGCTCGCACTCGTGTAAATGAAAAAGATAGTGAGAACATCAAAAAACTAATCCAAGAAAACATTAACTGGAAATATCTAATTGAAATTGCTCAGTGGCATCGAGTATTACCACTATTATTTTTGAATCTCAATAAAACTTGTTCGCAAGTTGTACCAACAGATGTTCTAAATTATTTGCGGCAATCTTACTATAGTAATACTCAACGCAACCTTTTCAAGGCGAGTAAACTAGTCAATATTTTAAAGATTTTTGAAGAAAACGAAATTCCTGTAATTCCTTTTAAAGGCCCCGTATTAGCTGCTGCAATTTATGGGGATATCTCGTGTCGAGCTTTTGGTGATTTAGACCTTTTGGTTCGCAGACAAGATTTTCTCAAAACCAAAGAAATATTGATTATTCAGGGATTTGACCCATACGCTGATAGTAATGAACAAGAAGGAGCCTATCTTAAATCTCTAACCAATCAAGAAGAGGAAGCTTATCTGCGTTCACATTGGGAACTACATTTGAACAATTCAAAAGAACAGATCACTTTAGATGTTCATCAAGGAATATTATCAAAGCAGTTCTCATTTGCACATAATACAGAAGAGTGGATATGGGAAGATACCAAACATATATCTTTTGTAGATAGACAAATACTCAGCTTTTCTGCGGAGAATTTAATTATAATTCTCTGCTCACAAGGAGGTAAAGACTGTTGGCTATGGTTAAATCGAATTTGTGATTTAGCTGAAGTGATCCGTGTCTATCCTGAGGTCAATTGGGACAATATTTGGGAACGTACTACCAAGCTACGGATGAGACGAATGTTATTGCTGGGTCTTTCATTAGCTCATGAGCTTTTGAATGCAGAGCTTCCAGAAGCAATCATACATAAAATAGAAGCCAATCCTATAGTTAGTAACGTTTCATCCCAAATTTGTAGGCAATTTTATTTTCCAACAGCAGACTCTTTCCAAAGCAGCCAATTTAAAACTGCATTGTTTCATTTAAAGTTAATAGAACATCCTGGGGACAAAATTTGGTATTGTTATGAACATATAATTGTTCCAACAGTTGCCGATAAAAATTTTGTACATTTACCTCAGTTTTTATCATTCTTATACTATTTTATCCGACCTTTACGTTTAATTAAAACATATTTAATCAAGCAGTGAAATTATAAAATTAATTGATAAATTAAGTATACAAATCCGAAAAATATAATTTCACTTTTGTAGTCTTTTGTCAAATTTTAACTTGAAATTGTTGATTATTTCTTGATAAATTTTCATCAGTTTCTCGTAATTAGCTTCTGACGTGTATTTAGATTCGTATGTAGAACGAGCATTTCTACCAGTAACAGCTAAAAATTCTGGGTGCTTGATCGCCCAATTTATTTTAGCAGCTAAATCTTGAGAATTTCCTGCTTCAAAATGCAACCCATTTACTTTGTCATCTACTATTTCTGCCATGCTGCCTAACTTTGGTGCTAGTACAGGAAGACTGCAAGCAAAAGCTTCTACAATAGCTAAGGGAAAGCCTTCATACCAAATTGAAGGTATCACTAAAAACTTGGCATCATGCATTAATTGCAAAATTACAGATTCATTTTGAAAACCTAAAAAATCAATCAAGTTGCCATAACCTGCATTTTGGACTTTTGCCTGCAAAAATTGACGTAATGGCCCATCACCAACAATTTTTAGTGGTATAGATAAATTGCTTTGGAGATAGGCATCAATTAAAATCGAAACTCCTTTTTCTTCTGATAACCTACCGACAAAAAGTAAGTAATTACCAAGCTTAATATCTTTGTTGGGAAAATCGGGATGAAAAATAAAATTTGGTTTAATGTAGATTTTTTCCGCTGGTAGTCCAGCTTGAACCATTTTTTCTTTTTGAAATTTAGTAAAGACAATATAAGCATCTACTCGCTTTTGCCAAGTACCTCGTAACCAATGCCAAGTTGTCATTGTTGCTACAACTGAGCTTTGGAGATAGGACTTCCGGTAGCAGGCGTGTACAACACTAGACAAAGGCATAAGTTTACCAATGCAATCTTCACAAGTTTTCCCATCTCGAAATGGCATTGCTTTGGGACAAGCAAGCCGATAGTTGTGAAGAGTTTGGACAACAGGGACTCCAGCACTATAACAAGCATCATACACAGCAGGAGAAAGGAGTGGAAAGAAGTTATGAACATGAACTATTTCAGGACGAAAACGGTTGATTTCTGCTTTCACCCGATCTTTAGCTGCAAAGGAGTAGATAGCTCCCCCAGCAGCCATAAATGTGTCCCAAATACTAGCTATGTTATGATTATTTTCTTCTAACAAAATAACTTCATGGCCGTTTGCTTCTAAGAGGCTTTTTTCTGCCTGAACTACCCTATCTTCACCACCAGGAAATCTGTAGCGATTATGTAAAATTAGCAGCTTCATGCTTGTTTTTTAAAAGGGAAATATGAAAAATTAGCAAGTTCACGTAAAGATAGGATGTCGGTAGAAAAAATACTGTTTATTTATCGACAGTATTACGAGGGTTATGAATCCATCGTAACCAAGTAACCTCAGCAATGAGTAGAGCCGACTACTATTAAAAATAATTCTCAGGCGATCGCTATGGTAGTGTTGATATATAGGCAGCTATTAACATCATTTTTATTAAAATAAAATCAAAGTTGTGAGGTGGTAAAAGTGAAGCCACCTCGCCACATCACTCTTGAGTAGAGCTAAAATTAGTCTTTAGGTAGCATAGAGCAAAGTGTTTTGAATTCGTTAAACTTTACTGCTACCTAACAAATATAGCAGTGCCATACGAACAGCCACACCGCTAGTAACTTGCGATTGAATCAGACTAAATTCTGGATCATCCATCAATTCAGAGCTAATTTCAACACCACGATTGACTGGGCCTGGATGCAAAACTTTAACGTTGGGTTTGCACAGTTGCAGTTTTGGGCGTGTAATACCAAACAATTGATGATATTCTCGCAAACTTGGCAGTAAATGAGCAGTCATGCGTTCTTTTTGTAAACGCAAAGTCATGACAAAATCAGCATCTTGTAAGGCCGGTTCTAACTGCCAATGTATGAACAGTTGACGTTTGGGAATTGGGGATGAGGGAAATAATTCTTCATTTCTGCCTTCAGCCTTCTCCAAGACGTACTCAGCAAATAACTTGGGTAAAAGGGTGGGTGGTGCAGCTAGATGCACTTGGGCACCACTTGCCGTTAAACTCCAGATATTTGATCGCGCTACGCGAGAATGTAGAATATCCCCAACAATGGCAATTTTTTTACCTTTTAAAAGTTCTAGTCGGGGCTGATTTGGGTCGATTAAAGTACAAATTGTAAATAAATCCAGCAGTCCTTGGGAAGGATGTTCATGTTGGCCATCACCAGCATTGAGGACACTAACTCGTACACCTAGACGATCCATTTCTTGAGCGATCGCATTTGGTACTCCCGCTTCTCGATGGCGAATCACCATAATATCAGTTCCCATCGCCAAATAGGTTTTTGCTGTGTCGAGAATTGTTTCTCCCTTGGTCATAGAAGAAGTGGAGGCGGTAAAGTTCAGCGTGTCTGCACTCAGACGTTTAGCCGCAAGTTCAAAACTACTCCGAGTGCGGGTAGATGGTTCAAAAAATAAATTTGCTACCACCTGTCCTTGCAAGGTTGGGACTTTCTTTGTTCGCCGTGATAGCACTTCCTCAAAACTGGCAGCAGTTTGCAAAACAGTATTGTATTCAGCGGCAGTAAAATCAGCCAAGGAGAGAACATGATGACGATTCCAGGTGGTAGTAGGCATAAATAGCTAGGGAGCAGGGAACAGGAAGCAGGGGACAGGTGAGTCCAGCACTGCGTTCGCGTAGCGTCTCGTAGAGAAGAGAAGTGCCTTGCGCGGGTTCCCAAGGCACTCCGTTGGGCGGCTTTGCCGACTTGAAGGAAGTGCCGCCGCGTTGTGGCAACTTCGGGGAGGGTTTCCCTCCGGAGCCACTTCTGTGCGGGGGTTCCCCCCGTTGAGGAAAGTGGCATCAGGTGACTGGCGTTAGCGTAGCGTTAGCGACGTTAGGAGCGTCACCCGTTCGCGGCGCAGCGTCTCCGATAGGAGAAGGGGGATAGGGAAGAAATTAGCCTCTTTTTGGTTGTTAACTTGGTAAGTGGAATACATTCAACCCCACAGAAATCAGAGTTAAGAATGTTAAAAATCCGATTGTATCCAGCATTGTTGTCACCAGTGGCCCGCTGACTAGGGCAGGATCGAGCTTGAGCCGCTTCAAAGCCATTGGCAATAAAGTACCAAGAGTCACAGCCACAATTGTATTAGTTGCCATGACTATTCCCGCAACAACAGCTACCCATCGCTCTTGAGGGTGTGCCCAAATCAAGGAAAGCATAATCATCGTCAAGGATAAAGCTAAAGCTGTGCCTAAGCCAGCGAAAAGTTCCTTACGAAGGATTTTGAGAGTATCTCTAGGTGTCACTTCACCTACACCTAATCCTCGGATTGTTACCGTTAATGCTTGAATACCTACCGTACCACCAGTATTAGAAAAAATTGGCATGATCACGGCCAGAACTGGCACAGCAGCGATTACAGATTGGAAAGGGGCGATCGCACTAGCTGCACCAATATATAATGCCATGATTCCTAACAACCAAGGTAAGCGGTTACGGATGGTAAATAAAGGAGGTGATAAAGCGGCCTCATCACCACCTACACCTGCTAGTTTTTGAATGTCTTCTGTGGCTTCCTCTTGCAAAATATCCATGACATCATCAATTGTGATAATGCCAACCAATCGATCTTCACGATCAACAACGGGGATAGCAATTAAATCATAACGCTGCATGATTTGGGCAACTTCTTCCTGGGGGGTTTCAGTTCGCACTTTGATGACGCGATCGCTAGCAATATCTCGAATTAAAACATCAGGAAAAGTAAATAACAACTGGCGCAATGAAACGACTCTTCCTAGCTTGCGGTTGTCATCGGTAACGTAGGCGTAGTAAATTGTCTCCTTGTCTTCGTCTTGACGACGGATTTTACTTAGGGCTTCTCCTACGGTTAATCCTTCCCGCAATCGCACATATTCTGTTGTCATCACCCGCCCAGCAGTACCTTCTGGATAGCCCAGAATAGTTGCAGTGGCTTGTCTTTGTTCTGGACTAAGTTCTTGTAATAGTCGTTTAACTACCCCAGCAGGTAATTCGTCAAACAATTCTGCCCGTTCATCAGGACTCATCGCTTCTACAAGTTGCACCACTTGGGCATCATGCAGAAAGTTAATTAGTTCTTGTTGTACTTCTGTAGGCAGATATTCAAATACATTAATAGCTTGAGCTTTGTTGAGTAGACGAAAGGCGATCGCCCGCTGTTTTTGCGGTAATTGTGCAATATAATCGCCTACATCTACAGGTTGTAAACGATTTAAATCCCATTTAAGCTGATTTAAATCGGTAGTATCAATGAGTGAGTCACGAATATCCTGTGTAAGCATCATATCTCCTACCATAATATCTCCCCCGCGCTGGGAGATTGCCTCACCAGCTTAGAGGAGGTTGATACTGCCATCTTGTGGACTTTTGTCCATAAAATCTCAACGCAACAATTTAATATTGGTATGCAATCAAGGCGTTTCTAAGCCACATCTTAACCTGGCATGTTGTGATCCGAAGAGATGTTGACTATTAGTATGCATAATTTGTGGTGCTACCCACAAGTCTGCTATTTATTTTTTGGCGCTGCTGAATTTTAGGGATGAATGTCTCACGCAAAGGAAAATCCATAAAATCATCTTGCATTTATGCAACGCCTATTTTTTGTATGATTAGTTAGCTTCTTCCTGCAATCGTATCACTCATTATCCTCAATTGATTCACCCGATTGGATAGTATGAAACCATTTTTCCAAGCGATCGCCTAGTGCTGAGAGAGAAAATTCTGTTTCTGCTTGGTGGCGACAGGTGTAACGGTTAATTTCATCAAGACGAGTGATCGCATCTACCAAGCCAGGAACACTATCAGGTTCTACCAAAAAGCCAGTTTTGCCATCTTGGATAATTTCTACTGGGCCACCCCGACGATAACAAATCACCGGTACTCCACAAGCCAAGCTTTCAATTGCGACATTTCCAAATGCTTCCACCCAATGAGGTGTCATCAATGATGCTTTGCACTCCCGTACTACTTGCTGCATTTGATTTGTTGATAAAAACCCCAAATATTCCAAAGGTGCATTTGGATAATCCTGACAAATTTTTTGCCAGTATAAGTCATCTTGAATTTTCCCCATAATTTTCAGGGGCATGTTTGTGATTTGCGATGCTGCTACTGCATCTTCCAAACCTTTTTCTGGTGCAATTCTACCTACCCAGGCTAACTGGTGTTTTGGTTGGTTACAAAAATTATACAGTGATAAATCAATACCGTTACTGAGTACAGGACACTGTTGCTCAAGAGCGAAAGTGGCCGCTTGTGTTTGAGTATGAAAGCCAATCGTACCAGGAAACTGACTTGCTACTTGTTTAATAATTGCGTCTAAGGCGTTACTCAGTGAACCCATGCTGAGTAAATGGGCGATTGAACAGTCGAAAAAAGGTGTAAGGTAGAACGGCAACCAATCGTAAGCAAAGTTCACAATCAGGTCATAATCACCCTGAACCTGATGAGCATAATCCCACATATTTGCCAGCACGGCATTTTCTGGCATAGTAATAGGGGCTGTGCGTGACTGGCTTTGGGCAATAACTTGTAAGTTACCAGGAATTTGCACCAAGGGTAGATCGTTTCCACTAGAACCCGCAGGAGCCACGATTTGCAGTTGATGACCACGCCGGAGCATTTCTTGTGCTATGTTATACAAGCTTAATTCCACACCGCCACCAAGTCCACTACCAAGGTGTCCTACAGGAGTAGAAATAAAAAGTAATTTTAGAAGTTTAGTAGAAGCACTCATCTGCAAGCAGTAAGAACAATTGGGTAGATGTTTTTGACCAGCAAGCGATCGCTTTAGATACTATAAAAAACGACACTACTAAAAATATTATGGGCAAAGGATTGAGATTCAGTGGATTGCTACTTGCTGTTATGGGAAATTTAGCATGGTCACTGAACGCTAAAGCAAGTTACAACGGCAAACTCACAGTAGAAATTGATGGATTGAGAAACAAAGTAGGGCAAGTCTGTGTCAGTATATTTGCTGGTAGTCAAGGATTTCCTAATAACCGCGATCGGATCTTACAAAGGCAGTGTACCAAAATTAATGATACTTCCTTGAAAGTTAGTTTCGATAACTTAAAAGCAGGCAATTACGCCGTCGCTGTGATGCACGATCAAAATAACGACCTTAACCTTAATCGTAATGATTTAGGGATGCCCATCGAAGGCTTCGGATTTTCCAGAAATCCGGAAGTTCGCACCAATGCCCCCAAGTTTAGCGATGCTGCTATTTTGGTAGCAGGCCCGAACACTAATATCCAAATTCAATTGAAATATTTCTAGGACTCTACCAATTCAATGATCACGAGTTCGTAAAAAACATTTTAGTGCTTTAGGACTATTTGAACTGAGTATTACAGAACTAACTAACCGCAGGATCAGCCTCAGAATTAGCGTCTATTTATAGCGCTGAGTGTCACAACCGCTGAAGTAGGTTTAAACCGTGGGTATCAGTACCACAGGTATTGAAAAGGCCATATTCATCGGCTAGCTTTTGTACCTGTTGTGATTCCAAAGCTGTTGGTCTCCAGGGATTAGGGTTATTGTAGGCGTAGAAAGTTTCAACACCATCAATTCCCTGTTCAGCCGCCGCTGGAATTAAATCGAAATGCGATCGCTTATAACGCGCTGGATGAGCTAAGACTGCTAATCCCCCAGTATCATGAATGGCAGCAATTACATTACTTGCTTGATATGCATGGCCTGTAGTAGCCTTTTTTTGTAAATAAGGTTTGATACTAGAGTGTTCTGGCTCGAAACCATAAGCCAAAATGTGAACTTCATTATTTAACAGATTGGCATTAATTTCTGTCCCACTCCATAGGTGCGGAGTGTTAGCACCAGGATTGTTCCACTTCCAGTCTTCTAAACATATTTGTGCTGCTTTATACCCGTCAATACAGTGGTGGTCGGTGATGGCTAATCCTTGGAGACCGATCGCGATCGCTTGTTCCATCAATGCACTTGGCTGCAACCTACCATCTGAGTGGACAGTATGCATGTGAAAATTAAATATCTTGGGACAACTTTGGGCATCAATCTTTTGAAATACTTGCTTTAGTAGTTCAGTGGAAGCAGATGTTCGAGCAAAATTTACAATCATAATCCTCTCTGAATAAAAATATGTGATTTTCTACACCAACACACCATGCCTCTAGATGAGAAAATTCCAGCACTGTAAATTAGTGTGGGAGGCTATTGTATTAGTTTCACCCATGAAATTTTTCAATATGTTAAGACTACGTTAGCAAATCTCAACGATTATGGCCATGAGTATTTTGAATCGTCTTTATAAGCAGAAGTAAAAAATATTGCTAAAAATATCCATATACTCATGAAAAATATTTGCCAAAGAATTAGAAAAAATCAGGTTTGGTGAAGTTTTCTGCTTCACCAACCTCAAATCTAAATTTGACTACTATGTAATACCAATTTGAAAAAAGAATGTGACAGATAGACCATTGTAGTTTTAAAACTCGAAAA
This sequence comes from Halotia wernerae UHCC 0503, assembly GCA_034931985.1. Taxonomy (GTDB): domain Bacteria; phylum Cyanobacteriota; class Cyanobacteriia; order Cyanobacteriales; family Nostocaceae; genus Halotia; species Halotia wernerae. Next base: position 74,506 of record JAYGHB010000005.1, read on the forward strand.
GTAGTGGCGTGGCAAGGCTAAAATAGTGCTTTATAATGAAATAAAATGAACTGCCGATAAACGCCGATAAGATGAATTTTATTAATGTGGCATTTTAGCTGTGTCAGTCCACTACAATAAAGCTTATGGATGGAATACACCACTTTAGCCCCTAGTCCTTTTGACCAACTAGAGTGTATTGCACACAAGCGAGAAGCGCTATAATCCAACTAATTCACCTGAACCAGTAATCACTTCACCGATGGCCACAGCCGGAATATTCTGTGATTGAAAAAAAGTAATAATCTGTTCTGCTTGATGGGTTGGTACGAGTAGCACAAATCCAATACCCATATTGAAAGTGTTATACATCACTTGGGGACTGACCGATCCTGCTTCAGCTAGCCACTGAAATAGAGGTGGAATAGTCCAACTATTGGAGTTAATTTTAATGGCTTGATTTTTACCCAAACATCTAGGCAAATTTTCTGGTAATCCCCCACCTGTAATGTGAGCCATTCCGTGAATTTCTAACCCCGCTTGACGCGCTGCTAAAACGGGTTTGACATAAATACTTGTGGGTTGGAGGAAAGTTTCTCCTATGGTTTCACCACCTAATAATTTCGGGGTTTCGCTCCAAGAAAAATTGCCGTCATTAACAATTTTCCGGACTAAACTAAAGCCATTGCTATGTACACCAGTACTAGCGAGAGCGATCGCTACATCTCCTACTTCTACTTGAGAACCATCCAACATTTCGCTTTTTTCTACAATTCCCACACAAAACCCAGCCAAGTCATACTCACCCACTTGGTAAAAACCAGGCATTTCTGCCGTTTCTCCTCCTAATAAGGCACAACCTGCTAGCCTACATCCAGAAGCTATACCCGCCACTACCTGAGTCAGCTGTTCTTTCTCTAACTTACTAGTTGCTACATAATCTAAAAAAAACAGCGGTTCTGCACCTAATGTTAGTACATCGTTAACGCACATTGCGACTAAATCAATACCAACGCTGTCATGACGGTTAAGAATTTGAGCGATTTTCAGTTTTGTACCTACACCATCCGTACCGGAAACCAATACTGGTTCCTGAAAACCTCCCGGTAGTTGAAAGCACCCGCCAAAACCACCTAGTCCCCCAATTACTCCCGGTCTAAAGGTGCTGTGAACCAAATTACGAATTTGATCTACAAAGGCTCGACCAGCCTCAATATCAACCCCAGCATCCTGATAATCCATAAAAGTTAGTCAATAATCCTTAGTCCATAGTCCACAGTAGGTGAATCTATAGTTAAAAGTCCATAGTCAGTCAGTTTTTGATTCTTGACTTAAAATACTTCATCTTCAATACCGCGCCACCATTCACCCAAATTCATCAAATCTTGGTGTATGTCTGCTAACTCATTAGCATAAGTGTCTGCTGAAATCAACTCTCGGCGTTCTTGTAATTTTTTAAGCCGCAGTTGCACCAGTAGCCAAGGTTTAGCAATGCTATTTGTTGCTTCCATGTATAGTGCCAGTTCTTTGCTATTCATATATTTTATTTTAATTTCACTACCTTTTAAGATACACTAGGCAGTTGACAGCAAAGAAATTAAAAGCAGCCACGATAATCACGTGACTGCTGGCAACATTCATAACTCAACTGATGCGTTGTTTTGTTGGGTTGCGCTGCACTTAACCCAACCTACGCCTAATGCACCAAATTAGGCTTGTCACGCCACTACAATTCTGAAAAATGACTAAGCTTTAGCGTAATTTTCAGCAGCAAATTCCCAATTTACTAACTGGTCTAAGAAGTTCTTGATAAACGCTGGACGAGCATTTCTGTGGTCGAGGTAGTAAGCGTGTTCCCAAACATCCAAGGTTAGGAGTGCTTTTTTACCATGTGCTATAGGGTTTTCTGCATTTGGTGTTTTAATCACCTGTAGCTTACCACCATCATCAATTAGCCAAGCCCATCCACTACCAAACTGAGTTGCAGCAGCGTTAGAGAACTCTTCTTTAAATTTGTCGAAGCTACCAAAGTCTTTATCAATCTTGGCTGCGAGTTCACCGCTAGGTGCGCCACCACCAGCAGGCTTCAAAGAATTCCAGAAGAAGGTATGGTTCCAAACTTGAGCAGCGTTATTGAAGATTCCTGTCTTGGAGGAGTCTTTAAAGGCAATTTTGATCACCTCTTCTAACGGTTTATCAGCTAGTTCTGTACCATCAGTAAGCTTATTGAGGTTATCTACATAAGATTTGTGATGCTTGCCATAGTGATACTCAAAAGTCTCACCTTTCATGCCATAAGGCTCTAGGGCATTAAAGTCAAAGGGTAGGGGGGGCTGTGAAAATGCCATTTTGTGAAATCCTCTCTTTACTGTTTTCCAGTTTAAAGCTGTTGCAAAAACCTAGGAAATGACAGGTTTTGTTGACAGTAGTTTGATATCCAAATTCCAGGATATAAAACTTAACGAGGTCATTCTACTACCAAAATGAGGATATAAGACAAAATACCCTTGTAAATCATCCCAAAGCATTGGTGACAAGTTCAGCCTTTAGGGGAATGGCTTTTATCTGTATGCGATGTAATCCATTCGTTCAAGGTCGCTGCGATTTAAATTTTCTAACCGCAAAATAATTCTTTCACCAAGGCTAGGACATTCAAGAACAAACAGGGCGGGAATATAAGCATCTGCTCCCGCATAAAATTTAGAGTAAAGCTATAGGCATTTTCTATATCTTTAGCTTCTAGCTGACGTAGTTGAGACTCGAACTCAATGTATCGATAGCAATGGCTTGAGTGAAACTAA
>JAYGHB010000005.1:77385-131550 GCA_034931985.1 Halotia wernerae UHCC 0503
TCCCCGCCTCCTGGTAAAGATTTTGCTTACCGAAAGCTCTCCCTTGTTCAAAAAGTTCTTGAGCGTTCATACGCATCTCGCATCTAAAATTTGTGTCTGTCTCAGTTGGCTTAAAGTTGGTAACACTAATTTTATCGGAGCTTTAACTAAAACTATAAGAATATTCACGTCAATAGATTCAATAACCCTGCACTGTTGTATGGATACGTCTATCTATTTATCTAATCGGAACTCTTCTCGCGTACCTTCAATTAATTCCTGCATAGAGTTAGCTAAAACTAAATCTCCTCTAGCCTGAAAAAGCTCTAGAGCTTTCTGCAAATCTTCAATTGCTTCTTGCGGGTTATTCTGTAGAACTCGGAGACTACCACGAAACGCGTAAGCTTCTGCAAAATTAGGATCAATAGCGATCGCTTGAGTGAAATTAATCCCCGCCTCCTGGTAAAGATTTTGCTTACCGAAAGCTCTCCCTTGTTCAAAAAGCTCTTGAGCGTTCATTATACGTCTCAACTCCTGTTGTTGATGGCTGTTATCTAAACTACCTAAGTTGATTATCTGTCCTGACGGCTGAGTTAAAATATCGGCTTTCGCGCAAAGCCGCAAAGGCGCGAAAAATCAATCTTTAGTCTTGGTCAAACATCTCAACTCATCCCGCATTTATGCAACGCCGCTTTTTTTTTAATGACTATTTTTATAATGGTGAGTACTCATTTACTCACCATTATATTTAACCAAAAACTACCGTTGAGCTAACTGCTGCTGGTAGCTATTAATAATTTGTGCTGCAATTTCAGACACGCTCAAACCGTCGGTTTGAACTTCAATTGCATCTGCTGCTTTTTGCAAAGGAGAAACTTCACGAGTGCTATCTTTCCAGTCACGTTCAGCGATATCTCGTTTCAGTTGCTCTAAACTGACTTCAGGTTGACCTTGTTTTTTAAAGTCTTGCTGACGGCGGCGGGCGCGTTCACTTACAGAGGCATTTAAAAAGATTTTCACTTCAGCATCGGGGAAAACATGAGTACCAATGTCTCTTCCTTCAGCTACTAAACCACCTTTTTTTCCCCAGCTTTGCTGTTGTTTAACTAATGCCTGACGTACAGCACTTTGGGCAGCGATCGCCGATACTTGAGATGTCACCTCAATTGTGCGAATTGCCTGGGTAACATCAGTATCATTAACCCAAACTCGCACCGGAGATTGCAGATCAGGACTGGGAGTAAGTTCAATTTTACACTGGTTAGCTAATTCGGCGATCGCACACTCATCGTCAATGGCAATATTTTGTTGTAATACTAGCCAAGTGACAGCACGGTACATCGCCCCCGTATCTAAATACACTAAGCCCAACTCTGCCGCTACTCGACGAGCCACTGTGGATTTTCCGGCTCCAGCTGGCCCATCAATGGCAATGATGGGTTGGCGATCGCGCAAGATGGTATTATCAATCAACCGTGTAGAACCAAGACGAGCTGCGATCGCCAGCATTCCTTCCCTCTCAATTTTTTCTAAAGACATCAATGTAGTCGGTTCAACCAATTCAATATATTCCACAAATACAGTATTGACCCTTGCCACTTCTTGCTCTACCACTGCTATTAGCTGACTGCTGTCACAAACACCTGCCTTGAACGCAGCTTTTGCCTGCTGCAAGCCACGATATAATACCGCTGCTTGCTCTTTTTCTTGTGCAGTCAAATATTGATTACGGGAACTCAAGGCTAGACCTGATGCTTCCCGTACTATTGGACAGGCAACAATATCTACTGGCAAATTTAAATCAGCCACCAGCCGTTTAATAATAGCTAGTTGCTGACCATCTTTTTGACCGAAATAAGCTCGGTCAGGCTGCACTAAGTTCAAAAGCTTGGTCACAATCGTAGCCACACCCTGAAAATGACCTAGCCGAGAACGACCACACAAGCCTGTTATCATAGCAGATGGAGGGATTACTTGTGTAACTTTAGATTCTTGTATACTCTTCGGAGGAACCCCGATTTCATCCGGAGTAGGTGCAAAAATTGCATCCACTCCCGCATATTCACAAAGTTGTCGGTCTTGCTCTAAAGTCCGAGGATAGCGTTCATAATCTTCATTAGGAGCAAATTGCAGGGGATTGACGAAAATACTGACAATCACCGTAGAATTTTCTTGCCGCGCTCTTTTTATCAAACTTAAATGACCTTGATGCAAGCTTCCCATTGTTGGTACTAAGCCGACTGCCGTTTGATACCAGCTAGTTATCTCATCTAGTGCTAGACCTTCTGGAAACTTCAGCTTGTTTTTGGAGCCACGTTTAGTTAAATAGCAGCGTAAAGCTGCAACTGTTGTCAGCAGACGCACAAAATACCCCTAGTTCTTCTTGAGCCTCTCCCCCGTTAGTTTATATCTGAAACAGGAAGAAGAGATAGTTGAACTAGGGGAATTAAGAATTGAGTTTGAAGATTAGGAATTAGGGGCCAGGGGGATAAGGAGACAAGGAGAATAACCAAACCTATGCCCTATGCCCTAATAATTTATCGACCCAGGACTTCAATACGCACTGGTGCTACACCACTGCTGATCATTCCCAAAAGCCGAGCTGCACCAGCAGACACATCAATAATCCGTCCCCGAATGTATGGGCCTCGATCATTGATTCGTAACACCACAGAACGACCGTTGCGAGTGTTAGTAACACGGACTTTTGTCCCAAGGGGCAAGCTGCGATGGGCTGCGGTCATGCCTTCTGGATTGAATCTCTCACCGCTAGCAGTTTGGCTACCAGAACCGTCGTAGCCGTAATAGGAAGCCATCCCTTTAAAGTTGAGCCGCACTTTGCTGGCTATTTGTTGCGGTAGATTTTGTATGGAAATTGTTGCACGCGCTGGTAAGTCAGCAATTTCCTTGATGGGAGATGCATTACCTATGAGTCGTCGCAAACGATTGGTTGCTTGTAATGCATCTTCTGCAAGATTTTTGGTGGTACCTGCTAACCGGGTATTTTCATTAATTTCCACCAATTCTTGTTTATTGATTTTAATCGCATAGCGATCGCTTGGCTGTTGTTGGCTAGAGGAGCTTTTATTTTGGGCTTGAGTAGCTACTGTAGATTCGCCTTCTCCCTTCCAACTTACTGTAATCTGATCGGCAGCCACATTTTCTTGGATCATCTGGTTGATTTTAGCTGCTATTACCCCAGCTCTTTGAACCGGATCATTTTGAAGCGAGCTAATCTGGTTTCTTGCATCCTTTAAAGGGCCAACACTCGCCACCTTTACCGAGTTATCACTAACAAGGGCGTACGGTTGCACGCCCTTAGCATCTCCAATTACACCAACTTTTGTATTAACACTCGCAACAGGCTTAGAACTCAAAAAGGTGATAACTGGAATATTTCGGATAAACAAGGTTGCCGCCTGACGGCCCCCAATGTTGTGAGAATGGATGGTTGTAATCACAGCATCCGAGGTTGGTTTCCCTGCTGGGGATTGGAACTCGCCTACCTTAACAACATTACTAGCTGGTGATTTTTGGGAATCTGAAACACTTTCTTTGGTAGTTTGAGCGCGACCGACTGAGGGCATTCCCAAAACAGTCAGAAACAGGGCGACAATAGTCCACAAATGTCTTTGATTCATGCGTCCGATTTTAAAGCGACTGTAGAACAGCAGTTATTCGGTTCGTGGGATTCCTTTAGCCACTTGTTTGTGAGTGACATATCCTTTACAAGTCGAACTCGTTCTGCTTTCACTTTTTATTTATTAACTGCAACAGATTAACATGAACCTTTAGGCTTGGGGATCAGGGTTTTAGCGTAGATTTTACTAACTTCATCAACTTCAAATTCCAGTTTGAGGGGCGAAACCTTTCTCAAATGAGCATTGTGACTATGTAACGTTTTTTTCGTTTAGCAAAATCTTTCTTATCAAAATTTAATATTTTGGATAATTTAAATTAGCTGTGACTCTTCTGAGGAAGATTGTATGTTATGCAACATATAATTTTTTTTAATACAAGTTATAAAAATTAAATATGTGAAGGAAAAAACTCACTAAAAATGCTTCATTAGTTTTAGTTCACCAAGTCTTAATATTTGATTAAAATTAAGCTATATCAAGACTCACAGATAAATTTATTTTTCAACAACCTAGTATCAATGAGATTTTTTTGCAGTTTTTACGCAAAAGTTTTTAAGTATATATCCTTAAAAAGATTACTCATTTTAGTAGCTCAGATAGCAACAATTAACAGTAATAATCAGTAAAAAATTAAGTATATTTGTAGCTAGCGTTTTTTATACTTGAAGAAAAAACAGTGAGAAAATACTCATTAAAGCGTGTAAAACGACTTATCGATGTGATAAAAAAAACAGGCTAAATACTTAGCACAAGTAGTTGATTATTAAGTATGAGTTTTTAAAGCAGGCGATTACCCCCACCCAGACCAATATCGTCAAATGCCGCCTAACTAATATGGTAGGATTTGGCAATACTTAGCGGTAGTTCCATAAACAAGCAATCAGCAGCAGACTTTCTTGGCGTGAGCTCCGGGCGAATCAGCTAAAATATTTAACTAACTAAAACTCTTGACAAAAGAAAAAATAATATTAAAACAAAAAAATATTTTCACACCTTATTATACTCAAAAAAATGGAGTAGCCTACTGGGGTGATAGTTTTGAACTTACTAAATTAATTGATGAAAATAGCATTAATTTAATTTTAACCTCTCCTCCATTTGCTCTGACACGTCAAAAAGAATATGGCAATGAAAGTGCGGATAAATATATTGAATGGTTTTTACCTTTCGCTTACGAATTTAAAAGGGTAATAGCAGATAATGGTTCATTTGTTTTAGATTTAGGGGGTGCTTACCTTCCTGGTAATCCGGTGCGGAGTATTTATCAATATGAGCTTTTAGTGAAATTGTGTAAGGAAGTGGGCTTTTTTCTTGCCCAAGAATTCTACCACTATAATCCGGCTCGATTGCCTACCCCTGCGGAGTGGGTGACAATCAGACGGATTCGTGTAAAAGATTCTGTAAATGTAGTTTGGTGGTTATCGAAAACACCAAACCCCAAAGCAGATAACAGAAAAGTTTTAAAGCCATATAGCCAAAGTATGAAGCAATTACTCAAAAATGGTTATAAAGCTAAAATACGTCCAAGTGGACATGATATTTCTGAGAAATTCCAAAAAGATAACCAAGGCGCAATTCCACCAAACGTCTTAGAAATTGCGAATACTGAATCAAATAGTGCTTATTTACGCCGTTGTAAAGCAGCAGCAATTAAACCCCACCCAGCACGTTTTCCCCAAGGGTTTGCCGAGTTTTTTATCAAATTTTTAACTGACGAAGGTGATCTAGTTTTAGATCCATTCGCAGGTTCTAATACAACTGGATTTGTTGCTGAAACTCTAAAACGCCGATGGATATCTTTTGAAATTAATGAGGATTATCTTTTGGGTAGTCGTTACAGATTTAGTCAATGGTTAGACTAACTTAAGAGTGGGTAGCCAGGAGTGAGTAAATAAAATTTATAACTCATAACCCCAGTAGGGAACAGGGCACAAGGAACAGGTTTAAAATTATCTTGGTGTCAGGATTTTTTGATTAGCTTTTGTTCTAACCTACTTGGTAACTGCTATATTTACTCAAATCTCTCCATTAACTTGCATTTGATGAACTTGATCTGCTAACTCTTGACGACTTTGATCATCTAGCTTGTCAATTGCTAACATCCCCATGAGAATCACCTCTTTCAAAGTCAAACGTGTCGAATGTGCCTGTTTTTGCACAATCTCCTTAATAATTGGACTAACACCGATCGCCGTACTAGCTCTAGCCACAGAATAATAGGTAAACATAAATAACTTCGCCTAAATCTTAGCACTTATAACAAAGCTCTTCTATAATCAATCAGACTCAATTTGATTGTGTAAAAACTTATATATACGTGTTTAAGTACAAGTTTTAAATTCCAATGATTAATCAAGAGAATAATCGCAGACTCTACTTGGTATAGCTTGCTATATACGTAAAATAGAGTTATTCAGGAGAATGATAGTAGCGATCGCTAGATTAAGGCATATAAAACCACTTAAATTTGAAGATGTTGGAGATCAGCAATTGTCTGAGCATGTGTTTAATAACAACATAGTTAACCAATTGGGCGATCGCCATATTGAAGATGCTGGTTACACCACAGTTACAATATAAAGATGTAAAAAATATTTTTCGGCAAAACGCAAAAATATTTTCTGGTGTGATGGTGGGAGGCAAAAAATGGGATTGGCTGGGTTAAGAATTGTATTGGTAGAGCCAGCTGGCCCCCTTAACGTCGGAGCGATCGCCAGAGCAATGAAAAATTTTGGTTTACAGCAATTAGTTTTAGTCAATCCCCAATGTGATCGCTTATCAGTGGAAGCTTTGAGAATGGCAGTTCATGCCAAAGAGATTTTAGAATCTGCGGTGATCGTCGCCACATTACCAGAAGCATTACAAGGATGTGTAAAGGCGATCGCTACTACTGCTCGTGTGCGTGATTGGGAAGCACCTTTAGAAAATCCTCGCACAGCACTACCCTGGTTACTAGAATCACCCATCCAACCCGCAGCATTGATTTTTGGCAGGGAAGATCGGGGATTAAGCAATGAAGAATTAAATTACGCTCAGCGGTTTATTCGCATTCCCACAAATGAAAGTTATGCATCTTTGAATTTAGCTACTGCGGTGGCAATCTGCTGTTATGAACTAGCACAATATGCAGAGTTACCTGAAACTCAGACCCCAAAGGAAACCGAATTAGCACCTTTGGAACTTGTAGAATCGTACTACCAACAATTAGAATCATTACTACTAAATATTGGATATCTGTATCCCCATACGGCAGCCAGCCGCATGGAAAAATTCCGGCTACTTTATAATCGTACTCACCTCCAAACCAAGGAGGTTACAATGCTGTTAGGAATTTTGCGACAGGTAGAATGGGCAATTAAAACCCATAGAGAAGGTGAAAACTCATAATACATCGTTTAATATATACGCAATTATCCCCCCAAAATAGTTAATATGGCTTAAACTAAACACGAAAATGCTACCCAGTAGCAAAGGGTGATTTCCGCATCAAGCTACTTAAGCAGTGAGTTTTGGGTCGGGAGTCTGCAAGGAAACATTCGAGTGGGTCACAAGGAGGAAAAGTGTCAGAGTCAAGTGACAAACTAAGAGCTTTCTCGCGGCGTCAACCCGTAAACCGCCGCCAGCGCTCGCGTAAAGTTCAAAAAGTAGAACAGAAAAAAGTTAAAGTTCCCAACCAGCAAGGTGTTTCTGTAGGAGAAACGGCGTTAGTACGCCTAAATAAAAATAATCATGTTAGCTCCCCTCCTGTTGCTGCTGGAACACAAAGATCAAAATCTAGGGTAGTTATGCCGACAGTCGTGAAACCAATCCCTCATGTTAAGGGTAAGGTTCCACCATTCAACCCCAACACTATGAATTTAAAGACAGTACGGGTACAGAAGCAGCCTGTACAAAAAATAGGCAGACGAGTGTCACGCAAGACGCGGTTAAAGCCAATGGCCAGAACCCTGTTGTATCTATTGCGGTTGTTGATTGTGGGAATTGGGATGGGTGCGATTGTCGGCACAGTGTTGTCAATTTTAGACCCGGCTACTCGCATGACCCCAACGTCTTCAGCGCAATCTAGCACTAATAATATTGGGCAAACTCAGCCGCAATCTACCTCAGATAATCCAGTTGCAGCTTCGAGTTTATATCTATCCCAAGAAATTCTACCTTTGAAAAATGCCGTGCAGACTTTGGCGGCAACAAATTCAAGTCTCACACCTGGAGTTTTCTTAGTTGATTTAGACACTGGTGGATATGTGGATTTAAATGGTACTGCCAGTTTTTCTGCTGCTAGCACGATTAAAATACCAATTTTGGTTGCCTTTTTTCAAGATGTAGATGCCGGAAAAGTTCGTCTAGATGAAATGCTCACCATACAACAAGATATGGTGGCTGGTGGTTCTGGAAATCTGCAATATAAACCAGCCAGAACTCAGTATAACGCTCTGGAAGTAGCCACAAAAATGATTACAATCAGCGACAACACAGCAACCAATATGCTGATTGCACGACTGGGAGGTGTGGAAGCACTGAATCAGCGTTTTCGTAGTTGGGGATTGACAACTACAATGATTCGCAATCAACTTCCAGATTTGGCAGGGACAAACACTACTAGCCCTAAAGAATTGGCGAATTTGATGGCTATAGTTAATCAGGGAAATTTTGTGAGTATGCGATCGCGCGATTTAATGCTCGACATCATGCGCCGTACAGAGAGAGACAATCTACTACCATCTGGTTTGGGATCAGGGGCGAGAACCTATCATAAAACAGGCGATATTGGCACAATGCTGGCAGATGCAGGTTTAATTGATACTCCCACTGGCAAACGCTATATAGTTGCTGTGATGGTCAAACGTCCTACTAATGACCCGCGTGCGGAAAAACTGATTAGCTCAATTTCTCGTGCAGCTTATCAACAGTTAACCCAAAATGTTGCTGCACCAAGCAACACTATAAATACAGTACCCATCATTGGTTATCCATCTCCTATGATCACTCCTACTGTAGGAAATACTACACAGATGAATGGTTATCAGTCCCCAGCCATGACTCCACAACATTATCCTCCCAGATAAAGTTTACATTCTACGCTTATGGAATCTACCACCCCCTCAATCCAATTTTTTGCAGGTATTTTTGAAGAACTAAGTAATGTCAGTTTGCGATGTGAAGTCCGTACTGGTAAACGCATCGTCTTGATGATTTTCAATCAATTGCAAGCTTTGGAAAGATTCAACAGCTTCACAAAACCATCTTTAAATTCTTTGCTATTAACTGATCAAGAAGGTGAAATTCGCGTTACTCCTTCTTCTACTCGATTCATTTTTGGGGGTGATGAGGGTGATGAACTACAGCGGGTAGAGTGCAAATTTGAAGTTGAGCAAGATGAACACATGGAAAGATTTATGCGATTTATGCATCGTTATGCCGAGGCTAACGAGATGGAGTATAAAGCGTAATTCGTAATGACCGAAACAATTAAAAATTAAAAATTAAAAATTAAAAATTAAAAATTAAAAATTAAAAATTTTAGAAATAATCAGTAGTTTTTAATTGATTAATTGAGGGTACAAGTCCCTGTTTTTAAATAGATTGATTTGGGATTTTTATTTTCCCGGAAACTGGTATATCCCACTTCTTCACTCGACATTCTGGTCAGGACTTACGCAAAAATGGACAAAAAGCTTAATTTATCGAACCGCCAAGATGCCAAGAACGCCTTCTCTACGAGAGGCTTCCGCCAACGCGCAGCGTCTCGTAGAGAAGAATTGGTAGAGCGTGCGTAAGTCCTACTGGTGACTAAGTGCTAAATATCCTAAAGATTGGATACGGACTAGAAAAATCGATAAAATTACAGGTAGGCTAATGCTGATAACTACAAGTTTTTTAATCATGGAAAAAATCTAGAATTTTTATCCTTTGATGCTCAATCCAGCTATTCATTCATATTATGATAAGTAGCAACCGCAGAAGGTGATATCCGGTTCAAATAGCGGAATATCCAATATTTAAAAATAGTATCTAAAATCACTGGAAAGGTGGCGATAAATAAGAAGATAAAATCTCTATTTGCTGGTAAGCCCCAGTGGCGTGATACACCTTCTAGTATTACTTCCCAGCCATGAGGAGAGTGAAATCCTACAAATATATCAGTAAACAAAATGATAATAAAAGCTTTGGCACTGTCACTTAGACCATAAACAACATGATCAAAGAAATCTTTTACTACCGCTATAGAAGGCTTACTAGCAAGTAACAACCAAATGAAAGCACCAACAGAGAAAATATCTGAAAAAACATTTTTAATCGCATTAGCACTTTCACCACGGAATTGTTCTGCAATTTCACTTGCCTTTTCTTTCATTTGATTTTCTAGATCTTCGGAAGATAAGGGCGGAGCATTGCTAATCAAATTTTCAAACTTAATTCTTTCTTCAAATCTTTGCAGTTCTACCAGTGCTTCTTCTTCCATCTCGGTATTAAGGAAAATTTGCACTGTTTCAGAGCTTCTAAAATTTTCAATAAGTGGCCCTACTAACAAAGCTTTAGATATTTGATGTGTTAAAAGTGGTATGATAATCAGTAGTAAGAGAAATCTAATAGATATTATTGTTCTTTTTTGAGTTTGACGAAAATTTTGAACAACGTCTTGTTCCGAATTGGGATCTAATTCAACTTGCAGACGACTGATAGTACTTAAAATTGATCGAGGTAATATCCCTGTGGTGTTAGTTTTTCCTCGCTTTTTTGGACTATTATCTGGATTTGTCTTTGATGGTTTCGGCTGTAATGGTTGAGCAACTGTCGGCTCAACTTTCACAATTTGAGGTTTATTGATTCCAACCGGAGAAATCATTTCATAATTAAAATTAGTGTATTTATTTGTAATTTCATCAATGAATTTTAATTTTTCTAAAATTAAGGCAGGATTGGGATATTCTATACCAGTTTTTTGAGCAGCTTTTTGATTAGATTCATTTGAGAACCAACGGCTAGCTTTAAACTCTGTCAGTCGCATCCGGACAATTTTTAATTGTTTTTTCAACTCAGACTCAAAATAATCCATCACACTGTTGCTATAGATGGCTGAGTTGAAGTCTATTTTATTACCATTGAAATGCTCGTCTTCTATTGCCTTAATCTGTAATGCAGCCTTGTAAGCTTCTTCCAGAGAACGCTCTGGGGTTTGTAAGTACCATCGATAAACAGATAGTAAAAAAGGATAAATTTTTTGGCTAAAAACAGAAGTTTTCATTGTGGGCAGTCATCCAGCATTTGTGGTAATTCTTAACCTTAAGTTAACGCACAAGGTATACTAGCAAATCTAGAGGAGAAGATTTGTGGTTTCTTATTCTGTTTGGATTCTTGGCACTAGCCGCAGTGGTAAGACTACTCGCTTAGTAGACCATTTTTGTAGCTGGTTACAAAATGAAAATCATGCTTTAGAATCATTTTATACTAAAAACCGTGAAGAAAAAGAAGACAACTATACGCTAAAAACCTTGTACCTTCCGAAAGTAGAACCAGGAGTATTAGTTCTAGCTGCGAATGATGCAAATCGCCGGGAATTAGGAGACAAAATTGTTACAGCTACTTTAGGAAAATATCCGGTTCGTGCGAAGACAATCTTGGGTTTTTTTCAAGATGAAGTTATTTTATTCTGGCCTTTATTGATTCAATCATTGAATCTAAAAGCACAATTCCCAGTCCGATTACGGCCAGAAACAGAGCAGGAATTAGCAACAAAACTCTGGCGTTCTCAATTAGACGAAGAAGTTTTACGCCGTGCGGGAGTGAATGAATACCGCTTGGTAAGACGTATCTTAGATTTATTACAATTAGCAGCCTACAGTAGCACACCTTGCGAAGATATTGCTGAGATTTTGCAAAGGGGTTTACAGGAGAACGCCATAGATTTAGAGCCGGAATTTTTAGCGTCTCTACTACTAAATTGGCGCAATTGGTGTTTAGAGAGGGGATTACTGACTTACGGAATTATTACCGAACTTTATAGTCAGCACTTGTTAAGCGATCGCCATTATCAACAGCATCTAACTCAACGCTATCAGGCAATATTAGCAGATGATATAGATGATTATCCTGGGGTAGCGCGTGAATTGTTCGATTTCCTCTTAGATCAAGGGGCAATAGGGGCGTTTAGCTACAATCTTGATGGTGCAGTGCGATTGGGATTGGGAGCAGATCCCAAATATCTAGAAAAGTTAGCAAATCGTTGTCAGGTAGAAAGCTTGACCGAGCCAGCCCTGGAATCTTTAGCACCGAGACTCGCTATGCCAATGGTGGAAATAGTCACAGAACCGATGGTGATGTTGAGTTTACCAGAGACGGTGCAATCAATACAAACCACCTCCCGCGCTCAACTATTGCGTCAAACAGCAGAAGTAATTGCTCATGCCATCAACTCAGGACAAGTACAAGCAGACCAAGTGGCAATTATTGCCCCAGGTTTGGATGCGATCGCTCGTTATACTTTAGTAGAAATCCTCGTTAAGCGAAACATCCTCGTAGAATCACTCAATGATCAACGTCCCTTAATTAGTTCACCTGTGATTCGGGCATTGCTGACTATACTAGCACTAGTCTATCCAGGTTTGGGACGCTTAGTAGATCGAGATGCTGTGGCAGAAATGCTCGTAATATTGAGTAGAAAATCAGACATCTCCTCAGAACCCAGCACTCAACATATCCCACAGTCATCGACTGATATTGACCCAGTACGTGCGGGATTAATTGCCGATTACTGCTTTGTCCCTCATCCTGATAACCCTAATTTGCTACCTGTGACAGCATTTGAGCGCTGGGATAGAATCGGCTATACAGCCACCACCGCATATACTGAGATATTAGAGTGGTTAGAAAAACAGCGATCGCAACAAGAATTGCGTCTGATTCCTAGTCCCATTTCTCTGTTAGATAGAGCAATTCAGCGCTTTTTGTGGAACGGTAGTAATCTTCCCTACGATCAACTAGCAGCACTGCGGGAATTGTTGGAAACAGCCCAACACTATTGGGAAATTGACACCAGGCTAAAACAGACATCTCCCAAACAAGTGGCGGGAGAAATCAGCACTACCATTGCCGAATTTATTCAACTATTGCGACGTGGTACTATCACCGCCAATCCATACCCCCTGCGTTCCATTGGCCCAGCTAAAAAAGCTGTCACCTTAGCAACTATCTTTCAATATCGTTCTAGTAGAAAATCTCATCGCTGGCATTTTTGGCTAGATGCTGGTTCACCTCTATGGGCAAAAGGTGGCGCAGCTACTTTATTTGGTGCGCCATTCTTCCTCCAAGACAGGTTAGGCGAACCTTGGACAGCAGAAGATGAAAAATTGGCTGAGGAAGAAAGATTGCGAAGAATTTTGGCAGATTTGCTTTCTCGTGTATCAGAGCAAGTTTATTTGTGTCACAGCGATTTAGCCGTCAATGGGCAAGAGCAACTAGGGCCACTGTTACCTTTGGTACATGCTTGTGTACCTTTTGATTCTATAGATGTAGTCTCTTTACAGACTTAGATGCGTTCTTGAATATACATTCAACACTTTAGTGTTAGAAGAAATAATAGCAACAGTTGATAAACCTAACTCTGAATCTGTTAGGGTGCTAGAGAAGTTAGGAATGTCGTTACTGGAAGAACGGCTAGTGAATGGGAATCCGATTCTGTACTACTCTCTCAACCACCTATGAGACAACGCCTTGAAGTCGTTTTGTGCTGCCAGCAAACGAGGCAATATGAATGAGATGCTAACTCAAAAAATCCGGTATGATTTTGACCAAATTGCTTTGCATGAGCAAGAGGTATGGAATCACAATAGTCATTATCACAATTTTCTCCTCAAACATTTACCGCCTCACTGCGAAAATGTACTTGATATTGGGTGCGGAACTGGTGCATTCTCACGTCTGTTAGCTAAACGTACTGCTAAAGTTTTGGCAATAGATTTATCCCCTAACATGATAGAAGTTGCCAGACAGCGATCCAAGAAATATACAAACATAGATTTCCATGTTGCCGACATTTTAAAGCAGGAATTTTCTGTAGAGCAATTCGATGCGATCGTGTCTATTGCAACGGTTCATCATCTGCCAATAGAAAAATTACTACCTAATTTGGAAGTTGCTTTGAAACCTGGCGGTAAGCTTGTGATTCTGGATTTGCTGGAACATGAGAATCTACAGGATAGCTTGAGCGATTTTATAGCTGTTCCTCTAAGCTGGTTCTTTCAAATATTTAGAAATAGACATATTAAGCAGTCACCAGCAGCCGCAGCCGCAATGAGAGAGCATCTTCGCACGGATAAGTATCTTTTCCTCTCGCAAGTACAACAAATTTATACAAGTTTACTTAGAGGAGTAAAAGTTAGAAAGCACTTATTTTGGCGTTATTCGATAATCTGGGAAAAGTCTTTGGTAGATTAAGCAAAAAGGTATTAAGTAGGTTGGCGGGAATAAATCAAACTACATTAAGTAACGTAAAAAAACGTGAAATAATCTTGTAGTAAGGGTTTTAGACTTTTTTCAGGACTAAAATAAACCTTTAATTATTTACGCATTCATTCATACTTACACAAGTGAGCAACATCATTGCATCATTGATATATCCTATGCTTGAGCAAATATTTATTAACACAATTGACCAGCGGTGGATTGACTTGACTCAATTTCCAGGAACTCAGTTTTTACCGTTAGCTGAACCTGTTCCACAGGGGTCAATTCATCGTTTGAACATGAGTGCTGGCACTATAATTCCGATTCACATCCATTCGTGTAATGAGTATGTTTACGTGCTTGCTGGGGAGGTAGAAACCGGAGGAACAACGTCATCTGCGGGAACGTTTTGGTTTACCCCTGCCAACACTCGCCAAGGGACGCACAAAGCTATAACAGACGTTGAACTCTTAACAATTCGCCTGGGAGCAATGGGAGCGTTTGAATTTGATTCTGTTTTGTAAGAGTGTAAGTTTTTCTATTAATGTAATACCCAATCGAATAACAGTTTCGATTCGACCGTGACTGGCAACATCCAGTCACAAAAAAGGTTGATTGTGAAGCGATATTACAAACCTTGCAAAAATATTGAGAAATTGTCTGAAAGCCACACAAGGCTCTAACGTAGAACCTATAAGGAGAGACTTGAGGCAAATGTGATGAACAAGAATAATATTCAAAACTATCGGTTTGTCTGCACCCTGACTTTTGGCGATATTTACGGTCAAATAATTGTTTGGTTAATCACAATCACTATCAGTTTGGCCTCAGCCTTGGCTTTGATGGGTGCGAGACGACCAGTGTATGCCTTAGCAACGGTAGGTCTCGTCGTTCTGCTATCGCTGCCTTTCTTGCTGTTTGCATTTGTCACTACATTGTTAAATCATATTGAATTAACTGCTGTAGAACCAGGAACCAAAACCGAACCTATACCCGGTAACGTTTCCCAACAAAAACCTGTACAGGCTAGTAGCTAAAGAGTTAGGAGTGAAAATTTATGATCGAGCGTAAAACCCCATCCCTGTCTTGAAAAGTTTTGCGCTCCTGTTACCCGGACGCGCAAACTTTTCGCTTTATGGTTGGGAATGTAAGCGAGCGAGAGTCTCTGGTACAATACGATTACCTATCTGAGGCATGACATTTCTTGACTGCGGCTTGGTGTGTCGCAGAACAAGAAAAAGTGGTTTGCCCGTGACGATAAAAGTGGTCAAAGACCATCCCCCCATTGTCAGGATGCCCCATTCGTGGGAAGAATAGAAACTTCCATAAACAGTTAGGTACTATCCAAAAAAACATTACCAAGCTTTATATTCAGATACAGCACAACAAATATTAACAACTGTAGCCGAGTCCCTTAAATCCTACTTGGGATTATTAAAAGACCTCAAACAAGGGAGCGTTAATCAAAAGCCTCGATTACCCAATTATCGCAAGTCAGGAGGGTTAGCGCTAGCTACTTTTACTGCACGTTCGGTCAAATTAAAGGATGAGATGCTTCGCTTTTCTTTGGGGACAAAAGTAAAAGCTTGGTTTGGGATAGATTCATTTTATCTACCGATGCCGGCAAACCTTGGTTTTAAGACTATTAGAGAGATTAGAATACTACCAAGAAACCGTCAATTCTACGCAGAATTTGTTGATCAAGTATCAGCGGTTAGTGTTGATATTTATCAAATGTGGACTCTTCAGAAATCCCCCGCACTAAAGTAAGGGAAAGCCTAATTCTTGACCAAAACGTATGCATTAGCATATTCAGGTAGTTGCTGAATATGCTGCCTAAAATCTTTTTGACTACGAAAAATACCTGCCAAAAAATCCAGTTGATAAAGATTAGGTAAAAAAGCTCCGCCTGTATCTGCAATAACTCCCATTTGCAGATGTTTACGTCCGTTTTTCGTATGTTCAATCACAATCACTTTACCTAAACCAATATTGAGGACATCTCCGGCAAAAGTCACTCCTGGTTTAATAGAAATTTTCGCATCTATTGTGTGTCCATATCCTTTAATTGCGTCAACTTGCCTAAAATACCAATAACGCTTTTGGGCTTTAGCTTTTAATCCTCGGACGTAAGAGATACCATTATTTTTATCGACATTAAAAAATGCTTTGGAGCCATCTGTAAAATTAATCAGTACTGTTCCTTGCATTAATGCTTCTTCTAAGCCGTTACGAGTTAAATAAGCTAAGGGTTCCACTTTACCAAATTCTTTTCCTCCTGGTTCATAAATACCTGACAAAACATCTTGCTTTGTGTATCTAGTGTAAAATGTCTCGGTTTTAGAGTTTGATTTTAAGCTATAAATTGGTGTGTTAAAAGTAGAAGTTTTTGTCCGAGAACCTGGATGAGTGAAAACAGCATATTTTGTAATTCTCAATCGTTCTTGTTTTTGGTTTTTAGGGTTATAGGCAGACCATTTAATAACTCGAAAGTTGGCATTAATAAAATTAGGATCTTGTAAACGAGTTGTTCGTTGATTGGCAATATCTTCGTTCAAGGTCGTAATCATAAAGTCCAATGTTTTGAGCATATCTGGTACACTCACACCTTGGGTTCCTAATATCCCTTTCCGAAAAATATCTGGATCTTCTGAAGCGTGGTCTTGGAAATATTTTCTGGTATTGATCAGAACAGTTAATAAATCTGTTTGATTAAAATTAACCTGAGATTTTGGTAATTTTATCGGAGTTAAAATCTGATTGCCATTAATGCTAAATTTATATTTTTTCCACTCATCAATGACTGGATAGGTTACAGGTACTGATGCTGTAGATTTTTCCGATATAACTATATTTGGTTTACCGATAGCCTGATTAGATATTTCTTGAGCAACCACAGGATTTTGAAAACTGGCGGCAAGTGTAGTGTTAGCACCAAAGGTAGAATTTTCTTTTAATGCAGTTTGTTGTTGGGCTAGCTGTTGATTTTTTGAGTTTTGATAAACATAGCTACCAGCTAAACTAATAAATAATAAAGTAACAGTACCTACTACACAGTGGAATTTATGGTTGAATTGGATACTCATAAAATGGCAGATAAATCTCTAATACTAATACTAATAATAAACAATAATTGTACTAGTTCAATATCTGAATGATATTAGCTTGACAAAATGCCAACCGTATATAAAATTGGGGTATAACACATCATTCTGTTCTAAGTGACAAACTAGTCTAATAGTGTATTATACCTCCTATACCTCTAATTACTTCCGTACTATTGAGCTTTATATTACTCAATACAGTAAAAACCTATACCTCTCATAGTAATAAAAGCAGTAGTCGAGTCTAGAATTAAAAAGTATTTTCCTTGTTTCACCAACAACATCAGCAATTAAATTAGGTCATAAATGTTCATAATAAGGACTAAAGTCCTTATTTTCCAAGCGTATTTAATTTGTATATGGGACGCGGGCAAAATGCGCGCACTACAATCATTTTACAAAACTTTAAAACTAAATTAGCCAACTAGTAATAGCAAGTTTTGGAAACTTTTTTGTCAAATTTTGCTCAAGATTCATAAAACATATCTGTTATGTAAATTTTGCCCAAATAGAATCAAATGCTACTGTAGCTAATTGCACTTCGCAGTTTAATCATCAGTAATCTAGAAAACATCTTAAAAAAAATGTTAAGTATCCCTATTAACCTATCTTTACCTAGTGAGCCTCGCTTGGTGACTCCCTTACCTGGACATCGCGCTCAAGCAATTATAGAACGCGATCGCGCTGTTACTTCTCCTTCTTATACCCGCGACTATCCCCTAGTCGTCGCTCGTGGTGAAGGCTGTATGGTGGAAGATGTCGATGGCAACGTGTTTCTCGATATGACCGCAGGAATTGCCGTCACCGCCACCGGACACGCCCACCCGGAAGTCGTCAAGGCAATTCAAGCACAGTCAGCGCGTCTGTTGCACATGTCGGGAACTGATTTTTATTATGAACCTATGGTAGAATTGGCGGAACAATTGGCTATGCGTGCGCCTTTTCCTAGTAGTGGAACTGCGTTTCCGGCTAAAGTATTTTTTACCAATTCCGGGGCAGAGTCTAACGAAGGAGCCATCAAACTAGCTCGATATTACACCAAGCGATCGCTCATTGTGGCATTCTTGGGAGCATTCCACGGACGCACTTACGGGGCTATGTCTTTAACTGGTTCTAAGACAGTGCAACGAGCAAATTTTGGCCCTTTAGTTCCCGGTGTAACCCATATTCCTTACGGTACTCTCGCTAGTTTGGATCACTTAGAGAAACAGCTATTTGCGACAATACTACCACCCCATGAAGTCGCAGCGATCGCAGTAGAAGCAATTCAAGGAGAAGGGGGGTACATCGTCCCAGAAGATGGTTTTTTACAAAGAATTAGGGATATATGCGATCGCTATGGCATATTGATGATTGTCGATGAAGTACAAGCCGGCATGGGGCGTACTGGTCGTTTATTTGCAATTAACCATTGGGGTGTAATGCCTGATATAATTACTGCCGCTAAAGGTATTGCTAGCGGTTTACCTTTAGGGGCAATTCTAGCTCGGTCTGAGTTAATGACTTGGCCTCCTGGTTCCCACGCCACCACATTCGGCGGTAATCCCGTGGCTTGTGCGGCTGGTATTGCCACTTTGCGACTTTTAGAAAGCGGTTTGATGGCAAACGCTACCCAGATGGGAGAATTATTACAAGCTAGCTTGACTCGGTTGCATGAAAGATTTCCTCAGATGTCGCCCCCCAGAGGTAAGGGTTTAATGGTGGCGGTGGATTTATTCGATGAAGAAGGTAATTTTGATCCTACACTGCGCGATCGCATTATTCAAGAAGCTTTCTTGCGGGGTCTATTATTGCTTGGTTGCGGTAAAGCAGCAATTCGCTTTTGTCCGCCTTTGGTGATTAACACCGCCCAAATCCAAATTGCTGTAGATATTCTCTCGCAAATATTACATTCCTCGCATATTTAAGCCAAGGCACAAAAATTTTCAGAGGAATCCACTTGTCAACAACTCCATCCTCAATGGTATGAGGTTTGTGATTCAAATTCCGAAGTCAAAGATATGCTTAAAGATAAATTTGTCACTTATCAAAGCATAGAAATTTAGAAGTTCTGTCATCGTTGGTAACGCTTTAAGGGCAGCATTCATGTCTCATAATCACAGTCACGAACCGATTAATTACAACCGTGCCTTCATTATTAGCGTTGCTCTCAACACTGGATTTGTTGTCATTGAAGTAGTTTATGGGTTAGTTGCCAATTCCCTTGCCTTACTTGCCGATGCTGGTCACAACTTGAGTGATGTTCTAGGTTTATTACTCGCCTGGGGAGCAAGCTTTCTCAGTCGTCGCCAACCAACACTACGCCGCACTTACGGGTTACGTCGCTCCTCTATTTTGGCTGCTCTATTGAACGCTATCCTCGTACTCGTAGCTTCTGGCGCAGTTGCATGGGAAGCTATCCAGCGTTTACTTGAACCCAGCCCAGTTTCAGGCAGTACAATCATCGGTGTGGCAGCAGTAGGCATCGTCATTAATATGGGAAGTGCCTTAATGTTCGTGTCTGGTCGCAAAAGAGACTTGAACATCAAGGGAGCTTTCCTCCACTTAGTTGCTGACGCGGCGGTATCTTTGGGTGCAGTCCTGGCTGGTATTGCAATTGTTACTACTGGTTGGCTATGGTTTGACCCAGTTGTGAGTTTGATGATTGTTGTCGTGATTGTTGTGAGTACTTGGCAACTGTTCCAAGAATCTTTTAACTTAGTCACTGATGCCGTACCAGCAGGTATTGAACCACTTGCCGTTCGGACATTCTTGGCTGAACTTCCCGGTGTAACTAGTGTACATGACTTGCATATCTGGGGTATGAGTACCACAGAAACAGCTCTCACTACTCACTTAATTATGCCCGCAGGACATCCCGGCGATGCTTTTTTAGAGCAGGTAAATCGAGAGCTTCACAATAATTTTAGTATTGAACACACCACTATTCAGATAGAGTTTGGCGACCCAAATTATCCATGTCCTCTTGCTCAAGACAATGCTGTTGTTTAAAAATTCTTAACTAAAATTTCATCGTCTAAGAATAAG
This sequence comes from Halotia wernerae UHCC 0503, assembly GCA_034931985.1. Taxonomy (GTDB): domain Bacteria; phylum Cyanobacteriota; class Cyanobacteriia; order Cyanobacteriales; family Nostocaceae; genus Halotia; species Halotia wernerae. The sequence goes on from JAYGHB010000005.1 coordinate 97,580, forward strand.
TGACTATTAGCATTACATAAGAAATTAAGAAATAGTGATTATATCCTAAAAAGTTCAAAAAATGAAACCTGAAATTGCCCTTCATCTGTGGGATTTACTTTGGCAAGAATACAGTGCTAGGGTCAGTCATGCCCGCACTTATCAAAAAATGATCACTACGGCAGGTGGAACTGTCGCTAACGACCATATTGCCTTTCGGTCTTTGCGTCTGCTGGTTGATAGCCCACAAGGTCAAGTTAACTTAGGGATTGACTATCTAGGGCAAATCGCTGAAGCTTTGGGTTATATCGCAGTTGGAGAGTATTTTTTTAATGAAACTCATCTTTATGCCCGTCATTATCGTCATCCCCAACAAGAACAATTCGACTTACCTAAGCTGTTTATCAGCGAGTTAATTGTGGATGAATTGCCTGCTAATATTGCCCAACTAATTTATCAAACAGTAGCTTCAATTCAATTGGAAATTCCACATTTCTCACAAGCTGAAAAAAATTATCAAATTATTGCCCAACAACTCCAAAAAATCTTCACCCGTCCTTGGCAACCTCCCCGGCGTTTTGTTGTGCAAGAGGTAAATCAGGTTAGTCAGTATGGTGCTTGGGTGTTGTTGCATGGTTATGCTGTTAACCACTTTACAGGTTATATCAATCGCCAGAACACAGCAGTATATCCAAATATAGATACTACTGCCTGTGGTTTAGCTAATTTGGGTGTACCCATGAAAGCAGAAATAGAAGGCAATGTTACCTGTGGTTTGCGGCAAACCGCAACTCAAGCAGTTACAGAATTGGTGACAGTAATTGATGATATTAATGGTGTAGAAATCCAAATTCCTTGGACTTATGCCTATTATGAAATTGCCCAGCGCTACATGGTAGAAGTAGAACCTGGAAGGACAAAGCTGTTTGATGCTTTTTTAGGAAATAATGCTCAACAATTATTTGAAATGACTCGGTTGTAGGGTAACTAAGTTTAGTCTAGGGTGTTGACTTTCAAGTTTTCAAGTTCGGCGCGGCCAACAGAAACGTTGCCTTCATCATGACCCAATTAGCGCAATACAAGGTTTAGTCAATCAACATCAAGAACTTCGCGCTGTGCTTGAGTCTCAAACTCTTAAATACTGATTAGACAGCTAGGGATTTGGAGCGGGTGCGGTCATGAGCTTGTTCTTGTTTATGTAAAGTAAACTTGATATTAAGACAATTAAAGTTTACTATAAGTTTAGGCAAGGTAAAAACTAAACCCCGTCCATTTTGAAACCTGGAGTTTTGAAGCAGAGTATATTATTCGGTCGTGGCTTGAGTTCTGAGCTTTACTCTAATTCCAAAAAACTATGGTTTTCAAGGTACACGCGGTTTATACAAATAAACTAGTTTTTTGGCCAAGCAATGCAAAACCGTTTACGTCTTCTGAGAACTCAACGCAATTGGTCACAGGCGGAATTAGCAAAACTTTTGGGAGTGAGTCGTCAAACCATCAACGCTATTGAAGTTGGTAAATATGATCCCAGTTTACATTTAGCCTTCAAAATTGCTCAGATATTCCGCTGTCCAATTCCATTCATCTTCTTAATAGAGGAAAAGTTTATGTTTGAAAGATTCACCGCTAAAGCATACCGTGCGATTGTGCTAGCACAAGGCGAAGGTGAGCGTTTAGGACATCAATGTGTTGGTACTGAACAGATTTTGATTGGATTGATTGTAGAAGGTAATGGTCTTGCTGCTAAGGTTCTCAAGTCTTTTGATGTTAGCCTTGAAGCTGCTCAAACTGAAGTGGAAAAAATTATTGGCCGTGGTACTGGAATTCAAAGTGTAGAGTATCCCTTTACTCCCAAAGGTAAGCAAGTTTTAGATTTTGCTATTGAAGAATCTCAGAAATTAGGTCACACATTCATTGGTACAGAGCATCTTCTACTAGGTGTCCTGAAAGTCATAGATGGGGTAGCAGTGAGGGTGCTAGAAAAGCTGGGTGTAAACCTTCAGAATCTTAGACAAGAAGTGCTTAGAGAAATTACATCTTTAGGGATACCACCAGCAACTATCATTTCTACTAAAGATTTTAACAGTGAAGATGACTTGAGTGATTCCCCACCTGATTTTACCTCTGGTGAAATTAGCGCTCGATTTTGTGCATTTTTGTTTTCTTGGGTAGAACCGCGCAAGCTAGGGCATATTATTGCCTCTAAAGGTGGATTTCAATTACCCAATGGAGATATAGTTGCGCCGTGGATATCTTTTTTTTCACGGGAACGATTGAAGTGGGTACCGCGAACTTATCCTGAATTGTTGCCAGATTTAGTAGTAGAGATTAAATCTGCCTTTGACAGACTGGCATTTGTGCAAAAAAACATTCAAAGATTGTTAGACTTGGGAGTGAGAATTGTACTATTGATTGATCCAGATGCTCAGACTATAACTCTTTATCGCCCCACTGCTGGGATGACGGTATTAGGAAATGGGGAAAAACTCACTGTCCCAGAGTTATTCCCTGAATGGGAACTTTTAGTATCCGAACTTTGGCCTTCTGTGTTTGATTAGCCAAAATAAATACTGATAGACAGTCAGGGGTTAAGACTAATTGTCCAGTATCTTTGTTTGATCAGCGATCGCCTTTAGCAGAACGGCGCGATTTAGACGAACGGCCATCGGACTTCTTACCACCTGCTACGGTTCGCGCTGCTGATTGTTTAGCCGATGTCTTTGGTGACGGATTAGCAGCAGAGTGACCCGGACGTTTGTCACGTCCTGATTTGGGTTGGTGTCCATTTGGGACTGGTTCGGGCTTAGTTTGATCGTTGACTCCAAAACCAGCAATTACTCCTAATGGCAATCGCTGTTCAATCAGTTTTTCGATATCTGCCAACAATGGGTATTCATCAACGCACACCAGCGATATGGCTTCACCCGATGCGCCAGCGCGGCCAGTGCGACCAATGCGATGAACATAATCTTCCGGTACATTGGGCAAATCGAAGTTGACTACATGGGGCAGTTCGCTGATGTCTAGACCCCGCGCTGCAATGTCAGTTGCCACTAATACCTGTAGGCTGCCGTTCTTGAACTTTGCCAAAGCATGAGTACGAGCAGACTGGCTCTTGTTACCGTGGATGGCCAGCGCTTGAATACGGTTCTCGATTAATTGCTTAACCAGACGGTCAGCACCGTATTTAGTACGAGTAAACACTAGCACTTGATACCAATTGTCTTGTCGAATCAAGTGAGCTAGTAAGTGGCGCTTTTTGTCACGGTCTACTTTGTAGACTTTCTGTGCCACCGTGTCGGCGGTAACGTTGCGGCGTGCTACTTCAATCATTGTCGGGTGATGGAGTAACCCGGCGGCTAGTGCCTTGATTTTGTCCGAAAAAGTGGCGAAAAATAGTAAGTTCTGCCGCTGTTTGGGCAGAAGCGAGATAATGCGGCGGATATCACGAATAAAGCCCATGTCTAGCATTCTATCTGCTTCATCCAGCACCAAAATCTCAATGTGCGATAGGTTTACCGTACCCTGCTGCACATGGTCTAACAGTCGCCCTGGAGTAGCAACTAAAATATCGACGCCACCCTTCAAAAGGCGTTTTTGCGGATTAATACTGACTCCGCCGAACATCACCATCGAGTTCAGCTTTAGGTACTTGCCGTATTCACGCACGCTTTCTTCTACTTGGGCGGCAAGTTCACGGGTTGGGGTGAGAATCAGCGCTCGAATTGGGGGGCATCCATAAGACGCGCCTTTAACGTTCTTGTCGGACGACAAACGATGCAGCAATGGCAATGTGAAACTAGCAGTCTTCCCTGTACCAGTTTGAGCGCCAGCTAGCAAATCACCACCCAACAATACCGCAGGAATCGCTTGCATCTGGATTGGTGTGGGTGCAGTGTATCCTCGTTCGGTGACAGCACGGATAATTTCATTGGACAAGCCGAGAGTAGAAAAAGACATAAAACTCCAGAAATAACATCGGCCTGTCGCCAGTGGCGGCATCAGTCTTAGGCGGACGGATGGTTTGAAGGGCTAAATGGGCAGTAAGCGCCAAGACTGAGAGCTAATGCCGCAGCTTCTCATCTTAGCAGAATGTAGTTCGTTTGAGTAAATTAATCGATTACCAACAATACCTTTGCCAATTTACGAGAGTGAGTTGATGGTGATTGAAATATTAACTTCCTTTTTTCTGAGGCTTGGCAAAAATAATGAAGTCGTGACATCTCCTACACTGTAACCGCTTCGGTTCAGTGTAGGCTTCCAACAGCCCGATGAAGGGTATGAAGGATTTCCTTGGTGGTACTATCGTCCATAAATCCAACTATGTCCAGTTTCCCACTACGGCGTTTTATACTAGGGAAAATGCCCAACCCTAGTCTTTTTAGGTTGACTGCGGCGTTAATATCGCGGTCAACCTTTAAAGTATTTTGCTCATCCCAATATTCTCTGATCCCGCAATCAGTAAAAATAATTTCATTGCGGTAACTGAGAATCATTGAAGTATATTTGGGCTGTTTTGTACTGGAAATCTTATCGCTACCGAGTTGTACGATTGTGGGAACAAGATTCAGCACCATTTCTTGATAATCTGGCACTGTTACCTTTAGCACCTCTTACCAAAACTGACTCTCCTGGTGCGTTACTGTCACAAGTAGCCCAAAGAGTCGCTAAAATTCCAGATAGAGATGAAAGACAGAATATCGCCGGGTGTACTGAGATTTTAGCTGGTTTGAGATTTGACAAGGGATTGATTCGTCAGTTCTTAAGGGAGGATATTATGCAGGAGTCAGTAATTTATCAAGATATTTTGCAGAAGGGAGAACAAAGAGAAGCTTTTCGCTTCTTAAACTGCTTATTAAATCGCCGCTTTGGTGAATTTGATTCCTCACTAATTGACCGAGTTAAAGTTTTGTCTACTGAGCAATTAGAAGCTTTGGGAGAAGCATTTCTAGATTTTTCAACCATCTCTGATTTAGAAGCTTGGTTAGACCAGCAAATCGGCGGCGGTAGATAAAAGTACTTATTAATTCGGTGATGTTGCTCATAATTGATAAATACCGTAAAAACACGGTTACGTTAATTTCGATTTGTGATTAAATTCCGTGGCTTTTGCCGATTACCCAATTACGCCGGAAAAACCTTGCCAAAGCAGACTCTTCTAGCGATAAATAAATTGGTCGTCCGTGGGGACAGGTGCGAGGGTTGCGAGTGCGTTGCCAATTATCTAAAAGTGTCTGCATTTCTGGCAGATTCATCTGTGTCCCGTTACGAATAGCACTACGACAGGCGACGGCTACTTGAGCCGTTTGTAAGTCGCCTCCCCAACTGAGTTCTAAAATTGCTTCAGCACAGTCGTCTCGCTGCTGTAGCATTGCGGGTAAGGTTCGGACTGCCCAAAGTTGTTCGCCAAAGGGTTCAATGTCTAAACCTATACGTTGCAGTTGGGAGACTTGGGCTGGCGACAACTGATAAAGAATAGTTGGTGGTTCAATGGAGACAAGTTGCCAGTTATCGCACAATTGTTCATACAAAACTCGCTCATGGGCGATGTGCTGTTCTACTAACCACATCCCGCCTGGATGTTCTACAACAATATAAGTATTGCTAACTTGAGCAACAGCTTTCAATGAGTTAAGAGTTTGGCTATCTTCGTGGGGATTTTGAGGATTAAAGTTGTAACCGCCTTTAGTTTCGGAGGCTTTGAGTAACTTACTAACTCTGGTTGTGTGGATAGATTCTTTAATATTGGTAGCAGAAATCCGCAGTGCTTGGTCAATTGCTTGGGTAATTTGTTCTTGCCAATAACTAATTTCGTTGAGGTAAATTTCTGTTTTGGCTGGATTGCGATTCCAGTTGATTTGATCAGGGGAAATGGCAAGATGCAAGATGCAAACTGGATAGCGATCGCGTGGTAATGTTCTATGAAATGCTGATAAAATTGCCTGCTCTATTTCCGGTGAGTTTACCATCCGCCCATTCATAGCTACTCGCACCCAATCTGGACGATGGCGATGGCAACGGTCAGGTAATCCTATGACTAGGTTTAGTAGTGAATTTGGCGGGTGAGGCAGTTCTAATTTCACTTCTTGCAAATCACCCTGTCGCACCTGATTGAGAATCTGCGGTAGTAGTTGTCCCGTTGTCCCAGCAGGACAGATGGTGAACCATTGGCGGTCATTTTGCCAAACTTGCCAAGTAACTTGAGGGTGACAAAGGGCTATTTGGTGAATTGTCGCCTGCACAGCTTTCATTTGCTGTGCTGTTGTGGGTAATCCCTGACGACGAGATGAGCAATTACCAAATAAATTAGCTACTGCCACAACTGTACCAGGAGCGATCGCAGCTGCTTCTACTTGCATAGCTTTCCCGCCATTGCCATAGACAACCCGCCATCCTGACTTTCCTGGTGGACGACTCAAAATCTCCACTTCTGCTAAAGTCGTCAAACTGTGCAATGCTTCGCCACGAAACCCTAAACTGTTAATTTTCCACAAATCGTCACTAGAGCGAATTTTACTAGTACTATGGGCTGTGGCTGCTTGTTGCAAGTCTTCTAGGTTCATGCCGCAACCATTATCTGCTACACAGATTCGCCATTGCTGCGGCCATAAATAAATTACAATCCTCGTCGCACCTGCATCTAGGGAATTTTCCACCAATTCCCGCACCACCGATGCCAAAGAGTCGATTACCTCTCCAGCTGTAATCAGATATACGACTTCTGTTGGTAAAGCTTGAATATTAGATGCCATAAATTATAGTTTTTGACACTCTCACCACTAAGGCCTCGCCTGTAGTGGGAGATTCTTGCTTCATCGAGTTTGTCTAGTTTTAAGTCATTTGTGTCTTAAAACCCCGTCCAGATTCCCCTTCACAAACATCTGTTTAATTTTCACTGATTGCCCGGCAGCAAACAACACAATACTTAATTTTATGCGTCGATTTCTCAGTCATGAACTATGCCGCCCCTGTTTTCAGGTATTTGCTTTTGGTCGGTCATTTCATGTGGCGAGAACCACCAATTTTGTCCTACTATGCACATCTGGGTGCGTTGGCTTGTTAATTTTACTACAAATTGTCTCCCTGAGGTCGAGTTTTATTGGAACTTCAAAAAATAATGCCCATGAGAGGCCAACCCTAATTATTGCCCCAATCTCCGTGTGCATGAATGGGTGAGTCTTGATGGTTGAGCATGTCTGCTTGCTTTTCATCCTTGTGACTGTAGTCTAAACTCCAGTATTAACAGAAATGTCTAAAATAGTTACGATATCTGAGATTAGAGATGAGTCGTGCGGTGGTAATTCTAAGAAGAATGGGTTTGGTATATCTCCTGTAACAGTTGGGCAAGAATGGTTTAGAAATGAAGCATCCAGGCTTGCACCAGTCAAAGAAATAGAGTCTCTAGACACAGGGAAATATCGCACTCAGCTAGGGCTTGTTAAAAATAAAAAAGATAAATCAAAACAAACTCCTCAAACTCATGCCAATGATGCAATTGCATTAGCTGCTACGTATTTCATCAAGTATAAAGAATTTCATACTCCCAAATCACATGGACATGATTGGGCTGGGGAATGTACTGTAACCTTATCACCTTTTATTGTAATTACTCGACCTAAATTATTTCGACGTAAATTACACCAAGAGAACTATTCAAAGGGTGGGATTTTAAAACGACAAGGTGGAACAATAACACCATTTGGTTTTAGGTCTGGTGATTATGTACGAGCGAGTAGAAAAAAAGAGATAATTCGTGGTTGGGTTGGCGGTTTTACTAATTCTGACAAAACCAAAAACATCTCAATCTATGACCATAATTGGTCACGTATCGGTCAGTTCAACCCTAACAATGTCAAGTTAATAAAACGGAGTTCCAGATTATACGTAGTAGCCTAGGTTATTGGCAAATTAGCTGCTATCCTCCGCCATATTTTCTCGTGGATAAAAATCAGTTGGAGGATGCAACTAATTTGCCTCGCAATTCCTCCCAACACCATAATCTTTGATAACGCTTGCGGTTAGCGGGAGAGCGTAACTGTGTGATCTCCTCTATCTGTGTATCGACGACAATGAGTGGAAGTTGATGTTTATGGAGGATGAGTTGAATCACATCCTGGTTGAAAAAGCTTTTATAAGTGATTGCACCAACAGCAACATAAAGTTTACGGTCTGGCGCTGTTTCTTCTAGAAGATAACGGTAGATGTCATCTGGAGTCATATCCGCAGCCTCCTAGAATTTGTTTCTCTAGTATTTTACAAAAAGATCAGGGTGTGCGATCGCAAGCTACATGATCCTTGTTGAGTATGCGTAAGTTACTCTTTATTTACCACTCTATGCCCAATGTCTTTTCGATAATATATCCCCTCAAACTGAATAGCTTTGATGCTGGCGTATGCTTGGGCGATCGCTTGCTCAAAATTTTTGCCGACTCCGGTGACATTTAACACTCTTCCTCCGTCTGTTACTACTTGTTGTTGGTTCAACTTGGTGCCAGCATGAAATACAGTTGCTCCTGCTGCTTCTGCCTCACTAATACCAGTAATAACTTTGCCTTTCTCATATTCTCCAGGATAACCGCCTGAGGCAGCGACGACAGTAGCACATACCCCTTCTTGCCAAGTAATAGGCGGTAATTCGCCTAAACGCTGCTGTACACAAGCTAGAAGTAACTCTTCTAAGGGTGTTGTCAAAAGTGGCAAAATTACCTGGGTTTCTGGATCGCCAAAGCGACAGTTAAATTCTAAAACCTTAAAATCGCCGTTGTGTGCAATCATCAACCCAGCATAAAGCACCCCTCTGTAGTCAATGCCTTTCGCTCTTAAAGATGCGATCGCCTTTTCTAAGACTTCTGTTTGAACGCGTGCCATCAATTCAGGTGTGGCAATCGGCGCTGGGGCATAAGCTCCCATTCCCCCAGTATTTTCTCCTGTATCACCTTCACCAATTCGCTTATGATCTTGAGCCGATAGCAAAGGTCGAATTGTTAAGCCATCGGTCAGTGCTAAAACCGAAACCTCTTGCCCAACCAAACATTCTTCAATAACGACAAAATTGCCTGCACTACCAAACTGACCTTGAAAAATCGCATCAATGGCAATCTGAGCTTGTTCTAAGGTTTGGGCAACTATGACACCCTTACCAGCTGCCAAACCATCAGCTTTGACAACTATGGGCGCTCCCTGTGCTTTGACGTATGATTTAGCTGCTAATGCCTCTGTAAATACCGCAGCCTTAGCTGTAGGGATTCCTGCTGACTGCATGAGAGCTTTTGCCCAAGCCTTACTCGCTTCAATCTGCGCTCCCGCTTTGACGGGGCCAAATACCATCAGTCCTTTATTTTGGAGATAGTCTGTAATTCCTTGTGCTAATGGCACTTCTGGTCCAATTACCACCAAAGAAATGCCATTTTCCAGAGCATATTGACTGATGCCCTCAAAATTATCAACTGCCAGAGGCAAATTCTGGCAACGTTCCATGCTTGCAGTGCCTCCATTTCCCGGCACACACACAACTTGCTCAATTTGCTGAGATTGCAACAGTTTCCATGTTAGAGCGTGTTCACGCCCCCCATTACCTACAACTAAAACTTTCACTGATTTCCTTGTGTGTCCCTTGCTAAACGAGATACCCTAAGATTACTCGCGGATCAATTTTTCACTAATTCTCATACTTATACAAGTCTTCTACTGACTCAGAAAATAGCCAAAATCGTAGGATAATAATTTCACCATATCACCATACGCTGAAGTTTTATTGCTGCCATCTGTTTGCTGCTTGTAATACTCAAATCATCATATATAGAAGTGGCTAGAAATGTCCTGGACTTTATAAATTCAGTACAGTCAACTTTATAAATTCAGTACAGTAATTAAATGAAACTAGAAAGCTACAAGGGTAGCGGAATGTAGACGCAAAGCGGCTTCCCGCAGGGTAGCAATTCGCTTGCGGCTGGGATTGCTTCTCTACCAGACGCTACGCGAACGCTTAACGCGGTAGCGTCTGGTAGAGTTACTATGCCAAAGGTTTTACGCTTTGCTCGCAATGACTGTAAATATTTTTGTTCATCTACTTACCAAGTCGTGAAAATATACCTGACACAACAATGATCAAAGCTCAGATTCCTGTTGACTTAGCTCATACTTTTGAGGATTTAACCTAAATCTCTGTTGGACAAATCGAAATATTTTAACTGAGCGAATTTAATGTTCCGCAAAGATACGCTTGGCTGATAACTTCTGGTTTTGTTCTTTTCACTTACTCAGTGATTAAGTCTCGATTTTTAGGTTTTTTCACATTTTTCCATAACCTTGGCGAAGCGATCGCTCTTGCGTTTTAATCCCTAAAACTTCTTTATAGTGAGCATTTGGGATTTGTGGATGAGTCTATAGAACATTACTATTTTGGAGATATCCCATGAAGAAACCCAATATTTCTATAAGTATTTGTAATTAGATTTGGTTCTTGCGTTGGTTTTATGGTGGAGCATTAAAATCGCAGTTTTATAGAAAGGCTGAAAAACTTAAAACCCAGTCACAGCCATAAATACAGCCTATCTTTAGGTTTTATTTATTATTCTGTTCCATAAAATGAACTGAAGAGCCTTAGATTTTAAACGTTAAAATAGTTGATTGAAAAACAAAGACAAGTAATGAAGTTTACTCATTTTAAGTATTAATCTAGGAATACTGAGATTAAGCAGATATCCATAAAATAAAGGACATGGCTAAAATTATCATTACTGGAGCAGCAGGATTCGTTGGTTCTCACCTTGTCGAAGCACTGCTGCAACAAGGTGAAGAAGTAATTGGGATTGATGAATTTAACGATTACTACGATCCGATGTTGAAGCGCAAGAATATTGCACACTTACAATTGTTGCCTAGCTTTACCTTAGTTGAGGGCGATATTCAATTTTTAGATTGGCAATCCCTACTTCAAGATGTTGAGGTTATTTACCATCAAGCAGCACAAGCAGGGGTAAGAGCTAGTTGGGGTAAAAGTTTTCATTATTATACAGAACGTAATATTAGCGCCACACAAGTTTTATTAGAAGCCGCAAAAGATGCTAAACACTTAAAAAGATTAGTATATGCTTCTACATCTAGTGTATATGGTGATGCTGAAACATTGCCTACCCATGAAGGAATTTACCCCCAACCTGTTTCTCCTTATGGCATTACTAAGCTAGCGGCTGAGCGTTTGTGTGGAGTGTATCACAAAAACTTTGGTGTGCCTGTTGTGGCACTGCGTTACTTTACGGTTTATGGGCCTAAACAGCGTCCGGATATGGCATTTCATAAATTTTTAAAATCTATTTTGCAGGATGAAACAATTTCCATTTATGGCGATGGGCAACAAACAAGGGACTTTACATTTGTGAGTGATATCATTGCTGCTAATTTAGCCGCTGCTACCGCACCCCAAGCGGTAGGCGAAATCTTCAATATTGGCGGTGGTAGCAGAGTGGTTTTAACAGAAGTTTTAGACATGATGGAAAAGATTGTCGGCAAATCAATCAAAAGAAACCACATAGAAAAGGCTATGGGAGACGCGCGACACACGGCTGCTGATGTATCTAAGGCGCGGAAAGTTTTGGGATATCAGCCACAGGTTTCTCTACCAGAAGGATTAACTCAGGAATGGCAGTGGATTAAGTCGTTGTATTAAAATTAAAAGCTTGTTAAGTTTTAACCTCACGATGCACATTTTCGCAAGTTTTCTAGTAAGGGCATCTTGCCTACCTTAGAGAAAATTAAGATTAATGTGCATCGCTGCTTTCAATATTAAGTATTAAGTATCAAAAAAGGTAATTGCTCAACCCCCTTGACAAGAGGCAGAGATAGAAGTTAGCTGAAGAAATGGAAAAACTGCCAGACCTAAAACAACTATCGAACGAGGCAAAAGAAGCCTTAATAGTGGAACTATGGCAGGAAATCCAGAAACTAAAAGCCGCACTTGAAGCCGCTAGTAATGCAGCAGCCGTCTAACGTTCCGCTTCACCCGCCGCTAGCAACCTCTCGAATTCAACCAACCATACTTATCTTATACGGTACGTCGTCCAATTTCACGACTCCGAATCTTTCGCGTTAACCCACTATGGGCAAGGCGGATAGTAGGCTTTCTGCCTAAGAAGTTGTAAAGTTATCATCTATGAGTCAAAAGTCAAGAGTCAAGAATATAGGAGTTGTTGACCACTGACCACTGACCACTGACCACTGACCACTGACCACTGACCACTGACTAATGACCATTGACTAATGACTGCAATATCCGATTGCTTTGAAACTCTGCGACAGAATCAAGAATGCGCTTTGATTCCATTTATTACCGCTGGCGATCCAGATTTAGCAACAACAGCAGCAGCATTGCAGATTCTAGATCATAATGGAGCCGACATCATTGAACTTGGCGTTCCTTACTCTGATCCTTTGGCGGATGGGCCAGTGATTCAAGCTGCTGCTACCCGCGCCTTGCAACGAGGTATAAACTTGGATCAAGTGCTGGAAATGCTCCAAGCAACTACTCCCAAGTTGCGATCGCCTATTATTTTGTTCACCTACTACAACCCAATTTTGCACCGAGGAATTGACAAATTTCTCCAGCAAATCGCCGCCGCCGGGGTGGCAGGATTGGTAGTACCTGATTTACCCTTAGAAGAAGCCGCAGGCTTGCTACAACCAGCCAGCAAAATCGGAATTGATTTAACTTTGTTGGTTGCTCCCACCAGTTCTGCCCAAAGGATAGAAGCGATCGCTCGTGCTTCTCAAGGATTTATCTATTTGGTAAGTGTCATAGGTGTCACAGGTATGCGATCACAAATAGAAGGACGAGTGTCAGATTTCCTACGACAAATTCGGGGTGTTACTGATAAACCCATCGGAGTCGGCTTTGGCATTTCCGAAACATCACAAGCCCAGCAAATGAAAGAATGGGGAGCAGATGCGGCGATCGTGGGTAGTGCCTTTGTCAAGCGTCTAGCCACCGGAACACCAGAACAGGGACTAAATGCGATCGCTGAATTTTGCCAAAGTCTCAAAACAGCCATCAAGAAAACCGACAGCAGCAAAAATACTCCTCTTGATGATTGAGATAAAGTAGAGTAAAAAAGTATAACAGCGCAGTTTTTTTACTCTTGGTTAGTGGACAATTTGACGGATATAGTCTTGAATATTAACAGCAGATAGCAGGCTATAAAAAACTAGCTGATACGGTCGCTTATAGTTTGAGTAATTATGTGAAGTTGAGTAGGCGAAATAAAGATGAGTGTGAGAGTGAGAGTGGGTCAGTCACAAATTAATCTAGTTACGTCGCAGTTGAGAGGCAAAGGCGATGAGTGAAAGTATGGCGTTCATCGGCGGAGTCGCCGTAGCTGGGCTGGCGGCTCTTGTTTTACTCAAGGGGACAAATACTCCCCTGCAATCTAACTTCGCTGTTTCTCCGCAAATGCCAGCGACGATGGTAGCGCCCCAAATGCCGCAATCGGTGTATCCTTATGGGGGATCACCATATTATCCCAACCTTCAGCCTCAGCCCCCTGTTGCTCCCAATCCCAATGAGCGCGTAGAACTGGATCGGATAAACATGCAGTTGGAGCGTTTAAAAACCGACAACGAACAACTGAGATCGCAAAATCAACAATTCCAGAGTCAATTACAGACTTACATCAATCAGCAACAGTCACAACTCGCCCAGCCGAAAGCTTTGCCAGAAGAGCTTCAACCTCAAACTCCTTGGTGGTCTTCACCGATTGTCTGGGCAGTGGGAGGCGCGACTCTAACTATTGGTGGTGGCGTTGTTGTTGCTGGTGTACTGGCTTTGTTCTCCCCACGGCAGCGTCCTAGCCGTACAGTACAAGTAATTCATCCCTATCAAGGCCACACGCCGCCTTTAGCCCCTGTACGTCGCACTGAATTTCTGCCCCCTTCTCATCTAGAAGCAAGACGAGTTGAAACCCCGCAATACGACGAAATGCAGTGACCAAACAATTTGTAGTTCACAATTAAATTGCGAACTACAAATTGTTTGCCAGGGATTGAGATACCTCAATCTAGGTCAAAGTCAAAAACCCGCAAGGGAACAACTAGGAAAGCTAAGAAGTGATTCTTAGAAGCTCCGTACCTTCAGGTCGGAGAGATGTCTCAAATATTACGTCTAATGTAAATAAAAAGTTTGAAACTTTAACTTCATTAAAGCCAACCGCGCAAGCGATAGACAAAACTACCAATATATTCTTTTAAAGCGCTAGTAAATTGGTTGAGGTTGTCGCTATCAGGCAATAAACTCAGTATAGCGGCTTTGGGAGTGCTGCCGAGTTCCTCGATATCACCTTGGCTGATGAGAAAGTCAGTAGGTGCAGGAATCACATCAACACCTTGACGCTGAAAAATCTTTAGCGATCGCGGCATGTGCATTGCCGAAGTTACTAATAATATTTGATTAATACCACGAGTTTCTAAAATTTTCTTGACATTGACGGCATTTTGATATGTGTTGAAAGAATCAGGCTCTTGGATAATTGCCTCCGGTGGTATACCAATAGAGGTGAGTATTGTGGCCATATCTGCTGATTCTGGTGAACCAACGCCGCGCCAATTGACGCGACCACCACTGAGAATAATTATCGGAGCTTTTTTTTGGCGATATAGTTGAGCAGCATAAATCACGCGATCGCCCGATTCGCTCAAATCAACATTTGGTCTGGGGGGAAAAGCCGGTTTAGTTGCACCGCCCAAAACTACGATCGCTTCGGCATTAGGTATTGGGTTGAGGGGGAGATTTTGCCACTCTAGCGATCGCACCAACGATTTAGCCGCCCAAGCATTACTACAAACAAGCAATAAAGTCAAAGATAAAGCGATCGCTCCTGCTGCAATGCGTGGTCTTTTCTATAATGTGATCAATGCCACTACCAAGCTCACGCTAGCTAGTCCCAATGGATAAATAAACAGTGGGAGTAATTTGGAGAGATATAAAAACATACTGAATTATGGGGCATTGAAAATTATGATACCGTTGGCGAATTCCCTAAACAGTTAAACTGAACCGATTAGTTCAGTAATGAAACGATTGAGAGCTTTCTGAACACGACTACATCGCAAAACATTATGTTATTCTAAGCCCGTAGAAATGCTGAAATCTTCTGTTCGATTATTGCTTCATTACTTGAAGTATCGTTCTATCCCTCTGTTTAGTTAATTCATACCGCAATCACCAACGCCAGAATTTTTATCCCCGCCTGCGTGGACTACGAAGAACTCAGGTTTTCAAAATCTAAAAGTAGGTTGGGTTAAGCACAGCGCAACCCAACCTACTTTTAAGCCTATTTAGGGTTTGAAAACACGCCCCTAGCTAGTCCCTAGCCCCTTGTCACCGTGAGTTGGACAGGGAGGCGCAGAAATGGAGCGATCTAACCAACCAACTGCTTGTTCTAAACGAGCGATCGCTTCTTGTGGCTGATCCTTGAGAAGATATAAAACAGCTGCTGCTACTTGTTCATTAGCGCGAGAATTGCGGTTAGACTTGAGGCGATGCCAATCGTTAGGGGAAATACTGAGCCTTTCCATTAGGGCTTGGGCTAGTTCCAGAGTACTAAATTCATTCAGTTGACTGGTTTTAGGCAGCTGGGTTGGTTGAGACATAAACTATTGGCAAAGTTGCATTTACTTATAATGTACTACTTATAAATGAAGCCGCCTAAAAAATCACAGCCGTCAGGGGAAAATCAGGAACCAGATTTTGCACAAGAACTAGAGGAAGTGGAACGATCGCTCATATCATTAAAAGAACGGTATACCCAAGTGCAGAGCGATCACCAACAACAAGCACAATGGCAACAACGCCTTCACAAGTTGCAACAAAATAAACACCAGACCCCAGAAATTAAAGCAGAGTTACAGCAGATTCAACAGCACTTGGAAGTGCTAGAAGTAAACTTAGAAAGCCAGTTATTCTCTTGGCGTAGTCTCAAAAAACCTTTCTGGCAAGCTGTCCGCTTTGGTGGAATGGGAGTTATTATAGGCTGGATATTAAAATCCTGTGTTGGGTAAATATGGTAAATCGACGGATTGCAGAAATATTGCGAAGTGGTCAACCTGATGAGTCTTCCCAAATTCAAGGCTGGGTGCGGACGAAACGCGAGTCGAAAGGATTTGCTTTTATTGAAGTCAACGATGGCTCATCACTAGCTAATTTGCAAGTTGTGATCAATCAGGATTTGCCAGATTACGAAGCTATTTTAAAAAAACTAAATACAGGTGCAGCAGTCGAGGTGAGAGGGGTACTGGTAACGTCTCTGGGGAAAGGACAACGCATTGAGTTGAAAGCCGAGACAGTGGAAGTCTTTGGGGAAGCTGATCCCGAAACTTATCCTTTGCAAAAGAAACGCCATTCCTTTGAATTTTTGCGAACTATTGGACATTTGCGATCGCGTACTAATTCTTTAGGTGCAGTTTTTCGGGTGAGAAATGCCTGTTCTGCGGCTATTCACCAATTTTTCCAAGAACGAGGCTTTTTATGGGTACATACACCCATCATTACCGCTAGTGACTGCGAAGGCGCGGGTGAATTATTTAGTGTTACGAGTTTGGATTTAAAGAATATTCCCCGTACAGAAAATCAAGCCGTAGATTACACGCAAGACTTTTTTGGTAAACCTACATATCTCACAGTTAGCGGTCAATTGGAAGCGGAAGTGATGGCGATGGCGTTTTCTAACGTCTACACTTTCGGCCCTACCTTCCGTGCAGAAAATTCCAACACCTCGCGCCACTTGGCAGAATTTTGGATGGTTGAGCCAGAAATGGCTTTTTGCGATTTAGAAGGCGATATGGATTTAGCCGAGGCTTTTCTCAAACACATTTTTAAATATGTGTTGGAAACTTGCCCAGAAGACATGGAATTTTTCAATCAGCGCATTGATAATTCTGTGTTGGCAACAGCCGAAAATATTATTAATAATCAGTTTGAGCGTTTAACTTACACAGAGGCGATCGCACTTTTAGAAAAAGCCGATATCAAGTTTGAATATCCGATTAGTTGGGGCTTAGATTTACAATCAGAACACGAGCGCTATTTAGCAGAACAGCTATTCAAAAAGCCTGCGATCGTTACAGACTACCCAGCACAAATTAAAGCATTTTATATGCGCTTGAACGACGATGAAAAAACCGTCCGCGCAATGGATATTCTTGCACCCAAAATTGGCGAAATTGTTGGTGGTTCCCAGCGGGAAGAACGCTTGGAAGTTCTAGAACGCCGCGTGTTAGCGCAAGGGTTAAATCCAGAAGAGTTGTGGTGGTATCTTGATTTGCGCCGCTATGGTACTGTTCCTCATGCTGGTTTTGGCTTGGGTTTTGAACGACTTGTGCAATTTATGACAGGTATGGGAAATATTCGTGATGTGATTCCCTTTCCCCGTACACCGCAAAGTGCTGAGTTTTAATTTGAGAATTTCAAAACCAGGCGATTAGAAATCACGTCTACACAAATCTATTAATTACAACATTCAGACCTGATAGTCAGTTTTGTTAGTCAACTACTGCTATGTGGACTATTTGCGGTAGCATCTACGTTTTTTAAGCTGTTGCAAAGTTAAAACTAAAACTTTTGCATATTTCTACTGATAGGGTCAAAACCTCTAGAAAAGCTGGTACTGTCATCATAGTAAGCACCAGTCAAATCTGCTCCGTACAATTTGGATAGGTTGAGTTTGGCTCCTCGCAGATTTGCTTCCTTCAGTTTTACACCACTCAAATTCGCTCTAGTTAAGTTTGCTTTGGCTAGGTTAGCTCTACTTAAGTCAGCTCCCCAGAGTTTGGCTTTGGCTAAGTTAGCTCCACTTAAGTCGGCTCCCCATAAGTTGATTCCAGGTAAATAGGCTCCAATCAGCTTGGTTTTACTTAAACTCGCTGCTGGAAAATATCTTTCCCCTGCGGTATAACGTCGCTTCAATTCTTCAGCATCCATGAGTTGTGTTAACCTTCTTTAATAATAAAGAAGTAATTTGTTGCCATTCTTGATTTAACTCTCCTGAAAACTCTGGCTGGCCGCTGCGTCGATACCAGTAACCAGCATTGCTCAAATCGCCCTCTTTACGGTGTAAATAGGCATGAACCCAGGCACTATCAGCATCGCTAGCATTTTGAACTATTTCATGAGCTTGGTTCCAATCACCTTGCTTGTCATACCATAAGGCTCGCAACGCTTTTGGCAGTGTCTGGGGACATGGGCGCTGTTTTTCGATCAATCGTAGAAATTCCTCTGTAGTCATGACCGCTACTCAACAAGATCAAACCTCTATTTCCAAGATACTCCCCGATTAGCTAGGATGCGATCGCATTTTGGGCATTTTTTGTGTGTCTTATTCCATGTGGCTATCGATCCGGTGCTTGTTTGTTCTAATCAGCACCTTAATGGTTCAATAGCTTTCTTGTCGATTCCCTCAACTAAAAATTGTCCGGAGTATTGTTATAGAAGCAGGGGACTTAAACTCCCAAACTTGAATAAATTTGGTTTATTAATTCTGTTAAACCTCAAAAAAATCATCGGTGCAATTAACCTGCACCGATGGCTAAGCCGACGCTGCGCGTATGCACAATTTAATTAACTTTAATTGCACTTGGCATTTTCCCTCACGCCAATGCTGAAGCTTGGGGTTTAGCAAAAATCATTCGTCCTGCTGAGGTTTGCAAAGCACTGGTGACTACTACTCGCACTTCAGCACCTACATAGTTACTGCCTTCTTCAACAACAACCATTGTGCCATCATCCAAGTAGCCGATTCCCTGACTAGGTTCTTTGCCTTCTTTAAGAACCTTCAGATCTAAATTGTCGCCAGGTAGATAACTGGGACGAACCGCATTCACTAAGTCATTGACATTCAAGACAGGTACTTTCTGCACACTAGCAACTTTAGACAAGTTGTAATCATTGGTTAGCAATGTACCGTTAATTTCTTGGGCAAAGCGCACTAATTTTGCATCTACTGTAGCAATATCTTCATAATCAACAGGGTTGATCAAGATGCGATCGGTGTAAGCTCCTTTAATGCGGTTAAGAATCTCTAGCCCACGCCTTCCTCGCACCCGCTTTTGGTCTTTACTAGCATCAGCGACTTGTTGCAATTCTTGTAAGACAAACTGGGGTACGAGAATTTGTCCTTCCAGAAAACCTGTTTCTAGTAATGCTTCAATACGACCATCAATAATACAGCTAGTGTCTAAAACTTTGGTATTGGCTGGTTTTAGTGTCCCTTCCGCTACCATCGTCTCTACGGTGTTGGGATTAATAAACCGCAATAAGCCTCGTCCATGAGTATCGGCTAAATTCATGCCAGTCACAGCAAGTATAATACTGCCGACAACTGCCACCAAGGGCTTAATAAATCCAAAATCTGCGGGGATGGGTAGCAAAAATAGTGGGGCTAGCATCAAGTTAGCTAGCAATAGCCCAATCACTAAGCCAACAGCACGAGTTAAGATCATTTCCAGTGGCATTTCTCGGACTTGTGCTTCTAGGCGACGGTATGTCGTTTGAAAACTCAGTCCGATCGCACCGCCAATAATGGCGGCAAAAACGGCAACAACTAAGCGTAAAGCTTCTATGTTTGTGACCCGATCTAGCGAACCATTGGGTAATAGTTCAGTGCTGTAGAACCCTATTCCCGATGCTGCCAGAATAAATGAGATAATGATAATAGCGTCAAGCATGGTTGTCTTGTTTTCCTGCGACTGTGTTACCCGATCAAGTCAAGTATTTTTCATTTCACCTGTAAAAGAGATTAATCAATATTGACTTTACACTAGGCTTTTAAGCAGGGAATATCTGCAAATATTATAACTAAAGTGTTTTCTGTTGAGATTTTTCATGATTTTGTTGTAAAACGATAAAAACTTGTAAAAAAACTATTTATTTTCATTATTTTTAATTCTTTCGTTGGATTAATTTCCTTCTTTTTCACAATGACTCAAAAAGTTAATGTTTCTGGCATTGCAAGTTCTGCTTATATACATATTCCCTTTTGCAGACGGCGGTGCTTTTATTGTGATTTCCCCGTGTTTGTGGTGGGCGATCGCTTGCGGGGTGAAACATCTGGTACTATCTCTCAATATGTTGATGTACTATGTGAAGAAATTGCGATCGCGCCAACCTGTGGTCAACTCCTAAAGACAATTTTTTTTGGTGGCGGTACTCCGTCGCTGCTATCAGTAGAGCAGTTGCAACGTATACTAGGAGCGCTAGAAAAGCGTTTTGGGATTGCTGCTGGAGTAGAAATTTCAATGGAAATAGACCCAGGCACATTTGATTTAGCACATATACTAGGCTACCGTAGTATAGGCGTGAACCGGGTAAGTTTGGGTATACAAGCCTTTCAGGAAGAATTATTGCAAGTTGCTGGGCGATCGCACTCAGTTGTAGATATTCTTGCATCTGCGGAACTAATCCACCAAGTCGAGATTCCCGAATTTAGCATAGACCTCATTTCCGGGTTGCCGCATCAGTCTTTAGATCAGTGGCAAGATTCTCTGGACAAAGCAGTGGCAATTGCGCCGACTCATATATCTATATATGACCTCACCATTGAGCCAGGGACAGCTTTTGGTCGTTACTACAAACCTGGTGATAGTCCTTTACCCACAGATGTAACCACAGTCAAAATGTACCAAATGGGGCAGCAGGTTTTGACCGAAGCAGGTTATGAGCATTATGAAATTTCTAATTATGCTCAACCCGGCCATCAATGTCGGCATAATCGGGTTTACTGGGAAAATCGACCCTATTACGGTTTTGGTATGGGTGCAGCGAGTTATGTACAGGGTAAACGCTTTACTCGTCCACGCAAGACTAAAGAGTATTACCAATGGGTACAAGATTTGATTGCTAATGGTGGTGTGATTAATTGTAAAGTGACACCACCAGATGAGATTTTGTTAGAAACCTTAATGTTGGGTTTGCGTTTAGCAGAAGGTGTGAGTTTGTCCATTTTAGCTGAGGAGTTTGGAGAAGAGAAGGTAAAGAAGATTCAAAAGATTTTGCAGCCTTACCTTGAGAAAGGTTGGGTAAAAGTTATAGACGGTAGGTTACGGTTGAGTGATCCAGAGGGATTTTTATTTTCTAATGTTGTGTTGGCAAAGTTGTTTAGCGGGTTGGAGGGATGAAATACTTCTGTACTCGTAGAGAAGAGAGTGCCGTTGCGTTGTGGCAACTTCGGGCGCAAAACTTTTCAAGACTAATAACTATCCCTATTCCCATGCTTGAAATTCATCAATAGCATTGCGAATTAGAGAAGTAAATTGAGTGCGCCGGGTTTCAAAGTTGGCTGCAATTGAAATTAGAGCGATGCCAACTAGTAAGCCAACAACCCATTTTATAAACGGGTAGCGCCAACTAAAAATCACGGATTGATAAATACTAGTGATTAAAAATGTAGCTGTGCCAACATAAAGAAAAGCCCGTATTCTAAAAGCTAATCCGGTAAAAATGGCGATGAGGCTGAAAATTCCAGGTATCAAGGCTGTATTTTGATGAAATAAAATTGCCCATCCACAAATTAAGCCACTGCCTAGCATTCGTAAACTATGACGAGTTGTTTTATAATCTGGCAGTTTTAGTAAAGGATCTACTTGGGTAATGTACAGCAGCGATAATCCAATTAATGTTACATACCATAAAGCATCAGTCAGGCGTAAGTTATCAAACCAACGAAATAGCGCCCAATCAATTAATGCCACGCTGATGTATGTAAAACGAATATTTTCACTAACTTTCGCCAAAAAGATATAAAACCCAGCTGCTAGTAGCAAAGTGATTGGGTAAACTTGCAGTCTGGTTTCCCATAAAATTATTAACGGTACAATGTATGCGGCTAATTGCCACGGTCTTTTAGACCATCCCCAATTTTCCCAAGGTAAAATGTACAGAAAATAGGCAACTACGCAAGCGATCGCACCGTTCCAAGGAATTAACGGCCCAGCTAACCACTGTCCTACTGCTGTCTCCCGCCAATAAATCCTCATGGCGGCTACCTCTAATAAGCCGAGGTAAACCCACATTTCTCCTACTGTTATTCTCCCCAAGATGCTGGGTGAAGTAGAGGTATGCCGTCCTTGAAAGATGGCATAGCGAATCAAAAATATCCCTGTTGCTAAACCCACTAAACGGTTAACATCAATGGGAGCAGTGATGGCTGCTATTAATAAGCAACTACTCCAAGCCCAGTGAAGATGGGCAATACCTTTGAGTTCTTGAGGAGTCAGGCGTAAGTAACTAATCAGCCAAGGTGAAAGAATGCGATAAGCATACATAATGCTAGTACCAAGGGCAGACATAGCAATTAAGCCATCGCCTAATCCTCCTCCCGTTGCTTGAGACATTTGATAAAACAAAAGTTCATAAGCAGAAATTGATACGCCAATAATGCCAAAGTAAAGCAGGGGTTTGAAGGCATGATTGCGTCGCCCTACACCAATCACAATTAAAGCTACACCCAAAGAATATAAACCTGTCCAGTCAGTAAAGGTGTTCAAACGCAGCAGCACGCTGAATGCACCATAGATTAATGGCAAAATGTGGAAGCTACTAGGCAGCCTTTCTAATTGGTATTGTCGTCGCCACCATTCACCGAAAAGCTGAGTGATTAAACCCAAGGCAATGTTAGCAGCAGCAATCTTAATAACTGAACGATCGCCAAAGCCCAACACTTGAGCAATTAACAATTCCAGACACCAACCGATGCCATAAAATGCCCAATTTGTCGGTTCTCCCCAACTGCGATAAGCGATCGCCCCTAATGTAATAGCAGTTGCAGCTAAGTAAAATACTCCTGGTGCGACAATATTCCAGTAAATTAATGTTGAGTGTAGCGTCATAGCTACCAACTCAAAGCTACACAAAGCGATCGCCCATTGATCGCTTGCTTGTGCATATATGGTTGCTAACTCATCACCGCGTCGATTGAGAAATGTCCGCCCTAGCCATAAACTAAAAATGGCGATCGCTCCGACAACAAACCAACCTGCGATCGTGAGGCGTGGTAGCCCAGGTAGATTTTCCCATAACAGCGCAGTCATCAAAATTAGACCAAAACCTACCGTAATTCCCGCAGTTACTTGGTTTCGTAAATAGCGCGTATTCACAAACATCACAGTCGCAGCCACAGCCAAACCAATTAATCTGGTTTCTGGTAGCGGTAAAGTTAGTGTCTGGGACATGACTACAGCAAAGACACTCAAGACACTATTGATAGTACGCTGTGGGACAGTTGTGCGACTGGCTAAACCTGTGAGTGCTAAAGGTGTAATTAGCCAAGTGACACCCCAATAATTTGGGTTACTAGTAAAGCCATACCAAGATGATTCGGCATTGATCCACAATAGAGCGAAACTAATAACGGCAAGTCCCAAACCGATGTACCATGAACTACGTTGCCATAATCTATTTTTGAGGCTCAATATCCATTCTGCCACCATCAAAGCTAACAAAATGCTTGCCCAGACTTCTTTGCTGAGAGTTGGCAATAACCAATCAATAACAGAGCAAAGCGTTAATACCCCCATGATGTGAGTAAAGTAAATCAAAGGGGCAGAATTAGCAGAACGGCGTTTGGTGACAATGGCAATAGTGATTGTCGAAAATAGCAGATTTAGCGATCGCAATGTGGGATTTACCAGAGAGATCGTAGTTAAACAACTGCCAAATAATAGTGCTAATATTTCGCCAAACTGAGCTAATTCTCGTTTTTGGGTGCGATGTAGATGATCTGCGATCGCTACCATCAAAATTAAGTAAGGAAACAAAGCTACACTCAGCAACGCCCAAGGTTCATTTTGAGCATTAGTGAAAATAGTACCAGTAGCGATCGCCCATGCTTGTACCCCACCAGGAACTAATCGCCAACCCAACCAAATTGTTTGTAAGCCAATAGTAAAAATTGCCGCCAAATCAATCTTTAAACTATGCCTTTGCAAGCGATGCGTCACAAACCATAAACTCAATCCACTTACAGCTATTGCTTGCCAAGGATGATCAAATACAGCCACCAGCCAACCCAAAAAGAGTAAAACTCCCCCAAGCCTTTCCCAGACTAAGAGACAAAGAGGCAAAGAAGTAATAGAAGGCGATTCTGCTTCCCCTACTTTTTGTTGTACTAACCAAGTTACTAACCAGCCGCAAATGCCAATAGCCAAGCCCAACTGAGTAACATTTACCCCAGCCACAAAAATTGCTCGTACCAGCAGTACTAGTAGGGCATAAATAATTACAGCAGCGTACAAATTCATTCCCGTTCCAGTACGCCGCCTATCCTCATTTGCTAATTGTAGAGAGCGATTTTGATAAACGGTAATAATCGTTGTACCTACCATTGCCACATAAACAGCAATCAAGGGAAAGCTTGGTAATTGCCAACCCCAATGCAGATAACTCAGTCCCAAAACATTGACTAGAGGCAGTTTTCCAGTTGGTAAATTATTAAAAACTACCCGATTGCTGCAAAGTAAAACTGTAACCAACGTCAAAATAGGACAAGCGATCGCTACTGTCAACCAATTCAATGGATTTTGCCATAACCTGAAGCTATCCATTGCCCAAAAATTGACTGGTATCAATAATAGGGTGACAATCAGCAATGTCTGAGCCGTCAATCTGAGGTTGTTTTGCCTACCTGCCCAAAAACTAAACCCCCAGAAACTCAAGGTATAAGCAAATAAAACCCCATATTGTCCAGAGGCGGGAAATCTTTCCCACTGACTAGCAGCTAGTACACCAGAGGAAACTACTACCAAGAATACGCCCAAGAACAGCAGCCAACGGACACTCAATTCTGCCCCCAACGATTGCAACATTGTGGCTAAAAAGTTCGGTTTAGCTGGCTGTGGTGGTTGTCTCCGGCCTTGTAAAACTGCTACAGGCAACTGCTTGACAGGGTCAGAAGTTGCAACTGTTACCTGTGGTTCAGGTTCAGCCTGGGGTTGTAATACTACTCGACAAACTAGAAACTCGCTGCATAGCTGTCTGACTTGAGCATCAGATATCAAACCTAAATGTAGCCATATATCCAATCCTTCCAGCAACCGAGGATGGGAAGATGGCAATCTAATTTCAATTTTCAAAGGGCGTTCAAGCGGTGATGACATAAGTGGCAGCCCTACAAATATGTACTTAAATCATGGGTTTGATTAAGTATACTTTGGTTCTATTTGTGCCACTTATTCGGCTGACTCAATATTAATTTTTAATTTTACATTATTAATTTTTAATTGAGTTGACTCTGCCCCATGCCCTAGTACAATTGCAAAGGATAATTTCCATTTAAAGGTTGATTGCCATTATTCATAGACTGCAACATTTTTTCTCGCTTTTTGCGGGCAATCTGTTGTAGATCGACGGTTCTGTCAGTTTCATCTACAATTTCACCAGTTATTACCTCAAGCACATCTTCCAAAGTAATCACACCAGCAACGTTTCCGTATTCATCCACTACTACTGCAAGATGTTCACGCGCTTCTATAAAATGTTTAAGTAGTTTATCTGCTCGAATACTCTCAGGAACAAAAAAAGCTTTTCGAGCCATAGTAGCAATTTTTTGATCACTACTGCCTTCAACCATTGCTGTTAATAAATTCTGTTTTAAGGCATATCCAATAACTTGATCGATAGAGTCATCAGTCACAATTATTCTGGTATGTTGAGAGGTGATAATGTCGTTTTTTCCTTCCGCAAGCGTTAAATCACCTTTTATGGATGTCAGCATAATTCGTGGTGTCATTAGGTCAGATGATGTTACATCATTTAATCTAAATACCCGCTGAATCATTTCTGCTTCATCACTTTCAATAATTCCTTCTTGTTTACCAATATCTGCCAACAATTTTATTTCTGCTTCATTCGTTGTTGGTCTTTTTTTACCTTTAGAAAAAGGTGCAGTCACATTTTCTAAAATCCAAACTAAGGGTGTGAAAGCAATAGATAGCCCCGTGACAGGGAGAGCTACTAACATGGCAATTTTTTCTGAATAGCGCTCTCCAATCGTTTTTGGGATAATTTCACCAAAGATGATAATCAGGAAGGTCAATAAACCTGAAAATACACCAAGCCACTGATAACCTAACACTTGAGTAGCAATACTACCCATAATAATACTGCCAATAATATTAAAGGTATTATTGAGTATTACAATGGTTGCAATAGGCCGATTCATGTTTTCACGAATTGCCAAAAGTGCAACCGCTGAAGGGTTATTAGATTGCGCTAATTGTCGGACTCTCAATGTAGAAACAGAAAATAGTGCTGTTTCTGCACCAGAACAAAGAGCAGAGCCTAAAAGAACAAAAATTACGATGATTATAAGCTGTAGCATATTAATTTCCTATAGGAGAATAGAAAGTTAAGACTAGCTGATAATCATCAGAATTAATACTTGATTCAGTAATAATGGGACTATTTCTGACATGAGGTGGGTTACAATCCCGAAAAAATTTAAGTGCTGCAAGCAGGCGCATGTATTTTATATTACTTAATTTTAGTGCTGATCCAATCAGGCAGGAGGTAAGAAAGTTCATACCATAAGCTTTTTAAACTTTTTCTATTGGGTAGTTATTTTTGCCAAGCTGCACTAGTGGATGTAAAACCCTCATAAGGGTAATGTAA
The DNA here is from genome assembly GCA_034931985.1 of Halotia wernerae UHCC 0503. Taxonomy (GTDB): domain Bacteria; phylum Cyanobacteriota; class Cyanobacteriia; order Cyanobacteriales; family Nostocaceae; genus Halotia; species Halotia wernerae. The sequence continues at coordinate 124,203 of JAYGHB010000005.1, forward strand.
TTTTATATTTTTAATTTGTTTGCTCACAGAGTTTAATCGTCTAATAAACTCATCAATGCTTGCAGTTCATGGTCTTGCGGCTCTGACAAGTGACACCGTAATTCTAGCAGTTGAATCTCTAAAGCTTCTGCTACATAGACCATATTAGATTCTTGTGCAATTTTTAGCTGATTTTCTTTAATTTCGATTTGTCGAAGCAAACGGTCTTCAACATGAATTGAATCGTAATCTTGAGAAATCATAGCTTTACATCTAATCAGGATTCATGGAGTTAAACTAAATTTCTTATTTATCTATTATCTCGTAATTGTATCAAATTTTAAGTCAGTCGTATTAGGTTTGAGATGAATAAATCGTGAAATTGGCTCGTAGTCAGCGGCTCAGTCCTATAGGGGATGCATCGGAGGACTGAAAGCTACCACTACAAACCTTTAATTATTTCATGATACCGACTTACTTATGAGCGATCGCCCATAAACAGGTTTTGTTTGTATAGAAATATAACCGTTTTAGCAAAGCACATTAATCATCTATTAATAAATTGTAAAAATATGTCTAAAGTTCGATTTAGAGTTTTGAATAAAAATCAGCCTCTAAGAGGCTTTATTTTTTACTATAAAATAGTAATTATTAAGTAATTAAGTCATTATGAATATTTAAATAATTCCATATTGGAGGTAGCCTTGTGCGTTTAGGGCAATGGATTGGCTTCTTAGCTCTTGTTATATCCATTTATATTATTTGGCAAATTAGACAAATACTTTTGGTAGCATTTGCGTCTGTAGTTTTGGCTACAGTGTTAAATCAACTTGTCAGATTTTTACAGAGATTTCGGATCAAACGTGGCATTGCGATCGCTTTAACCGTAGGTCTTTTATTGGTGATTTTAGTTAGTTTTTTTGTACTGATTATGCCCAATATTGTTCAGCAGTTGCAGCAATTCAGTAATCTTTTACCAATGGCATTAGAACGTTTACGTTTATGGAATAATTGGCTACTCAATGTAATTCCAGATAATCTTTTAGAAAATATTCGCGGATTGAGATATTTAACTCAAAGTCTACAATCTTGGTCAAATCAACTGATTAATAACTTCTTTTTCTTGATCAGTAGTTCGCTTAGCATTGTTTTAGGATTACTGCTATTTTTTGTTTTGACCATCATGTTGCTATCAGATCCGACTCCTTACCGACGAGGCTTTACACTGCTATTCCCTGCTTTTTACCGCCAGCGAGTTGATGTAATTTTGCATAAGTGTGCTGCTTCTTTAACTGGTTGGATCAAAGGCACACTGATGACGATGTTTTTTATTGCTATTTTGAGCTATGTTGGACTCTCTATCTTGCAGATACCGTCACCACTAGTTAATGCTATTTTGGCAGGATTTTTAGAGTTTATCCCTAACCTCGGCCCAACTTTAAGCGTGATTCCGCCTGTACTCTTTGCCTTAGGCGATGCGCCTTGGAAACCAGTAGCCGTTGTATTATTGTATTTTGGAATTCAACAAATTGAAAGCCTTGTTATAGTACCTCTAGTAATGAGAAGCCAAGCATCAATTTTGCCAGCAGTTACGTTATTAGCAGTAGTAATTTTTGGTAGTTTTTTCGGATTTTTAGGTGTATTTTTAGCTGTGCCATTAGTAATCGTTTGCCAAATTTGGATACATGAAGTTTTGGTCAAAGATATACTTAACTACTGGCACACTCAGCATAAATAAAGAGCGATCGCGGGCTATATTGTAGTCAATAACTGCTTTGATGAATCGGTGCTTTTAGTGTGTTGTTTTTAACTACAAATAACTCCGCGCCTACGCTCTTTGGAGGGTGTAACTACTGTTATTGGCGGCTTACTTTCCCATTTACATACTAAATTAGTAAGTGCCTCATGCTCAAGCATTGCCAACTTTTTTTAAATCAATGAATTAGCCGACGCGATCGCGTTTGTCAATAATTTCCACAGTACTTTCATCGGTGGTAGTTCTATCGATATCTCGATTCATACCAGTACGATTGACACCAGAACTGGAAGTATGATCATCAGAGATGTCGTATACTCTCCACTCACGAATACCTCGATTGCTCAAAATAGAAGCAGCACGCTCAATTTCTTCTTCATAACCTTCTATGGTTACTAAGTAGTGTCCTTGAGATACGCGATCGCTGTAAGCTCTTGCTTCCTCTTCAGGAATACCTAAACCAGTCAGAGCGCCTACTATACCACCTGCTGCTGCCCCAATACCAGCACCAGCTAAGGTCGTTGCGATGGTACCAGCTGCTAGAAAAGGACCTGCGCCTGGAACTAACAAAGCTTCAAGACCTACAAGTAAGCCACCGAGACCTCCTAAGACAGTACCTGTCGTAGCTCCAATCCCAGCTCCTTCTTGAGCTTCATTGTCACCGCGATCTTTGACATCAGCCCCAGCAATTTGGTCATTGCGGTCTGTATCTTTAGCTAACACAGACACTTTATCCATCGAGAAACCTGAGTTTCTGAGTTCATGCAAAGCTTCTTCAGCTTGCTGTCGGCTAGAAAATGTTCCAATTGCGCGCTTATATTGTCGAGTTGCCATTTTTCCTCCTTGCGTAATTACAAATGTGTGTATACGTGCGTATACATCAAGTAATTTTTGCAGTGATATAGTGATACTTGTATTATTTTCTCTCTTAGAATCAAGGTATTCATCAATCCATAGGTTTAGCTTGCAATCCATCAGAAGAGAGGGGTTTAATGCAAATCAATTGTAAGGCTTGCTCTAAATGCTCAATCAAAACCAAACACCTTTATTAGATGCCATACAAGCCTGTATAAACGACCCTCACACGCCTTTTTATACGCCAGGACATAAAAGAGGTCAGGGAATTTCTCAACCTTTGGCTGATTTGCTTGGTAAAGCTGTATTTCGTGCTGATTTAACAGAGTTAGCAAATTTAGATAATCTGTTTGCACCCCAAGGCGTGATTCAAGAGGCGCAACAACTGGCGGCGGAAGCTTTTGGTGCTTCACAAACATGGTTTCTTGTCAATGGTTCTACTTGTGGAGTTGAAGCGGCAATTCTCGCTACCTGTGGCACAGGTGATAAAATCATTTTGTCTCGAAATGTGCATTCTTCTGCGATCGCTGGCTTAATTCTTTCTGGTGCTATCCCGATTTTTCTCAATCCTGAATATGATTCAGTCTTAGATATTGCTCACAGTATTACACCAAGCGCCCTGCAATTTACCCTAGAACGGCATCCGGATGCTAAAGCAGTGTTGATAGTTTATCCAACGTATTATGGTGTTTGTGGAGATTTAAGAGCGATCGCTCAAGTTACCCATCAATATAATATTCCTTTACTTGTAGATGAAGCACACGGCGCGCACTTTGCCTTTCATCCCAAACTACCTACCCCCGCTTTAGCTGTAGGTGCAGACTTAACTGTACAATCCATCCACAAGGTACTCGGTGCCATGACACAGGCCTCAATGTTGCATGTCCAAGGCCACAAAATAGACGTTGACCGAGTAAATAAAGCCTTGCAACTCGTGCAATCTACTAGTCCTAGTTATGTACTTTTAGCTTCTTTAGACGCAGCACGTCAGCAAATGGCATTATCTGGAACAGCGCTGATGTCTCGGACTTTGCAACTTGCAGATACAGCTAGCAGAAAAATCAGTCAGATTCCGAGATTATCAGTTTTAGAAATGCCCTCATCTGGGTTTGTGGCTTTAGACAGAACACGACTAACTGTTAGCGTTTCTGGTTTAGGTTTAACTGGATTTGAAGCTGAAGAAATTTTAGATCAAAAATTGGGCGTTACCGCTGAATTTGCATCTTTGCGAAATCTTACTTTTATTATTAGTTTGGGCAACACTCAAGCTGATATTGATCAATTAGTACAAAGTTTTACCACTCTTGCCCAAGCAGATTACCAAACCAACTTGACTGTAAAAAGCTCAACTTCGCACAACCTATTAAGTGACTTTGAGTATTCTGGGCAAATTTCTCCCCGCAGAGCTTTTTTTGCTACAAGTGAGACTTTACCACTAGAACAGACAAGCGATCGCATCTGTGCTGAAATTGTTTGTCCTTATCCTCCAGGAATTCCTGTCTTAATTCCGGGAGAAGTAATTACCACAGAATGTTTAGCATATTTGCGACAAATTCAAGTGATAGGTGGATTCATTAGTGGTTGTACAGATAGTAGTTGCAAAACTTTAAAAGTTGTCAAAAATTAATTTTTATAGCAAGCCTACAGCCAAATTCATCTGTGATAAAAATCCTTAAAATCTCATCCTTTAGACTTGCTTGTACTTTGGAACTAAAGACAGATAGGTCTATGTTGGGTAGGCAAGTACTATGAAATATGTAATTCGATGCTTAAGAAAAGTTAACAATGGAACGTTATCCTAATGATTCAATCCCTAGACCGAACTTTGAAACGGTTGCTTGGCTATAGTTGGTTTTCTTGCTTACCTACTTTGGGATATCAACGGCTACAGCGTAGTGCAGGACGTACTACCCGCTAATAGTTACCGTCTTTGTTTGCAGGCTTCAGTGTCTACAAGTAATAGTTATAAGACATTGTTTGCTGAAAATACCAAAATCCGCGATGTCGTAACTTGTATCACCGAATCTCTCGACGACAAGGGTTTTTGGTATATTATTATGTAATAATAGTTAAAGTATCGTAATAGTTATACACAATTCTAGATACTAAGTACTGTTTAGTATAAAACGCTGACCACTAATAGAGTTCTCTAGTAAGTGGTTGGTGCTTTTTGTGTTGACTATATTTTGATAATTTTTACCTTGAATACTACGCGGAGTAAAAGCGTGATCCATTTAGAACCACTACCTAGTTATCAAATAAAATTGAATTCAGGAGTGAAAAGTAAATCTACATTTAAAGGGCTTTTTATCGCTTTTATTATTATTAGCGTATGGGCTATTAGCCTAATTTTTTTACTTTCTATTGACATCTCCAAGTTGAATTTTTTGATGTTGTTGCCTATTGTAATTTGGCAAACATTTTTATACACAGGATTATTTATTACATCTCATGATGCCATGCATGGGATAGTTTTTCCTCAAAGCCCCAAAATTAATCATTTTATTGGTTTATTGTGCATATCTTTATATGGTCTTTTACCATACAAAAAACTATTGAAAAAACATTGGTTACACCACCATAGTCCAGCTAGTCAAATAGACCCAGATTTTCATAATGGTAAATATAAAAATTTCTGGGCTTGGTATTTTTATTTTATGAAGAATTATTGGAGCTGGCGACAAATTATTATTATAACTATTATTTATAATTTTGCTAGTTACCAACTCCATATTCCTAGCATAAACCTAATTTACTTTTGGGTAATTCCTTCACTTTTAAGTTCGTTACAATTGTTTTATTTTGGAACTTTTTTACCACATCGTCAGCCAATAGGGGGTTATATTCAGCCTCATAATGCCCAAACTATTAACCGTCCAATTTGGTGGTCATTTATCACATGCTATCACTTTGGCTATCACAAAGAACATCATGAATATCCCCATATTCCTTGGTGGCAGCTACCAAAAATTTATAAAATGCGTAAGTAAAAATTCAAGTTATAGTAAATCGTGCTTGTTGAGAAAATTTTGATTGATTGCTTGCGGTTTAGATGTTATTTCTGCATCTACTTCTGGTAAAGGGGGACGCACACATAAATAAATTAAAGGGCCGAACAGCGGAATCAAGCTTATTAACCAGAATAACTGCGGATTTTTCCAATCACCAAACACCTCTCGCCGTGGAAGCCCCTGCTTTCAAGCATGGGGGTAAGGCGTAGGCGAATTTATGACGCTCGAAGACTCGCTAACGCCATCAGTTTAGTTTCAAACTCCATACGAATATCCATCCTTGCGGTTCTAGGTTTTTTTAAACGCAGAGGAACGCAAAGGTTTAATGGAAGGCTATTTTTCGCTACGAACTTGTGAAATCATGTACTAACCTATATGATGTGTAACATACTCAGGTATTCACATTGTCCACAGTCAGATTGACTCGAACAATTAAATCGTTGTAATCGCGATCACCACCTCGTGCTTGATCCTCAAAACCAAAGATGTTATTTCCTAGAAGGCGAATATGATTTGTTTTACCAGGGTTAGCACCTAAGAATGGCAAGTAAACTGGCAGAAAATCGGAATTACTACTTAAAACTGCCTCTATAGTGCTATTGGCAATAATAAAAGGTGTAAAGATTGAGCCTGAGTTGAAGCTGCCGGTAAAAGTTGCTGCACCTTGGTTGTTCACCTTTAAGTCAATACCCTCAACACGAGAGCGAATGACTGCTTTGATGTAGCCTGCATCTCCCGGACGTAGGTCAACAGTACCATCGTTATCACTATCAATGCCACCATTCTCATCATCTACCCGACAGAAGCCAATTAAGTTGTCGTAAGCAGCTTCTCTGTTGACAATAAACTCTGCTTTTACCTTAGTTTTGACCTCTCGCAAATCAATAACTTCGCCTTGATGTTTACCTTGAAGTTTTATACCTAGAGGTATCGCTTGATTAGTTTCCTTAATTTTTACTACTAGGTCAGTACCGCTACTAGATGCACCTTTCCAAGTCAGAGAAAATCCTTCAGTGATGGAAGTTTCTACTTTGACGTTCGTGGCTGAAGAGAACATGACCTGAGAGAAGGAAGTTTGTCCAGATAGCACAGCATTGGTAGTGCTGTTACGTACTAAGTAGAATCTCAGATTTGCACCTGAGTTGAATTCCAGCAAGTTTGTTAAGTCAGCAGGATTAAAACCATTGGGAGCATTAGTAATAGCAGATAAAACTACCTTAGCTCGCTTGAGAGCTACTTCTGTATATCCCACTGCATCGGGAGCAATACCATCAATAGTTCCTTCTGCGTCGTCAACGACAAATACACCCAACTCATTCACTACTGTAGAAGTGCTGCCTGAAATTTTGATGGAGAGTTTTGCTTTGCCACCTTTAATTTTACTTTTGACAGTGAAGATATTTTGAGTAATATTTGTCAGTTGGATATTTGTGGGGATAGAGTTATTAAGTAGTACTGAGACTTTGTTACTATCAGCGTTTGCGATTACCAAGTCACCTTGACCGTCACCGTTTAAGTCTCCCACAGTCGCGTAAGCCGAAGATGTTTGGACTGTGACATCGGTAGCATTGCCAAAACTGCCATTACCATCGTTCAACAGTACCGAGACGTTGTTGGTACTCGCATCTTTTGCCACCACCAAATCAAGTTTGCCATCACCGTCGATGTCTTCCAAGACAACGGAATTAGGACCTGACTTTTCCCGTTAAGTTGTGAAAGGCATACGGGCAAAGGATTTAGTAAACAG
>JAYGHB010000006.1:0-130527 GCA_034931985.1 Halotia wernerae UHCC 0503
CGAAGTTAGATGCTCCTGCTACATTGCTTGCAATTAGCGGCGAGAGTCGTCACAAACCTATGACACCAATAGTAGTTAAACCCTCATCCTGGCTAGCGAATGGGATTCAAGTTGAAAAAGTCAATAATCTGAATCTGTTTAAATTGACAGACGAATTGCAAGCTCGAATGCAAAAGCTTGTAGATAAAAAAACAGCTGATTCTCTGACACTAGAAGAAGCGGCTGAAATGGAAGCTATTGGAGAATTAGTGATAATTGTTAGCTACATCAATGGGATGATTGCTTCTGAGGCACAAAAATCTCAGGTAACTGAAAACTGGGAACAAGGAATAGAGAAAAACTAATATCTAACCTCAACCCAACCTACGCCAAGTTATGGGCAGAAAATCCCTGCTTAATCATCACCCGAATCTGCAAATAAAGATTCTAAATCTCTATAACCGCTCACTACACGTAAAACTTCTATTCCGCTATCTGCAACTCGATAAAGAATGATGTAACCATCTAAAAGTACGCCCCGCAAATAATCCTTAATATCTGCATAACTACGTCCCATATTAGGAAAATTAGCAAGATATCTACATTTTTTATTAAACTCATCAATAAATCGCTCTCCAGCGTCAATATTACGAGTCGTAAAATAATCAATAATTGCTTCTAAATCTTGATTTGCCTCTGGAGAGATAATGTGTTGTTTCATGCTTGATTTTTTCTGGCTTGACGCAGTTTATCCCGCAGTCGCTCAACTACAACTTCTCCGTCAATACCTTCGCCTCTATCTAATGCTTGAGCAGCGACTTCCACTTGATGACGGGTTTCTTCAACCCAATTTTGATAACCCTTTTCCCACTTATCTAACAGTTTCAATGCTTTACTAATAACTTCTTCTGGATTTTCATATTTACCTTTAGCAATTTGTGTTTGAATAAATTGCTCATCTTCGGGCTTAAGTTGAATGTTCATGATTTTTGCTTGTTGGGGATTTGTTGTTTATTAGATTGATTTAATCCTAGCGAAATGGGCGGTTAAAAATCGCGTCTACATAGATAAAACCTGCAAAGTTTCAAAGCCCTAATGTTGTGTCAGTCCGTACAGGCTTAAGTTGACACGCATACCAGATCCCCGACTTTTTTGAAAAGTCGGGGATCTAATTTAGGTTTATTGCATCAAAATTTGACGGATTAAAATACTCATCACTTCATCTGGGTTATCGGCTGGTAGCAGTGGACTCCAATCTCCAACGCTGGCGTAGCCAATAACCTGCAAATAGTGAATTGTACTGGTAACAGCTTTGGGTGAACCAATCAGTAAATGCTTAATCGGTTCTCTCTTGGGAAATGAGTTTTCAGTTGATTGATTGAGGATGGGTGTATCTAAATTTTCACCCAAGAACTGTTCTAATTTTGACTGGGCGGAATTTTCTAATTGTGCCATGATGATAATTGTCTCTGATAAAGGGGCCAGATAAGGGCGATCGCATTCATCTTTCCGGGATTGGGCGATCGCCTTTATCATGTCTTTATAGTAAAGTATAATTTTATACTTGTCAATTACAAATTCAAAAATTATTATTAGTAATTTTCCAGTTTTAAGGAGAATAAACTACGCTTATTTAAAGTAATGTTAGCAACACTCACTAACAGAATTATCTTCAATTTGGGGCTACTATACTAGTTTTAAAAAATAACTCTAGAGACTCAGAACCCCGACTTTTTTGAAAAATCGGGGTTCTTGTTAATTAAAATTTTATTTTTCGTCTAATCTTGTGGTTCAATTCCCGCAGCCCTCAGTTGTGCAGCTAGTCGTTCGGCGCGTTGTCTTTCTTGTTCTGCTAATTCTCTACCCCAAAGTAATAAGTTTCCTTGTTCATCCCACCACCGCAACCAGTTTCCTGTGCGGTTATCGCGAGTACCTTGCCATACCCCAAGATAAAGATTCATTTGGGCTATCCAGTTGCGTTTATTTTCATCCGGTTCTTGCAATATGTACCGTTCTGTTTCGTCTAAGCGATACGTTTCGACACTGCCGCTATCTGGCTCAAAGATAATGTAGTTTGGTACTTTTAAGATCCGCTCATAGAAAAACCATTTACCTGGGGGATAGGTTGGTTTTATAGAATATTCTGTACCTTCTGTATCGGAAGTAAATTCCATCACAATTACGGGAATGTCACCCTGTAGTTGAGGGGTATAACTGCGTGTTACTTCTTCTCTATTAACATTAATTTTAGGAATAAAAGCCCAATCAGGGGCTTTAATGATCATTCTGTTGTTGAGGGTGGCACAAATGCCATAATTGGTTGTTGTTAGGGCGTTAGCTGAAATTTTTCCGGCTAATTGTAGACTTTCTGTGAGTGCAGCTGCTAAGGCTGGTTGGTTGATGTTGTCCACTGGGTCATCTGACAGTTTGTAATCATCGGGTAGTTTTTCCCAAGTGATTTTGTAGTCTTGGGTGAGGGCTGTCATGGTAGTTTTTCCTTCAGGAGTTCTGCTAGTACAACACGGCGTAAATAAACCTACCATCTAAAGCAGACAAAAAGCTTACGGTATAAGACTTATTTCTTGTGCCTTTTGACTTTAGGACTTACGCACACTCTACCAATTCTTGGCGTTCTTCTCTACGAGACGCTGCGCGAAGGCATCTTGGCGGTTCGATAAATTAAGCTTTTTGTCCATTTTTGCGTAAGTCCTGGACTTTTTACTTTTGCCTTCTCGTACTAGGCACTTGTCATTGCCAAAGAGAGGTTGTAGGTGAGATCCTAATCTTCATCTTCATCCATCTTTAAATCGCTATCTTCTAAGGTTTGGTGTGGTATCGCTGCAATAATTGCATCTATTACTTTGGCAACTGGTAAAATCTCGATATCAAGATCGGGGAATTTTTGCCCTTTAGGCACGATCGCTCGTTTAAATCCTAGTTTGGCAGCTTCTTTCAACCGTAGTTCCATTTGAGAAACTGAGCGCACCTGTCCCCCTAACCCAACTTCGCCAATTAAAACAGTACCTGGATCGACTATGCGATCGCGGAAACTGGCAACAATGGCAATAGCTATGCCTAAATCTACTGCTGGTTCTTCCACATTTAACCCACCCGCAGAAGCGACGTAAGAATCTAATTTCGACATAGGAATCCCCACGCGTTTTTCTAAGACTGCCAGAATTTGCACTAGGCGGTTGTAGTCTACGCCAGTTCCAGCACGCCGAGGAGAAGGGTAGCTAGTGGGGCTTACAAGGGCTTGCAACTCGACAACAATGGGGCGAGTACCTTCACAAGCAACTACAATCGCTGTACCAGGAGCGGGATCGTCACGGTTGCCTAAAAATAGCTCTGAGGGATTGGAGACTTCTCGTAATCCATCTGCCACCATTTCAAAGATGCCAATTTCGTGAGTTGCGCCAAAGCGGTTTTTCACGGTTCTTAATAGCCGATGGGAGGCAAAGCGATCGCCTTCAAAATACAATACCGTATCTACTAAGTGTTCTAATACTTTTGGCCCGGCGATCGCTCCTTCTTTAGTGACATGCCCCACAATTAACATTGTGATATCTTCATGCTTAGCCACCTTCATCAACGCCGCCGTGCATTCTCTCACCTGGGCTACAGAACCAGGTGCAGAGGTGAGTGCTGGAAAGAACACTGTTTGAATACTATCGATAACTGCCAAATTTGGTCTGAGGGATTCTATTTCCCGTAAAATTTCTTCTAAATCTGTTTCTGGCAATATATATAAATCTGCATTTACACTCTCTTCAGCAGTTGTTTTGCCTTGGTCATGATCATGGGATGTTTTAGAATCAGTAGTTTCTAATGCTTTACCATCCTCATCACTCAGTTCGTCTTGAGAATTGGAGACTCCTAAACGAGAAGCCCGTAATTTTACCTGCTGTCCTGATTCTTCCCCAGTTACGTAAAGGATACGATATCTCTGCGCTAGCTGATTTGATACTTGTAATAGTAAAGTAGATTTCCCAATTCCCGGATCTCCACCAATTAGCACCATCGAACCGGGAACAACCCCACCACCAAGCACCCGATCTAGTTCAGCATAACCAGATTCCCAACGGGCAATTTGGCGATCGCTAATTTGATTAAATGTCAGGGAAGCTCTAGGTTTTGCTGACTTAACAGCAGGTTTACCATTACTCTGGTTTGTTTGCCAACCACTCACTACTCCCCGACTGGGTATATCCACTGAAGATTGGATGGAAATTTGTTCTTCGAGAGAGTTGTAAGTACCACAAGCTGGACACTTACCAAACCACTGGGAAGATTCTGCTCCGCACTCGTTGCAAGTGAAAAAGGTTTTAGGCTTTGCCATTCTTAAATCTTAAATCTTAAATATTATTAATTAATCTTAATTTTTCCTTAAGGTTTGGTCAAAACTAAAATCCAATTAATAGTAGTAGTTACAGCTTTTTCTCAATCAATTGATGGAATGATATCTTAATATTATGGTATTAAAAATTAATCATGAGAAATTTTAGTTAAGGAGCATTGTGAAACTTGGAAAGTCATAAAGAAAAAATCCTGGTGGTAGACGACGAAGCCAGCATTCGCCGGATTTTGGAAACGCGCCTTTCCATGATTGGCTACGATGTAGTGACGGCTGGCGACGGGGAAGAAGCTTTGGAAACTTTTCGCAAGGCTGAACCTGATCTAGTGGTTTTGGATGTGATGATGCCAAAGCTTGATGGCTACGGTGTGTGTCAAGAATTACGTAAAGAATCAGATGTCCCAATTATTATGCTAACAGCATTGGGTGATGTAGCCGATCGCATTACCGGTTTAGAATTGGGCGCTGACGACTATGTAGTTAAACCATTTTCTCCCAAAGAGTTAGAAGCACGGATTCGCTCGGTGCTACGTCGAGTAGACAAAACTGGGGCTTCTGGTATTCCTAGCTCTGGTGTAATCCATGTGGGGAATATTAAAATTGATACGAATAAGCGACAAGTCTACAAGGGCGATGAGCGTATTCGATTGACGGGAATGGAATTTAGCTTACTAGAGTTACTAGTAAGCCGTTCTGGAGAAGCTTTTTCTCGTTCGGAAATTTTGCAAGAGGTATGGGGTTACACACCAGAACGCCATGTTGATACTCGTGTGGTAGATGTGCATATTTCCCGGTTGCGGGCAAAATTAGAAGATGATCCCAGCAACCCAGAATTGATTCTCACAGCACGAGGTACTGGTTATTTGTTTCAGCGAATTATCGAACCAGGAGAGGAATGAAGAGAGCAGGGGAAGCAGGGGAAGCAGGGGAGGTACATAAACAACTGAACTGGACTAATGACTAAATCTGATCCCAATTTAATTTTGCGGCGTCTACCCATTGCTGTCGGGGGGTTAGGCGCTGTACTTTTGTTGGTTAACCGTTTGTTGACAACAGAACTAACCGAGTCCCAATCGCGTGGAGATGTGCTAGGTGTAATTCTGAGTGCAGTGTTGATTTTAACAGGTTTAATTTGGCAGCAAGTACAGCCGCGATCGCCTGAATCTGTAGAATTAATTGGGGAAGAAGGTTTTGTATTAGCAGCAGATTTGCCAGAAACCGTGAAAACAGAATTAGCCTGGGCATCTCATTTATTATTAACTAATACAGTGACGCGATCGCTAGTAGTTTTCTATCAAGGTAAAGTTTTGTTACGTCGCGGTATTCTGGCTGCTAAATCTGAAGTAGTACCAGGGTCAATCTTGAACCGAGTCTTAGAAAAACACCAGCCAGTTTATTTAGTTAATCTAAATATATATCCTGGCAAAATCGAATTTGATTACCTGCCAGAAAATACTCAAGGGGTAATTTGTCAACCAATTGGCAATCAAGGTGTATTAATTTTGGGCGCAAATGTTCCTCGCAGTTACACTAAACAAGATGAAAAATGGATTGCTGGAATTGCTGATAAATTAGCAGTTACTATGCAAGAGTTAGAAGTTAAAAGTTAGCGATTACGAATTACGAATTATGCAAATTATCTATTGGCTATTATTAGCTTTAATGGTTGTAGGTATCATTGGTGCTGTAGTTCCCGCCATCCCTGGTAGCAGTTTAATTTTAGTAGGAATTATTATCTGGGGAATCGTTAGTAGTTCTTTTGCAGCAATTAAAATACCACTAATCGTTACAGTAATTGTTTTACTTTTGAGTATTGGAGTAGATTTTTCAGCTAGTTACTTGGGAGCAAAACAAGCAGGTGCTAGTAAATGGGGACAAATTGGTGCGATCGTTGGTTTAGTAGTGGGATTTTTAGGATTATTGCCAACTTTACCTTTTGGCGGCCCCCTACTAGGAATTTTATTAGGGCCATTACTAGGAGCAATTATCGGTGAATTTATTTACCGACGTAATTTATGGTTAGCAGTTAAGGCTGGTGTAGGAATCGTAGTAGGCTCGTTAATAGGAAATTTGATTCAAGGGTTGTTAGCGATCGCAGCAGTTACCGTTTTTGTAGTCACAACTTGGCCACAGGTATTTGGCGGATAGCACTATTTTATGTTAGGTCGAGGCGCGCACAAAATATTTGCAGCTACACGATATGTAAGCAACTCAGGTCTAAAGACACTGAGCTTTAGCCCAGATCGAACAAGCCAAACAAAGACATTTGCCCTTGCAACTGGCACGTCATCCCCGGACTTTCAGGATGGCTTACAGACATCCCCAAAGCAGCAATATTTTTAGCCGCGTTTATATCAGCATCATGCTCAAACCCACAATGCCCACATTTAAAAACTTTTCCATTGCGATACGATTTGCCTTTGATCGGGTGGACGTGATAGCAGCGCGAACAAGTTTGACTTGTGTAGGCAGGTGGAACAAATACCACTGGAACGCCAGCAATATTTGCTTTGTAGCTAACAAACAAACGCAGTTGATAGAACGCCCAATTATTGGTTTTACGACGTTCAATTTTACTTCTAGGCTTGGTATTGAGCGACTGCCTAATATTAGTCAAATCCTCAAAAGCCAGACTCGCATTTGTGTTTTTAGCTTCTTGAACAAGCTGTTTAGAAATATTGTGATTCAACCATTCCTGAAACTTCTGTTCTCTCCCAGAAAACCTTCTCAAAAGTCGCCTAGACGAGCGAGTGCGTTTGGATTGAACGTTAGCTCTGACCCTGCTATAACGGTCACGAATATTTTGAATCTGTTGACCACTCCACGATTTACCCGTAGAAGTAGTAGCGATATCCTTTCTGCCAAGATCAACTCCAATCACTCTGGGAGTCTTGCCAGTAGATTGAGTTTACATTTTTAATTTTTAATTCAAAAAAGGTCAAGTCCTAATACTCGACTTTTATCTACGTCAGTCACTTTTCTTACTCCCCCTGCCTCCCCTGCTACCCCTGCTCCCCCTGCCTGCCCAAATGTATCAACTTTAAAGTGAAACGGTATTAGAGGCAACTTTTATCAATTAACCAGATTTTAACTCATCACTCTTAGCTCCTAACTCTTACAATAAGAATAGACTTTGTTGAGATTTGTATAGTTAGGGATAAGCTGTCATGGCTCCCGCCGTTTTAATTCAAAATCTGCAAAAGCACTATGGCACGGTGGTCGCCGTGAAGGATGTTTCCTTTGAGGTAGAACCAGGAGAAATCTTTGGTTTACTTGGCCCCAACGGTGCGGGAAAAACTACTACTCTGCGTGCCTTGTGTACTCTCACCACACCGGATGCTGGCAAAATTGAAGTATCTGGCATTTCTGTGTTGGATAATCCTAAACTGGCCAGACAACGCTTAGGTTATGTCGCTCAGGAAGTTGCAATAGATAAGGTGCTGACAGGAAAAGAACTGTTGCAATTGCAAGCAGCGCTTTATCATCTTCCCAGAGCGATCGCCAAACAGCGTGTTGACATGGTATTAAATTTACTCGGTCTGCAAGAATACGCCAATCAAAAAACTGGGACTTATTCTGGAGGTTTACGCAAACGCCTAGATTTGGCTGCGGGTTTACTTCATGCACCAGATGTGCTGGTATTGGATGAGCCAACTGTAGGACTTGATATCGAAAGCCGTTTTGTAGTGTGGGATTTCCTGCGGAAACTACGGGAATCTGGCACAACTGTAGTCATTACCAGCCATTATTTAGAAGAAATTGATGCCTTAGCTGATCGCGTGGCAATTATTGATCGCGGCGTTGTGATTGCAGCTGGGACACCTTCACAATTAAAAGATCAAGTAGGAGGCGATCGCATAACTCTGCGAATCCGCGAGTTTTCTCCTAGGGAAGAAGCCGAAAAAGCCAAAGACCTCCTGCAAGCTTTACCGTTTGTGCAAGAAGTAATCATCAACAGCGCTCAAGGTAATTCCCTCAACTTGGTAGTGACACCCCAAAATGATGCTCTAATTACCATCCAGCAAGCATTGAATGCTGCCGACTTACCCATTTTTGGCATTGCTCAATCTCGCCCCAGTTTAGATGACGTTTACCTCGCCGCTACAGGACGCACCTTAATGGATGCCGAATTAGCAGCAGTCGCCACCCGCGACCCGAAAGCGGAAAAGAAGCAAAATATGAGATAAGGGGCTAGGAATCAGGGGAGCAGAGGAGCAGAGGAGCAGGGGGAGATAAAGAGAATAATAATCAATGCCCCATACCCCATTCTCAATGCCCCATTCCCAATGTCCCAATTCCCAATTCCCAATTCCCAATTCCCAATTCCCAATTCCCAATTCCCAATTATTATGAGCGTTACTCCTAAATCTGATCTGAATTGGCAGCAACTAGCATCGCCCCAAGTAGATGCGAATGCTCCGCCCAATTTTTTTGGTGAATTAGTACAAGAGACACTGGCTTTAACTCGGCGCTTGTTTATTCAGTTGCAACGCCGTCCTTCAACATTAGTTGCGGGAATTATTCAACCGGTGATGTGGTTGGTGCTATTTGGTGCTTTATTCCAAAATGCACCTAAAGGTTTATTTGGTAGTACAACGAATTACAGTCAGTTTTTGGCTGCTGGTGTAATTGTCTTTACAGCCTTTGCTGGAGCGCTAAATGCTGGTTTACCTGTGATGTTTGACCGTGAATTTGGCTTTTTAAATCGTTTGCTGGTGGCTCCTTTAGCGTCGCGGTTTTCAATTGTCTTTGCTTCGGCAATCTTTATTATTAGTCAAAGTTTGTTGCAAGCAGCTGTGATTGTAGCCGCAGCAGCATTTTTAGGGGCTGGGTTACCGGATGCAACAGGTTTAGGTGCGATCGCTTTAATTGTCTTTCTCCTAGCTTTGGGTGTAACTGCCATTTCCCTGGGCTTAGCTTTTGCCTTACCTGGACACATTGAATTGATTGCAGTAATTTTTGTTACCAATTTGCCGCTGTTATTTGCTAGTACAGCTTTGGCTCCTTTATCCTTCATGCCCAAGTGGTTACAGGTTATAGCTACTCTCAATCCTCTTAGCTACGCCATTGAACCAATTCGCTATCTTTATCTTCATAGTAATTGGGGATTAGATAGTGTGGTGATGCAGGCTTTTTGGGGTGACGTTACATTTGGCAGAGCATTGCTAGTGTTGTTGGGCTTTGCCATTGTCGCCTTATTAACTATTCAACCCCAATTGCGACGGACTCTTGCTTAAGATAAAAGAGAATAATTTAAGGTACAAAAAATGAAAAAACCATTTTTCCCATTTTCTAGACTTGTTATAGCAGGAATTGGCTTTGCTTCCTTATTCATAGCTCAACCTAGCTTGGCTCAACTCAACCAAGTCGATGCTTTTCCCAGCGGTAGTACAACAGACCAAAATACTGATCCGTTCTACCGCCCTAACTCAGGTAATTTAAATATGTTCGATTTGATGCATCGGGCAAACTTTGGAAGTTTTAACTGGAATCCTGATCAAAAAAATCAACAACTAAATTCAGCCGCAGAACAGTTTAAAGCCGAGCAAAACAAACGACTTCAAAACCAACAGCAGCAAGGTCAGGTAGTTCCAGGTTTACCAGCGGTTACGCTTCCAGAGGCTACACCTCAACCACAAAAATGAATGCAGACCAAAAGCCTCACCCCAAGCAAAGTGGGGTGAGGCAAATGTAAAATAAATCCTGAAGTTATGCGGTCAAACCAACTACAGCCCCAATGCAGCTAAAACATCGTTGGCATGTGTGGTTGTGTTTACACTGGTATCAACATGAATGATTTTGCCGTTAGGGTCAATTACGTAAGTGACACGCTTGGCATAACCACCGCCATCAACGTCGTAAGCGTTGATCAGGGTTTTCTCGGTATCAGCCAGTAGGGGAAAATTCAGATTATATTTTTGGGTGAATGCTTGATGGGAGACCTCATCGTCGGCGCTGACTCCCAACACTACAACATCCTTACCTTGATAATTAGGTTGGGCATCCCGGAAGCTACAAGCTTGTTTGGTGCAGCCTGGAGTGTCATCTTTGGGGTAAAAATACAAAACAACTGTCTTCCCAGCAAAATCAGATAAAGAGACGGTGTTGCCGTTAGTATCTTTGACGGTAAATGCAGGTGCATCCGTACCAACTGCTAGAGGCATAATGAACCTTTCCTGTTTCAGATTATTGATGACTCTGAAATTTTACAATAATTCACAATGATTAAATGACTTAGGGACTTCCAAATTAAAAAATATCCAAAAATCTCATACAACAATCCTCTTTCTTCTTCATATCTCCGTGTCCTCTGCGCGACGGACACTTTGCTCAAGTCGGGAGACCCGCCCACGCAAGTGTCCTCCTCTGTGGTAGCCTGCGTTAAGCCGCTGCGCGTCTACGTTTTCTTGGAAATCCCTTAGCCAAAAAACAGCACAAATGCATATTCAAAAAAACTAAGTAGTTGGTTCTAAAATATACTCGTTAATAAATAATCTTTATTAAAAAAATCGCTCCAAATACAGAATGCCTACTATTGATTTCCCCAACCCAAAAACATTTTCCTATTCCCCTAGCACAGTAGATAGAGCTAAACGATCGCTAATGTGTTCTCCCTTTAGTCTGGTATTGTTTGAAGCGATGCGTCACCAGAGCGTGTCATTGGGTGCGATCGCCTCAGAAAATGGTGTCAAGCATGGGTACACCAACCGCCCCTTGTCAGAGTTGGTATGTGATAACGATTTAAACTGGCTAATTCAAGTAGGTATTCTCCGACGAGAAGTTGATGGTCAAGGAATTACAGATAGTTTTCGCCTTACTCCTTTAGGTCATCAATTAGTAGAACAATACCAGGGAAAAAACTGGTCTACTCCCTCATGGAGCGATCGCCTATATAATGCGATGATTCGTTGGTTTAGACTACCTTTTTAGAATCGAAAACCAAAGAGTTAGGATTAGGGAGCTAAAGGGAACAATATTACTACGGAAGCATCAAACTCCTTGATGAAATCTTTACCATCCTCATCTGACTGAATTTGTCAGGTGTTGGTAAGAATGAATTAGTAGCAGGTATCAAAAACTCTAGGATCTCCTTGGGGTTTGGGGTGAATGCCTGTACTTAATCTAGTCTCGAAGCTTCCCGGCTTTCTGAGTGCTGATGAGCAGATTGCCATATTATACCCTGAGTTTTTACCCCTTATTTTGAAAAACTGATAGTGACTATGAAATCAATTATGGTAGTGGGAACAACATCCCACGCAGGGAAATCACTGATAACTACAGCTATTTGTCGTATCTTGTCGCGGCGTGGTTTGCGGGTGGCTCCCTTTAAAGGTCAAAATATGGCTTTAAATGCTTATGTTACCGCTAGCGGGGGAGAAATGGGCTATGCTCAAGCAGTACAAGCCTGGGCCGCAGGAGTCGTTCCTTGGGTAGAAATGAACCCAATTTTGCTCAAACCCCAAGGAGACATGACTTCTCAGGTAATTATCAAAGGGAGACCTGTAGGCAAAGTTAATGCCGCAGATTACTACGAGCAATACTTTGAGCTGGGTTGGCGGACAATTGAAGAATCTTTACAGCATTTAAGTACGGAATTTGACTTGCTGGTTTGTGAAGGCGCTGGTAGTCCAGCAGAGATTAACCTCAAGCACCGCGACTTGACAAACATGCGAGTAGCAAAATACTTGAATGCACCAACTATATTAGTAGTTGATATTGATAGAGGTGGTGCTTTTGCCCATGTAGTCGGCACTTTAGAGTTACTAGAACCAGACGAACGCCAACTTATTAAAGGTATCGTCATTAATAAGTTCCGGGGACAGCGATCGCTCTTGGAACCTGGAATACAATGGTTAGAAGCCCGTATCGGTATTCCTGTTGTGGGTGTTATCCCTTATTTCCAGGAAACATTCCCAGCAGAAGACTCCCTTGATTTACTAGAACGTAACTCACTCAAAGCCCAAGCTGACCTCAATATCGCCGTCATCCGCTTACCGAGAATTGCCAACTTTACCGACTTTGATCCACTGGAATCAGAACCCACAGTTTCCGTGAAATACCTCAGTCCAAAGCAAGATTTGGGACACCCTGATGCTGTGATTATTCCAGGTACAAAAACCACAATTGCTGATTTGTTATTACTACAAAGAAGCGGTATGGCCGAAGCAATACAAAATTATGCCGCGTCTGGTGGTACAGTTTTAGGTATCTGTGGCGGTTACCAAATGTTAGGGCAAATCATCGCTGATCCAGAGGGAATTGAGGGACAAGCAGGTAGATTTCAAGGATTGAATCTCTTACCAATTAGAACTGTAATCACAGGACAGAAAATAGCTCGTCAGCGCCAAGTTAGCTCAAATTACCCGCAGATGGGTTTGCCAGTCAATGGGTTTGAAATTCATCAAGGGCGATCGCGCGTAGAACAGCAAGGTGATAGCAAAGCCTTCCAACCTTTATTTGATGATGTTAATTTAGGGTTGGTGGATAGCTGTCAATCAGTCTGGGGTAGTTATTTGCATGGGCTGTTTGATAATGGCCCTTGGCGACGTGCTTGGTTAAATCGCTTGCGTCAACAGCGGGGTTTAAAATCTTTGCCGACTGGTGTTGCTAACTATCGGGAACAGCGAGAGCAAATTTTAGACTCCCTCGCTACCGAAGTTGAAAACTATTTAGACTTAACACCCTTTTTGCCTTAGGAATCGCGCAGAAATAACTTACCTATTTGCTGAATAAGAAGAAAGATTAAAATCGTTTTGAGGTATAATCCGGTAATTCCAGTCCCCATGAAACTCAGACTTTTCTAGGCAAACGCTGGATAGTTCCTGCTCGCTGATTTTTATACCCTTTTTATACTTATTTTCATCAAGTAGGGCTTTAACTGACTCATGATCTTGATTTTGGTGATTGACTATACTTTGTAATCAAACTGGCTAAAAGGGGTAAGTCAATAGGTTTAGAGATATAGTCATTGACTCCAGCAGCTAAACAAGTTTCGCGATCGCCTTTCATTGCCATTGCTGTTTGAGCAATTACTGGAATTTGGCAATACTGCTGATTTTTTTGCAGTTGTTGCACCAGATTAAGTCCATTTTCATCTGGTAGTTTTACATCCATTAAAATCACTGCTGGTTTGATCTGTGTGAGAGCTTTCCACATTTCGACGGCGTTATTTACCCAAGTTACCTGATATCCCAATTGACTCAGATAGCTTTGCATCAATTTGCCATTGAGTAAATCATCTTCAACTAGTAAAATCTCCAAAGAATAACTAGTTGCTCCCTCTACTCCTTCTACTTTCCCTGCTACCCCGAAGTTTGCTCGGAGGGAAACCCTCCGAGCAACTTCTCTTCCTGCTCTCTCATCTACCACCACTTCTTTAAAAGGTGTGAGGGGAAGAATGATGGTAAAACGTGAACCGTGGTTAAATTTGGATTCTACCTCTACGTAACCATTATGAATTTCAGCAAGTTTCTGAGTTACTGCTAACCCTAAACCAGTACCTTCACTGCGACTAGCTACAGAGTTGGCAATTTGGAAATATGGTTGAAATAGTTGTACCTGGTCTTCTTGAGAAATACCAATACCCGTATCCCAAACTATAAAATGTATAAATAAACCTTTATTTATCACTTGTAAGCCAACAGTGCCTGTGCTGGTAAACTTGAGGGCATTAAATAGTAAATTTAACAGCATTTGCTTCAGTCGTAAGGAGTCAGCAACCAAGGTTGTAATATCGGGGTCTAGTTCTAGGCAAAGTTTTAAACCCTTGTTAGCGGCTTTTTCTTTTAGCAGTGCCAAAATATTACGACAAAGATCTGGCACGTTCACAATTTCCCACTGCACTTCCAGTTGGTTGGCTTCAATTTTGGAGAGATCTAAAATATCGTTGATTAGCGCTAACAAATGCTTGCCGCTAGACTGAATTATATTTAAATACTCTTGGTGGCGTTCTCTGCTTGGCTCGTAGCCTTGGGCTAAGAGCAACTGGGTAAAACCGATAATAGAACTTAGCGGTGTGCGAATTTCGTGACTAGTATTTGCCAAAAACTGGTTTTTAAGTTGATTGTTGCGTTCCAGTTCTTGATTAAATTCGTCTAATTGCTCAGACCGTTGTTGCCAATATTGTATTTGCTTTAGTTGTGCTAATGCATTAGTACAGTGCTGGACGGATTTTGTGATTAATTGCGATCGCAGTTGAGTTTCTAAAGCTGTAATAGTTTCGCAATCAGAACTGGGAGATGTTGTGGCAATAATTATCCAGCCCATAACGCCGCCAGCATTATCAGTCAAACGCCAAGCACTAGGGGGTTGTTGATTCTCCAGTTGCTGCAAATCTTTGAGTTTTATCAGCTCTTGCAATCTCAAGTGTAGCTGTTTTGCTTTTTTATAAGTTACCTCTAGAGGGTATGGCGAACCAGAAACACAGCAAACTTTAGCAATTGTTTTTTCTGGTTGAAACAGTGCGATCGCCACTCTACTATTATTCAAAGCAATGTCAAGTTCTTGCACCACAATTTGGAAAATTTCCGTTTCTGTGGCTCCTTTTGCCTGTAAAACTGTGTTACCAGCACAAAGCAGGCAATCCTTAAGGCGACTTTGCAATCGGTTGAGGCTGCGCTCCAGCCATAGTTCGGTGCGAAGTTGCTGGATTTTTATTAAAGGTGTTGGCGTTGCATCTATCTGTGAGTTCTGTTCTGGTAAGCTTGAATACTGCTGCATGGTCAACTAGACCGCTGAACAAATTTGGTGTCACACAAAAGTATGAACAAGGATTCCATGTATATTAACTCACAATTCTTTGTTGTTTGTAAAACATAACTTATAGTACCCCTTGTAACTTGGGTCTTTCCCAAGATGGTTCTTTAAAATCACTTACATAAAATTTATTGAGAGCAACTTATCTATTTATAAAGTATGGATACACAACTTGTTCAACTAATTGTCAATGGAATTGCTGTAGGTAGCATTATTGCTCTAGCAGCAGTCGGACTGACTCTTACCTACGGAATTTTACGGTTATCTAACTTTGCCCACGGTGATTTTCTCACTTTAGGAGCTTATCTCACCCTGCTAGTAAATGCTGTGGGGATAAATATTTGGTTATCAATGATGCTGGCCGCAGTGGGAACAGTGGTGATGATGCTATTGTCAGAAAAGTTACTGTGGTCAAGGATGCGCGATCTCCGTGCTAGTTCCACTACGCTGATTATTATTTCCATTGGACTGGCCTTATTCCTTCGCAATGGTATTATTTTACTCTGGGGCGGCAAGAACCAAAATTATAATGTGCCTGTTACCTCTGCTTTGGATCTTTGGGGCGTAAAAGTGCCGCAAAACCAATTGTTGGTGTTAGGGTTAGCAGTGCTAGCAATTTTAGCCCTACACTACCTTTTGCAAAACACTAAAATCGGTAAAGCAATGCGAGCAGTTGCTGACGATTTAGATTTAGCTAGGGTTTCTGGGATTAATGTAGACCAAGTTATCTTCTGGACTTGGCTAATAGCTGGTACATTCACTTCCTTGGGTGGCAGTATGTACGGATTGATTACGGCTGTACGCCCGAATATGGGGTGGTTTTTGATTTTACCCTTGTTCGCTTCCGTGATTTTAGGCGGGATTGGCAATCCTTACGGAGCAATCATCGCAGCTTTTATTATTGGCATTGTCCAGGAAGTCAGTACTCTCTGGCTGGGTTCTCAGTACAAACAGGGTGTAGCACTGTTGATCATGATTTTGGTGCTGCTCATTCGTCCCAAAGGTTTATTTAAAGGGACGATTTGAGCAGCACCATTCCACAAACCCCTTCGGGCTAGGGAACAGGGGATAGGGAACAGGGTACAGGAAAGAGAAGAAAGAAAAATTTTTTTCCATCCTCTCCTACACCGAAACCAGTTGGTTTGAGTCTCACGCCTATTGCTGGTAAGCGTTGGTGAGGGTCGAAAGCCCCTACCATAAGCAGTCCCTGTTGCCTGTTTGCCCGTTCTCTTTTACCTTCTAAATTATTCGATGATGTGGAAATAATAAGCTGCTACCAAAAAGTTGATAGCTAACAGCAGTATTGCCCAACCTGTACGAAAGGCGTAGGGAGGTTTAGCTCCAGTGTCGGCTACTGCGGAACTCTTGGTTTTAGCGGTCATAAGCGTTCTCCTAATTTCAAGACTTTTTAAGAAATACCAAACAGGCGTACCAATTAGCCAGATTCTTTAAAAATATTTGTGTAGTTGTTGAATTGGGAATTGGGAATTGGGCATGGGGCATGGTTAGAGAAAAGTCATTACTCGTTTGCTCCCCCTGCTCCCCCTGCATGGTAAGAACTACGAACCAGAGGCCCGGAACGGACGTGGCTGAATCCTATTTCCCATGCTACGCTGCTAAGCGCATCAAATTCCTCTGGTGTCCAGTATTTTTGAACGGGTAGATGCTCTAGAGAGGGGCGCATATATTGACCAATGGTCAAGCGATCGCATCCTACTACCCTTAAATCTTTCATGGTTTCGATCACTTCTGCAATAGTTTCTCCATGTCCCAACATCAAACCTGATTTGGTGGGGATGGTCGGATTTATTTCTTTGACTAACGAAAGCACCCGCAGTGAGCGATCGTATTTAGCTCCTCGGCGCACTGGCCCAGTTAACCGTCGCACTGTCTCGACATTGTGATTAAAACAAGCTGGCTTGGCTTGGACAATCATAGCTATTCGTTGACGTTGACCTGACTCCCCAGCACCAGCACCACCCCAAAAATCTGGTGTTAGCACTTCAATTTGAGTTTCCGGGTTTAACTGGCGGATAGTTTCCATTGTCTTCACAAATTGGCTTGCTCCTTGATCTGGCAAGTCATCACGGGCGACAGAGGTTAACACCACATAACGTAATCCCAAAAGCTGTACTGCCTCTGCTACTTTTTGCGGTTCCTCTGGGTCAACAGGCATTGGTGCATGACCTTTATCTACTTGACAAAAAGCACAAGAACGTGTACACACTGGCCCCATTAGTAAAAAAGTTGCGGTTTTTTGGGCATAGCATTCCCCTCGATTTGGGCAACGTCCCTCTTCGCAAATTGTATGAATTTGGCGCTGCTTAATAATGCGTTGTACTGTAGAAATCTCACTAGCTTTGCCAATAGGGCGGCGTAACCAGTCAGGCATTGCCGTAATTTCTGACCTGAGTTGGGCTGATTGTGACGAGTTCATAGACATCTAAGCAAGATTCAAAGGTGCTGTGGGGCGAGTTTCCTATACCTGAGAGCCAGGCTCCACCCTTAAATATCACCATGACACAAATTCAGAACTACTCAAGCAGGAGTTTTATAAAACACTTTCTATAATGACATTTATACCGAAATATACTATCCCCTAATCAACAAGAATGTTGGATATAGTGGGAGCATTCTCAAGGTCAAGCGGTAAAGCCGCTATTTACACTTAAATTTTCTATTAGAGCAATTAGTTGTGGCAAGTAACAAAATTCTAGTTATCGATGACACTACAGTTGTCAGGGTAAAAGTAAGAGAAATGTTGCCTCCAGGCAACTTTGAGGTATTAGAAGCAAAAGACGGTATAGAAGGGCTAAATCTCATCCGTCAGGAAAAACTTAGCTTGATTATGTTGGATTTTCTGTTACCTAAAATGAGTGGCTGGGAAGTTTTTCAGCAAGTTCAAGCTCATCCTGAGTTAAGAAAAATTCCTTTAGTGATCATGTCTGGTCGCAAGGAAGAGGTGACAGAAAAACTCTCAGAACCCTTTCAATATTTTGACTTTCTTGGCAAGCCTTTTGACCAAAAGCAACTAATTAGTGCGATTAAGTCAGCAATGGCAAAGGCTAAACAACCGCGCCAAGAACCAGTAGCAGCTGTTGCCGCTAAAAATGGTGCAGTAACTGCCGTTACCGCCACAAATGGCTCAACAACGACTGTGAGTGTTACAAATGGTGCTATGGTGACCTCTGATGTGGTGACAGTTTCTTCGGTAGAAATTGAGGCGCTGAATGAGAAAATTGTCAAAATGCAAGCAGAAATCGATGGCTTGAAGAAGCAGCTAACTCAAGTTGTGTCCTTTATTAAACAGAAAATTAAGTAACATTTGTGCTTACTATTAATCTCGCAATTCCGAACAGGGTTTTTGACGTAAGAAAACCCAACATTCTTGTATCTTAGAAGAAGTAGTAGACCGTCCCAACCTTGGTCATTCTAGACTGCTTCGTAGCAAGGGTAACTACAACAATCTCTGTAAAGCCACATTGGATGTTTATATCCGTCCGATGTGTAAAGCAATGAAATTTGCTAACACAGAAACAGAAATATTTCATTTAGCTAATTTTGAATCTGATTGTTTTGGAAGCAACAGGAGGATTAGAAACAGAACTGATCATTGCGATCGCGCTAGCTTGAAGAATTGTTCGCTCTGACTTTTGAACTGCCTAAAAAATAAAAATAACTTTCAAATCCCATTCTTTATCCCGGCGAATCATCTCGATTTGCTTAATAAATTCTCGAAAGTAAAATCTTCGCTCTGATTCAGACAAATCTAACCAAAACTGCGGAATCGAAACAGCTTGAGCGACAGAACGCAAGTTAACTGGGGGAAGAGTTGCCAGTTTTGCCTGGAGTGCTGAAATTTCTGTACGGAGTTTGTAAGCTCTTAATTTTGCTGTTTCAGTATCCAAAACCCCAGTTTCGATTAAAGCGGGTAACTGAGCGAGTATTTCTTGCTGACGAGCGATCGCTTGCCCTAAACTCTGCTTAATTGCATCCAACTGGGGAAAATTCATCCCCGCTACTGCTAAAGGTAAATCACGGCAAACTGTGTCAATTGTATATTCCAATATCTCTTGGTAAGGAATAGCGCCACACTTGGGACTTTTAGGACAACTAATAGGACGTAAATAAAGATACTCTTTGTCTTGATAGCGCTGAGTAACACGAGTAACTTTTGTATGTGACTGACACTCACTACAAATGACTAACCCAGCTAAAGAACGGGGCGCGCTAGCAGTCCGAGATGGTAATCTGCTGTTACGGCGTAATAGTCGGTCAATTTGGGCAGCTTCTTCTTGAGAAATGATGGGGATATGGGTATCAGAAATAATTTCCTCATTTTGATAAGCCGTATCGCCGCGATAAACGGCATTAGTTAACCAGCGCCGTCCAGTGGTTACAGAGATTTTCTTGCCGTATTTTTTTGCTAAATAACGAACTGCTCTCCGTAGAGAACCATAAAGTAAAAAGTTGTCAAAAAAATCTTTGACGACTGGAGAAGTACTACGGTCAATAATGTATTTATCTTTACCTCTGCGGTAGCCATAGGGAACTTTACCGGGTGGAGGCGCAGCATCAAGACGATTCCGGGCGTGTCCTTGGCGGATGCGGCGACTGCGTTGCTGACGTTGGACTTCGTGCAGTAATTTCAGCAATTCAGTACGGAGATGGGAATTTTCAGAAGTGTAAGATTGCTCAGTAGCAATGATTGCTATCCCCATCGCTTCGAGTTGATTGAGGCGATCGCTGACTTCTTCTACAGTATCCCCTAATTCTTCCAAGCGACGAATTAGCAGATAATCTGCTGGTTCAGTTTGGCAATCTGCGAGTAATTTTTGTAATTGCGATCGCCCTTTGCCTAAATCTTCATAAACCCGATCTATCTCCCATCCCCAATTAGCTGGATCGGGAGAAAATTCTAGTAAAGGGTCACTGTAAGTGTAGGCAATGATTTTCATTAGTCATTAATCAGTTGTTAGTTATCGCCATCTAAACCTCCGGGGTACTCCCGCCACAGTCGCAGACTTGGCGATGACGGGGGATAGGAGCGCTAGCTGAGTGGGGTTCAATACTTCCGAAGTTAGCAATAGCAAGGGTTTCATGGTATAATCGAAGTAGCAGAGTAGCGGTAATACGCACTGCTAAACTACCGAACCTTGAAAACATGGTATGGGGTTCTAGACCTGAATCGTGGTCTAGGTAAAATCGTGTGCGATCTGAGGTTGAACATACTAATTTTTAATTTGTACTTGTTCAAAACGGCGGTATGGACGTATCGTTGCTGGCTGTGGAGGATACTGGAATGCCAGTCCTATGAATCAGCAAACTCTGACTGCGAAGTTAGATGCTCCTGCTACATTGCTTGCAATTAACGGCGAGAGTCGTCACGTCTTTCTCATCTCCCCTGCCTCACTACTGCTGACTCAACTCGATAATATTCCCATTTGGGTCTTGCGTGAAGAGGGCGGCGCGACCAGAGGCGCTAGCTTGAATGGGATAATTTTGATTGAGCAACTCCTGTTTGGCGGTGTCCAAATCTGCAACAGAAAAAGCGATGTGGGGATTGCGTCCCCATTTCTCGTTGGGGTTTTCAGTAGGAACAGTTGACGCAACTATCAGGTGGATTTGATAGTTGCCGACTTGATACCATGCACCGAGGTACTTCAAGGAGCGATCTATTTTGGATAATCCTAATACCTTGCCATAAAAGTGTTCGGAACTTTCTAAATCAGTAACGAGAATAGCTGTATGAAGACTTTGGGTAATCTGCATTTTTGGTAAGGTGCAATGTAATTAATTGTAATTTTACTTTATAAATTCATCATTACCTGAGCTAATTTATTAGATAAATTGGTAACCGATTCTTGATCTTTTCTAAATAGAACACCAGCTAAAAAATAATAGTTCCCAGAATAAAATGCCATTTTCTTTTTTCGTAAGCTCTCTATACAGTTTTTTACTTTTGGTTCTGAACTATAGTATCCAAACTTCAAAGGTAGAATCATGAAGTTTTGGACAAAGTAGTTATGTTCTTTGGCCTTGTTAAGAGTACTTATAGGATTAGAAAAGCTAGATACTAAAACTAGGACATTTTTATAATCTAGTGACAAAAGATCGTTGGTAATAGTAGCTCCATCTGTACCTCCAAATAATAATGGCATATAAATATCTGGATCTGGTGCTGGAAGATAAGGTGGATTGGCTACAAGATATTCGGCTTTAGGTTTAGAAGACTTAAATAAACATGAATTAGAGATTATGTATTTCTGAGCGAGATTATATTCATCAATGGTGGAATTGGCAAGTTTCCATGCAGAGGTATTTAATTCAAATCCATGTACTACAGCATCAAACTTATTTTTCAGTAATGTATTAATAATGGGGCTGCCATCGCCTGAACCAAACTCAACAATAGACTCAGAGTTTTTGCAATTTCTGAAAACAAAAGTTTCTAAACAGGTTGAGTAAAAATTAGATTCTTCAGGGCAAAAAAAGATATCTTTCATGTTATTGGAATTCAACGGCAAGGTGTGTATAATCAATCTATTTAATGTCTAACATCAAGGTCATAAAGAGCCTTTACTTTAGTAACAATTTTCTTACTAATAGAAGTTGTTCTAGATGCTTATGAGCATCTAGATAAATTAGAGATGCCAAAAAATGTTAGTTTTAATTACTGACTTTGGGTAGAAAATTTGACTCGACTTTGCGTATTGATTGCACAACAGCTTTAGCGGCACGATCGCCCATTAGTTTTTCCTGGTCGTACCCCAACACCAATTCCCAAGCATCATCGGGATATTTTTCTGCTAAAGGCAAAGCCACATCATCCAACATCCACTGTCCGTGTCGTTCATCTTCTTTGATATGCAGTTCCCAATAACCCATAGCTGCGTCTGACAATCCCAGGCGTTGCGCTGCTGTAAGATAATTTCTGTAAGCTCCAGGCCCAGCTACCTCAAAATAAGTTAACCCGCCGTTATAACGTAAGAAATGGCGTTTGCGCTCAGTCAGCAAAAAATTATGGTTAGCACAAGCTAGAACTTCCCACGGGACTAAATCAAAGTACCCCTCTGGTTGAGTATTCATGCCAAACTCACTCAGCATTTGGGCAAAAAATGTAGAATGCTTGCGAGATAAGCGACCATTGCCATACTCTTCCAGTAATACCCGCACTAAGGTACATTGTACTTCATTAGCAGCACCGCCTAAAATCCTGGTAAGACGACTACCTTCTACTAAACCATCAAAGGAAGAAATAGCTAGCAAGTGACGATAGCCAGCTTCAGTCATCTCCTCGCGGATGTATTTACTATCCTCTGATAATGGCGGATTTAAATCGTTAGCGCTGCGCTCAATTAAAGCTTGTTTGACATCCAATTTTTGTAGGGCTATCACATCAATTTGTGCCAGTTCCCAGGCTTGCCAAGCAGCCTCAATTTGGTTACGACATGAAGATAAGTAAAGCGATCGCTCATTGTTGTAATGCCGCAAATCATCATACCAAAATAACTTTAGCCGATTAATTCGATAAAGTATCCGCTGAAGAAATAGGTGAGCAAGTCTATCACCACAATCATTTTGATAAGCAGTACGAATTGCGATCGAGAGTATGCGCTCAAATTCATTAACTTTCGCCGCTTCTACATCAAGAATATTATCCAAATCTTCCGTAGCCAGCAGTTCTATAAATTGCTGCTCAGCGCGGTCATACTTGGTAACTGTTCTTTCCTCTATTTGCGTACTTTTTTCTACAATCCCAGCGTTAGGGAACATAACTAAATTGCTTTGCATGGAATATTATATTGCTTACCAAGGTGTCAAACTAGTTTCACCTCTAATACTTAGAGTTCCACATTTGTAGCTTTGTGTACCTCTTTCCTTGGTTATAAAGAAACATTCAGTTTGGAAGAAGAATATAGGATAGGAGTGAAAATATATACCACTGATGTCATTTCCCTTGATTTTGAAAGGAAAACAGGGTAAACAATATCTAGCTATAAACTGCTTTTTAGCATCCTGCTAATTCAATCTTTTGATTTATGTAAACTATAGAGGATGCAGAAGAGGAGATGGGATGATGAAGAATAAAAAAAGAAAAATAAAGCTTATTTTGGTATTTACAGCAAAAAACGAAAATAAATTATGGATGCACAATTAAGCAGTAATGAAATTAACACCGTGCGAGAATTATTGCAAGATTACACCCCCGCACAACACGCATTAGATCACTTGGAAAGACACAACGGCAAGTTTGACACGTCGTTTAATGATCTGTGGGTAGAGAAACATGGCGTAACAGTAATGCCACAGGGAAAATCTCTTTGGCAGACAACGTTGA
This sequence comes from Halotia wernerae UHCC 0503, assembly GCA_034931985.1. GTDB lineage: Bacteria > Cyanobacteriota > Cyanobacteriia > Cyanobacteriales > Nostocaceae > Halotia > Halotia wernerae. The sequence continues at coordinate 23,430 of JAYGHB010000006.1, forward strand.
AGGTATTGCGTCAAGAGATCTGCGGCGATGATGGCTTTCGTGGTCAACTCAAAGAGTACACTAAAAACCAAGGGAGTGCGCCCTTACTGACAGGATTGATTGTCTCTCTCGTAGGTGTAGCGACGGCGCATGGCTTACCAATTGATCCGGCGATCGCTACTGTGATTGTTTTGTATATCCTCAAAATTGGACTCAATATATTTTGTGAGTATACCGAACCACCTGCTGATCAATCAGTATCTCAGCCCGCTTAGTCGCGGGTTTGTTGAGACTGTATGAACTAGACACGGCACAAAAAAATCGTCAACAAAATGTGAATTTCAGTTTTTTGTGTTCGCTGATTCTGATAAGTTAGTAGACTAAGTAACTGGTAATGCTTGCAGCGGAAGCGTTGATCGAAGCAAGCACAATCGATTTAATAAAAGTTATGGCGCTCATAGTTCAGAAATACGGTGGTACATCTGTCGGTTCAGTCGAACGCATACAAGCTGTTGCACAGCGTGTTTACAAAACCTTTCAAGCCGGAAACTCTGTGGTTGTCGTGGTTTCCGCAATGGGTAAAACCACCGATGGACTAGTCAAACTAGCTAATGAAATTTCGATTAATCCTAACCGCCGGGAAATGGATATGCTGCTTTCTACTGGAGAGCAAGTTACCATTGCCTTACTCAGCATGGCATTACAAGAACTGGGACAGTCGGCAATTTCTATGACTGGCGCTCAAGTCGGAATTGTTACTGAAGCGGAACATACCCGCGCCCGGATTTTGCATATTGAAACCGATCGCCTGAGTCGCCATATCAATCAAGGTAAAGTAGTTGTCGTCGCTGGGTTTCAAGGTATATCCAGTGCCGGAGAAATGGAAATTACCACTTTAGGACGTGGTGGTTCCGACACCTCAGCAGTAGCTTTGGCAGCCGCATTAGGGGCAAATTTTTGTGAAATTTATACAGATGTCCCAGGAATATTAACTACAGACCCGCGCTTAGTTCCCGAAGCTCAGTTGATGGATGAAATCACCTGTAATGAGATGCTAGAACTAGCAAGTTTGGGTGCAAAAGTGCTACATCCTCGTGCTGTAGAAATTGCTCGTAACTACGGCGTTCCCTTAGTGGTGAGATCTAGCTGGACTGATGCTCCTGGGACTTGGGTAACATCACCTCAACCCCAAGGGCGATCGCTTGTAAATTTAGAAATTGCTCGTCCTGTAGATCATGTAGAATTTGACACCGATCAAGCGAAAGTTGCTCTGCTGCGCGTACCCGATAAACCAGGAGTAGCAGCTAGGTTATTTGGAGAAATAGCTAGACAACAGGTAGACGTAGATTTGATTATTCAGTCAATTCACGAAGGTAACAGTAACGATATTGCTTTTACTGTAACTACACCCATATTAAAGCGGGCAGAAGCAGTTGCCGCAGCGATCGCCCCAGCCCTGAGAAATCAATCTTGCCCGAAACTGGAAGAAGCCGAGGTGATGATAGAGCAGAATATCGCCAAAGTCAGCATTGCTGGCGCAGGGATGATCGGCCGCCCTGGGGTTGCTGCCAAAATGTTTGCCACCTTAGCAGCCGCCAAGGTGAATATTCAGATGATTTCTACTAGTGAAGTGAAAGTTAGTTGCGTAGTTGAGGCCGCGCAATGCGATCGCGCCGTTGCTGCACTCCGTAGCGCCTTTGAGATCGAAGCAAAAGAGCAGAAGAGCAGAGGAGCAGAATATCAATTCCTCGCAGAGGATCTGCCGAATATTCCCCTTGTTCGTGGTGTCGCCCTAGACATCAACCAAGCGCGTCTTGCTATTCGCCAAGTACCAGATCGGCCAGGAATGGCGGCAAAATTGTTTGGACTATTAGCACAAAACAATGTCAGCGTTGACATGATTATCCAATCTCAGCGCTGTCGGGTAATTGATGGTATTCCCCGGCGAGATATAGCTTTTACAGTCTGTCAAATAGATGGGGAAATTACACAAAAAATGCTTACCCAAGTAGCAGCAGAATTAGGATGGGGTGAAGTTGTCTTGGATAATGCGATCGCTAAGGTAAGTATTGTTGGTGCAGGGATGGTAGGACAACCAGGAGTTGCCGCTAAAATGTTTGAGGCGCTATCCCAACACCAAATCAATATTCAAATGATTGCTACTTCAGAAATCAAAATTAGCTGTGTCGTTTCACAAGAGCAAGGCGTGCAGGCTTTGCAAGCCGTTCATGCTGCCTTTGATTTAGCGGGTAGTGAGAAATTTGTAGTTCCAGCTTAGCTAGTTTTGTACTTAGAGGCTGTCTAAATCTATTGTTGGGATTGTCAGCCTTTCATGACAGCTATAATTTCAGAAATCCGCCGCTCACCGCACCAAACTAAATCAAGTTCCTTAAATTGCTTGATACTGATACTACCTGACTCTTCTGCAATCTGATGAGAGTTTGATTCTCCCATTGCTGCTAGTAAATCCTGGAAGATCATGATTTCATCAAATTGGGGATTTGTCTGTTCGTCATTCAGGATTGCCGTAGCACGTTCCTGTGACAGCCCTTGGAGTGCTTGAAAAATGAATTTTGTGGGGAAGTCCACATCTTGGAGTGCAGGATGACGTTTCATTAAACCAGCCAGGACTACTCCCAAATAAGCAGCCGCTTGAGAATTAGTCAATGACTGCACCTTTTGGGATGCTATTTTAATTAAATTTGTAAAAAATGCACACCCCAATTGTTGTTCGATCGCCATCATGGGATCTAAGACTGGGGAAATTTGCACCTGTGCCTTAAATAATGTCCGATATTCTTGTGGTAGTTGGTTGAGTAAGATTTGTTGAGCGCGATCGCTAATGATCATCTCACCATCTAGCCCAAAGCTAAAGTCCTTGCCCGGTTCTAAGCCCGCATTCACTAAAATGTGAAAGACATTATTTTGGGCGTGTTGCTGCACTTGTTGATATTGTGACTGTCCTAAAAAATGTTGCACAAACCAACAGTAGCTATCAGAATCGCATTCAACGATTACTTCGTTAATAATTACCTCAGTTAACTTTTCTCCCCCTAAAATTTTTTGCCATCGTGTCATCAAGGTATTAATCGCAGTTCCATCACGCCGATGTAGCGCCTCGAACAATTGACGCTTCGCACTAGCCGCTTGATTTTTGTCTCGTCTAAATACGTTGAGTTTCAATCTACTATTTGGGGTTTCTAGTGTTTACGTTTACAATTCTTGTACCTCATCTATTAATAGAGTGTCATGAGTGGGATCACTGAAAAGCAATCTGTATGTTAGAATTTCACCCTCTTTTGGTTTTTCTTTATAAAAAAGTTAGATAAAATTAATAAACACCAGTAATAACACTAGTATATAATCAAATAATTTTAGTATAAAAGCTTATCTAAGATCATGGATGGACAAATTCTAGATACACGTTACCGAATTATCAAAGTCCTAAGTGTGGAGGAAGTAGTACAAACTTATTTGGCTGAAGATGCTAATCTTCCTGGCTACCAATTTGTAGTGAAGCAACTACATCTTGCCAAAAACCATCCCCAAGATTTAACAATTCTGCGGCGCTTATTTGCAGATGAAGCAACAGCCATAGCAAAACTAGGAAAAGAACACGACCAAATCCAGAAACTAGTTGCTTATTTTGAAGAGAATGAAGACTTTTACTTAGTTCAAGAATTCATTTTTGGTAATCCTTTAACTGAGGAGGTTTTATTGGGAACTCCTCTAGAGGAAGATCAAGTAATCAACCTTCTTTCAGAAGTATTAGGAATTTTGTTATTTGTCCATAGTTGTGGAGTAATTCACTTAGACATTAAACCAGCAAATATTATTCGCCGAGAGTTAGATAATAAGTTAGTTTTAGTGGATTTTGGTGCTGTGCAAGAAATTGTGACTACGATAGTTGGCAATCTCGAATACATACCTGTAGAACAATTACATGGCAATCCTCAGTATAACAGCGATATATACGCTTTAGGTATAGTCGCGATCGCCGCACTGATCGGTTTACCAGCCAACGAAATATCTAGACTACAAAGTCAAAAAAACGTGCTGACAGGCGAGATTGTTTGGCGTAACCGCAGCATGAAAGTTAGCAAAAATCTGGCAAAAATTATTGACAGAATGGTACGTTTTGATTACCGTAAGCGCTACCAATCTGTAACCGAAGTTTTACATGATCTCCAACAGTTAACAAGTCATGGATATGAAGTTAAAAAATATAATCCTAAAAAATTATGGTTGATAACGGCAGGTATAGCTGGTTGCATAACATTTAGTATTGTAACTTGGTTTTTCCAGTCGCCAAAATTGGTAGATAATACCCAATTATTTCAGGAAGGAGTTAATAAATATAACCAAGGTAATTACAAAGAAGCAGTTGACAACTTAACCCAGGTGATTAAACTAGAACCGAAAAATGCTCTTGCTTACAATCGGCGAGGTGATGCTTTTTATCGACTAGGAAATTATCAAAAATCTCAAGCAGATTCCAGTCAAGCAATTATACTAAATCCTCAAGATGCTAATGCTTACTATGACCGAGGATTTTCTGCTTACGAATTGGGCAAATATAAAGAAGCGATCGCCGACTACACCCAAGCAATTAAACTTGATTCTCAAAATGCCTACGTTTACTATGGACGGGGTTTAGCTAATGCCCAACTTCAGGAACATAAAAAGGCTATTGAAGATTTTAGCAAAGCGATCGCCCTCAAGTCTAGGTATACTGACGCTTACTTACAGCGGGGTATTCTCCGCCGTCGCCTCAAACTAAAGCAAGCAGCAGTTAAAGATTTCAATGCCATTATTGATATTAATCCTAACGATGCTAAGGCTTATTATCAAAGAGGTTTAACTCAATCTCTGAATAAACAAAAATCTGCTGCAATTAGTGATTATACCAACGCAATTAACCTGAATCCTAAATATATAGAAGCTTATCTTCACCGTGGTGATATTTACAGTGAACTAGGCAATAAAGTAGAAGCTACTGTAGACTACAACACGGTTTTACAAATTAATCCTAAATTGACCATAGCTTATATTCACCGAGGTAGTCATCTCTTATCTTTCGGGGATTATCGTGGGGCTATTAAAGATTATACTCAAGCAATCAAACTAGAGCCTAATAATGCTGCGGCTTACAATAACCGTGGTAACGCCTATCTCGATATGGGCAATAAAAAAGCAGCAAATCAAGATTATACCAAAGCGATCGCCATTAATTCTAACTATGGTTTAGCCTATTACAACCGAGGCATCACTCGCGCCAAACAGGGGAATAAAAAGGAAGCAGTTGCAGACTTTAAAAAAGCAGCACAATTGTTTAAAAAGAATGGAGATAAAAATAGTTATAAAGATGCTCAAAGGGAACTTAAAAATCTCCTAAAATAAAGAGTATTTATCAAAAACTGCTATTTAAGTAATGGTAGATGAAGAATTTGGTTTTGATATTCATCATCAAAAGATGCTTCAGCAATTAAAATTAATTCATCAATAGCCTGACCAATAGTTAATTTATCATTTAAAATAAAAATACCTGGTACATGACGACCTTGCGCGATATGCTCAGCTAAATGGACAGGCATAGATGTGCGATTATTTGTGACTAAAATAAACTTATATTCCTCACACCAGCATAATATTTCTGGGTCTAATGTACTTTTAAAAGGAGTACCAGGATCACCAACTACCCAAACAATTAAATCAGATTTTTGTCGTTTGAGTTGAACTTGATAAAGAGGAGCAACATTTCATCCAGCAGATATTTGAGAGTCATTCATTTTTGCTTTTTTCATTGCTTCTTTTTCAGCTTTTAGTTTCAGTAGTTTGATTACAACTGGTGGTGGATTACGGCGCTGTTCTTCTTGCATCCTATGACTCCAATCTAACCAATTAGCTATATAGGTGCTGACGGCTTCTTGATTGTGCAAGTAATAAAGAATAGTCGCGTAAACTTGTTCTAGTGTAAGTGATGTATAAATGTTGGCAATCTCTTCTGGAGTTCTAGCGCGGTGGATGTACTCGTAAAGGATAGTTTCAATTCCTACTCTTGTACCTTTTATCCGAATATCATCAGGGCGCTGAAAATCAAAGTAGTCTTCTAATTGCATGATTTACCTGATTATTTATCTACTTACTAATATAATTATGTCCTAATTTACTTGGCAACTATTATAATTTACAAATTGATTTGAGAATTTGTAACAACTCGACAGAAGAATTAGAGTGAGTTATATCTAGTTTTGGTAAAAGTTGATAAATGACAGGATTCCCCGGCTGCATATAAACAAACTGATAATCCATACCGTTAGTAGTCAAGCCCCAAACTGATGTTTGATGTTCTAGACTTTTGTATATATACGTAAGTAATTGTGGCAAACCTTCCATAGCATTAAAGCTACTGTTTTTAGATTCAATGACTGAGATCCAAAAAGACGTAGTGGTTGTTCTTTCTTGAGACTTGTTAACAGCTAAAATATCCATTCGCCCTTTGATCTTTGTATCTTCATCTTCGGCAGATATTTCAGCAATGTTTTCTTCTGAAGTAATTTTGATGTTAGGCTGATAAAAACCAGCTAACTTCATTAATGGTGCAAGGAAGAGGAACTTGATTTGCCCTTCTGAAATTTTACCTGCTGCATAATAACTGCGAAAAATATTGCGAATTTGTAATAACTCTTGTTTTTCAAATTCTGTTAGAGGTTCCAAAGATAGTAATGATGTGATTGAGTCGTTCAATTGCTCTTCCAATTTCAAAAAGCGTTGAACATCTTCCAATCTGAGATTGCTTGCGTCTAGAGTAGTAGTCATAGGTTTATTCTCATTTAATTAAGCGCTATTTTAAGTTGATCACGCCAATAGAAATAAAAGTAGTACTATTGTTCGTAGATTTGAGGCGCTAAAATCTCCTCAAACTCCTCTGCTTTCTCTGTACGACGGACACTTCTGTACAGTTCGATCATCCTAAATTCCTCATCTACCCTATTGCGAATCTTTAATTAATTGATACACTTGTTCTTCATTAGCCATTAGCCCAGTGAACCAGCGCCTATGGTGCATGTCAAGCGCGTGGAACTTACCAATTTCAAATCCTTCGGTGGTACTACCTCAGTCCCTCTGCTACCGGGGTTTACTGTCATTTCTGGGCCAAATGGTTCGGGTAAATCTAATATTCTGGATGCGCTGTTATTTTGTCTAGGACTCTCTAGTTCTAAGGGGATGCGGGCCGATCGCCTGCCGGATTTGGTCAATAATAATCAAACGGCTAGGGGACGTGCTGCTATTGAGGCTAGTGTGACGGTGACGTTTGATTTGTCGGATTTGTCAGATGTCAGTCGTCAGTTGTCAGTTGTTAGTAGCGGCGAAGAATTAACACAAGATCAGGAACAAACTGAACAGCAATCAACGGAAAATGGTCAACTTCCAACTGAATGGAGTGTTACTAGAAGGTTGCGGGTAACTCATCAAGGGAGTTATACATCAAATTATTATATCAATGGTATTGCTTGTACGCTGACGCAGTTGCATGAGGAACTCGATCATCTGCGGATTTATCCTGAAGGCTACAATGTTGTGCTGCAAGGAGATGTCACTAGCATTATCTCGATGAATGCTAAAGAACGTAGAGAAATTATTGATGAGTTAGCAGGGGTGGCGGCGTTTGATCGCAAGATTAATCAAGCGAAGAAAACTTTAGATGAGGTGAAGGACAAAGAAGATAGCTGTCGGATTATTGAGACGGAGTTAACTGCACAACGCGATCGCCTGTCTCAAGATCGTGCTAAAGCTGAGAAGTATCAAAAACTCCGCACGGAATTTCTACATAAGCAATCTTGGGAAGCTGTTTTATCATGGCGATCACTACAAGCACAACAAGAAAAGTTAGTTCACGAAATTCAAACAGGCGATCGCACTTCTGGCGAACTCACAACTCAACTTACAAATCTTAATACGGAAATTGCTCAAAAAACCGCACAACTTGAAGAACTCAATGCTCATGTGAAGGCTTTGGGAGAAGAGGAAGTTTTGGCAATACAAGCTACCCTGGCTACCCAAGAGGCGGAACGTAAACAACTCCAGCGTCAACAAACGGAATTAACTACCGCTGTTCAAGAAACTGCTAAACATCTAACTCAACAAGCCCAAGAAATTCAACAACATCAACATTCTCTGGTAGAAATTGCCCAAACCCAGGGTGTAGAAGGGCAATCTATTGTTTACTGTCAGCAGCAAAGAAATGAAGCACAGCAAGCTTTAGATGATTCACGGGAAGCAGCAGCAGAAATCGCTTCGGCTTCGGAAGCTTGGGTACAACAGCAAACTGCATTTAACCGACAAATTGAAACTTTGCTGCAAACGCTAGAACCGCAACGTACAGAACAAGCACAACTTCAAGAACGCAATCGTCAATTACAGCAATTAATCACCGAACAAACTCAGTTAATTGATACTGTAGAACCGCAATTAACAGAAAAACAAGCTGAGTGTAGCCGCGTGGAAACGGCATTTAATACTTCTAGTGAACCTATTCAAGATTTAGCTCAAAATCTGGCGGCGACAGAACAAGAATTACAAATTCAACAGGAAACCCAAAACCGTCTGTTGCAAGAGCAACGAGAAAAACAACGGCAGTTGGATAGAATAGAAGCGCAAGCCCAAGCACAGCAAGAAGTACAGGGAACCCAAGCTAGTAAAGTCATTTTACAATCGGGAATGCCTGGTGTTTGTGGTTTAGTTGTGCAGTTAGGACGGGTGGACTCCCGCTATCAGCTAGCTTTGGAAATTGCGGCTGGCGGACGCTTGGGGCATATTGTGGTAGAAGATGACGGGATAGCAGCAGCGGGGATTGCACTGCTGAAACAAAAACGCGCTGGGAGAGCAACTTTTTTACCGCTGAATAAAATTCATGCTCACAAACTTACTCAAGATGCTACTTTACGGTTTGCTAACGGCTTTGTTAACTATGCTGTTAATTTAATTGATTGCGATCGCCGTTATAAAGATATCTTTAGTTATGTTTTTGGCAACACGGTAGTATTTGCCAATCTGGAAGCGGCGCGTAAAAATTTAGGACTGTATCGGATTGTCACTTTAGACGGAGAATTATTAGAAACTAGTGGTGCAATGACTGGTGGTAGCAGTAACCAGCGTTCAGCATTGCGGTTTGGCAGAGGCGAAGCTACAGAATCAGATGAAGTCATTAATTTGAGAAGTCGCTTGGCGGATATTGAGCGAATTTTAAACCGTTGTCAGGAAGCGATCGCTTCTTTGTCAGCCAAGACAAAAAAATTCACACAAGAACTCACAGAAGCACGCCAAGCCAGGCGAGAACAGCAATTACAGTTGGAGCAGTTACACAAAGATGTTAAGGGATTAACAGCGCAATTAGAAGGAACGCGATCGCAACTCTCCCAAAATAGCGAAAAGTTTGCCACAGCGCAATCTCGTCTGCAAGTTTTAGAACAGGAATTACCAGGGCAAGAAACTCAGTTACAGCAATTACGTCAAGCTTTAGCAGAATTGGAAGCATCCCAAACCCCTAGTGAATGGCAACAAATCCAAGGGACAATTAAAATTCAAGAGCAACAATTACAACAACGAGAATCAGCTTTACGCGAAGCCGAGCAAAGATTAAAAAATTTGGAAAATCAGCAGCAGCGGTTGCAAGAACGCATCCAAGAAGCCGAGGCGCGGATTGTTAAATATCAGCAGCAGCAAGTAACGCAGCAAAATCAACTCAGTGAACTGAAGAATACATCTGAGGCGTTAAATAACCAAATTTCCGAAACTCGCGCCATTTTCAGCCAAATGGAGCAAAATTTAGGTGAAGAGAAACATAAACGTGATGCAATGGAGCAAGAAGTGCGATCGCATCTTTTGCGTCAACAACAATTGGAGTGGGAAATAGAGAAACTACAAGAAACTCAACAAAAGCGGCGAGATGAATTAATTGCTTTACAAAACCAGTTGCGGGATGTCGGCGCAGAATTGCCGAATCCTCTACCAGAAGTGCCAGATCAAGTAGATTTAGAAGAATTGCAGAAAGAATTGCGATCGCTTGCCAAACGTTTGCAGTCGATGGAACCCGTAAATATGCTGGCTTTGGAAGAATACGAACGCACTCAAAATCGTCTTGAAGAATTGACACAAAAGCTGGAAACCCTAGAAGCAGAGCGTACCGAGTTACTTTTGCGGATTGAAAACTTTACTACATTACGTCAACTTGCCTTTAAAGAAGCCTTTGATGCTGTCAATGAAAACTTTCAATCGATTTTTGCTATTCTTTCCGACGGGGACGGTTACCTACAACTCGAAGATCCCGAAGATCCCTTTAGTAGTGGCTTAAATTTAGTCGCTCATCCCAAAGGCAAACCCGTACAACGTCTAGCTTCCATGTCAGGAGGAGAAAAGTCTCTAACAGCCTTGAGCTTTATCTTTGCCCTGCAACGTTATCGGCCATCGCCATTTTATGCTTTTGACGAAGTAGATATGTTTTTGGATGGGGCAAACGTAGAGCGATTAGCTAGAATGATTAAACAACAGGCACAACAAGCCCAATTTATTGTTGTGAGTTTGCGTCGTCCGATGATAGAATCAGCCGAACGCACAATTGGCGTTACTCAAGCACGGGGAGCTTATACCCAAGTTTTGGGAATTAAGTTACAATCCTCGAATACATCTGCTTGAGTTTTTGTTAATAATAGTGTATAGATAAACCGGATTCGAGATCAGGACTCGGTATAGAATGACCTCTGAACAGATAATTAGGCGTTCCGACATATTGAACACCCAGGTGATTACCCGCGACAACGGTAAGCGGCTAGGTATTGTCAATCAAATTTGGGTTGATATTGATCAAAGAGAGGTTGTGGCTCTTGGCTTACGAGACAGCCTGATCTCTATTTCTGGTCTACCACGCTATATGTACCTCAACAACGTCAACCAAATCGGGGATGTCATCCTGGTTGATAATGAAGATGTGATCGAAGATATTGAAATTGAAACCCTCAGTAACCTGATTAACTGGGAAGTAATCACAGAAACAGGTGAAGTCCTAGGTAGAGTCAGGGGCTTCAAATTTAATGGCGAAACAGGTAAGCTTGAATCTATAGCGATCGCTTCTTTAGGATTACCCCAAATTCCTGACCAATTTCTCAGTACCTACGAGTTCTCGGTGGATGAAATCGTCAGCACTGGCCCCAGTCGGTTGATTGTGTTTGAGGGAGCCGAAGAACGGGTAAATCAGTTAACTGTTGGTATACTAGAACGTTTGGGTATCGGTAAAGCCCCGTGGGAACGTGATACAGAAGAAGAATTTGGCTATAGCTCTCCTCGCACCACTCCAGCATCCAATCAATTGCCAAGTGGCGTGCCATTACAGCCACCTAAACCCAGAGTTCGTACCCCCGAACCCATAGCACGGGAAGAAGAATGGACTGAAGATTATGTGGAAGAAGAAAGGCCACGGCGCGAGGTGATGAGAGCGCAACAGTACGAATCCATTCAATACGAAGAAGACGAAGAAGATAACTGGAGCGAGGCTACAGGTAGGGATAGGTATCAAGAACCATCCAAATACGAACCCAAAGCTTACGTTGATGAATACGACGATTATGATGACCTAGAGAGCGATGCTTGGGAAGATGCACCGCCGCAGCCAGTAAATATTCCTAAAAAAGTCAAGGAAAGGCAGCCAGAATATGAAGAAGAAGGCGGATACTAAGTTTACCGTTTTCCCTGAGTAGGTTGGGTTGAGCGACAGCGAAACCCAACATCAAGCCTTGGTATTCCCAAATCCTTTTTTCCTGTACTTAGTAGAAAGAACCTCATCCAACTTAATATCTTGAAGTTCTGAGCAGTAACTTTGCTGCTCAGACTTATTGTTACCGAAAGGAGGTAAAGATTTCGAGCCTAGGGACTGTTTTCAAACCCAAAATTTACGTTGCTTTGTTGGGTTGCGCTGCGCTTAACTCAACCTACTTTTCGAGTTTGAGAATACACCCCCTTGTGGGCGAACTACTTTTCCCTTAATTACAATTAATTGCTGAAGCCGAACTCACCTTGGTTAAATCGCCAGTGAATGCGGCTGTATATTTATAAGGTGATGAACCAGAACAAGTCATAGAATTTTTATCAGCGCGACGAGGAGTCCACCATGAATCTGCATTCACAGTCAGATTTATGCCATTCCATGAGAGTCCTGTGACAACTAAAGAGTTAGTTTTGCCATCGCTCGGCTTTCTAGCAGAGAGAAATGTGGCATAGTAAACGCTACCATTGTCTGGATTAATCTTGGCAATAACTGCGACTTTAGCACCGCCGCCGCTACCATAACTAGACAGCCACCGTCCATTAGCAAAGCGCCGAAAATCATTACCTGTCTGAGTACCCGTGGAGGTGAAAACTCCATACAACACGTCTTGTCCATTCCAAAATAATCCGTAGCCTGTACCATCATCATTTGTCGTTTCGTAATCACTGCGACACCATTTCTTGATTCCATTATCGAAACGAACAATTCGGGGATCTTTGTTGCTAGATGATACTTGCTGATAACCAATGTAGATAGTTGTTTGTCTACTAACTACCTTGGGGCCATTTTTAGCTTTGATTGTCGCTTCACTATCATTGCAAGTGAATGTCACACTCTTACTGACAGATGAATTGACAACAGTTTGAGCAAAAACTGGAGGAGTTTTTTCTGTGATTACTAAATCAGCCCCTAATATGACTGCGATAGAGAAAAATGTTAGATACTTCTGCAATTGGTGATGATAAATCATGGGATTAGACTGTTAAATTAGTGTGAAAATTTCCACTAATTTAAATTAGTAATCCAAGTTATGCACGAGTAAATACACTTGAAAGATTAATCTACGCTAAAATACTTATTTGTAATAGCGATCGCTTGTACCAATTAACATTTAATCCTATTCTTAATTACATTTATAGCTATTGCCAGTTATCTGAGAACATAAGCTGATCATAAAATCCTGACACCAAGAGACTTTTAAGCCTGTCCCCTGTCCCCTGCTATACTATCAGTACATTATCTAAAAGTTTAAAATATCTAATGACTCTTCTATTTCTAAATCCAAAATCCTTGCTCGTGCATCTTTGAGTGCTTCTAGATTGCCTTCTTTACGATAGATGTCTGCCGCTTTTTGAAAATCTTCAATTGCGCCCTGCTGATCTTTCATTTCAAAGTAGATAGCACCACGGTTATAATAGGCATCAGCATAATTAGGGTTAATCTTGATTGTCTGAGTATAATCATCAATTGCTTCATCGAAATTTCCTAACTCATAATTAGCATTACCACGGTTGTAATAAACATCAGCATAATTAGGATTAATTTGTATCGCTTGAGTATAATCTGCAATTGCTCCTACATAATCGCCTAAGTCAGAACGAGCATTACCCCGGTTTCTGTAAGCTTCGGCATCATCAGGATTAATCTTTATTGCTTGAGTAAACCCTTGCTGGTATCTGAGAAAATAACGAGCAATTCCACGATTTTTGTGAAAATTAGCATACTGAGGATCAATCGCGATCGCCTGAGTGTAATCCTCAATTGCTCCTTGATTATCTCCTAAAAAAGAACGAGCTTCGGCACGGTTTTTATAAGCCGTCGCACCATGAGGATTAATCGCGATCGCCTGAGTGTAATCCTCAATTGCTTCTTGATAATTTCCTAGTTGATAACGAGCTAAACCTCGTTTATTATAAGATTTTGCGTCTTTAAGATTCAGATGTATTGCTTGAGAATAATCAGCGATCGCTGATTCGTAACTTCCTAGCTGATAGTAAGCTAAACCTCGCTTATAATAAATATCAGTATCATTAGAATTAAGTTTCAATACTTGATTGTAGTTGTTAATAGCAGCTTCATACTGTCCTTCTTTTAAGCATTCATCACCCAGATTTTGGTAATTTAAGTCTTTGTTTTCAGTAATATAAAACGCAGGTTTAGTTAACTGATTTGTGCTAATTATAGATAAAGGTTGTGGCTGTAAATCATATTGATGAATTGGGATTTCTTGTCTAGAACTTATAGAAGATTGGCACTGTTCTAAATAGCACCAGAGACCGCCGCCATATAAAAGTTGATCTATACCGAATGAGATTCTCCCAGTTTTCAGTTTAATCATTCGTGTAGGTAGAAAACCAGCCAAAAAAAGGTGATATTCAGATTGTGCCTCACTCACTTCTTCTTGAATCAAGATGCAAACCACAACGGCATTTTTGGCAACTTCTTCTGAACTCACTGACCATTTAACTTTATCTATACTGCCATGACGTGATTTGACCTCAATTCCCACAGATGGGTCAGCAGTTAAAGTAAAATCTATTTTGCCATCGCCACCAAATCGCTTCTCATAATCTACTTCTGTAATCAAGTCAGCTAAACGTTCTTTAACAACTTCCTCACCCAATTTTCCTTTGAGATAGCTGATAAAAACGTCACGAACTGGCGAAACACGCTTATATTTTTCAGCCATTTGCCAGCAAAATTGCCGTAACACTTTTAACCTCTCTCCAGAGATTATGGTTAATTCGCTATATTGACCTTCTGTTTCGCAATGAAGCAGACAACCAGTTGTTAACCTTTTAATAAAATCAGACTGTAGCGATCGCAGTAACGTAATCCAATCCATTGATATTTCTGCGAATCTTTTGATGAGATTATTTTATTAAAATATCCAGTCGCCGTAAAGCTGGCAATTATTTTAGGGGTGATATTGCCGAAAAATAGTTAAATTTTTGTAACATTTTTTAATATCCTTTAAAAGGGCTGCTTCTGAGATTTGTACATCCACTGAATTTTATCCCCAGCAGATGTGAATCCCCAGCGCTCATAAAACTGGATCATTTATGGTAAACAGTAAAGAGCAATTTGCTCAACTGTATTTAACTGATGATGATTAATAATTGTATCTATCAATTCGTCACTAAATCCCATCTTTCTATGTGTAGGCTTGATAATTACATCATAAATAGTTGCCCTAATAGTTGCCCTATCAAAAAAATCTGTAAGCTCGACTTTATCCATTTTCTAGCAACGCGATGCCTGCGGCAAGCCGCTAAAAAGCGTCTATGCTAACGCTAAAACCTATGTGGGGCGTTAGTTTTACTTTTTCGATTTCACCGTGAATCAGTGACATGGAAAAAGTTTTTGCCAAAAAGCTAAGGTTTTTGCTCTATAAGAAGAACCAAGTTCTTAATTTTGGATAAAGTCGAGCTAAGCACTAAAGTACTTACTACAAACCCTCAAAACTAGCTTGACAGACTAATGTGCCAGAGATTTCAAAGTTGCTGGAATTGTGGTAATTCTGGTTTCACGTCAAAGCGCTGTAGAACAAAGAACTATCTGCAAAGATAAAATTCTCAAAACCAGTTGTAGACATGGTAATGAGGTTTCCATTATTGTTAAAGGTGATGTTGGCAGGGTTAAGGGCATTGCCAGAAATTATACCAGAAATAGTCAGTTCAAAACTATTGAAAGCGCTGAGATCAAGGGTGTCAAAACCTTTTCCGCCATCAACAGTTGCAGCACCAAACCCTTTGAACAAATCATTACCCGTACCCAGATCAATGCTAATTCCGCCGCCAATAGTGACTTTTTGTTGAACTCCATCTAGGGTACTGGTGGCGATAATTTCGTCATTGCCATTCCCAGTATTGATGGTTCCATCTCCAAAAATACCATAGGCAGTAGCATTAGTTCCTATGCCTGTAGCTTGTCCGGTAAGGATGTCATCACCACTACCTACATCAATGAATCCATTATTGAAGATGCCATAAGCAGTGGTATTTAGTTCTAAGCTGTTCCCAAAACCCTTAATCGTGTCATTACCACTCCCGGCAGTGATCATGCCATCTTTAGTGTTGCTGATGCCGATTCCCGTACCACCAGAGCCGCCACTTCCGCTAGTACCAGTGCCAGTGATAGTGTCATTCCCATTCCCGCCATCAAGACTGCCACTGTTACTGATGCCAGTTCCCTCACCGCCAAATGTGTTGCTAGTGCTACCATTGCCACCGATACCAGTGCCAGTGATAGTGTCATTTCCATTTCCACTATTCAGGTTGCCACTGTTACTGATACCAGTCCCCGCACCCCCGCCGCCGCCATCAAGACCGCTAGTGCCGCCAGTACCAGTGCCAGTGATAGTGTCACTTCCGTTACCGCCATTCAGACTGCCACTGTTGCTGATGCCAGTCCCCGCACCACCCATGCTGCCGAAGCTGAAGCCGCCGATACCAGTGCCAGTGATGGTGTCATTTCCATCCCCACCATTCAGACTGCCACTATTGCTGATGCCAGTCCCCGTACCACCCGCGAAGCTGCGGCCGCTACTGCCGCTAGTACCAGTGCCAGTGATAGTGTCATTTCCATCCCCACCATTCAGACTGCCACTGTTGCTAATGCCAGTTCCCGCACCCCCCCTGCCGCCGCCGCTGCCAAAACCGCCGAAACCGCTGCCGCCACTGCCGCCAGTACCAGTGCCAGTGATAGTGTCATTTCCATCCCCACCATTCAGACTGCCACTATTGCTAATGCCAGTCCCCGCACCGCCGAAGATGTCGCCGGTACCAATACCACCAGTACCATTGCCAGTGATAGTGTCGTTTCCGTTACCGCCATTCAGACTGCCACTATTGCTAATACCAGTCCCCGCACCGCCGCGAAAGGTGCGGCCGCCATTGCCACCAATCCCCTTGCCAGTGATAGTGTCGTTTCCGTCCCCGGCATTTAGATTGCCACTGTTGCTAATGGAAATACCAATTCCATCACTGCCATCACCAGTGTTGCTGGTATCACCAGTACCAGTGCCGATGATAGTGTCATCCTCTGAGAGTGTACGAATGAAACCTCCAGTTAAAATATCAATACCAATTGCCACAGATGCATTTAACTCTTCCCCGACTAGAGTGTCGAGATCAGGGGTGCCGATAAAATTAGGTGGAACCGTAAATCTAGGCATAATCAAAATCCTCTCAATTAGGTTAGTGCGCTCAGTTCGCTTAAAAGAAGAGGCAGGGGGCAAAGGAGAATAATTTGGTTTGTATCATAATTCTTTTCCCTGCTTTCCCAGCCTTCATCAGTCACTTCAGCCGAATGAAGTTCCCATGAATTACAACAGCAGCAAAACACCGCAATTGGGCTGCAAAAATATACGATGAAACTGAATTTCAGTATTAATACAGATAATTAACTGTTTTAATAGCTTGTTAAATGTATTTTTACTGTATCAGTACCTGAAGAGATGATATAGTTAAAAAAAAAAATTAGTAAGTGTTATAAATCACATATTTAAGTGATATACATCATTGCAGACTTCAGTTTTAACCCTTGATTTTTAACACTCTCCAAATTGTCCTGGCTCGTAATTCAGCAATTAGACAGTAGGGACTTGCGGTTTAATAATGTACCGATATATCAATCAGATTTTCTGGCTGGTATTTTATTTTTACACTAGTCCCATAAGGGGTCTATACCAATCCTAGATGATTCGTGAAAAATAAAACCGTTGTGTCTGTCGTAGAGATGTAGCACTGCTACGTCTCTACATTGTTTTCCGGAGATGTCTATTTTTCCACTGTAAAACATCCGGAGGAATTTCCCTAACTAGACGAAACGGAAATGCCGCAGTTGATGCTAACTGAGCATAATCTGGGGTGAGAAAAACGGCATATTTTTCAGCTTCTGGAGTTAGCTGTGCTGCCATTGCCAAAACTATAGCTTTAGCAAATTTGCGAACATCAGCGGCTTGTTCCCCTACTATTTCACCACCACTAAAAGGTGTGTTGGGTTGTCCGACCTGATCCAAAGTGGTACTGGGGTCTTTGACGCTCAAATGAGTACCCCCAACTATCCCAACCAGCCATTTGGGAGATGGAATTTTACCGAATGCCACAATTTGCTCAGTTAAAGCTGGAGTACTTTTATCTGCGGAAGCTGCTAACACTAGGGTAGGGACTTGCACCTTTGTCAAACCTGTTTCGCCAAACATTAGAGAAGTTGTGGGACTAAAAACGATCGCCTGTTTTATTCTGGTATCTTGCAGTTGATAAGTGTTTTCTGGAAGTTCTTGGGCAACGCATTGAATAGTTTCCCCTAGGCTCAAGACAGCCAAATTACCTTGGCAGCGTTGTTTGAGATTTTTCAGTTGTAACTCGGCTCCTGCAACTGCTAAGGCTGTACCACCGCCAAAAGAATAGCCAAGAACCATCACATTGTTAGTTGCAAGTTTGCCTTGCAGTGGGTTGTTAGCTGTTTGATTGAGCTTTTCTAGTTGATCAATAACAAAACTTACATCTCTGGGACGCTCTAAAAACTCTTGGGGCTTCAAAAACCTAGTTTTACCTGCTGCTGCTAAGTTGATATTGGTTCCATCACTGCCAGGATGTTGTAACGCTACAAATATATAACCGTGGGATGCGAGATGTTCTGCTAAGTAGCGCAAGTCAGTACGGTTTGATCCCAAGCCATGACTATATACAATTACAGGTTTTTCAATGGTTGCAGCAGTTGACCAGTAAATATCAACAGGAATATTGCGGTCGCGCTTTTGGTCATTCCATTGCAAGTTGAGTACTTGTACTGAAGCTGTTCCTGGTTGCGTGGGATCAAAGGGGAAAGAAATCTGTGGTTTTCTAGGGTCGAGTTGGGGTGCGATCGCCAGCATAAACTGCTGAGTACGCCAAAAAGCCGTATTCAAACTCTTGGCCACGGTCAAAGCCTGTGGTAAATCAATTTTTAGGTGTTGACTAGGATAGGCAGCAATAAAATTCAATACTGAAAGACCTTGCGGCGCAGTAGAACCTAATACCAATCCGGCTCTGAGTGCTTGAACTCCAGCTTGATCCTCTCTAACTACGGCGCTAGAAAAATCGTTGAGAACCGTTGTGCCAATTTGGGTATTGAGTAACCGACTAATGGTGACAACGTTGATTGGTAATCTCATTCTCAGCGCCCCCAAGATGAAGCGGCGTTGTTGTTCAGATAATCTGTTGGTGTAGGGCGCTAAACTTGCAGGTAATTCTCCATTTTCCGCAACCTTTTGTAACTCAGTTAGGGAAATGGATTCTTCCAAAAGTCCAACACGTACAATAACCGTGTCAGCCGCTTGTACAGAGGTATTTGCCCCAACAAACTGCGTAAGAGCGATCGCCCAAAATAGACCTGCAACTATTTTGAGACTTTTCCAGCTTTTTCCCATAAACGTCATTACCAATTAATACTTACGGGAATATAGGACTCCTATTTGATTTTTGAACAACTAAGCTTGCTAACAACTTGCACTATAAAGGTTTAGTTCTCAGTATACTTAGCAAGATTCAAGTAGGATTCCTATAAGTATAAATTTATAGTTAATTAGTTAACCATCGATAAGTTAAGTAAAGCTATATAGCATCTAATCGCTAAATTCCTTATGGTGTGAGTTTTGGGGATGCTCGTCAAGCTACTAATTGACAAATATGTATAATTGCTGAATGAAAATAGCTTTACTTTAACTTTATTAATCTAATTATCTTTTTTCGTTAAAAATTATTATTGAGTATAGGTTGTAACATATTTTTCAAAAACTTATTATTTTAAATTTTCGATAAAGTACGGTAAAAATAATTGACTTCCTTTTGAGGATTCCCCTAAGTATAATTACAGTTATTGTCTCGTATACTGAATCATTTTCATGAGTAAATTTCCGGTCAGAATAAAGTTACAGAATGCTTGTGCTAAAGCAGTTTGTATCGTTCCAAGAAAATTAACCATACAACAGATGAATGTCAATCAAAATAGACAAATGAAAATCCTTACATTTCTAGGCATGGCTTTAACAATGTCAACGTCTAGCCTGGCTTTTCAGGAAATAGCAAACGCCTTTAGTATAACTAGGATCAACCAATCTGCCTTTACACCAGACGCAGGACTGATCACCTTTAACGAATTTGCATCCGGGACAGTTAATCCCACTTACACACCATCTGATTACGGTGGTGAGGCTAATGCGCCGACGGTCAATTTTGGTGGGATCTTCCAAGGTCAGACTGTAGGTGTAGCACCTTTTCCACCTGGGGCTGCAACCACTGGTGTAGTTAACGGTACTCCAACTGCTTCACTGGTTTTGGATTCTAGTTCACCTTCTACATTTATTACATCTGATAGGGCTAATCCAACAAGTCCAGTTTTGTCAGGCTCACCTAGATTTAACGGTGCTATTAGTATTTTGTTTGACAAAGACATAGCTGGCGTAGGACTGGAGGGCGGCTTTTTTGATGACATCGGTGGAACTGCAATCACGGCATTTGCTAGAGATGGTTCAGTTCTAGGCTCAGTACTAAATACACAAACAGGCATTGAATTTCTTGGTTTAGTGACTGATGATAGTCAGAATAGAATTGCTGGTTTGCAATTCGGTTTAGTTGGTGCGGAGCCAGCTGGTTTTGCAATTGACAATCTGCGCTTCGGACGTGCCGGTCAAGTAATACTTCCTCATCCAGTGCCAGAACCTCTAACTATCATGGGTTCATTGACAGCTGCTGGAGTAGGTGTAGTCTTACGCAGCCAAAAAAAGCAGCCAAAAAAAGCTAATATTAAAGCGTAGGTTGAGATTTTTCACTGTTGCCCCAATGCTCCCATTGGGAGTTTGGTAGTTTTTAAATGCTGGCTTGTCATTGTCTTTTTTTTACACTTTTGTACCCCACTGTATTGCTTTTTATTACTTGTTCAAAAATCAAATAGGAATCTTTATAGCAAGCAATCCGATTTGATTTCTGAACCTTACTTGCTTACACAGGGAACTTAACTTAATTGTATTTACAGCTAACAATAAATATTCTTTGTATATCAAGCTTAGCAGTAATTAACCTCTAGTTCAGCAATCGCGTCTTGTAGATGCTGATTTCTCATTGTTTGTTATTAGACAAATTTACCTCCCCGTATTATTTCGTAGTTTTTTCAAAAATCAAATAGGATTCCCCTAATCTTAAACTCCAGTAAATTAGATTAAAGACGCAGCCAAAAAGCTTACAGAACTAAAGAAAAGAGCTTTTATGGCAAAAGTAGACATCAAAAAGAATATACTTCTATTAAAAAATAAGTCTAATATTAAAAATAATTGATATGTCTTTTCTTCAATGATATCTATCAGATCAATCTTAGTCTCTTGTTAATATTTTTAAGCTAGGATACCAGAGTGTTTAAGGGCTGGGATTTGTTTGGATATTTAGGATTGCTTGTGTGATTTTTCAACAATCTTCTAGATTTATCCCTCAAATTCCAAAATAGAGCCAAAAGTAAACAATTATCAGGTAAATCCGAGGTTATAACCATGAGTTATACTATCGAGTCTGCTCGCGGCATTTTCTCTAATACTCAGGTTGCAGATGCTGTACCAGCCACCACAGCAAAGTTTGATCAACTTAATATTGATGACCAACTAGCATTTCTCTGGTACGCCTACACCGAGCTTGGTAGCACAATTACTCCCGCTGCTCCAGGAAAAGCAAACCTCCAACTAATGGAAGGTATATTCAACCAAATTAAGCAGATGTCTCATGAAGAACAAACGCAATTAATGAGGGATTTGGCTACTAACGCTGATACTCCTATCAGCCGTTCTTACGCATATTTTGGTGTCAACGCTAAACTAGGATTTTGGTGGCAATTAGGAGAGTGGATGAAAGAAGGTATCGTTGCTCCCATGCCGACTGGTTATCAAATGTCAGCTCAAGTTAAAGCAGTCTTAGAAGCAGTCCAGCAAATCGATCCAGGTCAGCAAATTACTGTACTACGTAATACTGTAGTAGATATGGGGTTCGATCCGGCTCTGGCTTCTAAGAAAGAGGCAAAAGTCATAAACTTTAAGTTCCCACGCACATCTCAAAGTCCCCAATTCACTATTGAAGGGGTAACAGAGCCAACAGTACTAAAATACATTGAAGCAATGAATGCAGATAATGTTGAAGCTGCTGTTGCTTTATTTGCTAACAACGGTGCGCTGCAACCGCCCTTCCAGAAACCAATTGTTGGTCAGTCGGCTATCAGCGCTTACCTGCGAGATGAAGGACAAGGATTGGTAATGAAGCCAACGAAAGGCATCTCCGAAAGCATAGAAGATGGTTATACACAGCACAAAATTACTGGTACGGTCGAAACTCCTTGGTTTGGAGGAAATGTCGGAATGAATATCGCGTGGCGATTCTTGCTCGACCCCCAAGGCCAAATTTACTTCGTGGCGATTGACTTGCTCGCTTCTCCTAAAGAACTGCTCAACTTGACTCGCGGGTAAAATTTGTTCGCTCTTGATTTGGAGTATGCAACTCTTAATTCCCAGGTAAGTCGCGCTTTTGCAAGTGCGATGATTACCAATACATACATAGATTAAGCTCGGTTCACCTAGAACCGAGCTTAATCAAATAAACAGCAAGCAAGCCTAAATGAAGTGCTTTGTAATTCGCTGCATCGCTTCTTCCACATTCCCTCGGCTATTAAATGCCGAAATCCGGAAGTAGCCTTCGCCAGCAGCACCAAATCCAGAGCCGGGTGTTCCCACCACATTCACAGTTTGCAGCAGTTTATCAAAGAATTCCCAACTAGAGAGGTCGTTGGGAGTTTTTACCCAGACGTAAGGCGCATTTATGCCACCGTAAACAGCTAATTTGGCTGCTGACAGTTTCTCCCGAATTATTTTGGCGTTGTCCAAATAAAAACTAACTAATGCCTTGATTTGTGTTTGTCCTTCTGGTGAGTAAACTGCTTCAGCTCCCCGTTGTACAATATAAGATACACCATTAAATTTAGTGGATTGACGGCGATTCCACAACTTCCACAGTTCCACATCGGAACCATCGGCGGCTTTGGCTGTCAAAGATTTTGGCACGACGGTTAACGCACAACGAGTGCCGGTAAAGCCTGCATTTTTAGAGAAAGAACGAAATTCGATCGCACATTCCCTTGCACCGTCAATTTCATAGATAGAGTGAGGAAGTGCGGGATCTGTGATATATGCTTCGTAGGCTGCATCAAAGAAGATAATCGAGTTATTAGCTCTAGCATAATCTACCCATGCCTTCAAGTATTCCTTAGTAGCAGTCGCACCAGTGGGATTATTGGGAAAGCAGAGATAAATTAAATCGACTTTCTGTGCGGGAATCTCAGCAGTAAAGTTATTCTGGGCAGAAATTGGCAGATATACTAAACCCTCAAATTCGCCTTGATCATTGGCAACCCCAGTGTTACCTGCCATAACGTTAGTGTCTACATACACCGGGTAAACTGGGTCAGTTACGGCAATAGTGTTGTTATGTCCGAAAATTTCTAGGATATTACCCGTGTCACACTTAGAACCATCAGAGATAAAAATTTCTGAGGCATCTATTGCAGCCCCCCGTGCTTGGAAATCTTGGGCAGCAATTTTCTCCCTTAACCAAGCATAACCTTGTTCTGGGCCATAGCCTCTAAAAGTAGTGCGATCGCCCATTTCTTCTACAGCTTGAATCATCGCTGTACGGCAAGCTGTCGGCAAAGGTTCTGTCACATCACCAATACCCAGCCGAATGATTTGAGCATCAGGATTTGCTTGTGCGAAGGCATTAACCCGTCGCGCAATTTCCGGGAACAGATAACCTGCTTTTAGCTTCAGGTAGTTGTCGTTAACAGTAGCCATAATAGATTTTGAAAAAACGCACTCAAACAGCTTACTGTTAATTTATGACATAGCTAAATGACCCAAGTCGGCTGATGTGAGATTGGAGTGCAACACTTCACCATCACGAAACCACACAATGCGCTGGGTTTTACGAGCGACTTCTGGCTCATGAGTAACCATAACGACTGTGATACCGCTGTTATTCAATTCGCCAAAGATTTCTAATACTTCTTGGGTGGTGTGCGAATCGAGTGCGCCAGTAGGTTCATCGGCTAAGAGGACAACGGGACGGTTGACAATGGCACGAGCGATCGCTACTCTTTGTTGTTGTCCACCAGATAGTTGTGTTGGTTTGTTGTTGAGGCGATTGGCTAAACCTACTTTTGTCAAAGCTTCAGCAGCGCGATCGCGTCTTTCGCTAGGATCAATATTGGCATATACCATTGGCAATATGACATTTTCTAGTGCTGTCAATTGGGGTAAGAGATGGAATTGTTGGAATACAAACCCCAGTTTCTTGTTACGGATGTGTGCTAACTCTTTATCATCCATTTGGGCAACATCGAGGTTATCTAAATAATAATGTCCAGAGGTGGGACGATCTAAACAACCAATGATATTCATCGCTGTGGATTTACCAGAACCAGAAGGCCCCATAATTGAACAATATTCACCCTCTTCCACAGTTAAGTTGACATCATTGAGGGCTTTTACTTCAGTTTCGCCGCTGCCATAAACTTTAAAGATATTCTCTAAACGAATAATTGTCGATTTAGGGGCGGGATTAGGAACTAGAGAATCAGTAATTGAAATAGTGCTTGCCATAAAAAATTTTGTCTAAATGATGATTACGCAGAAAAGCTGGAGAACGCACCCTGGAAGCCATAATAAATACACGCTAGACTGCCTACTACGTAGACAAGCCAGGTGAGAAAAAAGCCAATTGCGCGCCCTAATGAAGGCCCATAGGTCTTGATCAAACCGTATCCATGAGCAATCCGACCTAGTGTCAATGCACCTCCTAGTAGCCACACCAGCCATATCTGCGAGTGCATTAACTCAAGAGCAATAACAAAAAGTAATCCGAGGGGTACATATTCGGCAAAATTCCCATGAGCGCGCACTTTACGCTGTAAGATGCTATCATCTACAACTTCTTTTGCTATAAATTTTTGAGTCATGCTTTCGACTGTAGCAGCCCAAGGATTTGGATTAAGTAAGGGATCAGGCTGAATCTTCACATCTTCTTTGGACTCACCATGCCAAATTCTTGTTTTCGTCCGTTCCATGACTGCAAGATAAGAAAGTGCAAAAGCGATGAGACCGTTAAGTCCAATCAACAAAGTTGATATTGGAATGGCATTTTCGTTCATCTTGACTCTTCAAAATCATTTGTCATACAGTTTAACGAAGTAAAACCCAATATATACAAGAGGCATTCCCGTTTAGATCTCGAAATTAACTTAGCAATTCTTGTCCAGCTGGATGAAAATCTCAACACTGTCTGGTACAGATCCGTTAAAAATAGTTTTCAGTACAAATTTGGTAACAGTCATCATCATGTCTCAACCAACTATAGAATCAATCCTACAAGAGAAGCGTTTATTTCATCCCACTAGTGAATTTTCTCAGAATGCCCATATTAAAAGTATGGCAGACTACCAATATCTCTATAATACGGCTAAAGCCAATCCTCAACAATTCTGGGCGGATTTAGCTGAAACAGAATTAGAATGGTTCCAAAAATGGGATACAGTCTTAGATTGGCAACCACCTTTTGCTAAATGGTTTGTTGGTGGCAAAATTAATATTTCTTACAACTGTCTTGATCGACACCTCACCACCTGGCGTAAGAATAAAGCGGCACTGATTTGGGAAGGAGAACCAGGAGATTCACGGACTCTGACTTATGCCCAATTACACCGGGAAGTGTGCCAATTTGCGAATGTATTAAAACAATTGGGGGTACAAAAAGGCGATCGCGTTGGTATCTATATGCCAATGATTCCCGAAGCTGCGATCGCCATGTTAGCCTGTGCCAGAATTGGCGCGCCTCATAGTGTAGTCTTTGGTGGTTTTAGTGCCGAAGCTTTGCGCGATCGCTTAATCGATGCTCAAGCAAAACTGGTAATTACTGCTGATGGTGGCTGGCGCAAAGATGTGATCGTGCCATTAAAAGAACAAGTAGACAAAGCCTTAGTTGATGGTGCTGTTCCCAGTGTAGAAAACGTCTTAGTTGTCAAGCGCACCGGACAAGAAACTTATATGCAGTCAGGGGGACGCGATCACTGGTGGCATGATTTACAAAAAGAAGTATCAGCCGATTGTCCTGCCGAACCGATGGACAGCGAAGATATGCTATTTGTTCTTTATACTTCTGGCAGTACTGGCAAACCAAAAGGGGTTGTGCATACAACTGCTGGATATAACTTGTACACCCATATCACAACTAAATGGATCTTCGATCTGCAAGATACTGATGTATATTGGTGTACTGCCGATGTCGGTTGGATTACTGGTCATAGCTATATTGTTTATGGCCCTCTTTCCAACGGTGCAACGACACTCATGTACGAAGGTGCGCCCCGTGCTGCCAATCCTGGCTGTTTTTGGGATGTGATTGAAAAATATGGTGTCAATATTTTTTATACTGCTCCTACGGCAATTCGCGCCTTTATTAAGATGGGCGAACAATACCCCAACGCTCGCAATCTATCTTCATTGCGTTTACTAGGAACCGTAGGCGAACCGATTAACCCAGAAGCTTGGATGTGGTATCACAGAGTCATTGGTGGTGAACGTTGCCCAATTGTTGATACTTGGTGGCAAACAGAAACAGGCGGGATTATGATTACGCCCTTACCAGGAGCAATTCCTACCAAACCCGGTTCAGCAACTTTCCCCTTCCCTGGAATTATCGCAGATATCGTAGATTTACAAGGCAATTCTGTACCCGAAAACGAAGGCGGTTATTTAGCTGTACGCCATCCTTGGCCGGGGATGATACGGACAGTCTACGGCGATCCAGAACGTTTTTGCCGTACCTACTGGGAATACATTCCCCCCAAAGATGGTAACTATACTTACTTTGCTGGGGATGGAGCCAGAAAAGATGAAGACGGCTACTTCTGGGTCATGGGTCGTGTAGATGACGTGTTGAATGTTTCAGGACATCGACTAGGGACGATGGAGGTAGAATCAGCTCTAGTTTCGCACCCAGCCGTTGCAGAAGCTGCGGTAGTAGGTAAGCCAGATGATCTCAAGGGTGAAGAAGTAGTTGCTTTTATTACCCTAGAAGGTACGTATCAAGCAAGCGAAGATTTGAGTAAAGAACTCAAGCAACATGTTGTCCAAGAAATAGGCGCGATCGCTCGTCCGGGAGAAATTCGCTTTACCGATGCTTTGCCTAAAACGCGATCGGGTAAGATTATGCGGCGATTATTGCGAAATCTAGCATCTGGGCAAGAAGTATCTGGTGATACTTCAACATTAGAAGATCGCAGTGTTTTGGATAAGTTACGCCAAGGTACGTAAACAATTCAACATGACTTAGTTGGAAGCAACATTTCTGGGTGGTGCGTTATGTATTTGCTAACGCACCTCATTTTATGATGAGGATAAGAAAGTTATTTAGGCATTAAAGACGATGAAGCAGAATAGCCAATTGAAATCAGTATTTGTTCAACCTCTGATCTGGGTGACGTTGAGTATGATAACTGCAATTGGTATATCACCATCAGGGTTAGCAGTTACGGGAAAAGTTTCTCCACATTTGTCTCAACAATCGGCACAAAAGCAGCCCCAGCCAATAGCGCAATTTTCAGATACAAATCAACCAGAGCGATCGCAGCTTTTGCAACAAGCTCAAGCCTTATATGAACAAGAAAAATGGACAGATGCAGAAGAAAATTTACGTAAATTCACTAAAAAGTTCCCCAAAGATGCATTTGGACACTTTCAATTAGGAAATGTACTTGTTCGTCAAGGTGAATCAGAAGCAGCAATTAGCTCCTACCGAGAAGCAATTAGTCTCCAACCACAATATGCTTTAGCTTACAATGCGATCGGTGCTGTTTACGCTAGTCAAAATCGCTGGGAAGAAGCTATTACTGAATATAAAAAAGCTCTAGAAATTAATCCCGATTATGGCGATGCACTAGCCAATTTGGGAGAAGCATTGTGGCAAACAAATAAGCGAGACGAGGCAAAGGCTTCTCTCAAAAAAGCTTTAAATATCTTCAAAGCACAAAGGAGAAATCAAAAAGTCTACCAAGTCGAACGGATGTTGCAACAGATGAAATCTTCAGATGATCCTGGTGTTTCATAAAAAACTCCTCCCTCAAAGGTGGAGTTACCAATGCCCAACGCCCCAAGTCGGCGGGCGGTGAGATCAAAAAAATACGCCTTCTGGTGCTAGCGAATAGTCTGGTAGACCAACCATGATGCTAGCTGGTGTGTTTGTAAACACTGTGCAATCGCTCGCTTTTACGGTCATGCCATGATCTCGCAAAATATATTATCAAATTGGAGGAAACTGCATGAAAATTGGCGCTCACTACTTGGGTAACGGAGAGTGCGAGTTTACAGTTTGGTCTCCAACCTTAAATAGCGTTGCTGTGCAAATTTTAACGCCACAGCAGCAAGTCATTCCACTCAAACCTCAGGCAGGCGGATATTGGCAGGTGAAAGTGAGCGATGTGTACCCCAGCACACTTTACAAATATATCTTGAATGACGAAAACACTTTTGCTGACCCAGCTTCGCAATATCAACCAGAAGGAGTTCATGGGCCTTCTCAAATTGTCGATCATGACTTCGAGTGGACAGATGTAGCGTGGACAGGCGTTTCACTAGAATCGATGATTTTCTATGAACTTCATGTTGGGACATTCACGCCAGAAGGAAATTTCACTGCGATTATTCCCCGCCTGGCAGATTTGAGGGAACTAGGGATTAACGCCATTGAAATTATGCCCATCTCCCAGTTTCCGGGAGATACCCATATTGAAGCTAGTCTAGCTTACCGCAACTGGGGCTATGACGGTGTTTACCTATTTGCCGTGCAGAATTCCTACGGTAGCCCGACCGACCTCAAGCAACTGGTGAATGCCTGCCATGAACATGGTATTGCTGTAGTGTTGGATGTGGTATACAACCACTTTGGCCCAGAAGGTAATTACACGGGTCAGTTTGCCCCTTACTTTACCCAAACCTATAAAACGCCGTGGGGCAATGCGATAAATTTCGACGATGCCCATAGTCAGGGTGTGCGAAATTATTTCATCCAAAATGCGCTGTATTGGTTGCGAGAATTTCACATTGATGCATTACGCCTTGATGCCATTCAAGCAATCTATGACCTGGGAGCCAAGCATTTTTTATGGGAACTAGCCGAAGCGGTTCATAGCTTTTCCCAAGGGGAAACATGGAAACGCCATCTAATTGCAGAAAGTGATTTGAATAATCCCCAAATCATTCGGCCGCCAGAATTGGGTGGCTATAGGATTGATGCCCAGTGGAGTGATGATTTTCACCATGCGCTGCACGCACTTTTAACAGGCGATTGCCAGGGATATTATGAAGACTATGGGCAATGTGCTGATCTAGCAAAAGCATATCAAGATACCTTTGTCTACGATTGGAAATATGCCCCCTCCCGTAAGCGCTTTCATGGTATTTCCTGCCGCGATCGCCCATTATCGCAATTTGTAGTATGCATTCAAAATCACGATCAAATCGGTAATCAAATGAAAGGCGATCGCCTTTGGCAACGTCTATCATTTGAAGGATTGAAGTTAGCAGCTGGGGCTTTGCTGCTGTCACCTTACTTACCACTATTATTCATGGGAGAAGAATACGGCGAAACTGCACCCTTCATATACTTTGTCAGTCATTCCGATCCTGATTTAATTCAAGCCGTTCGAGCCGGACGTAAACAAGAATTTGCCGCATTTCACTACGACGAAAATCCCCCAGATCCCGAATCCGCAGAAACCTTTTTGCGTTGTAAACTGAACTGGCAATTACGCAACGAAGGACAGCACAAAGTATTACTAGATTGGCATCGTCAGTTAATTAATTTACGCAAGTCTCATCTAGTACTACTCAACCAAGACCGTAACTGCATCCACGCGACTAGCGATGAAGACAAGCAATTAGTGATTGTGCGTCGTTGGTGCGAATCAACTGAGTTAGTATTTGTGATGAATTTCAATTCCTCACCAGTGACAGCAACCTTACCAATTCTGCATGATGCTCAAAAACTATTAGACTCTGCGGATCTATCATGGAACGGATCTGGTTCTCAAGCACCAGAGTATTTGTCTGCGGGAGAAGAATTGCAACTACAACCTAAAAGTCTGGTTTTGTATGAAGGGGCATAGGGCATTGGGGAGGCAGTGCGGTCTAACTGCCGTCATGGGAGATGGGAAAAACATAGTTCATTATTTCATTAATTCGTAGCAAATTCTTTGCGTACCTTTGCGCCTACCTCTGCGCCCCTCTGCGTTGAAATTTCAACCCTCAATTCACCATAAATTACGCAAAGCTGTACTTAGAAACTCAAACTTCCAATTCCTCACTTCTAATTTCATCAAAAAAACACATGCGAATTCCCACCGCCACTTATCGGATTCAATTTACACCTGAGTTTGGCTTTGAAAATGCCCAAGCGATCGCATCTTATCTAGCAGACTTGGGTATTTCTGATTTCTATGCTTCCCCTATTTTTCAGGCTCGTTCTGGGAGTACGCATGGCTATGATGTTGTAGATGCGGCTCAACTCAATCCCCAATTAGGAAGTATCGAAGACTTTGAGACATTAGTCAATGAACTCCAATCCTTTGGTATGGGCTGGTTGCAAGACATTGTACCCAACCACATGGCATATAGTAGCGAAAACCACTACTTAATGGATGTCTTAGAACACGGCCCCGATTCTAGCTATACCGACTACTTTGATCTGAGTTGGAATGCTCCATTTGGCGATCGCCAGGAGCGAATTTTGGCTCCTCTGTTGGGAGATTTTTATGGTGCATCCTTAGAAAAAGGAGATATTCAGCTAGAATATACACAAAATGGGATATCTGTAAATTATTACAGTCTGAAATTGCCACTGCGCTTAGAATCCTACACAAAATTTCTCACCTATAATTTGGGCAAAATCACCCGCAGCTTAGGACGCAATCATCCTGATTTCATCAAATTATTGGGGATTCTCTATATTCTCAAAAATGTCCCCTCAGAAGTTGTCGGTAAACAACGACAAGATCAAATCGCATTTATCAAAGGATTAATTTGGGAACTTTACACCACAAATGATGCTATCCATGATTTTATTGAGGAGAATATAAAAATCTTCAATGGAGAAGTGGGTAATGCTGATAGCTTTAATCTTTTAGATGAATTATTAAGAGAGCAATTTTACCGTCTCGCTTTCTGGAAGGTTGGGGCTGAAGAAATGAACTACCGCCGCTTTTTTACTGTTAACGAACTTATTTCCGTTAAAGTTGAAGATCTGCGCGTATTTAATAACACTCATTCTCTGATTGACAAGCTAGTTGCAGAAGGTAAGTTTACGGGTTTACGCATTGATCATATTGATGGGCTTTATAATCCCATGCAGTACTTAGAACGACTGCGAGAAAAGATGGGTGATATTTATATCACTGTCGAGAAAATCTTAGAAATCTACGAAGATTTACCAGAAAACTGGCCAATTCAAGGCACATCTGGATATGACTTTTTGAATTATGTAAATGGTGTGTTTTGTCAACAAGAAACTGAATCATGGTTTGATAATATTTATCAGGCATTTATTGGCGCGAGAGTAGATTATTTATCACTAGTAAAAGAGAAAAAGCACCTAATTTTAGAAAGAAATCTCGCAGGTGACATTGATAATTTAGCCGTTTTGTTAAAGAATATTTCTAGCAAATATCGCTATGGTAATGACTTTACCTTGAATGGACTCAAAAGAGCGATCGTAGAAGTTTTGATTTTGTTTCCGGTTTATCGCACCTATATAACCGCCGATGGGATTCAAGAAAGCGATCGCGCCTGCATTCAAGAAGTAATTCGTCAAGCCAGAGAACAAACACCGCTGTTGCAGAATGAGTTGACCTTTATTGAAAAGTTGATGCTCCTAGAGTTTGATGACTCTCTGACTCAAACAGAACGGGAACAGTGGGTATATTTTGTCCAAAGAATGCAGCAATATAGTGGCCCCCTCATGGCCAAAGGTGTAGAAGACACCACACTGTATGTTTATAACCGTTTATTGTCGCTGAATGAAGTGGGAGGAAATCCTAGTCATTTTGGGATTTCTGTAGATCAGTTTCATCAATTCAATCAAAAGCATCAAGCACATTGGCCTCACACGATGAATGCTACAGCCACCCACGATACTAAACGTGGCGAAGATATGCGGGCGAGATTAAATGTACTTTCAGAAATGGCAGAAGAATGGGAACAGCAAGTAAATATTTGGAGCCATTTAAATCAACAGCATCGCCGCGATCGCTCCGCTAATCCCTTCGGTGTCAGCCATAAATTTGCCATGCCCGATCGCAATGATGAATATTTTCTCTATCAAACCCTAGTGGGGGCTTTTCCTTTCGTCGAACAAGAACATTCATCATTTGTGCAACGCGTTAAAGACTACATGATTAAAGCAATACGAGAAGCGAAAGTGCATACAGCATGGTTGCGACCTGATAATGAGTATGAAGAGGCATGTACTGCTTTTATTGAGAAAGTCTTAGATCCAGCTGTATCAGAGCAATTTTTGGCAGCTTTTCGCCCCTTTCAGCAGCGAATTGCCGACTACGGAATTTTTAACTCCCTTTCCCAAACTTTTCTCAAAGCGACAGCGCCCGGCGTGCCAGACTTTTACCAAGGAACAGAACTTTGGGAATTGAGTTTAGTTGATCCAGACAATCGCCGTCCTGTGGATTTTGAGCAGCGACGTGCTTCCTTGAGGTATATTCGAGAGCAAATCAAAACCGATATTTTGGCATTAATCGAAGAATTACTGACCAATAAAACAGATGGCAGAGTCAAACTATTTTTAACTGCTCAAATTCTCAAAGCCAGAACAGAATACCTCGAATTATTCCAAAATGGAGATTATCAGCCATTAAAAGTTGAGGGAACCCACGCCAATCACATCATTGCCTTTGCACGCCGACAAGAAAATCAAACAGCGATCGCGATCGCCCCTCGCTTTTTAACTAATCTTATCCAGCCCCAAGACTATCCCCTAGGTGAGTCTGTCTGGCAAGATACCCACCTGCAATTACCTCCAGGAACTTCCCCCACTTGGAAAAACATCTTAACTAACCAACCCTTACAAGCTACAAATACCCTATCTATCGGTGCAGCCCTCGCCCACTTCCCAGTTGCATTGTTAGTTAGTAACGCTGAGTGAACACCGAAAAAACTCTGCGTACCTTTGCGATTCCCTTAGCGTACCTTTGCGTTTAAAAAAAATTCCGAATCCAAATTATGACCACCCAAACAACATTGCCATTTACCACCGCACAGATTAACGCTGTGCAAGCCCACATCACAAAAACCTGGAAAACGTTAACGCGATCGCACGAACATTTATTACAATCTGCCAAGGATGCCAAGCTAGAACACAAACCCGGAAATCCCTGGATAGTTTACATTTCACCGCGAGAAGACTGTCCCAACGTTCAATCTGTGTTGGAGCGATCGCTATCTCCAGAGGATGTGAAACAACTGGAAATTCGGACTCTCCCTGCTGAAGTCGAGGCGATTGGGGAAGGTGAGCATGGATTATTGTACTTACCAGGGTCTTATGTTGTACCTGGTGGTCGCTTTAATGAAATGTATGGTTGGGATAGCTATTTTATTTTGCTGGGGCTATTGCGAGACGAAGAATGGGACTTAGCCCAAAGTCAAGTAGATCAGCTACTATACCAAGTGCAAAATTACGGCACAATCCTCAATTCCAACCGGACTTACATGTTATCGCGATCGCAGCCGCCCGTACTTAGTATGATGGTGCTGGCGCTATTTCAGCACACCAAAGATCAAGCATGGCTGTGTTCAACTGTGCCATTGCTAGAACAATTTTATTATTACTGGGTGGTGCCGCCTCACTTGAATCCTGCCACAGGTTTATCTCGATACTATGCTTTTGGGGAAGGGGCTGCACCGGAAGTCTTGTTTTCTGAGCGAGATGAACAAGGACGCACCCACTATGATCGCGTTAAGGAATACTATAGAACCTTTGATGTTGAAGATTATAATGTCAACCTTTACTACAAACGCGACAAAGACGAACTAACTAGTCTTTTTTACAAAGGCGATCGCACCATGCGCGAGTCTGGTTTTGACATCACCAATCGCTTTGGGCCGTTTAGTATTGATATTCTCCATTATGCGCCTGTGTGTCTCAACTGTTTGCTTTATCAAACAGAGCAAGACTTGGCGCAAATTAACGATATTTTAGGGAATGAACCACTAGCAAAACAATGGCGCGATCGTGCAGATGCTCGCCGCGATCGCATCAATCAATGTCTCTGGGATGAAGAAAAGGGACTGTATCTAGACTATCACTTACAAAGTGGAGAACGCCGCCGCTACGAATTTGCCACCACGTTTTATCCTTTGTGGTTAGGACTAGCCTCCCAAACCCAAGCTCAAAGACTTGTGGAAAATCTTTCCTTATTTGAAGCACCAGGGGGAATCTTCACAAGTACTCGCGTCACTGGTAATCAGTGGGATGCTCCCTTTGGTTGGGCCCCTTTAACATTAATTGCCGTCCAAGGATTGCACCGCTATGGTTATCATACCGAAGGCGATCGCATTGCCCAAAAATTCTTAGCTATGGTTTTTAAGGAATTTGAGCGTCATGGCAATCTAGTCGAAAAATACGACGTGGAACGCTGTTCTGCTAACGTCTCCGACGAAATCTGTTTTGGATACAGCTCCAACGAAGTCGGCTTCGGCTGGACTAATGGAGTCGTTTTGGAACTCTTAGCAACATTGATTCATCCTAAAAAGATATAGCGGTTCTTGATTTTGTGTAATACCCTTTCACTTAGTTAGTCAACAATAAAATTCGATGCCCATCAGCTTAATTCCTGACGGGCATTCACTTGAACTGTAAGACTTAATCGGATAATCTAAGCATTCAGGATTATTTTACAAGGAAAAAGATGAACAAAATTATACTTAGTTTACTTTCTACCCCTGTGCTGATTAGCTCTATTCTTTCTATGGGGGTAATAGTCAATCAAGCACAAGCTGTAGAACCAGAAGCGAAAACCACAGACAAATTATCTTGCGTTAAAAACTACCATAAAGTTGGTTTAGTGTGTGCTAGAGCTTCCGTATTGGCTCAAATTCCTAAGTATCAGACCGAAGTAGAATTTTCTAACGATGAAGTTCCCATGCTAGCGTTCAACGTTGAAGAAAGTGATATGGCTGTCACATTATTTAACTGCGACTGTCCTGCTTGTATAAATTCTCTACGTCAAATGCGCGGCATAGCACCATTGGTTTACTAAGCTTTAACTACCTATCAAAAAAACTGGTTTTTTTATAGGGGTACAACGGTCGTTGTACCCCTAGGCATTTTGTATTCATTTAGTAAGCGCCAGCCCAAGTTATCCATTTATGAGATAAGCCTACATGCCATATTTCACCAGTGATCTCTTGTTCTGTGATTATTGCTTCTGTGAGATCTGCGCCATTAAGTTCTGCTTCATTGATATTGCTACCAATAAAGTTAGCTTGACTGAGATTGGTATTTCTCAAATCAGCCCCACTCATTTCTGCTTCGCTGAGGTTTGCACCAAACAAGTTTGCTAAAACTAAATTGGCACTCCGCAAATCTGCACGACTCAGGTTAGTTTCCTGTAGGTTAACTCTAATCAAATCTGCACCAATTAAATTTACCTCACTCAAATTGGCACCACGCAAATTAGCTCCATTCAGGTCTGCGTCTGTCAAATTGGCTCGGCTGAAGTTACATCCACTCAAGTTAGCTTGACTGAGGTCGGCTCCACTCAAGTCAGCTTCAGCGAAGTTTGCACCACTTAAGTCAGCATCACAAAGATTGATCTGATGCAGATTTGCTCCATTGAATTTCCGTTCTCCTGCTGCATATAAACTCAGGAGTTTGTTAGCATCCATATTGTCACCTCGCAATGTCTACAGGTAAGCAAGTCTAGTTAGTTGTGAATCCACACTACCCAAACCACACCAAAAGACAATTAATTGAGTTGCCAGCAATCGGGATTTTAGATAAAGCTTGTAAGTTTATTGTGCTATGTTTTTTTGTGTTTGGAACATTAACTTAATGGAAATATACCTTTCTCACAAAATAATCAGATAACCCCGCATTCAAACCTAAGAGGATGTTTATGTTAAGGTTTGAATGTCTTTGAGGTCTGGTTACAATACCGACCAACGCTAATTCATTAGCTGGCATAAGTACCTAAACTGAATTAATTACACACCTTGTTTTTTTATTCTCTTTCTACACCAATGATTTTAATTTTGTACAACTAATTATTAACTACTTAACGTGATATAAATGATTGATATCTATAATATCTATAAGGTGAATATTAAATATTTTAATTTTATAATTTTTCTAAATTTTCGTAGTAAGTCAATAAAAACCTAACAAAACAATGGTATATTTGATAGAGATTCTTAGAGAATAAAAGTTGTCAGGAACCTCAGCCTAAAGGCATGAGGCTTGCAAGAGAAATCGAACAAGCCATTCTGACCCGCTTAAGTTCTTAACTGAACTACGTTTTTTGAGTCAAGACACCACAGGATACGAAGCCAGTCCTTTGCTCTGTCGCTTGTGATTAAAAGTTCTAAGGTCACTGGAACGGTGTTGCAAGCCTAACAAGCTCTTAAAACATTAGCCAGGCTAACATTACTCCCGCTCATGGAAGGCTCGAAAGAGCAAACACGTTATGCGTACAGGGTTGTTGATTAGAAACAGTAATTGTCCTGTTGAAAGTGCAATACAAAAGCACCCCTAATTAAACAACCCCAAGGCGGTAACGAAAATAAAAACTGTCCTAAAGAACAGGTTTTGAAATTGAATTGATTGCTACCAATGGTGAGATTTTACTAGTCACAGCATTACAGGATACAGGTTCGACAGAGTGGCTGGCAATTAATAACCAAGATTTAGAGGCTCTTGAGTGGCTTAATGTCGGAACAAGAGATGTGGTGACTGGTAAGGGTGAAGTCACCTTTAATATCTATTTAGGAAAAGTAGTCTTAGATGCACAGGAATTTACAGTGGAGGCCGTTGCTGGTTCTGAATTTTGGGAAATTATATTAGGATTGCCTTGGCTAAGAACTCGACGGCTAGTGGTAGATTTTCCAGCAAGATTACTGACTTTAGGATAGAGCGATCGCACTCTTCAAACATCACCATACCAGGACGATGAACGCTACAATCTATCAGACAAGCAAAAAATTAAGTCCTGATGACAGCTGATTTGACATTTACAGCTACACCTGATTTTGTAAACGTGCTATCCCAAGCTAAAAATGCATTTCGAGGACAGATAAGCACACGCCCTAAGCCTGAAATATTAGTAAATGCTTTGCTACAAGCAGAAAAAGCTGCCAAACAACAACGGCTAACTTATAACTTTGAACCTCTTGTAGGCAAATGGCGGCTTTGCTTTGCCACTGGTACTAAAAAAGCCAGGGAACGAGGGGGAATTGTATTAGGTAAGGGTTTATATGTGCCTAAATTTGTGGCAATTTATATTTCCTTGAGTGCAGCTTTAGAACAAGATTTAGGTAGAGGTGAAATTGGAAATCAGGTTCAATTAGGCTCAATATCGTTGAAACTTACAGGGCCAGCACAATATTTAGGTAAGAAAAATTTATTGGCGTTTGATTTTAACCAGATACTCATTAGTTTATTTGATCGTGTGGTTTATAAAAAACAAATTCGCTCTGGTAAAGTTCAGTCAGAGGATTTCTACAACCAACCCATAGCTAAACTACCTTTCTTTGCCTTCTTTGTAGTTACCGAAGATTTCATTGCAGCTCGTGGACGTGGGGGAGGGTTAGCACTTTGGATTCGAGAAACTTGAAAAAGAAACAACAATTTTTTCTACTGTCCTAGTCTCAAAGAATATATCAATTGTTAGAGGAAACCGCTACCTGCTAAGTCTTAAATTATATGTAGCGATATGCAATTGGAATAAAGAGGTAATTATGACTCAGGAGCCACGTAAGCCTATTAATTTATCAGTCCATGAATCTTCTGATCCAAGCGTAATCAGTCCCAATTCGGATCAAGCAACTTCTGAAGATATCAATGACTTAAATGACTCTGTTCATGATGATGAAAACGTTGATGCTGCCACTCCAGAACCTTTTGATTACACTAGGGAGGAGAAACTTGGAGATCAACAAATTATTACTGCGAATTTAAGTGCGGGTTAAGCTTACGCTCTACTTCCCTATGCCCCATTTGGCGGTGTGGGGAATTGCAGAAGTCTAAAGGATTCAGTTAGAATCACTCAATATTTGTAAAAGCGATCGCTCCATAACTTCACTTACAAGTTGATTGCCTTGTAAATTTAGGTGTATGTGGTCTTGATATAAGCTTCGTGGTGTAGTACGAGCATTGAATATCGGTAAAAAATCAATATAAGTAATTTGTTGAGCTTTGGCAAAATCCCTTAAGCGTTGACGTGCTGTAATTTCATAATCGCGGGAACCTGGTTCACCAATTTCTCGTAGTAAGGGAGTCATAGCCAGCAGAAATTTACTGTTACTTTGACGAGTCAGGGCTTGAATTTTACTAATTGCCTCTAGATTAATCCCCACACGATCGCCTGCTTCTTTTTGTACGGCTTTCATCTCAGGAATTGGCTTTTGCTGCTTGGCATAACGCTGCCAGACTTCCACTAATGCCAAGGCAGGTTTACTATTTGGATAGTTGCGATCGCGTCCTACTGGTAAAGCTGTAGGAGCAGTCGCAAATAAATCATCGGTATTGATTAATAACACCACCGCCTGAGCGTTAAAATTACCAAACTTCTGTAAATAAGCTAATTCGTTTCTTGGCCCCCAGGAGTTAGCTGAAGCATTTAATACTTCTACTTCCGGATAATTACTATTTGTAGCGGATGCTAAATCACGCATCATCAGGCTAGAAATTGTGTTTTTTTGATCTGTCCACCAACCACCATTCAGGATAGAATCTCCTAAAAGCAGTATTCGCAATATAGAAGGTGCAGGTGTTTTGGAGATTGACGCACTCCGCATAGAATATTCGTTAATCTCAATACGATTACCAAAACGACGGGTACGCTGGTTAGGAGCTAATAAATAACCAATTTGTTGATCGCCAATATAAATCAGGGGATTACCAAAGCCAAATAGCGATCGCAGTCCTACCTCTATTGCCAGTAACAAGCCAACAACCACTGCCAAAATTGCGATCAGTGCTACTTTCACCCGCTAATACTCCTATTTTTGGGAAAAATTTAACTAAAAATAAAGTTGTGAACTATACTATAGTCTTTAAACTTCAGTTGACTAGCAATTAGTTGTTCGCAATTCAGTGAATTTACGGTAATTAATTTACCTCGTCAGCAAATGAATGTAACTGAGAATAAGTTGCACACTTGTATAGATATAGATAGTATGTCTGGAGTAATAAGTAAATTTGAGTATGTAATTTTTGCAAAGCTTAAACAAAATATAATCAGGAATTTCGCTCTATATCCAAATAGAAGGACTACAATCGAAACGAACAAATCAGCCCTGTAACAAAAGAGGATTACGAAGCTATGTCCGACTTAAATCGAGGCATTATGAAATTTAAGGGTGCAGATTCTCCAAAAGTAGTCACCATATCTACCGTGTTGCTCTTGGGATCGATTGCTGCCCTGATTATCTGGGCGTTACAAGCTGCCTATGCGCTAAACTAAAATCATTAGTAGCTTTAGACGGACACTGGCAAAAACGGTTTCCGCATGAGCTAAGTGTCCATCAAGCAACCAAATAAAAGCGCCCTCACAACCATCAAAAAATTTCAGAAACCTTTTAGAATTTGAGATTTGAGATTTTAGGTGTGAAGATGAATCTAAAATCACGCCACTTGCTACAACTTTGGCAACCAAAGCAATGCAGTGGTTCCAAAATCCACAATGATTGAACTTTGGGGTGCTTTAGTTATTTTAATTGCCTGCCCAATCCTGGGTGGTTTACCGCTAATTGCCTGGATTACCTACGCCCTGAAGCGGAAGCATTTGGCAAGAATTGGTACTGGAAATATCAGTGTCTCCGCTGCTTTTTACCACGGTGGCACACTGGTAGGAATTTTGGCAGTTTTATCAGAGGCTTTGAAAGGAATCGCGGCAGTTTTCATCTCCCGTGCTTTTTTTCCTAACGGCTCGCCTTGGGAAATAGTAGCCCTAATTGCCTTGGTTTTAGGTAGATACTGGATCGGTAGAGGAGCAGGTACAACAAATGTCGTCTGGGGATTTGTGGTACATGATCCATTGGTAGCAGGATTCGTCAGTTTTTTTGCCCTGATCAGCTTCACAGTTCTACAATCCAAACAGCTGGTAAAATACGGAGTCTTATTTTTATTTCCTTTGTTTGTGATTATCCTGCACGCTGACGATTTCCCCAGAATACTCGCCATTGTTGCCCTAGCTGCCTTAATGGGGTGGATTTACACACAAATCCGTGATGACTTGGATTTATCAACCCAAGATGCAGCCACAGATTCGCAAGCGGCGTTTGAATATTTGCGCGGCGATCGCGCCATCCTAACTTTAGATGAAGATTTAGATCCTGCCCTTGTCGGACAAAAAGCCGCGACATTAGCTCAAATTAAGCGATGGGGCTACCCAGTACCTAAAGGCTGGGTACTTTCTCCAGTCGATGATCCCCAAGAGTTGATTGAAATTCTCCAGCCCTCAGATTTATCTCCTTTGGTGGTGCGTTCTTCCGCTATTGGGGAAGACTCAGAACAAGCTTCCGCCGCTGGACAATATGAAACAATTTTAAACGTTACCAGTAAACAGCAATTACAAGCAGCGATCGCCCAAGTTCGAGATTCTTACAATCATCCATCTGCGGTACAATATCGGCGCGATCGCAGTTTACAAGATACAGCAATGGCTGTACTGATACAACAACAAGTCCAGAGTGTCTATTCGGGAGTAGCTTTTACTCGCGATCCTATCACTCAGCAAGGCGATGCTATCGTCATTGAAGCTCTTCCAGGTAGCCCCACTCAAGTTGTTTCCGGACAGGTTACCCCAGAACAATATCGCGCTTTTGTAGTTGAAACTGAAAAGATCTCATCTGTGCAATTAGAAGGTACAGGGCAAATACCACAAGCAATCATCAAACAAGTAGCATATTTAGCCCGCCGCCTCGAAAGGCGATATCATGGCATTCCCCAAGATATTGAATGGAGTTACGATGGTCAAACGCTCTGGGTATTGCAATCTAGACCAATTACTACCTTACTACCCATCTGGACACGGAAAATTGCCGCTGAAGTTATTCCCGGCGTAGTTCACCCCTTAACTTGGTCGATTAATCGTCCTTTAACTTGTGGAGTTTGGGGAGATATTTTTAGTGTTGTTTTAGGCGATCGCGCTTTTGGGTTAGACTTTACCGAAACGGCGACATTACATTATTCCAGAGCTTATTTTAGTGCATCGCTTTTAGGTGAAATTTTCCTGCGGATGGGATTACCACCGGAAAGTCTGGAGTTTTTAACTAGAGGAGCAAAATTAAGTAAACCGCCGTTAAAGTCTACTTTGCAGAATTTACCGGGATTGCTGCGGTTACTGCGGCAAGAAATGAA
Source organism: Halotia wernerae UHCC 0503 (assembly GCA_034931985.1). Taxonomy (GTDB): domain Bacteria; phylum Cyanobacteriota; class Cyanobacteriia; order Cyanobacteriales; family Nostocaceae; genus Halotia; species Halotia wernerae. Next base: position 64,935 of record JAYGHB010000006.1, read on the forward strand.
TTTAGAAAAAGACTTTAAGCAAGATTATAGCAGTTTATTTATTCCAGGTTTATCGCAATTAGCTCACGAATCGATAGATGAACTAGAACCACCCCAAATATTAGAAAGAGTAGATTTTACTTTAGAATTACTGCATCGTGGGACTTATTACAGCATTTTAGCTCCATTGAGTGCAGCCCTCAGACAAGCCATTTTTCGAGTCAAAGATGGAAAAATTGATAACAGCGTTACCCCAGAAGTTGCAGCATTGCGATCGCTGAGTGCTGTAGCCGCAGAGGCCAAACAATTGTTACCTGAATGTGAACCAGATCAAGTATTTGAGCAATTGACGCAAAGCCCAGAGGGAGAGAAGATTCTATATGAATTTAACGAACTTTTAGAAGATTACGGCTATTTAAGCGATGTTGGCACTAATATTGCCGTTCCCACCTGGAAGGAAGACCCCCAACCAATCAAGCAGTTGTTTATACAGTTGATTCAAGGGAACCAACCCCAAACAGGTGGTATAGACCCAATAAATCGGGCTTTATCAGGAAAGCGCCAGCGGGGAGTAGTGCAAAGACGCGTAGACATCAAAGGACGAGTCACCGAAGTTTATTCTCGGCTATTAGCTGAGTTGCGTTGGCGATTTGTGGCTTTAGAAAAAATGTGGTTAAAGTCTGGCTTACTTAAAGAAGCCGGAGATATCTTTTTTCTAGAGTTGGATGAAGTGCGGCGTTTAGTTGCCGAGTCTGATACTGAATTAAAAGATGGCTTATTAGAATTGGTGCAATCTCGGCGATCGCAATTTGTGCAAGATAGTCAAATTTCTCAAATTCCCGTTTTAGTCTACGGCAATACGCCACCTCATCCTTTAGCGCCCTCAGCCCTTTATGCTGACCAATTCTTACAGGGTATCCCCGCTAGCCACGGACAGGTCGAAGGACGGATCAAAGTGGTACGGAATTTACAAGACTTGCCAGAAATTGACCGAGAGACAATCTTAGTAGTACCTTATACAGATTCTGGTTGGGCCCCTTTATTAGTCAGGGCTGGAGGAATCATCGCTGAGGCTGGTGGACGGCTTTCTCACGGTGCGATCATCGCTCGTGAGTACGGTATTCCTGCTGTCATGGATGTAAAAGGCGCAACATGGCTATTACAAGATGGTCAACGGGTACGGATTGATGGCTCTAGGGGTATTGTGGAATTATCTAACGACTTGCGACCAGAATGATGTAATTCGTAAGAGAAAGTTTATTCCATTTTGGGTCTTAATCGAGCAACATTAGCTTCATCACTCACAACAAAAGTTTTGCGGTTCCCCTAACTTCAAACAACTACAAAATTGACTAACTTTCCAGGAACCACAATCACCTTTTTAATCTCTTTACCCTCTATGTAACGCTGAGTAACTTCCAATTCACGTGCATACTTCTCCAACTGTACTTTATCTGCTTGCGCTGGTACTTGCAAATCAGCCCGCTTTTTGCCGTTAACTTGAATAACCAAAGTAATTTCGTCAGCGACCAGAGCAGCAGGGTCAAAAGATGGCCAAGTTTGAATGTGGACTGAATTGCTATTACCCAATAAATGCCACAACTCATCAGCAATGTGTGGTGCAAAAGGAGCTAGCAATACTACCAAAGTCTGAATACCTTCTGCATAAATTGGAGAATTTTGGCAGTTAGCATCAGTTAAGGCATTACTCAACTTCATCAATTCTGAAACAGCTGTATTGAATTGATATTCGTCCTCCAAGTCTTCTGTAACTGCTTTGATAGCAGTGTGAATAGACAACCGCAATTCCTTTTCTGGCTTAGTTAAATCATCAAGTTGAGCTTTTTTACGGGATACTCCAGCAGCAACATAATCGCTCACCAAGCGCCATACCCGATTTAAAAACCGGAATTGTCCTTCGACATCGGCTTCATCCCATTCCAAATCCTTTTCTGGCGGCGCTTTGAACAAAATGAACATCCGCGCTGTGTCTATACCATATTTGGCAATTACGTCTTCTGGCGCTACACCGTTACCCTTAGATTTGGACATGGTAGCGTACAGGCGTTGCAGTGGTTCACCTGTTTGGGGGTCACGAGGATCACTTGCATTCACAAGATGAGAGGGAATCCACTTATCTTTACCCCCCTTATTGGGATTCAGGTAAGTTAAACCCTGCACCATACCTTGAGTTAACAAACGTTGAAATGGTTCGTCAAAATTCAGCAAGCCTCTATCCCGCAATACTTTAGTAAAGAACCGTGAATATAATAAATGTAAAATCGCGTTTTCAATTCCACCCACATATTGATCAACCGGCATCCATTCATTAGTTTTACTAAAATCGAAAACCTGCTGTTCGTTATTGGCATCAGGAAACCGCAAGAAATACCACGAGGAATCAATAAAGGTATCCATCGTATCGGTTTCCCGCTTGGCTGGTGTCCCACAAGTTGGACAAGGTACATTTACCCAGCTTGCCATCTGAGTCAACGGTGAACCGCCGCGTCCGGTAAATTCTACCTCTTCTGGTAACTGCACTGGCAAATCTTTGTCAGGAACAGGCACTATTCCACAACTAGGACAATGAATTACTGGTATAGGTGCGCCCCAATACCGTTGCCGTGAAATTAACCAATCCCGCAAGCGATATTGTACCCTTTCTTTACCAAAACCTTGTTCTTGGGCGTATTTAACGATCGCTTCTTTCGCATCCCCAGAAGCCATACCAGTAAATGACCCAGAATTAATTAAAACACCTGGTTCGGTGTATGCCTTGTTGTACTTTACTAAGACAAGTTGTGTAACTTCATCTGTATCTGATGTTGGAGTTAAGTCAAAACCTACAACATCGTCGGGCGCAGCAATCACAAACTCAATCAGCAAATCATAAGCTTGGGCAAACTTAAAGTCCCGTACATCGTGTGCCGGTACACCCATCACTGCCCCAGTACCATATTCATACAGTACATAGTCAGCAATCCAGATAGGCACTTCTTCCCCTGTAAATGGGTTAATTGCCTTACCACCAGTCGGAATCCCGCGCTTGGGTTTGTCTTCGGCAGTACGTTCTAATTCACTTTGATGGGAAACTTCTTGAATAAAGGTTTCTACTGCTGCTTGTTGTTCTTTGGTGGTGACGCGATTTGTTAAAGGATGTTCTGGTGCTAATACTACGTAGCTAACACCATAAACAGTATCTGGGCGAGTAGTATACACACCAATTTTTTCATTCATCCCCACAATGGGAAATTCTAAATACGCCCCTGTGGATTTACCAATCCAATTGGCCTGCATTAATTTGACGCGTTCCGGCCATCCTGTTAATTTATCCAGGTCATTGAGCAATTCTTCGGCGTAGTCGGTAATCTTCAAAAACCACTGTCGCAACAATTTGCGCTCAACTATCGCCCCACTGCGCCAAGAACGCCCTTCATTATCAACTTGCTCGTTAGCCAGTACAGTTTGGTCAATCGGGTCCCAGTTTACCGCTGCTTCTTTTTGGTAAGCTAACCCCGCTTGCAAAAATTGCAAGAAAATCCATTGTGTCCACTTGTAATAATCTGGTGAACAGGTAGCAATTTCGTTGTCCCAGTCGATGGATAAACCCAGATGCTGCAATTGCTGCCGCATTTGGGTCATATTTTGATCAGTCCACTTAGCGGGCGGAACTCCTCGGTCAATGGCAGCATTTTCGGCTGGTAAACCAAAGGCATCCCAACCCATAGGATGCAGCACCCGATATCCTTGCATTCGCTTGAGGCGGGCAATCACATCAGTAATTGTGTAATTACGGACATGACCCATATGCAGGCTACCAGATGGGTAGGGAAACATGGACAGAGCATAGAATTTTGGCTTATTGCTATCTATAGGTGTCTTGTCTAAGCCGTGTTCTGTCCATGTATTTTGCCATTTTTCCTCAATTGCTGCCGGGTTATATCGGGAATCCACCAAACATTCTCCTACTGGACTTTATCTGTCTGCCTACATATTGTAGATGCTAGGCAAGAGAATATAGCGGTTTTATATGGATGAAAGACACCACCCTAGACCCATTCGGACTTCGGCGTCAGCGCGACTCAACTGAGCGCTCGCCCAACGTCTCAGTCGAACGCTGACGCTCACGGCGGAAACCTAATCCCTTTTTTTCTTCATTAGAGGATGTCTGAATCAAAAATAAAATTATCTCAACAAGTGCGGGTTTTTGTTTACGGCACACTTAAACCAGGTGAAGCTAATTATCAAAGATACTGTGCTGGCAAGGTGTTAAATGCCCAAAGAGCAGTTGTCAAAGGTCAACTATTTACTTTGCCGTTGGGCTATCCAGCAATAACGCCTGGAGAATACTTTGTCCACGGTTATTTACTTTCGTTTGCCGATTTAAATATTTTAGATGCCTTAGACAAACTGGAAGATTACCAGCCTACTAGGCAAATGTCAGCAAACCTCTATAGTCGCCAAGAAGTTGAGATATACGATCACCAAGGTTTACCTCTCGGCCAAGCTTGGGTATACTTCATGACTATAGAGCGAGTTTACCAATTAAAAGGCATTCTCCAACCTAATGGCTGGTGGAGTGGTTGTGGTTTAATCGCCCAGCAAAGTTACGAATTGTAAATTCACTTACCGCTTGGCGACTAATTAATGTTTTGTTCAATTTTCCTGAGTTCAGGCTGCTCACCATTGACTGGCTTTTCCGGAGAGGCTATTGCGGCTTTGGGAATTTCGATTACCGGATTATTTAAAGTCACCATCAGCGGTGAAGCAGGAGATACAGGCGTTGTTGTCGCTTGTGTCGATTCTGCTTTGGGTTTTTGTGCCAGTTGCAGTGTCCTGGATCCACCACCTGGTAGCAAGCCAGATACTGTACCAATGACACAAGCAGCAACGGCTGCACCGCCAAATAACCAAGCTAACCGAGAACGGCGGTGTAAACGCGCCATTACTTGCTGGACTCTTGCTTCTGGTGGTTGTTGGGCTGCTGGTACTGGGAGAGTTTGCAAGCCTTGCCGTAGCTTTAAGAGTCGGGCATACAAGCATTGAACTGAGGCATCGTTATCTAGCCATTCTTCTACTTGTCTGCTTTCGGCCGCTGTAACCTCACCATCAAGATAAGCACTCAATAACTCGAAGCGATCGCGCTTCACCATATCCATAGCACCCGTTGATTCATTGGTATGATGATCCATTCCATCTGACAATTTTTTAGTAAGTTGAGAGGGGGAAGAATCGTAAAACTGAGAATCAGTAGTCATCTTAACATTATTACCAATTCATACGCGGGTAAAAGGAGCCAGCCATCCTGAGAAATTGATCAATTTTCTTCCTAATGGCGTAGTGTTATACATTTCATCATCATTCTTAATCAATTCTTAAATTCTGCCCCTAGGCAGAGGAAAGATATTGTAAGTTAGATGTCTAAATAATTTTGCAACTGAGCTTGCAACCTAGATCTAGCTCTGGCTATTCTCGACTTCACTGTTCCCAAAGAAACACCAGTGATTTCGGCAATTTCTTCATAAGCCATACCTTCGATTTCTCGCAGGACAATAGTAGTACGAAACACCTCTGGTAAATCCGCGATCGCCTCCCGCAGTTGATCATAAAATTCTCTAGTTGTAAGTTCTTCTTCGGGACCGGGAGTATCTCCAGCAATTTCCCAATCCATTTCGCCGTCTTCTAGCGAACGGGGAGCATCTAATGACAAAGGACTGGCAACTCGCTTGCGTTTACGCAACTCATCGTAAAACAAGTTGGTCGCAATCCGGCTTAACCAGCCTCGAAACTTAGCCGGCTCTTGCAATCGGTTAACATTTCGATACACTCGAATCCAAACTTCTTGAGCCAAATCGGCTCTGTCAGCCCAATCTGGAGCCAGGTGATACAAAACCCTATCGACTTGGGTTTGATAGCGGCGCAATAGCTCTGCAAACGCAGCACGATCTGGACGCAGCCCTACTTGACAGCGCAAAATTAGATCGTGATTAGATAGTTTGTCAACTTGCACCGATGCTTCCGGATACCTCGCATCAACCGTTGACCAGGATACAGTAATCGATTGACTCATAGATCGTACTGGCTTATAAATTATCCCTTTCTATTAGACCTGCTAATGAGCATGATGTTCCTGCATCAGGGACGGATTTACGACTGGAACAATCAGGTATATAAATTTATGTACGTCCATGACTACAAAAAAAGTGACTTTTTCCGCAAAGCGTTTATATAGTTGCTCTTTTAGCCATTATTCATTATCGGTCAAGACACAGCAATGTTACGTATAGCTGTGCAGCTAACAGCATCTAACCATCTACTCTTGATAAATAACATAACCTATGCATAGCAAAGATGAGAGATGAAAGACTTAGCCACCTGATTGAAAGTGGCTCCTCGCTCCAGTAGTTGTTTATTCTTTGTGGTACGCTGGAATGAAAATTTTGCTAATAACATCGTTGGTAACAATTTATTCTTTCATATAGCTGAAGTATGATGGCAAAGATAATGTTAAATTAAGAAGTGCCAATAGTCTCTTTTTCTAAAACACTGATTTTGTCAATTGAGGACTTAGGCTTATTGGAATTACATTCCCTAAATCTCAGTCTCATGATAGACAAAAGCCAATTTATGAGCATCTATTTTGAATACTAAATTGGTGTTTTAGAACCTTTTAAATGCCTCCAATTATTAAAGTAAAACTTCCTTCTGGTAAATGCTTCATTGATGCTTAAAGGTTTTATATCTAGGTCAAGTCCGAAATTTTTGTAATTGAGGCGATTGTAGCTACCAAGATGTTATTTTTCAGGTTTTGTTACCAAAATTGTTGTTGAATTTTGTGTGTTTTGCTGGTAGCTAGCACCTGTCTTAGTTTGATCGGGTACACGGACTTGAAAAAATAAATTGAGGGAAAATGTAATCGTCACTGCTAGCAATAGTTTTTCAAACATGATCTTTCTCCCACCCACACCATTAATGATTGATTGCTGTACTTGGAAAGTTCCACAGACAAGTCTGATTAAAGTCAGCCTCCGTGTAGAACTAGTGATGAATAAAGTTTTTCACCAAGAGTTTTGTATACGGGGATGTCAGCATAGCTTTAGTTTGCCCAATGGTATTAGAAGAGTTATAAGGGAACAGATAAGAATTGATAAATTCTTGATAATTAGATCATGAGCGCATCCAATTACTCATTTGGATATGTCAGGGATAAACAATAGGCGATGGCAATGGTAAGAAATGAATCTGTAGCGCGTATAGTAATGTTTCTCTGTTTTGGCACAGCCATCTTATCGCTAGCTGTCCATTGGCGCGTCACTTCAACTCTAGGCCAGTTTGAGAAGCCTACCTCCACCACAGGAAATCGTCTTGATAGCTTTCCAGGAAACTTTGGTGGTAGTCTAGGGCAAACTGCTTTAGGTGCGTCTACACCGCCTGGGGAAAACACCCAAAAAAAACCTGCCCAGAGAACTTCTACACCGAAATCTTCTACTATCAAACCTGATAATACATTGGGGAAAGTAAGCCAAAATGTAGCTGAAGTAACTGATGTGTCCAAAAACACACGACTATTAGCGCCAGGGCAAAAGCAGAAGCCAAATGAGGATAACCAGCCTAAGTTCTCATTACTCCAGTTTTTACCTCAACAAAAATCATCCAATAGACTGGGATTGATGAAAACGCAAGTAGTGGTTGATTTAAGCGATCGCCGTACTTACGTTTATGCAGGAGATATAGTCACGGCCAGCTACCCGATTGCTGTAGGTAAGCAAGGTTGGGAGACACCCACCGGTTCTTTCCCAGTGAGACATAAGCAACATGATCCTATTTGGCGTCACCCAATCACGGGTAAAGTCTTTCCGGCAGGTGCTGATAGTCCTTTGGGAGAGCGATGGATTGGTTTTTGGTCAGATGGACGTAACGAAATTGGCTTCCACGGCACGCCAGATATCCACTTGCTAGGAACTGCTATCTCCCACGGCTGTTTAAGAATGCGTAATGCTGATGTTCGCTTATTGTATGAGCAGGTGAAGGTAGGCACACTTGTAACAGTGCGCGATTAAATAAATCGAAAGTTGAGAGTACGCATACTCTTAACTTTCGACTATTTAATCTCAATCTTGCCCATCTGATTTTTGTTCAAAGTTAGGTGCGTAAGCTTGGAGTAAAGCACTAACTTGGCGCACAACTTCATTGCCAGTGTTTTTGCCCAATGCCTGCCTTTCTGGGAAGAAACTAGGTCGATCTAGGTAACGACTGATCGCCTCATTGACTTGTTGAGAAATTAGGTCTTTTAGTTCGGCTTGAGCGCGCTGACGCTGGTAGTTAGCACCTTCTTCGGTGGTAGCATACAAAGGTGGAAGCCTGTTGAGGCCATAAGCAGCAATATCTCCTACATCAAGGGAGCTTTCGCTGGTAGCTTCAATTTCTGCTACTCTGGCGATCGCCTCGGTTAGTACCAATTCTTCCATGACGTTAATGAATTGTTTGCGAGGTACCGCCACTACCTCACCAGTCAATAGCGATCCCATTAGTCGATCTAACGCCATGTACTCTTCAATTGAGAGTTCCGACGCGTTATCACAGATTCGCCCGACTTCTGCTTCCATTGCTGGTGTGAGATAACCATCCTGGAGAGCTTGTTCTACAATTTTTTCAATACTCATAACGCTCATCATTCTTAAGGCAACACAAGCAAGGTAGGGACGGTATCAATTCAATTTATTTTGCTTAATTGTGAGCAAAATATATCTAAAATTATGTGTAGACACGGTTAATTTGTGCCGTCTCTACTATTCAACTCCATCGAATCGCCAGGGCACTGGATCAACTGCTTGCCCATTAACATATAGACCCCAGTGCAAATGGGGCCCTGTGGAAGCACCTGTAGACCCAACTGCACCAATTAATTGGCCAGTTTTTACAATATCGCCTTCTTTGACATTAATGCGACTGAGGTGCATAAAAATGCTGACCACTCCCTGACCGTGGTCAATGCCAACTACGTTACCGTGAACCCGGAACCCTTGGGATACTGTGCCTACCAAAGCAACTCGCCCAGCGGCTGGGGCAACTACAGGCGAACCCGCAGCACCAGCGTAGTCAACGCCACGATGGTAGTAGTCATTGGCAAATTTACCATTATAGTAGCGACGTACACCATAAATAGTACTAATCCGCCCTCCATTTGGTTTCCCAAATGAACCATTCCAATACTTTTGCGGTGTTTGTAACGCCTTAAAAGCTGCTACACGCTTGAGTTCATACTCGGTAGCTCCGTCTGCGGATTTACCTGGTGGTAAAGTAATGCGTTGTACGGGGAATTTACGATTACGGACTGTCACTGCCAAGTTTTGCACCTGACCATCACCTGAAATCTTCAGTTTTTTGATTCCAGCTGTTTCTACTGGAGTTGTGGGGACAAAAGCCCGATACTTATTGGGGGCAATTGCAAACGCTGGGTACGTTTTTTCGCCAATAGCTACTGTTGGATTACTACCGTTATCAGGATTATCTAGATTAATAACCACAGATAGCGTATCTCCTAACTCAGGATTACTCGGTGTCACCTTTACTTGTAAAGCATCGGCGGGCAATGCCAAAGTTATAGGTACAGAGGCAAATATGCCCATGAATAAGTTTGTGATCTGGCGATGGGGTTTTTCGCCTGTAATGTCAAGACAGAGCAACTTGTTTTCGGAGTTTCTAGTGCGATCCTTAGTAGTCATAGAGCTATAAAACAACTTCTTACTTTCTGTTGACCAACAGACTAGCTTTTGGAAGCTAGTGTTTCCCAACCGAAGTAGAGATTTTTAAAACAGTATATAGTGTTAAGTGATATCAAGCAGCATCCTAAGAACTAAACTATACTAGCTCAGCCGATCGCATCTTGGGGAAAATAAATCTCTTAATCCCAAAGGACATTGAATTTAGACGGATTTAACACAGAGGGACGGGGAATAATATTTTTCGACTCTACTCATTCCTATCTAAATCTATTAGATAATTTTCGCTAGTATTGGCACAAATATATTTAAAGTTAATCCAGCAGTACATGTTTCAGGCAGACAGGCAATGAGTCAAAATCCACCGATAGACTCCGGTACTCAATCGTCAAAAACATCTGGGTTGAAGCCAGCATTAGCAGCAGCATTGGCGAGTTTAGAAGTGCAGCTAGATCAAGAGTTAACCCGATACCGACGCACACGAATTGGCACAAGGACACCAAATCAGTCCCGCGTGGGCAATTACATCAGTAGTCAACCCCAAGAATTGACAGATATGACTGTGACAGTAGGCAAAACTCAGCCATCTGGAGCAGAAATTAAAACTAATACACCGCCTATTTCTGTGCCTGATGAGGCTCCTCAAGAGAAGCCAGCACCAGTTACGATCATTAAGACTGAGGCACTGGATAATTCTGAAGCATTTCTTAATTCTGAGTCTACCGAAGCCCAAGTCCCACTGCCCCCGCTTAGTTCTAGCAGTATTGTACCTGCGGCAGTTAAGCCTATTCAAGACGATCACCTCACCCAGGTAAATGGCACTGCTAAACAGCCAGATGACTACTTGGAATCGAGTGAAGCACTATTGCGAAGTTTGACAGATGAACAACCGCGAACCAGTAAGCCCAATAATTCTAGCGATAGTCTGCTATCACCTTTGGGTATAGGCTCTATGCTGCTGCTATTAGTAGCGAGTCTTACTTTAGGTTACGTAGTTTTCAATCCTAAAAGCTTGCCTCAGTTGAATCTAGGCAAATTGTTTAACGGCAACTCGTCTTCGGGCGTGGCAAATGCTCCGGAAATTGTCAGTAATCCTCAACCTCAGCCCCAGCCAGAGATTACATCCATACCCAAGTATCCCAATTTAGCCGCTAAAGAGTTTCCAGAGGTGAAAGATCCCAATGATATAGTCGGCTTACAACCCAAATATCAACCAATTCCTACAGCACCGCCCAACCCTATTATTGCTCAAACGCCGAGTAATCCTCTATTGGTAGAGCCACTGCCACAGATACAACAACCTTTGCCGCCTTTAAATTCGCCCTCAATACCCACGGTAAAACCCTCACCCCAACCAACTACAACTCCACCACAGGCAAGTGCCCAAATCACACCCGCAGCAGATGGGTTTTATCATATAGTGACGGACAATCAAAGCGATCGCGCCCTAGCCGCAGCCCGAAAAGTAGTCCCCGATGCTTATTTATCACGTAGTCAAAAATTGATTTATTTGGGTTCTTTGAAGACAAAAGAGCAAGCACTCCAAAGGTTGCAACAGCTACAGGCTAAGGGAATTAAAGCACGGGTACAACAGCCATGAGTTGTAAAAATCTACGATAGGATGAGGAAAACATCTATAAAACGCCCTACCTGTTGACTGATCAAAAACGAAAAATGCCGTCTTAGCTGGGGAGGAGACGGCAAAGCCAATAGAGAATGTAGAGACGCGATTAATCGCGTCTCTGGATAATGCACATTTCATTTCTGGAGATGTCTATTGTTTGGTAGAGTTTATCCTTGTTGTGCGGGCTAGCGAGGAGTAATTTTTCTTTAAAAGTGAATGGAGAGCCGACATGGAAATAATCAAGCGTATCCTGCGGGTGATTCGCGCTAACCTTAACAGTCTAATAGGTAGTGCGGAAGATCCCGAAAAAATTCTAGAACAAGCTGTGATGGAGATGCAGGAAAATTTGGTGCGATTGCGACAGGGGGTAGCCCAGGCGATCGCTACCCAAAAACGCACCGAACGTCAAGCCACAGCAGCTGGGTCAACAGCTGAAGAATGGTATCGTCGCGCCCAATTAGCACTGCAACAAGGCAACGAACCTCTAGCACGGGAAGCTTTAACTAAACGCCAAGCTTACCAAGGAACTGCCACAGCCCTATCTAACCAAATAGGGCAACAAAATGATGTGGTAGCTAGACTTAAAAAGGATATGCGATCGCTAGAGTTAAAAATTTCCGAAGCGAAAACCAAAAAAGATATGTATATTGCTCGCGCCCGTTCTGCCGAGGCATCTTCTCGACTCCAGGAAATGCTCGACGGAAATTCTGCTACAAGTAGTCTCAGTGCCTTTGAGCGTATGGAAGAGAAGGTTTTCCAGATAGAAGCTCAATCAGAGGCGATCGCAGCTCTTGGCAGTGACGATTTGCAAAAACAATTTAACTCTCTAGAATCTGCTGGTGATATTGATACTGAACTGGCAGCTATGAAAGTACAGGTTTTAAATGAAGGCCAAAATCCCCAGCAACAGTTACCCAAAAGTCAAGAATCTTAAAGTTTTAGGATATATCTTAACAATTAACTGGTGTCGGGAGGTATTGAACCCAACCGGAAAGATTACATTGAAATAGGAAGCTATTAAATAGTAAAAAAGCGAACTGTCCAACAAAACGCGTAAACTCCAAAAGGAAAAACAAAGTTATGGGATTATTTGATCGCATTAAGCGAGTAGTCGGCGCTAACCTCAACGACTTGGTAAATAAAGCTGAAGATCCAGAAAAAATGCTGGAACAAGCCATCCTGGAAATGCAGGAAGACTTGGTACAGTTGCGTCAGGGAGTTGCCCAGGCGATCGCCTCCCAAAAACGTACAGAAAAACAGTACAATGATGCCCAAAATGAAGTTAATAAATGGCAACGCAATGCCCAATTAGCACTGCAAAAAGGTGATGAGAACCTAGCACGACAAGCCCTAGAGCGCAAAAAGACTTACACTGAAACCAGCACAGCCCTCAAAGCTAGCCTAGATCCGCAAGTTGGTCAGGTTGAGACCCTCAAACGCAGCTTAATTCAGCTAGAAAGCAAAATTTCTGAGGCTAAAACCAAGAAAGAAATGCTCAAAGCTCGGATTACGACTGCTAAAGCCCAAGAACAACTCCAAGGTATGGTAAGTGGAATGAATAGCAGCAGTGCTATGGCTGCCTTTGAGAGGATGGAAGAAAAGGTCTTGATGCAAGAAGCGCGTGCCCAATCAATGGGAGAATTAGCAAGTGCAGATTTAGAAACTCAATTTGCCCAGTTGGAATCTGGTAGTGATGTTGATGATGAATTGGCAGCCTTGAAGGCACAAATGCTACCACCTGCGGCTGCACCCAATCAACCCCAACTACCCCCAGAACAAACCACAACTGCCAAATCTAATGAAGTGGTAGATAGCGAGTTGGAATCCCTACGCAAGCAATTGGATCAAATGTAAAATTTGCTAAATACTAATCTGCACTAGTCCCACGCCTATTGGTTGTGGGATTTTGCATCAAAAATCATACCATTTCATTGATCTGTAATTTCTTCCCAATGCCCAATGCCCCATGCTTCGCTCAATTAAAAATGAAATTGAATCAATTCAATTTTTCATTTTTCATTTTTAATTCCCGATAGGGATGCCCCATGCCCAATTCCCAATACCTCACAGATTGAGATAAAGTATTTTGTGTGCCAACTTTGATCGATGCCACCTAATGGAGACTGCAATGAGTAAAGGTGTAATCACCATAACTGATGCTGAGTTTGAAACCGAAGTGTTGAAAGCCGAGCAGCCTGTATTAGTTTACTTTTGGGCTTCCTGGTGTGGGCCGTGTCAATTGATGTCGCCACTGATGAACTTAGCTGCTAATACATACAGCGATCGCCTAAAAGTTGTCAAAATAGAAGTAGACCCTAATCCTGTCACTGTCAAGCAATATCAGGTGGAAGGTGTGCCAGCCCTCAGGTTAATTCAAGGAGAAAAAATATTAGTATCCACTGAGGGAGTAATTGGCAAAGATAAATTACTCAGTCTCTTAGATACGCATTTAAATAGTAATTAGTCATTAGTCAACAGTCTAGAGTCAACAGTGAAGAGTTTTTGACCATTGACTTTTGACTCTTGACTTTTGATCCTTAACTTTTGACTAACATGGAATTTGCGAAGCGTTTACAACCCCTACAATCCAACGTATTTGCTGATATGGATAGAGCCAAGGCGGTAGCTTTGGCAGCAGGGCGAGAGTTAATTGATTTATCACTGGGGTCTTCTGATTTACCAGCCGAAGCGCACGTCATTGAGGCGATCGCCAAATCTTTGCACGATCGCAGTACCCACGGCTACTTGCTATTTAACGGTACTCAAGCATTTCGTCAAGCCGCAGCTAACTGGTACGAACAAAAATTTGGGATTAGAGTCGATGCCGAAACTGAGGTGTTACCCCTCATTGGTTCCCAGGAAGGTACAGCCCATTTGCCCCTAGCGCTGCTCAACCCTGGCGATTTTGCTTTGTTGCTCGATCCAGGCTACCCCTCCCATGCTGGGGGAGTTTACTTAGCTAGTGGGCAAATTTACTCTATGCCACTTACAGCAGAAAATGGTTTTTTGCCTGTATTTGCTGATATTCCTGGCCCTGTTTTGGCTCAATCACGGATGATGGTGTTGAGCTATCCTCATAATCCCACTGCGGCGATCGCGCCTTTATCTTTTTTTCAAGAAGCTGTCGCTTTTTGTCAGCAACACAATCTTGTTCTGGTTCACGATTTTCCCTATGTCGATTTGGTATTTGAAGAAACAGGAGACAGGGAGAAAAATCTTCTTAATTCAAAATCCCTAGTACCTTCTGTTTTACAAGCTGATCCAGAGAAAAGCGTCTCGATAGAATTTTTCACGCTTTCCAAGTCTTATAATATGGGAGGCTTCCGTATTGGCTATGCGATCGGCAATGCCCAGTTAATTCATGCCTTACGCCAAGTCAAAGCTGCTGTTGATTTTAATCAGTATCGGGGAATTTTGAATGGAGCGATCGCTGCTCTAAGTGGTTCCCAAGCAGGAGTGGTAAATGCAGTATCTACCTTCGCTAAACGCCGTGATGCTTTTATTACTGCTTTACATCACATCGGTTGGCAAGTTCCAACTCCCAAGGCCACAATGTATATTTGGGCTGAGTTACCCTCACCGTGGAATCAAAATTCTGTAGAATTTTGTACCGAGTTAGTCAAAAAAACCGGCGTTGCAGCTTCCCCTGGTGCTGGCTTTGGCAAATCTGGAGAAGGATATGTCCGCTTTGCTTTGGTACATGAGCCACCTTTATTAGAAATTGCCGTTGAGAGAATTGCGGAATTTATGTAGTTAACTTATAAAGTCTTTATCGTAGATTCACGATAAATTTACCAGATGCTACCTGTATTGAATGTAGTTTTCGGTATAAACTACAGATGAAACTAGTATAAATATTAAACATACTAGTAATCAAGTATCTTTATTGTTTATCTCAGATTTCATCCCTAAAAGTTCAGTAATACAGTGTGCATGGCAAGCAATCTCAAAAAAATAGGCATTTGCGCTGCGATTTTCGCATTTATTGGTGCGTTAAAGCATCGTCCTCTTTGGGCGTTGACTACTCCCATGACAGAAACTCCTCCTGATATTGGCAGTTACCAAGATGCAGATACGCTGAATGCTAGGGAAATTACAGATACGAGTAACTTAGTAAGTAATGAGTTACTCTTGTTGGCTAATCGTAATATTAAGGAAATGATTCCAGCTAGTGAGTCTACCGTAGTTACAGACAACGCCACTCGCTATTACATCACTAAACAGCCTTCTGGTCAAAAACAAGCCTACAAACTTTCCTATAGAAATATTTGGACTCAGCAAAGTAACTTACCCCGCAAACGAAAAGTCCCGGAACCTTCAGTAATAGTAGGGCTAGGAGCTATGGTTGGCTGGCTGGGAACTCAGCGCCGAAACTAGTTTATAGTAGCAATGACTAACTCCGATTACAGTCAGTGCGAATTGTTAATGCTTAGTCTATAGGACTTACGCACGCTCTACCAATTCTTGGCGTTCTTGGCATCTTGGCGGTTCGATAAATTAAGCTTTTTGTCCATTTTTGCGTAAGTCCTGGTCTAGTTGGCGTTAGTCATACAACACTAAGTTAAGAAGTCTGATTAAAGCCGTTATTTGAAAACCGAAAAATAGGTAAAGTAACAATTAACTAAATTTTTTTCACAAATTCTTCATATTTTGACTGTGAAATTACGGTTGTCTTTGTACTGCTAAGCACATGCTGATTTAGATATATTTATTTGGAACAATGTAAAAGCGTAATTCTTAGCATTAGTTAAGAAATTATTAAAATCAAGGAAAATTATCGCTAACACTCGTGAAGTTTTGCTGAATTTTAAATATTAGGATACTATTATTTATTAAGGTACAGAATTACAAATAAATTTAATTTATTTAAATTTTGAGTTGCTAATACGAGGGAAATTCCTCTTCGTTGTTAATGTTTATATCAAGCCTCATTTTCTTCCTAAAATTGTTGAATCTTAATCTCAGATGATCGATAAAAATGACAGCACATTTACTTAATATAGATCGGCAATTACAGTTGCGTCAACCAAAGCGAGTTCTACTAATTGAAGATAACGATGTTAATAGGATGCTGTTGAGCGATTATTTAAGCTATTGTGGTTACAGTGTCCAAAGTTTATCAGATAGCTCTAATTTTTTTGCAACTGTAGAAAAGTTTTGCCCAGAGCTAATGTTATTAGATTTAAAGTTACCCGATATTGACGGCTATTCGCTACTAGAACAGATTCAGCAAAAACCGGATTTGTCAAACATACCTATTATTGTAGTTTCAGCCTTTGCTTTTAAAGCCGATCAAGAACGAGCTATGAAACTAGGCGCTCACCGTTATTTTGTTAAACCAGTAAATCTCACATCTCTAATTCTCACAATTGAAGATGAATTAGCTTGTCGCTTCATCTAAAATTTTCTTTTAAAAGTGGATTTACTCATCTTTTTGATTGTTAATAAACTCTTCAACACTTTCACTCATCTTTTGCACAGAACTGCCGATTTCTGCAATTTTGCGTTGTACTTGTGCTACCATTAAAACTGCTGTTTGTAGTTCGTTGAGTGCTTCAGCCATAGCCTCACGATAATTAGATTCAAATTCTTGTATATTCATTAGTTTGCTTTCGACCAGGTATAATAGCGATCATAGCCATATATATAAGCTAATCAAACCGTTAATTCGCTTAACCGTTAACGTTCAATTAATCATCCGAAATATTGCCTATTGAGATTCGGCTAACCAAAATTTGTATTGAATTGGTTTAGGGATGTATAGAGCCAGTTTGAGCAAAATAGCTCGGATGTTAATACACACAAAGTTTAAAAAGCACCACAAATAAAAAATTTGATAAATTTAAGAAATAGATAAAATTTAAATTTTTCTAAAAAACCCTGAAAAACGTTATCAATACTGCCAAAAATATGTATGTAAGTTAGCAATACATACCAGATAAAGAACTACTATGTTCAAATTTCAGAACATCTGTACTTAATCACCTGTTAAATCAACACAAAAAGTTGTTTTTTCTTAAAATAGTAAGTAGGTAACTTTACAAATAAAAATTTACCTAAATTTAAGTTGTGACAACATCTGCTCAAATACCACCACTGCTTAAAGATCCACAGCGTCTGGAAAGCCGTCTAGCTGAAATTCCGGCGGAACCGGGAGTTTATTTTATGCGGGACGGGGGCGATCGCATTATCTATATAGGTAAATCGCGCAAGTTGCGATCGCGTGTTCGTTCCTACTTCCGGGATGGATACAACAAAAGTGAACGCATAGCGACAATGGCTAAGCAGGTGAGCGAAATTGAGTTTATCGTTACCGATAGTGAAGCTGAAGCTTTGGCCTTAGAAGCCAACTTAATCAAGCAGCACCAGCCATATTTCAATGTACTACTCAAAGATGATAAAAAATATCCTTATGTCTGCATTACTTGGTCAGAAGACTACCCTCGGATTTTCATCACCCGTAAACGCCAATTAGGTAAAGAAAAGGATAAATTTTACGGACCTTATACTGATGCTGGTCTATTGCGAGAAGTCTTGCGAATATCTAAGCGGATTTTTGCACTGCGACAACGACCTCAACCACTCTTCAAAGATCGTCCTTGCTTAAATTATGATTTAGGGCGCTGTCCGGGTGTATGTCAGCAGTTGATTTCACCAGAAGAATACCGTAAAACTGTGCAAAAAGTGGCAATGGTATTCCAAGGACGAACTCAAGAACTAATTGATATTTTGACAGAACAGATGCAAACAGCCGCAGAGGCGTTAAATTTTGAGTCAGCAGCGCGGATTCGCGATCAAATCGCTGGGTTAAAGTCACTTACTGCGGATCAAAAAGTATCCTTACCAGATGATACAGTTTCACGGGATGCTATCGCATTGGCTGCTAGTGAACAATACGCCTGCATTCAATTATTTCAGATTCGGGCTGGACAATTGGTAGGACGGTTAGCATTTGTAGCAGATGCTCATGCAGAACCAGGAGCTATTTTACAACGAGTCTTAGAGGAACATTATCAAACTGCTGACTCAGTGGAAATTCCCACAGAGATTTTAGTACAGCATGAATTAGCAGATGCAGCGATATTAGCTGATGTCTTGACTCAGCGCAAGGGGAAAAAAGTGACGATTTTGGCTCCACAAAGGCAAACCAAGGCAGAATTAATTGAGATGGTAGAGCGCAATGCTCAGTATGAATTGCAAAGAATGCAGAAATTGGGCGATCAAAATCATCAAGCCATGCAAGATTTAGTCGCCATTCTCGATTTACCAGACTTACCCCACCGCATTGAAGGTTATGATATTTCTCACATTCAAGGCTCAAATGCTGTAGCTTCCCAAGTTGTGTTTATTGATGGATTACCCGCAAAGCAACACTATCGTCACTACAAAATCAAAAATCCTACAGTCACAGCAGGACATTCAGACGATTTTGCTAGTTTGGCTGAAGTTATTCAGCGGCGGTTCCGCAAGTATGGCGAAGATCCACAGTTACAACGAGTAGGTAATCCTGATTGGCCTGATTTAATTATGATTGATGGTGGTAAAGGTCAACTGTCATCTGTTGTTGCCGTTTTGCAAGAGCATAATTTATTAGAAGACTTGCGAGTTGTCAGTTTGGCAAAGCAGCGAGAAGAGATTTTTTTACCGGGAGAATCTCAACCCTTAGAAACAAATGCAGAACAACCAGGGGTACAGTTGTTGCGACGGTTGCGAGATGAAGCCCATCGCTTTGCTGTGAGTTTCCATCGTCAGCAACGTAGTGATAAATTGAAGCGATCGCGTTTAGATGAAATTCCTGGGTTGGGACATCATCGCCAAAAGCAGCTTTTAGGGTATTTTCGCTCAGTTGACTATATTCGTCAAGCTACACCTGCACAACTAGCTGAGGTTTCAGGAATTGGGCCGTGTTTGGCGCAAGAAATTTACGATTACTTTCATCCTTCTTGAAAAGTGTGAATTTTATCTCCACTTTATTCATCAATCATTAATTTACTGTGTAAATTTTGCTTTGATAGCGATCGCCTCTGTTTCTATGAAATATGTTTGTTATTTGCTATCTAAACTTGTGGCTTAGTAAAGACGAAACCGAGCTACACCTATGGGAATTTCTGCATCAATACCAACCTCTTTAGCCGAGAATTTGTAGGCAGAACCATTACCAATATTTCGTCTTTTTATTTTTTTTAGGTCAATATCAAACTTAGTTTTAGGAGCAATCGGCTCGGTAAAAGTTAGTAGTATTGTTTGACCATTGACAGATACATTAGTATTAATTTTATGTTCATTTTTATCCAAAACATCAATATTCCTAACGTCATTACTCACAGTTATATCGTCTGGAACTTTGATAAGTAGTTGGGTAACAGCTTTGCTATTTTGGGGAACGTGCAACCGGAAAATATGTCTAAAAGTTCCCCCAATTCCCCAACGTGTGGGAGGTAATTGTGTATTTCCATCAATATGAATAACCCTGCTATCATCTGTTCTAGCACTTGCATAATTAGGAGCAATAACAGATGTGGTAGCCAGAGTAAATGCAATAGTGTAAATCAGTAGTTTATTCATATTTACTTCCAAAATAATTAAATACATCAGTTAAATTGCAGCTTCATACCTTACAAGTGAATTTGCTCTTGATCAATACATCCTAACTTGGTAAAGCCATATTTAACTACCTCCTTGATACAGTCATTAATTAGGAGAATTAGGCAGTTATTTTGCTCTTATCGGTTTCAAATTATCGGTGATATTTTTTGTTTGCTAAAAAAGTTGCTACCTCTACCTACTAGCATTACAAGTCATAATGAAATCAAGATGAAATTTCAGCAATTATTTAGAAACAGATGCCAAGTTTGCCGACGCAATTGAGAATTCAGAATTCTCGATGTTCAAGAAAGCTAGTTTCTCAGTTCTCAATTTCATGCCAATTTCATTTTGAGATGAAAGACTGGGAATAAGGTGCAGAAAAATCCCCAAAACAAAGCTAGCTTTGTTTACCAAATATAAATCCCGATCACAGTTCCTTTGCGTCCATACTTCAGGATTTCTGATAGCGATGCCCAACTCTTTGCGTTTCCAACCAATTGTAACCATGCGTTGTGTTTCTGGTACACTTGTGAGCTTACTGTTATTGGCAAGCCCCGTAGTAGTTTTAGCCCACAGTGGACACGGAAATGAATTTCAAGAAGAAAGTGAAGCCACTCCAGCAACTAATTCCGTTCAAGTTGACACTCAAACTGCCCAACGATTAGGAATTAAAGTTGAGCCAGTCAAAAACCAGCGTTTAGCTCTTAGCATTAAAACCACAGGGCAAATTGAAACTCTACCTAGCAAACAAGTAGAAGTAACCACACCAATTGCAGGCGCGAAGGTGGTTGAGCTGTTAGTAGAACCTGGTGCATTAGTTAAACAAGGTCAACCTGTTGCTGTTGTATCTAGTCCTGATTTGGTAGAACTGCGGGTTAACTCCCAAGAAAAACTGGCTCAAGGTCAGGCAGATTTGCAACAAGCCTTAGCTGATTTAAAATTAGCGCAACAAAACCGCGATCGTTATCAACAAATAGCCACAGCAGAAATTGTCCAAGCTCAAAGTCAAGTGGCATTTTCCCAAGAAAAGTATGACAAAGATCAAGAATTAGTTGCTCAAGGTGCTTTACCAAGGCGTAATGCCCTCGAATCTCAAACCCAGTTAGCCCAAGCCAAAGCCGACCTTGCTAAAGCCAATAGCCGCCGAGAGGTGATTGAGGCTGAAAATCAACTTCAACGTGCCCAGGCATCTGTTGAGGTAGCAAAATCACGTATTCATCTCAGTAACAGCACGTATGAGACTCGGCTGCAACAACTAGGAATCCGTGGCAATGCCAAAGGACTGGTAACAGTAACAGCTCCAATTTCTGGGAAGGTAGCAGATAGGGAAGTTACTCTTGGTCAAACCTTTCAGGATGCAGGTGGTAAATTGATGACAATTGTCAATAACAATCAGGTTTTTGCCACAGCAAATATATATGAAAAAGACTTAGACAAAGTTAAAACAGGTCAACGAGTTAGCGTCAAAGTTGCTTCTGTCCCAAACCGTACTTTCAGGGGACGAATTGCAGTAATTAGTTCTGTAGTAGCAGGCGATACGCGGGTTGTGCCTGTAAAAGCTGAAATAAATAACCCTGTTGGTGTGCTGAAACCAGGAATGTTTGCAGAGTTGGAAGTTTTGACAAACCAAACCTCGTCAGCTACTTTGGCAATTAAGAGCGCGGCTGTGATAGAAGCTAATAATAAAAAAGTTGTCTACATCCAAAATGGCAATGCTTATCAACCAGTTGAAGTCACCTTAGGTCAAACCTCTGGAGATATGGTTGAGGTTAAGAGTGGCTTATTTGAGGGAGATATGATTGTCACCCAGCGCGCACCGCAACTTTACGCCCAATCTCTGCGAGGTGGTGGAAAAAAAGAGGAGCAAATAAGCAAAGCAGCAGGGGAGAAACAAGCAACTTCTAATTCTTCACTTTTTTGGTGGGTTGGACTTGGGGGAGGAACAGCACTAGCTACCGTAGCTTTTATAGCAGGTATTTTCTGGGCTAATCGCCGCATTCAATCCCGTCTGCTACCATCACTAGACACACAAATTATTGATCACAACTCCAAATTGCCAGCCTTATCCCACTCCAACACAACTGAAGATCCCCCTCAATAAACCTCCGCGTATACTCTGCGCTTCTCTTTGCGTCCCTTTGCGTTTAAATCATCTCTAATATGCTCAATGCCATCCTCAAGTGGTCAATTATTCAACGCTGGATAGTTGTACTACTCGCAATTGTAGTCACAATTTGGGGTACATATAACCTCACCCAGATGCCCCTAGATGTCTTTCCTGACTTTGCTCCGCCCCAAGTTGAGATTCAAACTGAAGCCCCAGGACTAGCACCAGAAGAAGTTGAAACACTGATTACCTTGCCAATTGAAAGCGCGGTTAATGGTACACCAGGGGTAGAAACGGTACGTTCTTCCTCTGCTGTCAGCATTTCCGTTGTCAAGGTCATCTTTAAATGGGGGACTGATGTTTATCAAGCCCGTCAATTAGTAACAGAACGATTACAGCAGGTACTACAAAAATTACCAGAGGGCGTGGAAAATCCCCAAATTTCGCCCATTTCTTCCCCCATTGGCACAGTCCTACAGTACGCCTTCACTGCTGAAACAACTCCACTCATGGAAGTGCGGCGCTTAGTTGACCGGGATGTTACCAATAGATTGCTAGCTGTACCGGGTATTTCCCAAGTAATTGCTTATGGCGGTGATATTCGCCAGTATCAAATATTAGTTGATCCAGCAAAATTAAAAGCTTTCAATGTCACCTTAGATGAAGTCACAGCTGCGGCTAGAGCAGCTAACGTCAATGCTGCGGGTGGCTTTTTGGTTAATCCAGACCAAGAATTAATTATTCGTGGCTTAGGGCGCATCGAGTCAATTGAGCAACTGGGAAAGTCTGCAATAACGGCACGGAACGGAACGCCTATACTACTGCAAGATGTGGCAGATGTTCGCATTGGAGCCGCTTTAAAACGTGGGGACGGCAGTTTGAATGGTCAACCAGCAATTGTGGTGATGGTCAACAAGCAGCCACAGAATGATACTCCCACCGTTACTAAAGCAGTGGAGAAAGCGATCGCAGAAATTAAAGCAGGCTTACCCAAAGATGTCAAAGTCACAGAAACTTTCCGACAAGAAAACTTTATCGAAGCTGCGATTGAAAACGTTACTAGTTCCCTCCGCGATGGCATTATCATCGTTTCCATCATCTTGCTGATGTTTTTGATGAACTGGCGCACCGCAATTATTACCCTCAGCGCCATTCCTTTATCAGTCCTGATTGGCATGATGATTCTGGGCTTATTCGGTCAAGGTATCAACACGATGACGCTGGGAGGATTGGCTGTCGCCATTGGTTCAGTAGTAGATGACTCAATTGTGGATATGGAAAATGCCTACCGGGGTCTGCGGAAGAACCAAGTAGCAAGCAATCCTGTACATCCATTTAAAGTTGTTTATGATACTTCTGTAGAAGTCAGAGTCAGTGTGATTTTTTCAACGGTGATTATCGCCGTTGTCTTTGCACCAATTTTCACCCTTACAGGTGTGGAAGGTCGGATATTTGCGCCAATGGGTGTTGCATATTTAG
The DNA here is from genome assembly GCA_034931985.1 of Halotia wernerae UHCC 0503. Classification (GTDB taxonomy): domain Bacteria; phylum Cyanobacteriota; class Cyanobacteriia; order Cyanobacteriales; family Nostocaceae; genus Halotia; species Halotia wernerae. The sequence goes on from JAYGHB010000006.1 coordinate 88,432, forward strand.
TATCAATTTTTGCTTCTACATTAGTGGCAATGACTTTATCTCCGGCACTTTGTGCGATTTTGCTAGCAAATCGACAACTACCAGCCGATGATACCTGGATAAGTGCCTTATCACAAAGAATTTATCGACCGATTATCAATTTTTCCATCCGTTTCCCCACAATTATTTTGCTATTTGCGGGAGCATCTTTAGTAGCCTCTTTGGTAATTCTGCCGAGTTTGGGAAGGGTATTTTTGCCAGAGTTTCAAGAACCATCCTTAGTAAACACAGTTCTGCTTTATCCAGGGAGTTCTCTGGAGGCGACAAACCAAGTCGGATTTGCATTGGAAGATGCTCTTAAAGACGACAAGCGATTTAAAACAGTGCAGTTAAGGGCTGGACGCGCTGCTGGTGATGCGGATGCAGGGGGGGTTAATTTGGGACATTTAGATGTGGAATTGAGCGCAGAAGGATTAAAAGATCGAAAAGGAAGTATTGAGAAACTGCGGGAAGAGTTTAGTAAGATTCCCGCAGTTGCTCCCAATATTGGCGGCTTTATCTCGCACCGTATGGATGAGGTATTATCAGGTGTAAGAAGTGCGATCGCAGTTAAAATCTTCGGCCCTGATTTAGCCCAATTACGTCAAATCGGATCTGAAGTTCAGTCGGCTATGACTGGAATTCCGGGACTAGTGGATTTACAACTCGAACCCCAAGTTCCTATTAGACAGGTGCAAATTCAATTCAACCGGGAAGCAGCGGCTCGCTATGGCTTAACTGTAGGTCATCTGACTGAGATGGTAGAAACTGCGCTGAATGGGCGAGTTGTATCTCAAGTTCTCAAAGACCAGCAATTGTTTGACTTGGTGGTTTGGTTGCAGCCAGAATCACGCAATAATTTAGAGATCATCCGCAATTTATTAGTAGATACACCTACAGGTCAAAAAATTCCCTTAGCTCAGGTCGCCAGTATTGATTATGGAACTGGCCCCAACACGATTAACCGGGAAAATGTCTCGCGCCTGATTGTCGTTTCTGCCAATGTCTCCGGTCGAGATTTGGGGTCGGTGGTGGAGGAGATTCAAAACAAAGTCCGTCAGTCGATACAGTTACCTACAGGCTACTTTATCCAATACGGCGGTCAATTTGAATCAGAACAACGAGCAACTCAGAATCTACTGGTCTTTGGGGGACTAGCGTTGGTCATCATTGTAATTTTAATGTACTTCGCAGTTAAATCTGTTGCTGCCATGCTGATGATCATGATTAACTTACCTCTGGCTTTGGTAGGGGGTATATTTTCTATTGCTTTGGGGGGTGGAATTATCTCTGTGGCTTCGTTGGTAGGATTTATTACTCTATTTGGCGTGGCAACGCGTAACGGACTACTGTTAGTAGACAACTACAACGGCAAGATTGCACTAGGAATGCCTTTACGGGAAGTAATTTTTAAGGGGTCGATGGAGCGATTGGTTGCCATTTTGATGACGGCTCTCACTTCAGCTTTAGGAATGATACCCTTAGTGATTGGTTCAGGTGCAGGTAAAGAAATTTTACAGCCATTGGCTGTAGTAGTGTTGGGAGGATTGTTTACTTCTACCGCCTTAACATTGCTGGTGTTACCTGCATTGTATGCCCAGTTTGGTAAGTTCTTAGTATCTGGGCAAACTCAGCAATATGAAGATGGTAAAGCAGCTGAAGTAGTCTTTGAGTAGTAATTAATTTCTAGAAAGTTTTTCTAATTCATCTTTGAGTCAAATTTCATATCAGGAGTAAATTGATGCAATCACTAAAATTGAGTCTGATGGTTCTAGGAAGTGTAGGACTACTTTTTTTGGGAGCTTGTAGTAGCGGTAATCAAACAGCTAATACAGAAAATAGTCCAATTGCTTCTACCTCAACTACCGAAGCTCAATCTGCTTCAGTTTCATCTGCGGCTAAAACAGATAGTCAGCATGGTGCATCTAAAGGCGGTCAAGTTGTAGAAACAGGAAACTATCATTTAGAATTCGTTCCTGAAAAAGAAGCCAATGTAACTCATATAGATTTATATTTGCAAACAGGTGACAATCACCAAGCAGTACCTGATGCAAAAGTAACGGCTCAAATTCAACTACCAGATGGAAAACAAAAATCAATTCCTTTAACCTACGACGCTAGTGGCAAACACTATACGGCTAATCTATCTGAAAATACAGCTGGTCAGTATCAGGTGAAAATTATTGCGGATGTTAAAGGTGAAAAGGTAAATGGGCGTTTTAATTTTAATCGGTAACTTTTCCTGGTTAGAAAATATCGAAGCTTGTCTTCCACATTCATCTGCCCACTTTTAGGTTTCTTTTCTGAAAGTGGGTAATAAATTTTTAAATATTTTCTCAAATAATTCGGCTGGAAAACTCAAAAATCGTGTTCGTTATTGCTTGTTGACTAACACTTGTGGGTTGACACCACAGAAAACTTTCCCTAGCTAACATTCTTGTTGATGTAAGTTTGACGGATTTAAAAAATCCTCTCCTACAAGGAGAGAGGCTCCAAAAGCTTGATTTTTCGTTAATAACCAAAGATATGTAAGCCCCTCTCTACCCCTCTCTACGTTAAATAGGGGTTGGGAAGAGGTTCATCGAACTCCTAGGAAACTAGATTGTTTTTCTTAAGGCATAACGAATGCCATTCGTTGGAAGCTCACGTTATATTGCTACCAAAATATTAACTAAATCTTAAGAGAGATATTTTGTGACTAAGGATACAGTAATTTCCAGCTTTTAATTTTTGAATAAAAAAACGGCTTATTTTGTATTTGTCTGAAATGACTACAAATAAGTCTCTCTCAAGGCATTATTTATAGGGATCACTCCATATCTAAGCAGCCGTTTATCAAAAAAATAATTTATATATCTAAAGTAGGATAGTAAAATCACTTAGATTTTAAGATAATGGTCAAAGAAATCAAAAATTTTTTCAAATCTAAAGTCTTGTTTAAAATAATCAGCTAAAATCTTGACTATTTGTTACGTTTTGTTACGTTGGGTCAACCCAAAATATTTGCTGGGTTAATTGACGGTTTTTCAAACAAAAATAGTTACACAACCAGGGGGTAAAAAAATGCATACAGTACAAAAAATTCACTGTCCAAACTGCGGCAGTGATGCAGAGCGTCACTACATTTATGATAGTCAATTAACTCGGACACAATGCCCGACTTGTGACTACTTAATGATCAGTTGTACTCGTACTGGCAAAGTCATTGAGGCTTATGCCCCAGGTATTCTGGCAAAAAGGTAAAGGTAAAGTTAGGAATTATTATTTCCTTTACTTGCACGTAGTTGTCCACACGCAGCATCAGCTCCTAACCCACGAGAATAGCGAACACTAACAGCAATTTGTTGTTGTTTGAGAACTTGAACAAAAGCTTGAATGCGATCGCGATTAGGGCGTTTATACTCAACTTCTGCAATGGGGTTGTAGGGAATCAAGTTCACATGACTTTGGAATCCTCGTAGACATTTTGCCAGTTGCAATGAGTGTTCTGGCAAATCGTTCACCCCAGCGAGGAGAACGTATTCAAAAGTCATACGTCGTCCAGTCGTTTCTACATATTCCCGACATTCAGCTAACAAATCTTCTAGAGGATAGGAACGGGCGCTAGGGATAAGTTGTTCCCGCAGTGCTTGGTTAGGTGCGTGGAGACTAACAGCAAGAGTAATTTGTAAATTGTGTTGGGCAAATTCACGGATGCGATCGCGAATCCCAACTGTAGAAACAGTCAGCGATCGCGCTCCTATACCAACATCTTGATTTAAAGATTTCAGCGCTACTAAAACATTCTCAGTGTTTAATAATGGTTCACCCATACCCATAAACACCACATTGCTCACCCGTTGCTGAAAATCTTCTTGCACAGTTAATACTTGATCAACAATTTCGTGCCTTTTAAGGTTGCGTTTATAGCCTCCTTTACCTGTGGCGCAGAAATCACACGCCATTGGACAACCCACCTGAGTAGAAACGCATACTGTTAAGCGCTTGTCTGTGGGAATACCAACAGTTTCAATGATTTGACTATCTGCAAGTCGTAGAAGATATTTGACAGTAGCATCGGGAGCCACAGCGCGGTGATGTATGGTTAAGCGCCCGATGGGTATTTCTGCTGCTTGCGCCCGCCATTGTTTAGGAAAGACAGAAATATCAGCTAGCGATCGCGCTCCCTTTTCATAGATCCACTCATGTAGTTGTTTTCCTCTATAAGCGGGTTGTCCTTGCTGCTGTACCCATGCAGTTAATTCAGCAAGGGAAGCACCTAGCAAAGGAGGAATTTGGTCTAATTTAACTAAGTCAACCTGAGAAACAAGAGGCGTAACAGACATAAGGAATCAAGAAATCAAAAGTTGATGCTGGATCTCTATCCTATAACTTCTTGCTCAAGATTAGGGTTGAAAGAGTAGCTTGCTGCTTAATATAACGGTTTTTATATGGATTGAATACATTACTCTAGCCCCTATTACCGCTACGCAAAAGTCAAAAGTCAAAAGACTTATTATTTGGGTGATTGTCCAGCGTTAAACCTTGAAACTGATAAATTGCCACCCAAGGATAAGTCGCAACGTCAGCTATGGAATGTTCACCACAGATAAATTCATTGTCTGCCAGTTGTTTATCATTGAGCTACGCTCTGCCAGCGATCGCCTCAGTGTATTACAAGACAAAATACAGGAGTATATCGACAATGGAGCATCACTAGGCTGGTTGATTGATCGAAAGAATCGAAAAGTATATATATATATATCGTCCTGATCAAAAACCTGAAATTTTAGATCATTCCGAAGTAGTTAGTGGTAATCCAGAATTACCGGGGTTTGTGCTACGGATGACCAAAATTTGGTGAAGCGATCGCTTTTATCCTAATGAGAAACTTGTGGTTTAAGTACACTTGGAATCACTTCTATGACTTTGTTGGCAATTTGTTCAGGTGTTTCTTCCTGATTCACGGTGATTTTGAGATCAGCTTGGGAGTAAAGTGGTGTGCGTTCTTTGAGGAGCGATCGCAGTTTGCCTTTAGGATCAACATCTTGCAATAATGGTCTAGTATTATCTTCTGCCAAACGGTTATAAAGTAGTTCCACTGGCACATCTAGCCACACAATCAAACCGTGATGCAGGTAACTCCAGTTTTCTCGCCGCAGGACAATTCCCCCACCTGTGGCTATAGTCAACCTTGTATAAGCACAAACTTGTGCTAATACATCACTTTCTAACTGACGAAACGCCACTTCCCCTTCTTCGGCAAATATTTGATTGATAGATCTTCCTGCTGCTTGGGCAATTACATTATCGGTATCTACAAATCCATAACTCAATTGCTTTGCTAGTAACTGTCCTACCGTAGTTTTACCAGCGCCCATCATCCCAATTAAGTATAGATTAACTCCTTGTAATAAACTGCTCACTAGTGACTCCAGCGATAAATTATGAGTACTGAGTTATGAGTTGTCTTAACTTCTAACTCTTAACTCTACTTTAAATCTCCGCTTTGAGACAACTTGCTCTCGTGGAATTTTTTAATTGGGCAGCAAAAATTGTCTGGTTCATTAATAGATAGCTTTCTTGTTCTTCACTTAATTGAAAATTTTCTTCTATTAAATTTTCGATTATATACTCTCTCAACACTTGGCTGAGGTAAAAGCTAGATTCTTGTCTTTCCATCAGCGTAGGCGTAGCTTTTTCGATTAGCGATCGCTTTTGTAATAACTCTATAGCCTCTAATATTAATCTTTGCGACAGCCGTGGCGACGATAACCCTGGTATATTATGCTGTTGCAATTTTCCCACAGAAACAACATCTTGATTAACTGCTAACAAGTAAAGTATATGCTTTTCTAGCTGAGACAAACGATTGAACTGCTGATCTAAAGTTGCTCTAACGTCCCCAAAAACTACAGTTTCTTGTTCGAGAAACTCATTAATATTGCCGTCAAATAATTCCTGAATAGCGCTAGCAATTAGTTTCAAAAATAACGGATTGCCTGCATAACAATCCAACAATACTTTAAAATTCTCTTCTGATACATCAACCAAGCTTTTCTCTTTGAGAATTAAGATTCCTTCTGGCTCATTTAAACCAGTCAATTTTAAGGAGTGAACAGGTAGTTTATCTCCCTCTAAAGCAGCAATTTCTGGAGTTTTTTCTCGACTAGTTAATACTAAGCAACTTTGATGTTGCGACTCTCCTACCCGTCTAATCAATTCACTATAAATATCATATTCTTGACGATATTGAATCTGAGACAGTAGGGAAATACTAGAAGGCTTTTTTGTACCTGTAGTGCTGATTGAGGTGGTATAATTTTTTGCTTTACCATATTCGTTGCTACTGTTCAAAACCGAGTCAAAATGATCTAAGACAATCAGACAACGTGAAGAACGCAAGCAATCTATCAGTTGTGAAATTTTGCTTTCTACTGTTTGGGCAATTTTTGTCTCTGGCTGTGGGGATAAAGTCTCAATGAGTTGATTCAATATCTCCTCTAGGGAAGGGGCAAGACGTAGCGATCGCCAAATAACATATTGAAACTGATCTTGAATTTCTTGTGCCAGTTTGACAGAAAAAGCAGTTTTACCAATGCCAACCATACCCAATACTAGCACTAAACGACAGCGTTCCTGCACAATCCATTTTTGAGTTTTTGCTAGTTCTGTCATCCGTCCGTGGAACACACTGACATCTATTGCTTCACCCCAATCTTGAATTTGGGTTGATTTTATTTTTACTAAATCAGTTTCAGGTTCTTGAAGTGTTTTTTTAGGGTTAATTGCTGGTTGTAATTGCAATCTTCCTTTTCTATACCCTGCTTTCTCTAGTAAATGAGTCACACGACTCCAATTTTTTACCTTAACTGAGTATTCTGCTTGCTTACTCAGCATTTCTTCTATGTATTTATATAACCCGTTTGATAGATAAACCCTGACTGTACTACTACTACGACTTTGATACACTATGGTGGCAATTTCCCCAGGGCTATAGCCACAAAGTAAACCTCTAAGAAATTTTTTTTCTACAGGTGTTAGGGCTTTTCCTTTGGTTGACGCTAAATCTATATATAACTTTTCTAATTCCCAACTACTTTTAGCCTCTATAAATTCCTCTTCTATTTGATTGGAATCAGTTGCTGCCATTATTGTTATTTATGTATTTAATGTAACTCAGTCCCAATCCTAACGATTCTTCGATGAAATCAGAATAAATAAAAGATGAATTTATAACGAATTTAATAACTTTCGTTAGGTGACTTGGCAGTTGTTGCTTAGGTATCGTTGGCTTAACGGAAATTTCATCAGGCTTGTTTGAAACTTTAAGCAAACAAATTCTGTCAATACAAACTAACAGGACTCTTTACTCTGGTGTGTGGATTTAGTTGTACATAATATTGTGTTTTAACAGCACAGTATCTAAACTTCTAAAATGTTCGATACAACAAGCTTTAATCAATAAAATGTTGTAGACAAAGGTGTAAAAAATGACTGAATTTCTAATTTTTGTCCAAAAAAGATTCAGTAACTTGAAGGCTTAAGCACAAAAACTACTGCATATTCCACCGGAGTAAGACCAAATTAATCAATGTGGTATGTAAGAGGCATCAACCATGACTCGAATTCGTGACGTTGTGCAACAAGCTTTGACAACTGGCTATTTAACGGTTGAAGCAGAAAACCAATTACGGCATCTGTTAACTACCCGATATGACTTGGAAGATTTAAATGCTTTCATGACTTTGCAGGAAGCTGCCATGAACGGTAAAGTCAAGCAAGAGTCCCGTGAAAGATGTAGTATCAGATAATTATGGGATTGGTCATAGGGCATTGGGCATTGGGCATAAGAAAACAAAGTTGAACTTAATTATGCCTAGTCATTTATAATTAGAACTTTACGGACGAGGGCGCTTGTCTTCATCTTCAAAATCATCGTCCTCAAAAAATTCCCAGTCATCATCATTGCTATTATCAGCTTGATTATTGGCTGGTGGTTGATAAGGGGGAACAATTACCCGGTAATCAGCATCGTAGACGGATTCTGTTTTTCCTGCCGCAGTATTTTTGGGTTCACGATAGCTGTAGGAGTAGACGGAACCAGACTGAGAACCGCTTTTAGGTTCTTGTTGGCGTTCGTAAGTTTGAGAGTTTTGAAATGGTTGAGTTTGAGGATTAGGGGTAGGTGCTTCTGTCGGCTTTTCGTCCAAGTCCCAATCATCATTTGTATTATTTTTTGTCTCCCAATCGTCAAAATCTTCACTAACATCACTAGCAGCGTACTCTGTTCTGCTAGCTCGCGGTGGCGGACTAAAAGAGGGAGATGTAGGTTCTTCCCGACGGTTAGCTTTTGCACGAGGTGAAGCCGTCGGTGACTTTAAGGGAGTTTGACGTTGTTGCCCCCCAAAGTAATGTGATAATTTGAACAAGGTACTGATTAAGAAAGACGTAAAAGCTCCGGCGGCAGTACTGAACAAAATCCACATTGCTAGTGGTAATGGTTGAGTTCGTATCCCCAAAAACACTAGCGATAGGACAGGCGACCAATTTTGAACTAACAACAGTGTTAGTCCTCCCAGTACAGCCACTAACAGAATTAAGCGAATTACAGCCATAAAAAATTAAAAGGTAAAAGGTAAAAGACAAAAGATAAAAGTGACTCTATCTTTACTTTTACCTTTTTACTTTTACCTTTTTACTTCCTTCCTTGCCAACGCTGAATAGGGATGCAATCAATATCCAGCTGATCTAAAGCACGGGCAACTACAAAATCAACTAAATCCTCAATGGTTTGAGGATTGTGATACCAAGCAGGAATCGCAGGGACAACTCTGACTCCGGCTTCTGCTAAAGTAGTTAAGTTTCGCAGATGAATTAGGCTAAAAGGTGTTTCACGAGGAACGATAACCAGCTTGCGCCCTTCTTTAAGCTGGACATCGGCTGCTCGTTCTAGTAAGTCGGAACTCAAGCCGATTGCTAGCTTGGCTACGGTACTCATACTACATGGTATAATAATCATCCCCAAGGTGCGAAAGGAACCACTAGCAATTCCGGCTCCGACATCACTCCAAGGATGACAGTTGAGTTGACCCCCAAGGGGGACTCCAACTTGTTCTCGCCAGAATTGCTCTTGAGCAGTTGGTTCTGCTGGCATTCGGGTATCCTGTTCCGCTTGCCAAACCATGTATGTTGATTTAGAGGCAACTAGTTCAATCTCATAATCAGCTGCGAGCAGATATTTGAGAGCGCGAACAGTGTAAATTAGACCAGATGCACCTGTTACGCCTAATATCAGGGGGTTGGGATGATGTGACACGCGATTATTAGCAACGTTTATTCATCGTCAGCATAAGATTCTAAATCGTCAGACTCCATATCGTCTAAGTAGATATCTGATGCATCGTCGTCATTAACATCAGTAACATCCAATCCTTTAGGAATACCATCACTACCGACAGTGACTAAATCAATTTGCTGGCGATAGTAATCGACGCTTTTAACTTGTACAGCTACGCGATCGCCTAGTCTATAGGAAGCGCGATTTTTGCGGCCAAACAGTGCTTGTTGTCTGGCGCGGTATTCATACCAATCATCTTTGAGAGAACTGACATGTACCAGTCCTTCTACCCGTAAAGGTACACCAGGATTGCTATCGGTCTTCGTCTCTGCTGCTGGTACTTCAATTTCCACAAAGAAACCATAAGATTGAACACCAGTAATTACGCCCTGAAACACTTGCCCAATGCGTTGTTTCATCAGTTGGGCTTTTTGCAATCCGGCTAAATCGGCTTCAGCTTCTTGGACTTCTTTTTCTCTATCGTTGATCTGAATAATTACCCGATTCAAATCAGTTTGGATTTCTTGTTGCAGTTCTGGGGGTAAAACATTCCAGTTAATTTCTGTGTGAGAGGAGGAGTGGCGCAGGTTAACTCGCTCTTTTACACGGGTATTGCGGCGATCGCGTCCGTGTTCTATGAGCTTATAGTACACTCGCTGCATCAGTAAATCTGGGTAACGCCGCAAAGGGGAACTACAGTGAGTATACTGCTCTAGTGCCAAACCAAAGTGCAGTCCTTTAGTGGTGCTGTACGTAGATGGTTTGAGTGTATCCTGTAATAAATACGTCAGGACTTGCTCCGATGGGGATTCTGCAAAAGCCCTAGTTAAGTGCTGATAATCTAGGGGTTGGATCTCTACTTCTGGTTCTAGTGCCAGTTCCACGCCTAAATTGATGGCCAATTTCAGCATTTCCTGGACATCTTCAGAATCGGGTGTGCCTTGAACTCGCCATATAGCAGGAATACCTAAGGCGCTCAAGTGGTTGGCCATTAGTTCGTTAACCAACAGTACCAATTCTGTTAAAAGCGATCGCACAGGTAAATCATTCACCACCACAGCCCCCAAAATTCCTTCATCATGGTAGGGGTTTTGGCTAGCAGGCAGATTCAACTGCAAGCTCCCACGAGCTAAACGCATTTGTTTGACTGCTTTTTGCAATTTTTCTAAGTCTTGCAGCAGTTGCACTACTTGTTCAGATGCATTTTGAGATTCATCGATGAGAATCGCTTCGGCTTTTTGCCTGCTGAGGGCAGTATCTACGTTGATCACACTGGGTTGAATTTCCCAATCTAACACTTCTCCCGATTGAGGTTCAATGGTGATTAAAAACGAGATGGCTAGGCGATCGCTTCCGGGTAATAAGGAGCAGCGTTCTGCTACAGTCTCAGGCAGCATTGGCAGCACTAATTCTCCTAAATACACTGACTTACCCCGTTTAAAGGCTTCTCTATCTAGGTGTTCGTCAGGTTGCACATAATGGGAAACATCGGCAATGTGAAAGCCTAAACGCCAATTACCAGAGGCAGTTGTTTCTAAGCTCAAAGCATTTTCTACTGCTTTGATATCACCGTTGATCCCAGCGATCGTGACGGTAAATAAATTACGTAAATCCAGCTTGTTTTTTAGATCTGCTTTTAGCAGTCTTTTAGGTAACTTGGTTGCTGCATCTAAAACTGCCTCCGGGAAATTACGGGATAGATCGTGCTTACAGGTGACTAAATCGATATCAGCAGCAGCTTCAGCATCACTACCGAGAATTTGCACTACCCGACCCAATGGGGGATATTGGGCTAAGGGGTAACGCAAGACTTCTACGTGGGCAAGGTGATCGAGGGCTTCTTCTAATTTCATCCCATTGGTTTGAATTTTCAGTTCAAACAGCAAGCGATCGTCCAAAGGTACTGCTCGAAAACCACCTTCTATCTGCTTAATACGAGCTAATAAAGTGTGATTAGAACGTTCTAGAATCAGCTTGACTTCTCCTTCTGGAGAACGGCGACGACTACCTTCTTTAAGAACTCTTACCAAAACGCGATCGCCATTCCAAGCATTACTCAGGTGACTTTCGCGGATATAAATATCCTCGGCTCCTTCCACATCTTGAATAGCAAAGCAAAAGCCTTTGCTAGAACACCGAAGTTTGGCTTCGATCATGCCCTCTTCTGTGACGCGGCGATACTTGCCACGTTCTTTCACCAAAATCCCAATTTTCTCCAGTACTTCTAAGGCAATGTGAAGTTTTTGTAAACTGTTTTCGTCCTCGCAACCAAGTTTCTTTTCTAAAACTTTACGAGCTACCAATTTATCATCTGTGAAATTGGCTAGGAGTGTAGCGATTGAAAATTCCATGCAGTCAACCGACCTTTAGTCAAAACATCATTTTTGGTTTAATCTGGTTCTTTCCTGTAGACCCTCATGGCTTACAGACACTAGTACCGCTGCGCGGAAGTCAAAAGTCAAAAGTCAAAAGACTTATAATTTGGGCTTTTTAACTGTTTGGAAGGGTAGCTTTTTTTACGCCGTACTGTACTAGCTGGAAACGACTTACCCTGAGGCAGGGTTCCTGTTCTAAGCAAGGAAACCAACCTGAGAAATTCTCACTGCACGACAATCTCAGAGTTCGCCTGCGTTTAAGTCTCTTCACCTAAGCAAACTTAAACAGTACGCCTGATTGGAATTTTGCCCCACTAGTACCGCTGCGCGGAAGTCAAAAGTCAAAAGTCAAAAGTCAAAAGACTTGTATTATCGGCTTTTGTACCATTTTTAATGGTTAGTTTATTTCCGCTGTGTTGTACTAGGTAATTACGCGAAGGGTTTTTGAGAGGCTAGGTTAGTGTAACTCTCCACGCTGCCCAAAAGCGCTATCAGGGGAAACCACAGGTGTTTAATTGTCTAGCTTGAAGGTACTTTTACGCCATTAGACTCTGATTTTTAACTAAGAGAAACTGCCGATCAACCTAATTTTGCCATACGTAGAATCGGTAACAATTAGATAAGCAGTGAGGGCGAACCTTATCTCCATTATTGTAGATTTAGAGCGTACTTCCAGGAAATAGTTCCGGATATAGAATTGGGTAATCAGTATAGCATTGAAGGTGAGACCACCTAGTGATCTGTCAACCCGAAATTGACAGTTTAGGACTGATGCGGGGACACAAAAACGTGAAGAATTTTAAGCCCTGCAAACTTGCCTTGACAGACTAATAGAGTTATTCATCAGGAGTCAAAAATTGGCTCAACATATCGCTACTGCTACAATCAGGACACAGTTAGAATTAAAATGCCTCCATAGATACACTGTGGGCAAGGTTTGTCATCTCCCAATATGGTTGCAAATCTAGCAAAGCTTTCTTGATAGCTGGGATGGGAGAAGATATTAAAAGCGGGGATATCTGTAACTAGGACAAACACCCTAGCATCAACCCCATGATTCAGCAGACTTAGATTGGTGGCAGTATTATGTTGGCTCAATTCCAGAGATTGTATCCCAATGGCAATCTTACATCCGAATTAGTAGAAATTTTTCAAGGAAAATATATTGTCCGGGCAAGCGTGCAAATTGATGGCGAAACCCGTGCTACAGGTATGGCAGCGGCAGAAACAGTGGAAGTGGCAGAAGACCAAGCCAGAACTAGGGCACTGATGGTTTTGGGTATAACCGATTCGCCATCAGCACCAATAGTATTTTCTCCAAAACCTATATCCCAGAGGCAGCTCAATCCTGACTTGAACACAACAGCAGGATTGAATGAGTCTACCCCTGCCTCTGCAATAAATGAGAGTTTTAGCGGTAGTCAGTGGTCAACTGATAGCCAAGAAATATCCATACCGCCTGCCAGTGAGCAGGATATCCAACCAGAGGTAGTCAAAAGCGATACACTAAAGGCAAGTAAAAATAATATTTATAACCAGGATTTAAATCAAAACTTTCCTGTGACCAACAATCAAGAATCAGAACTTGAGACCCCAGGAGAAAACTTGGAAATGACCTCTGACAACCAGCCAGAAACTCCACTATTTGCGGAAATTTCATCTCCCAGTAACGTCACACCATTTACACCTCGCAGTTCCAATCAGCAAGAAAATGTAAGTGCTTTGTCAGGTGTAGGGAAGAAAAAGAAGAAAAATGAACCAGTAAATTTATCTGATGTAATTGCAAAAACCGATGTCCAAATCGAGCGCTTAAGTTGGACGAAAGAGCAAGGAAGAGAATACCTCAAAAAAACCTATGGTAAGTTAGGACGCTCTTTGCTGAGTGAAGAAGAGTTATTGGATTTCTTAAGATATTTGGAATCTCAACCAGACCCGCTAGCGGGATTTTAATAATGCCCCTTCTCTACCTTACGACTGCGCCACTATGTGGCAGGCTTTACGGGGCAAGAACAGGGAACATCATGTAGGGTGGGCAAAGCCCATCAAAACTACGTGTATTTCAAAAATCAAATAGGAGTCCTATAGGTCAAACTAGTAGTGCGTCAAAGACTAATTTACGGATAGATTTTCTGTAGAGACATCGATTTATCGTGGGGTGCATCCATCCCAGTTTTTATTTTTCAACAAGAGAATAAATGTCATTGCGTACCCCTTTGGGGAAGCAAGCTACGCGCAGCGTCTCGTAGAGAGGAGGAACGACGTAGCAATCACATGGACTCGCTCTGAGTTGGAGATTTTGCGATTGCTTCACTTCGTTTCGTACCCTGCGGAAAGGCTAACGCCAACGCAATGACATGCAAAAAAGTGAGATGCTCCCTTTATCGTGTCTCTACTAACCGTCAAAATGAGTTTGACAGACTACTAATTTTGAACGTTTGTAGTTGACTTAGTGCTTAGAAAAGAAGGACTAAAGTCCTCACCCTAACCTTCGGGAACGCCAAGGGTGAACGGGTGACGCTCGTTCGCGTAGCGTCTCCCCTTGGGAGAAGAGAAGGCTTTACGCTACGCTATCGTTAGTTGTACCCTGCGGGAAGGCTGCGCCTACATGGGGGAAACCCCCAGACGCTCGCGGACTCGCGCTTCGCGCAGCGTCTCCCCTTCTCCCTTTGGGAGAAGGGGAGACGCCAAGGGAGAAAACCGCGCTAACTCACTATGAACTTGAACTTGCTCATCGATCAATTTCAACTTGACAAACTACTACTAACTGACAGCAGCAACTGCTGGACGGCTACCAGCAGCGTGACGGTCAATCACTTGGTCAATCAAGCCATAATCTTTAGCTTCCTCTGGCGACATAAAGAAGTCGCGTTCAGTATCTTCAGCAATACGCTCAATTGGTTGACCTGTGTGTTCAGCTAAATAGTTGTTTAGCTTGCGTTTGTGATACAGAATTTCTCGCGCCTGAATTTCAATATCAGTCGCTTGTCCTTGAGCGCCACCTAAAGGTTGATGAATCATAATCCGAGAATGGGGTAGACTCATCCGCTTACCTTTAGCACCAGCACTGAGAAGAAAAGCTCCCATACTTGCTGCTAGCCCGGTACAAATAGTACAGACATCAGGACGGATGTGCTTCATCGTGTCGAAAATGCCCATACCAGCAGTTACCGAACCACCAGGAGAATTTATGTACATGTAAATGTCTTTCTCCGAGTCATCAGCATCTAAAAACAGTAGTTGGGCAACAATCAAGTTAGCTAAGTTGCTATCAACCTGTTGTCCTAAAAAGATGATGCGCTCACGCAACAGCCGTGAGTAGATATCAAAGGCGCGTTCGCCTCGACCCGATTGTTCAATAACGATAGGAATCATGCAGCGTGCTTGTAGCTATTTTACATCCATTTTATCTATGACAACGGCTGATTGTTGTCCTCTCCCCAAGGTAAGCTAATTTCTTCTCTACTTGGCAGATGCATAAATGCCTCTTGGCACTTTTTATAGGGAAAAGCGTCTAAAGAAATAAGCTTATATGGTCAGGGAAAAAACAATCAAAAAATTCCTCGCCCTTGTCAACCCTGAAAATGGGATTTGCTACACAATTTTAGTAGCCTAGCGACCAGATCAATGACCACATAAGTGCTAGTAAATTTTCGTTAGCTATTGGTAACTTTTTCAACATTTATTTAGCTTTTTTGTGAGCAGTTATTCGGTTATTCATGTCAAAATCCGCTAAACCAGTAGTACAGCGTGTATTTACAGTAATTCATCCTACTTACAATGCTATCAACTAAGGGAGACCTGCCATGCCAGAAAAACTTGTGCAAGCCGCCATTATAACTTTCTTGCTCTATCTGATAGCAGGACTTAGCCCGAACAGTTTCAAAGTTCAGACAAGAGTAATATCACCTACCCAAGACACCCCAGCAACGCTTGTCAGTTTCCTGTGGCGATCGCTTAAGTAATTAAAAAAACTTTTGATCTAAGAGTTAAGTTGTTTGTTGCGTTTCTTATGGATGTATATGGGCATCTAGGCTAAGACTCTAAAGAACAGGGTAGACTGGGCAAAGAAGGCAACTTATTTGCATCCCAATCATGACTAATCGCCTTGCTGAAGCTAAGAGTCTCTACCTCCGCAAACACGCCGACAACCCAATTGATTGGTGGTCTTGGTGTGATGAAGCTCTCGTAACTGCAAGGGCGCAAAATAAACCCATCTTTCTCTCCATTGGTTACTCTAGTTGCCATTGGTGTACTGTCATGGAAGGCGAGGCTTTTTCCAATTTAGCTATTGCCGAGTACATGAATGCTAATTTCTTGCCCATCAAAGTAGACAGGGAAGAAAGACCTGACCTCGACAGTATTTATATGCAAGCTTTGCAGATGATGAGTGGTCAAGGGGGTTGGCCTTTAAATGTTTTTCTTTCTCCAGATGATTTAGTACCGTTTTATGCTGGTACTTATTTTCCAATTGAGCCGCGCTATGGTCGTCCCAGTTTTTTGCAAGTGCTGCAAGCTCTTCGCCGTTACTACGATACAGAAAAAGATGACTTGCGCCAACGCAAAGCCCTGATTATCGAATCGCTACTGACTTCTGCGGTATTGCAAAACGGCACTTCACAAGAAACTCAAACAAACGAGTTACTCAAGCAAGGCTGGAAAACCAGCACGAGCATAATCGCTCCGAATAAACACGGTAATAGCTTTCCCATGATTCCCTATGCAGAATTAGCATTGCGGGGAACTCGGTTTTTGTTCCCTGGCTCTGATTGGGAACGAGAATTTCAGATTGATGGCAAGCAAATTTGTACTCAACGGGGACTGGATTTAGCATTGGGGGGCATTTATGATCATGTAGGCGGCGGCTTTCATCGCTATACTGTTGACGCTACTTGGACAGTGCCTCACTTTGAAAAGATGCTCTATGACAACGGTCAGATTGTTGAGTATCTAGCGAATTTGTGGAGTGCTGGAGTCCAAGAACCAGCGTTTAAACGAGCAGTTGCAGGTACTGTTCAATGGCTCCAACGAGAGATGACTGCCCCGGAAGGTTACTTTTATGCTGCTCAAGATGCCGATAGCTTTACTAACCCCACCGCAGCGGAACCAGAAGAAGGAGCATTTTATGTCTGGAGTTATAGCGAACTAGAACAACTGTTAACGCCAGAGGAACTAACGGAATTACAACAAAAGTTTACAGTAGCTCCTAATGGCAACTTTGAAGGCAAGAACGTTCTGCAAAGACGTGATTTGGGACAATTAAGTGCAGCGCTAGAAATTGCATTGGACAAGTTGTTTACTGCTCGCTATGGTGATGCACCAAATTCACTGAAGACTTTCCCTGCTGCTAGTAACAATCAGGAAGCAAAAACTCACGACTGGCCTGGCCGCATCCCCTCGGTGACAGATACAAAAATGATTGTGGCTTGGAATAGCTTGATGATTTCCGGGTTAGCAAGATCTGCTGGGGTATTCCAAGAACCTTTGTATATGGAAATAGCCGCACGAGCAGCAACTTTTATCCTGGAGCATCAATTTATAGATGGGCGTTTCCAGCGACTGAACTATCAAGGTCAAGCAACTGTGCTAGCGCAGTCGGAAGATTACGCTTTGTTTATTAAAGCGCTGTTAGATTTACAAGCTTGTTCTCCTGACCAAAAACACTGGTTAGAAAAAGCGATCGCTCTCCAAGATGAGTTCGATCAATTTCTTTGGAGTGTAGAATTAGGTGGCTACTACAATACCTCCAGTGATGCCAGTCAAGATTTAATTGTGCGGGAGCGCAGTTATGCAGATAATGCTACACCATCAGCCAACGGAGTTGCGATCGCTAATTTAGTCCGTCTAGCTTTACTCACTGATCATCTACATTATTTAGATTTAGCCGAACAAGGTTTGAAAGCTTTTAGCAGTGTCATGAGTAACGCTCCCCAAGCCTGTCCTAGCTTGTTCACAGCCTTAGATTGGTATCGTAATTCTACCTTAATTCGTAGTACGATTGAGCAGATAAACCCTCTTATCCCCCAGTATTTGCCCGTGGTTGCGTTTGCTGTCATACCAGATTTACCAAAAGGCAGTGTTGGGTTAGTTTGCCAAGGGTTAAAGTGTCTGCCATCACCAGCAAATTTCGAGCAGTTATTGCAACAAGTACAGCAAAGTCAAACTAGGGCGTAAAGAGATGGGGAGCAAGGAAAAATCCTCAGCACTTCTAACTGCTATTGTGTTAGCAGGCGGTAAAAGTTCTCGCATGGGTAGAGATAAAGCCTTACTTCTCATTGAAGGTGTGCCATTGTTGCAGCGAGTTTGTGGCATTGCAGAACGTTGTGCCGATACTGTTTATATTGTTACTCCCTGGCCAGAACGGTATCGGCACTTGCTTTTACCTCGTTGCCAATTTATTCAGGAAGTTTCTTTACCCTTAATAGATAACAATGTGGAAATACAGGAAAATACAGAGACTCTCATCTTCTCTCCTACTACCCATACCCACGGGCCACTTGTAGGGTTTGCCCAAGGACTAGTACAAGTAAAGACAGATTGGGTGTTGTTACTGGCTTGCGATTTACCCAAGTTGCAGATTGATATTTTGCAAGCATGGGCAGCAGAACTTGATCATGTGGAAGATGAAGCGATCGCAGCTTTAACTTGTTCTAATAGAGGCTGGGAACCTCTGTGTGGTTTCTATCGCCGTCGCTGTTTACCCCAACTTTTAGAGTTTATCAATCAAGGGGGGCGATCGTTTCAGCAATGGCTGAAGCACCATCCAGTGCAAGTTCTGTCCTTACCAACACCGGAAATCCTGTTTAACTGTAATACACCAGAAGACTGGGCTTTGATTTGATGTATACAGCATTTTAACGAAAACAAAGAGTAATAAATTTTACTATTATCAATCTTAAAAAAAGCATATTTGTTATCTAACAAACAATAGTTTCTCACACTCTTACTATATATTGAGATATAGCTTTTCTTAATAAACCTTGTATAGCTCATGGCGAGTAGCGCGCGGTCATATATTCCTAATGTAATTTTGACTAGTGTCCCTACTCGCCTTTTTCCGCATTTACGGTTAATAGCAGTAATGATTTGTATATACAATTACAGAACCCATGAGAAGCTCAGGTTTTTCGCCGCTTTCTATAATTTGTTAACTTTAAATGTGGTTCTGAGTACATGATTTCACAAGTTCGTAGCGAAAAATAGCTTTACATTAAATCTTTGCGTTCCCTTGCGTTTAAAAAAGTACTATTTTAAACACAGAGGGACACAGAGTTTTGCCAAATTTAATTCCCTACGAATTAATGAAATGTTGTACTTAGTTCTATTTTTGTCAAGGAACTTTAATATGCATCGTCGTTGGATATTATCTGCTCTAGCAATTTTGTTAAGTCTAGTTTTAGCAGCTTGCACTACTGCAACTACTCAGCAGCCACAAGCGAAAGTGTCAGTCACGACAGAAACACCTAATACTAATTCTCAACAATCTGCGAAAAGAATTGTAACTCTTTCCTCCCTTGCTACAGATATCATTTATCAACTCGATAAATCAAAGCTAGTAGGTATTACTGGTAGCACATTATTTAATAATGATCCCCAATTTAAAAATATTCCTCGTGTGAGTGAAGGGCAAAGTCCTCCTAACCTAGAAAAAATTGTTGCTCTCAAACCAGATTTAGTAATTGGTGCAGAAGGTTTTTCTAACCCAGCAATTCAAAGACTCCAGCAACTAGGAATTGCCAATCTTCTAACTCAAGTAAAAAGTTGGGAATCTTTAGAAGAACTTACTAAAAAGCTGGCTCAATTAATTGGTGCTGATCCCCAGCCTTTATTAAACCGCTATCAAACTTTTTTACCAGACAAGCCAACTCAAAACCTGTCAACTCTAGTACTAGTTAGCCGTCAACCAATTTTAGCACCGAATAAAAACAGTTGGGCTGGAGATCTACTGGCAAAATTTCAGACAAAAAATTTAGTAGCAGAACTACAAGGTAACAGTCCAATCGGTGGGTATGTAACACTATCGGCTGAGAAAGTTTTACAAGCAAATCCAGAAGTAATTATTGTAGTCAATCCTCCACAAGGCGGTTCAAAAGCAGCCATTTTGTCATCCTTTAAAAAGGAAGCTTTTTGGCAAAAATTACAAGCTACTAAAAATAATCAAGTCTATGTTTTTGACTATTACGGATTGGTAAATCCTGGCAGTATAGATGCCATAGAAAAAGCTTGTCAGCAACTTAAGCAAGATTTATTTTTGACAAAAAGCCAAAAATAACCTTTCATAAAACCTTTGCGCTCCTCTGCGTGAACCTTCGCGCTCCTTTGCGTTTAAAAAAGTTTTAACCCTTAATCTTTGGCAGAACTAACTGGTTTTTGAGTCATAGAAACATCCTTTTTAGCTGGAGCAGAACTACCATTAAGACTGCGAAAATATAGCCCCCCAACAATCAATAAAAATACAACATAGCCGACTGCTTGTACTACATAAAGATGATCTCGATAACCAAATAAAGCTTTGAGAACAATTCCAGGAAACTGCCCATCAGGCAAAATATTAGAAGTATTCCAAACCATTGGCCCCAAAATACAAGAGTGGACTTTGGTAAAGCGTTCGTAATAAAAACAAAGACTTTCAGAAGCGCGGCTGCTAAGGGCAAGATTAGTCACTGCTTCGTCAAAATTTTTCAAACCAGAAACTACCAATCCGGCAACAATCAACACTAATAAAACGCCCATTACCTGGAAAAACTGGCGGATATTAATTTTGATGCCCCATTTAAATAGCAGTACCCCAATACCAGCTGCTGCTGCTAAACCACCAATAGCACCCAAAGCTGGTATTAATCCCTGTTGAAAATTAGCAGAAACAAACAGAACAGTTTCAAAACCTTCGCGGACAACAGCAATTAAAATTAAACTAAAAACGCCCCAACCAGCATGGGAGTCTTGTGTCAGTGCTTCTGTAACTGCTCCCTCAACTTGCGTTTTCATGAATTTGGCTTGTTTAGTCATCCAGATTAGCATCCAGCTGAGCATTGCGATCGCTAATACACTAAACACACCTTCTAGCATTGGCTCAACTACTGACGTGTATTGGGGATTAACCGCCCCTAGTGCTTGAATCCCCCAACCAAATAGCACACCAATTAGCGCACTGACAGCAATACCAACGCAAACTCCAGCGTATACCCAAATGTTGAGTCGGGATTGTTTAGCTTTTTTGAGCAAAGCCAGCACAATCCCAACTACAAGGGCAGCCTCGACTCCTTCTCGGAGTGTAATTACAAAAGTAGGTAAAGCAACACTAAAATTCATCGAATGTCCTTTGTTCTTGGTCATTAGTCATTCGTCATTACTGACAAATGACTACTAACTTTTAACTATTAGCTGAAATCGCGTAACATTTTTTTGAGTTCGAGATTATGCATCTCTTCTTGCCCAATCATGCCACGGGCAAATTCTTCGAGATAAATACTGGCATTGCTAACAGTTTCCAGCAGACTTTTATACAGATCAAGTGCCTTCTTTTCATGGGATAAGCTTTCTGACAGAATATCCTTGACTGTATGTTGATAAGTTTCTTCCATTTGAGCGATTTTGAGCGAGGGATGCCCATCTAAGCCCGTCAGAATTTCTCCTACTTGTTGGGCATGAAGTAAAGATTCACTAGCCTGGGCTTTGAAAAAATCTACAATCGGAATCCGATTCGGGCCAGTTACCATCAAGGAGTAATGAGTGTAACGCACTACCCCCGCTAGTTCAAATTCCATGATGGAGTTCAGTAGGTCGATGGTTTTATTATGGTCAAGCTCTTGCATTAGTTGTTAATTCAAGTTACGAATGGAGCGTCATGGGTAATGAGTTAGGAGGTATACTTCTTACAGTTGTTCAAAGCTCAGATTATCTACACTCTTCACTTCGTAACTCCTAACTATTACCTCACTTACTACTTATTTTAATCTTCTTAATCTAAGCTTCCCATTAAGTTCAGAAGACTATTGTTGGGCTTGGGTGCTAGATTGCTCAATCACTTTTTGAGAGTTTTGTTCAATGGTTGTCACCAGCTGAGTAACCTCACTAGGAGTTTTCACTGGTTTAGCGGGCGGGATAACGCTAGGCCAAACTTTTGTGAGTTTAGCTAGACTTGTCTCAATTGCTTGATGTGCTTCAGGATTTTGTTGAGCTACCTGACTAGAAATACTTTGATATAATTCGTTGGCATAAATTACAAAACCACGAGAGTCTTGATATTCAATTGCTGCTGTGATTTTACCATCTGCGATCGCAGCTCCATATTCTGAGTTGGCTGCATCCAATAATTCATTAATTACCTGTAGCACAAATCCCGGTTTTGAACGTTGATCTGGGGGTAGAGTTGCGATCGCTCCATCAACGGCTTGCACTGAAGAGGTAAGATCAGTTTTGACTTTGGCATTCTTAGGATTAGATTTTACCAAATCTTCCAAGCTAATCAAAGTTGTCTTAAATTCTTTAACTTTACGCTCATTCAGTTGATCTTCTACATCCACATAAATTTCCTCAACTGGGTGTCCAATATGAGGTTCGGCTTGTTTTGGCAGATTTTTATCTAAAAGTTCTTGTGCTACTAAAAGATGTCCTTTCATCAACCCCAACTTTGTCATGTAATCAACATCTTTTGCTTCGCCTGTTAGTACCACTTCTTGAACAGTTACCATATCTTTAATTTGGTCAAACTGCTCTTGATTAATTACTTTTTTAGTAACTAAATCTTCTGGACTAGCATAAGGACGACTGGCTTGAATTTTGTTCGATAAGGCTGGGACACCTAACTTGGCTTCAAACTTATCCAATTCTGACAAGATAGCATTATTAATATTAATTTTTGCTTTACCGCTATGACTGCTATGAGTGGTGGTTTCAGTCACCTGTGCAGTGGAATTGGCTGCGGGTGCAGATGGGTTTTCTGCTTGTGGTGTATTATTACATCCGCTTAAAGTAACTATGGCAGCAGTAGCTACGGTTAAACATACATAACGAAATTTGATCATTTTTATTCTTGGGGATATTTAGAAGGTAGTAATTAAAACATTTCCAACTACTAACAGCAATTGGATTTGACAGAGTGTCATAGATTTAACTTTTGCACATAATGATACTTTTTATCAACTATTTGCTAATTTTGACTAAAAATTTAATTATGAAATTCACCTAGCCATCAAAGTGCTGACAAAGCTTATAAAGCTCGCTATCTATGGAATCTAAGCTTTGAGGAATGCTCAATAATTCTAGTCAGGATTTTGAGATTTACTGGCAGCAACAACTTCAAATTGTCCCATGCAACCGTTTTCTGCGATCGCATCTTGATGCGGGTGAAACATATACTTACCTGGATAGCGAAAGGAAAATTCCAAGATGTGTCTTTCTGCTACACCCATCGTAATTACGTCGGTTTTCTCGCTGGGAGTCATCGTCATCCCAGAACGATAAACATCAAAAAAGTTGGCATGGAGATGAAACGTCACCGCCGGATCGTATTCAATAATGTTGAGGACATACAGCCGAATCAACTGATTTTGGTAAATACGGATGGGATTATCCATGTAATGGTGAGGTAGTCCGTTAAAGGCGTAATATTCATTACGACTATCGTCATTCACGTCATAGCCAGCCATCACTAATACAATCTCATCAGCCGGAGGACGCGGCGTTGGAGGATCGATGATGAACATCCCGTACAATCCCTTCGCAATGTGCCGGGTAACTGGTGCAATATGACAGTGGTAAAGGTGAACACCATAAGGTTCAGCATCAAATTCATAAATTGTGGCATTACCATTTCTGACTGGATGGACACCATCCATTTCGGCAGGATGAACACCATGAAAATGTAGAGAGTGAGAATGTCCTGCCTCATTTAAAAATAACACCCGCACGCGATCGCCTTGTTTAGCCCGTAGCGTTGGCCCCGGTATACGACCGTTTAAGTCCCAGATATTGTAAGATACAGCACTATTGAGTTGAATAATGGAAGTACCAGCAGTTAACTCAAATTCTCGGATGGTGCGGCCATTTTCTTGCTTCACTGTTCCATAATCAAAATCCCTGAGCATCTTCATCGGGTTAGCAACGCCTTCAGATGCTTCTATCTCAACAGGTGGTATTCTTACCCTTGAGTGAGTTTGTAAATTCAAAATTTGCCAAAGGGCTGCCGCACCGGTCACACCAGCACCCGCTAATCCCAATCTTAGCAGTTGACGGCGACTCCAAAGTTTTTCTTTCCCCAAAATAAAGTGCTTGGGCATGGCATATTTAACAGTTTTGCGACATAGAAAATTGCCAAAGATTCGCAATTACTTTGGATAATATCGGAATTAATAATTATTGTCAATAATGCTGATAGCGCTTCCGGGTTGTGTGCAATACACTCCAGTTATGAAAAGGGGCTAGGAACTAGGGCTAGAGACTAGAGTGGTGTATTTTTCCATTCACGTGAAAACCGCTATAAACGTATTTGCTAACAAAATAGAACTTACACAAAAAACTCTTAAACGTTCATTTCTTCGTGTCCTGTTGAAGTTCTAAGTAGTCGTAGTGGCGATAGTAACCTTGTTATTTATCAATATTAGTGCAGAAGTGGCAGAGGCTCATGGCAGTGGACACTCAAGTAATATCGAAACTACTGCACCATCAGTAAATAAATCTCAAGGGTTAGAAGTTCGCCTTGAGGGAGATAAAAACGCAACTGTAGGAAAACTGGCGAATTTAGGGGTACTGGTGAAGGATGCTGTAACAGGACAACCGATCAAGGATGTAGGATTGCAAGTCAAAGCGATCGCCCTAGAAGATAATTTAACAGTCTTTGCTTACAAAGGAGTTACCGACCAAGAAGGTAAGTTAACATGGCAAGAACAATTTTTTGATGGTTCACTTCACAAAATCGAGGTGGAAACCACTTTCCAACTCAAATCTAACCGTCAAATTCCATCAATAAAAGTGGCGCAGTCAGTTGATGTTGAAGCAATTGCACCACCCATTTATATCCGGTTGATTGGATTATTTTACTTTACTGCTATTGTTGGCATTGGTATGGCAATGGGATTGTTAATACAGCATCGACGAAAACCACGAGCAAAGGCAAATTAGTAAACTTCATTACGTACCCCGTTGGGTAACCCGTTCACGTAGCGTCTTTGTTCCACTTGCAATGACAAATCGTAAGTGATTAAGGGAACTTGATATAATACCAATTCTCTAAAATTTGGCAACAGACTGAAAGCCTGAAACCCAAATATAGTAGGGAAAAGACTTTCAGTCCTGTCCCCTGTCCCCTATCCCCTGCTATAAATAGTGGTTGCACTCCGCACCAAAATCACCGTGCAACTACTCATTCGAGAAATATTCTCTGGAATATTTCCTTTAATCACCTGTTGCAAAAGACTTTCACGGCTAGCTCCCAAGACAATCACATCACTTTGGTCTTGTGCAGCACACTCAATTACAGCTTCAGTCACAGAACTGGCACAGACTGGACTAGCAATTACACTGCCGCTGACTCTTGTTTGCAGAAAGCGGACAGAATTTTCTAATAATGTTGTGTCAGGAGTGGATTCAGTAGGCTGGAAAACTTGGCACAGCTTAATTTTAGGCGATGAGCTTAGAGAAGTCAAAGCAGGTAACAGTTGAATTGCTTGATTGGAGTTAGGCCCACCTGCTAGCGGGAGTAACCACCGATCAAAGGCTCTTTTTTCATCTAATTTAACTAATACAACATCACAAGCTGCTTGTCTAATTACAGTGTCTACAACTCGGCTGAAAACTCTACCGGGAGTGGCAGTACTGCCTTTCCAACCCATCAGCACCAAATCAATGTGTCGCTCTTTCACAGTCTCTAAAACTGCTCCAGCGACATCATGAGCAACTCGGATCTGGGTGTGAACGGGAATCCGCAAATTTTTCCCCAACTTTTTAGCTTGTTGTAAAAGGCGGTGACTTTTGGTGGTTTGGACTAGTGTTTCAGCTGGAATGCGACTACGTGGAACTATAATTACTTGCAGACATTCTATTTCATAATTGCTGGCTTTGGCGATCGCTGCTGCCATTTCTAGTAAAGTATGAGCTGTCTGTGGATGCGACAGTGGTACTAACAACCGTCCTTTCCCTGTAGCAGGAGCGCGATTTTGGTAAGTTACATAGGAAGGTTCAGATTTCCATTCCACCTGTTCTGTATTGCCACTTAATCGCTCTGCTTCTATGCGGATAATATCACTGCGTGTAATAATTCCTACTAGTTTGCGACCTTCTGTAACGGGTAAACAACTCAGGTTATAACGGTTGAGCAAATGCAGTACATAAGCTAAAGTAGCTGTTGGACTGACCGTTACTGGCTCTGGTGTCATGATCTCATTGATAGTTGCATCTTTACCTAATTGTTGTGAGGCAACATTGACTAAATCTTTCTGAGTCACGATCCCAACGATTGTACTATTATCTAAAACTGGGAAGTTGCGATGTTGAGAATGAGAAAACGCCTGTACTGCTTCATCAATGGTCATCTGGCTAGATAAAGTTTCAACACGCCGTTGCATGACATCTACAGCACTCAATTGCGCCAACAGTCCCTCTGTGCTTGGTTCTTTTTCTATATGAATGCCTTTCCACTCTAATAAAAGGTCGTAGAGCGATCTATGGTCAAGCTTTTCTGCCACTAAATAGGCAACCACAGACACAATCATCAGCGGTAGTACTAAATTAAAATCTGTCGTCATCTCAAACACAATGACGACTGCCGTAATTGGTACCTTTGAAACGGCACTAAAAAACGCTGCCATGCCTACGTGGGCATAGGTTGTCGCCACCCCTACTCCCAGCCAACTATGTTCGCAAAAACCCACTAAATAGCCGAGAGCAGCTCCTAAGACAAGGGTTGGTACTAATAAACCTCCTGGTGCCCCAGAACCATAACAGACAACAATTAGGATAAACTGAACTAGCAATGCGATCGCTGCAAATAGCCAATCTGCTTGTCCTGTAAGCAAGAGTTCTCTTAATCCGGCATTATTGCGAAAAGCCAAGGGCAAAAAGGCTATAACTACACCAGTAGTTAATCCTGCTATGCCGATTCGCCAAGGCAAACTAAAGCGTAATATACGACGGTTAAATGCCAAACTGGCCAGAACACATTTATTAAATAAAATTCCTAGTAGCCCAGCTAACAATCCCAAAATTAAGTAAAAAGGGATTTCTTGAGCAAAGAAGGTTGTGTGAGAAACAACTAAGTTGAGGTCAACATCGAGGCTGTGGCTACCGTAGAGTCGGGAGAGTCCGGAAGCAATTAAGGAAGCTAAGATCGCAGTCCCAAGAGTGATGCCGGAAACATCCTGGAGTAATTCTTCCAAGACAAATAAAACACCAGCGATCGGTGCATTAAAAGCGGCGGCTAACCCTGCTCCGGCTCCGGCGGCAATGAGTTGGCGACGATGTTCTGGCGAAGTAGGTACCCAGTCATTAAGTTTAGCTGCCAAAGCTGCCCCAATCTGCACTGTTGGCCCTTCCCGACCTAAGGGCATTCCAGAGCCTAGGACAAGGGTGGCACTGATTAGCTTGACTAGGGCAATCCGTAGATTTAACGGCATCGGCACACGAGCTAATACTGCTTTAACTTCAGACATACCGCTACCTGAAGCCTCAGGTGCAAAGCGCTCTACTAGCCAACCTGCCAGGATTCCTCCTATTAATCCAATACCGGGTAACACTAAGTAAGCAGGCCAATGGTAAGATATATGCACTCGCCATGCCCCTGCCCAGTCTACTGCTTGTCCTAAAAGAACTGCTGCTAGCCCAGAAACCAAACCAATCAGGCAAGCTTGAAAGAAAGCTAAGCGCTTGGGTCGAAGCATCTGACGGTAAAATCGGAGTCCAAAAATTTTTCCTCTACTTAATATTTTTTTTATAATCACTTTTAATCTACACAGTGTCTAAACTGCTTCAAATCTTTTGTTTTCAATCATATTCAAAGCTTGGACACTAAAAAATAGATTAACTATTTTTATTCGCAATCCGATTTGATTCCTATTTTACTTGCGTGGGAAAGAAGCAGGTGAGCCACTGTGGTCATCTCCCTTGGCGTTAGCCTAAGGGGAGACGCTGCGCGTTAGTAAGTCCGCGAGCGTCTGGGGTTTCCCCCGCAGTCGCCACAACGCGGCGGCACTTCCTTCTCCAAAGGAGTACAAGTCGGGCATTGCCCGCCCAACGGAGTGCCTTGGGAACCCGCGCAAGGCGCTGCTCTTCAAGTGGAGCAAGTGGCGTGAGAGGCTAGCGCCAAGGGGGTTTCCACGCCACTTGCTCCAACGGAGGGAACCTCCGCAACGCAGTGGCTCCCCATGAGCAACTGGCGAATCCGAAGGAGAACAAGAAAAAAGAGATAGATGTGTACTGAGTTTTTTTCAAAAATCAAATCGGAGTCCAATAGATAAGCGTCTATTTAAATATGAGATTATCTGAAAAAGTCCTTTAAAATCTGAAGATTTAACTAAGGTTTAGTGCTAAACTAAAAACAAGCTTAATAAAAGTTAATGTTTTCATAAATAAGTATATTATTTGACGTAGATTTTATTGCGAATCTTCCCTAACTAACACTACAAAATCCCCCAGTAGGGCATTGAAAAAGGGATATAAATTTTGTTTCCTATTAGTTTGATGCCGTAATTACATTATTCAAATTGTGTGAGCCAACACATTCAATATAGGGGACATCATGCATATTCCTGATGGTTTTGTTTCTCCACCGGTGGCAGTGGCTACTGGTTTGGCGAGTGCAGCTGCGCTGTTTATTGCCTGTAAGCGATCGCAAGAGGCTTTTGGTATCCGTCGCGCCCCCATACTGGGCTTAACCACTGCTTTTATTTTTGCTGCCCAAATGATCAATTTTCCTGTAGCCGGAGGTACTAGCGGTCACTTATTGGGGGGAACCTTAGCGGCGATCATCCTGGGTAGTCCTTGGGCAGGGACGTTGTGCATTGCTACGGTTTTAATTATTCAAGCTGTATTGTTTGCCGATGGTGGGATCACGGCTTTGGGAGCGAATATTTTCAATATGGCAGTGGTTGGTGTTTGGGTGGGATGGCTTTTAACTCAAACCTTACAACGGCTATTTGGCGGGTCTAAAGGACGCTTACCTTTAGCTGCTGGAATTGCCGCTGCTGTAAGCGTAATAGTGGCAGCTGTCGTTTGTGCTATTGAATTAGCTCTTTCTGGTACTGCGCCTGTAGGTATAGTTTTACCAGCCATGACTGGTGTGCATATTTTGATTGGCATTGGCGAAGGACTAATTACCGGAGGTGTGCTAACTTACCTAGCCACAGCACGACCAGATTTGTTACCTGGGGAACAACAGCAGTTCAAAGGGTGGTTAGTACCGGTCGTTAGCATTTTCTTAGTTGCTGGTGTGTTGTCATTATTCGCCTCAGCATGGCCTGATGGCTTGGAAAAAGTTGCTGAAAACTCAGGCTTCATTGACTTAGCTAGCAAAGTTCGGATAATTGTACCTACACCCTTAGCTGACTATGGTATTGAGGGTTTAGGGCCAATCGGTACCAGTATTGCTGGTTTAGTAGGAGCTGCAGTTTGCTTTGCTGTTGCCTTTGGAATTGCCAAGGTGGTGAAACCAAAGAATGCTTAAAATTGCTTTGCCGTTACGCTTGCATCTGTCTTTAGTGATTGTCGTAGGAGCAGCCTTACTCAAGTATGATGCTTGGCCTTGGCTAACTGTATATGCTGCGATCGCCCTTGTCTGGGCAGGAATTTTGCGTGTACATATTCGCCATTTGGGAGGATTACTGGGTACTGAATTAATTTTCTTGTCATTACTGGCATTGCCCCTGGGATGGGAGCGAGCCAGTTTTTTACTGTTTCGTTCCTTGGTATGCCTGATCGTTATGAATAGTTTTTTGTTAACTTTACCTCCCCACAGTTTCGGTATTACCCTCAAAAGTTTACCCGTGCCAGCACCCATCAAGGAAAATTTACTATTAGCTGGGCAATACCTAGAAATTTTACTGGGGGAAGTCACACGAATGCAGCGCAGCGCTCAATTACGAGGTCTAAATGGTACTACTGGATGGCTACGCTATGCCAGTGCTGCCATGATTGGGGCCTTGTACCTCCGAAGTCTAGATAGAGCAGAGCGAGTCTATGCAGCAATGGTAATTCGTGGTTACAACGGAAAAATGCCAGTAGATTCGACATTAAGACCAAAAGAGCGTTTTACCTTATTAGCCGCTGGGGCGATCGCTATTTGTTTAACCCTAACCTCTTACCTTCAGAGTTCCGTTAACTGGTAACGGAAGTAAAGTTGTAAATTTTTGAGTTGTGCATCTTGAAATCTTTAACGTTTAACTCCCAACATTCAACCTGTGATCCCCAAGCTGATGTGGTCACAGTTCAGAACTTGGTATATGCTTATCCCCGACAGGAACCAGTATTGCAAGATATTTCTTTTACCTTAAACTCAGGCGATCGTGTGGCGCTAATGGGGGCAACTGGTTCTGGTAAAAGTACCTTACTAGAAAATTTGATTGGCTTAAAACAACCACAATCAGGCAAAATTTGGATTAATGGTATTCAGGTAGAACCTAAATCTCTGCCCCAAGTGCGTCGTTACATCGGCTTTGGCTTTCAAGATGCCAACGACCAACTATTTATGCCCACCATACTAGAAGATATTACTTTTGGGCCACGCAATTATGGTGTACCACCAGCCGTAGCAATTGATCGAGCGCGGCAGTTATTAGCCGATTTTGGTTTAGAAGCCTACGCCAACCGTTCTGCTCACGAACTTTCTGGTGGACAAAGAAGGCTGGCTGCTCTAGCGGCTATTTTGGCCTTAGAGCCTGCAATTCTGATTTTAGATGAACCAACTAATGGTCTTGACCCCGCATGGCGGCGACACTTAGCACAAGTGTTGTTAAAGTTGCCTGTGCAGGTGATGTTAATTGCCTCCCATGAATTACAGTGGTTGGGAAAAGTGACTCAACGGGCTTTGGTACTTTCTGGTGGTCGCATTCCCATAGATGGCGAGATTAAACCACTTTTGCAAGAGGGAGACACTTTAGATCAGTTGGGTTTACCAGTCGATTGGTGATTAGCTATTAATTAGGAATTGGTATTGCAGTTAGCAAGAGTTTAAAATCCCTGTGTTTGAGCGCGGGGAAAGGTCAATGGGAGTTTAAACCTGGGGAATTTATGCAACAAGCATCTGCTGCTAATCAGGCTATGGCTGCAAAAAACATCAAACTACTGGTTCTAGATATAGACGGTACAATTTCTGGAGAGTCTAACACCTTGAGCGAACCTGTAAGGCAAGCGATCGCAGCAGTGCAAGCACGAGGCATTCAAGTAGCAATTGCTACTGGGCGCATGTATTGTTCAGCTTTACGCTTCCACCAAGAAATTAACTCTGTCCTACCATTAATGGCTTACCAAGGAGCCTGGATTCAAAATCCAACCGACCAAAAAATTCATCGGCATTTGGCTGTTTCTAGAGAAATTGCCCACCAGCTACTAGACTATTTTGAACAGCCGCAGTTGCGATCGCTTTTATCTGTTCACTTCTACATCAATGACCAGCTGTATGTGCGGGAATTAACTAGAGAAACCCAAATTTATGCACAACGTTCTGGCATTACCCCAATTCCTGTAGGCGATTTGCGTCAAGTTCTAAATAATGAACCAACTAAGGTTTTGGCTTTGTGCGACGACACAGACGTGATTAATGAGCTATTAGGGAATTTGCGCCGTCAATATACACCCGCTGAACTTTATCTGACAACATCCGTTGCCACTTTTTTTGAAGCGACTAACGCTTCTGTGAACAAAGGAACTGCTGTGCGTTATTTAGCCGAAGAATTATTGGGACTACAAAACTCCAATGTTATGACTATTGGTGATAATTTCAATGATTTAGAAATGTTGGAGTATGCTGGCATTGGTGTAGCTATGGGCAACGCACCAGCCGCAGTTCAGGCGATCGCTCAGTGGGTAGCTCCTAAAGTTGAAGAAGACGGGGCCGCAACTGCAATCAAAAAATTTTTACTGTCGTAATACCGTTTTTATATGAAGCTGCATATAATTAGCCTGCTTGTGCAGGCTTTGTTTCTTTAGCCCCAGGCTTTTAGCCTGCGGGCGTTATGTGCAGCCTCACATAGAATTGGTATAAGGGCAATTTGTTATATCTGCCCTTCACAAAACTGGATGAAATCAGAAAGAGCACCGACGACTGGCCGTGTTTCGTCTCGGTGCTCTTGCTGGTTCGCTCCTCACACACCTGTAAATATAACTGAGGTGATTAAATGAGTCAATAGATATTATATAAAGTTTTTACTTTATGCCTGAAAAACACTGTTGAGGAATGACACGCTCATTCAAAGCAAAATTGCGTAACCGTTTTTCGAAAAACCAAAAGCCGCCACACAATGAAATGCTTAATTTGATGCCAATTAAACCTTATAGAATTTTTCCTTACTCATAACTCCATCTGAGCTAAAACTCCCAGTTTTTCGACCAGCAAAAACCTTAACACAGACTGAGTAGCCATCAACAATCCCAGTCTGGCTTGGGCTAAATCTGGAGATGAAGTTTTTACCTCACCCCAAATGCCGCATTTGCACCAAAAGTTTTCCCACGCTTGACTCAAATTTAGCCCCGCTTTTTCCCAACTACCAATATCGTTACACTCCAAATCATCTACTACTTGTACTAACTCGGTAATTAAACGACTTTCCTCTGGATGATTTAGGCAAAGTTTGGCATCACACTTTAGCCAAGGTATTCGCTCTGGAAAAATTACACTCCAAAAAGCTGGGCTAGTGTCTGGTAGTGGTTCTTTGAGTTTAATTAATTCCTCTCGATGAGCTAGCAGCACTAGCGAACAGCAACGTGCATGAGCATATTGAATTGCAAACAAGCGGGCAGGATTATGGATTTGGACATTGGATATTAATGATTCTTCCCTACTTTTCTGCTCCTTTGTATTCCCTCCTTCCCTTAAACTACCCATTGCAAGACTTTCTAACCAAGCTGCTACAAAAGGCGGACTCAATTCTAAATGAATCCAACCTGGAGGAACAATTTGGATACTAAAAACGCTGCTACAGGTTTTTGATAAGTAAGAGCTAATGGCATTGGCTACCTCCATAGGTTGTTGATTATGAGATTTTGACACTTGCAAAGCTATACCTGAGATGTATAAAATTCGGCTATTATCTCTACCTTTGTATAGAGGAATTTTTTTGTTACCTATGTATAAATTTTTTTGATTATAAGTATAAATGCTCACAGCATTTATTATTTGACTATGTATTAACTGTTTAATTGCAGTGTATTTGCTTACTAGTAAACTATGATGCACGTAGTTATGAATAAATAAATTAAAACTTTTTTTTCCGGATTTCCTGTCATCTCTCTTTAGAGATAAGATCAATCTAGATGAAGAAAAATGAGAACAGCATAAAATTTGATGAATATTCTATGAATAATGGGTAAATTTTACTACCACCATTGTACAGTAAGAAGTATAACAAAAAGTAGAGAGCAATTTGCTTTCTGCTCTTTGGATGGCTGGCGCTGTTAGGCGTTAAGCCGAAACCGCCAACACAAAGACACTCCTTGCACCTTTTTATGACGTCTTTGTCTTCAGCCGAACGCTCTTTGTTACCTATGCAATCTCCATCTTCCTTTTCTGAGGCATCACGGCCTTTTTTGACTTGGCAACGAATTCTTGATTGGGCTCAAGAACACTACCGCTGCCGCACCTTTAGCAAAGATGAACGCATTCCAGCCCGACCTGGATTGCTGTATTTGGTGCAAAGGGGTGCAATCCGCATGGTAGGAACTGCCCAAGTGAGCGCTACTGCCAGTCAGCTAACATCTCGACGAATCAACAGAACTCCAGAAGAAGCTTTCTTGGGTTTTGTAGGAGCCGGACAACCATTTGAAATTGTTGCTCAGTCACCATTCACGCTCCAGTCATACGCTCATGTTGACCAAACTGCTGTGCTGTGGATGTACTGGCATGACTTAGACAACTGGCCTCACTTCCGTCGTGAAGTTATGGATGCCTTTAGGTATCAGCACCAGCGTAAACTGCTATGGCTGAGTGCCTTGGGACAAAGGCGCACAATTGACCGACTCTTAGGATTTCTCACGTTATTGATTGAGGAATATGGAGAGCCGTCTATGAGTGAAACCGACCCCGATGTGATTCGTGGCTATTGTCTGCCCTTCCCTCTTACCCATGCTCAAATTGGTAGCGCTATTGGTTCGACTCGTGTTACTGTCACCCGCTTAATGGGTAAGTTGCGTCAACGCGGTTTAATTCTCACCCAAGGGGATAATCTTATTTGCTTACCAGCAGAGTCGATTAATCGAGTCAGCTAAAGCACATTTCTCGTCTCTAAAGAAAAGCAGCCATGCCCTACAAGTATCTACTGTAGGAACTACCGCTATGCTTGTCAGTAAAGCAAGTATCAGCGAATTTTGACACACCAAGGTCATCAGTTCCTAATACCCCGATCGATAAGCAGTAAGTCGGTATCAGCAACATCCGCTTGCTGCTCAGTTTGGCCAATCTGTTTGACCACCACAAACAGATTGTGTGTTATCGGGTAATTTCCTTGATTGAAAAGTTTCCATGTTCAATCTGTTATGTTTATCAGGACATTCACAGGTGAGGACAAATGGTTTTTGCCTTTACGTCCACCCCAATTGCAAGGGCTACATTGAACATTGAGAAACAACCTCTAGAGCAGAAGCGTACTAGATGCTACCAGCAATATCAGCTAGTTTTGACATTACTTGGATGGTCGTGGAAACAAAACCCCACTTGCAAACCGAAAGGTTGACCATCCAAGATGTCTTAGAAAATAATCTTTCTCTGACTATTACCGTTATGCTTAAAAGACTTAATATTCTCGGATTCTTCACTATTTTTAATGGCAGTTGATTTGCGCCGATTTGTACTAGCTTAAAATCATCATTTAAATATTAAGAGTGATTATCAGTAAATATTTTGTAGTTAAAATATTAAATATAATAATTTATAAACAAGATGGAATAGTGCTGTAACTGCAACAGCTAGCAAGCATCCTATAACCGCTAGAATCACAACTTCTTGAACACCAATACCCCTTCTTAAAAAGGGCATAAAAAATACCAGAGCAAAAGTAATTCCAGAAATAATTAATAAATCGAATTTTTCAATCCATCGCCTGGTTTGGGCAAAAATTAGAGTGCCTAAAATTATGGCGGAAACTACTAGGGGAATTATCGACGGCTTGAATAGACCAAAGAGAATGATCGCAATTAATGCACCCTCCAAGCCACTAAATGCTGCTCCACCTAACAGTTCCCAAATTGAAAAACTTTGTTGAGGTTTTATTGGCTGTGGTAAAAGTGTGGGGGGTATTAACTGGTGAGAGAGAACTTTGAGAATTTCATCGGCTGACTGAAAGCGTTGATTAGCAGCGCTTAGGAGCATTTTGTCTAAAATGTCAGCCAAGCGAAGGTTAATAGTGACGTGCATTCGCCATTGCCATTGATTACTATGGGCATCAAATAGCTGAGTAGCTTCTTGACCTGTAAGTAAAGTTAGAATAGTTACAGCCAAAGCGTATAAGTCTGTAGACGGGTATACTTCACGACCCGCCATCTGTTCAGGTGGCGCAAAACCCATAGAATAAATTCCGGTAGAAGAGCCAGATCTATTAGATGAAGCATTTGTTACTTGCTTAACTGCGCCAAAATCTAGTAAAAAAAGTCTGCCATCACGACGGCGCATAATGTTAGAGGGTTTGATATCTCTGTGAAGGATGTTTTTATCATGGACAAACTTTAGGACATTGAGAATTTCTTGCAGCACTTGCAAAACTTGTTGTTCCGAAAATCTACCTTTTTGAATTAATTCTTCCTCTAAATTTTGCCCATCAATATATTCCTGTACTAAGTAAAAAAATTGATCTTCTTGACCTGGTTGCAAACTAGGAACTGTCACCGGAAAAAAAGCAAATAATTCAGGAATTTGCTCGTGTTCGTTACCTATTTGTGCTAAAACTTCTGCCTCTCTTTCAAACAGTTGTTGTGCTAGTTGCAGTTGAGTAGAGGTTAAATCTCCTACTGGTTGGAATTGCTTAACCACACATGTGCGTATTCCTGGAATCCGGCGATCGCGTGCTAAAAATGCTGCACCAAAACCGCCTCTACCTAGCAAATTGATTGGTATGTACCTACCATCTAGTATTAATGGCATTCCACAGGTAGTACAGTATTTTTGTTGTGTTGTTTTTAGGGTTGTAATATCATCTAAATCCGCAAAATGATTTTGTGAGCGCGGACAGCGTGGACGAGTGCAGTAGACTTCCATTTTCTTTTCCTTGGTCAGTTATCAGTGGTCAGTTGCCAAAAGTCAAGAGTTCTTTAATAACTACTGACTATTGACTACTGACTATTGACTATCGACAAAATGTTAGCCTGCGTCAGAAGAAGTGGGTGTCGCTACATCCAAAGTGTTTACTACTAGCTTCTTTTGCGATAATTTTAACGCTTCATGATTCCATCCAGGGTTAGCAAACTGGGGTAAAATTTCTTGGCTAAAGGCTTCTGCTGCCTTTGATCTGTAGCGATTAGGATTAAAAATCAGCCACAACGTTCGCTTAACAACAACACCTTCAATAGGTGTGCAATGCAGTACACCCATTTGTAATTCTTTAGCGATCGCCGAAGTAGAGACAAAGGCAGCCCCTAAACCAGATTGCACAGCATTTTTAATTGCTTCTATGGAATTTAGTTCCATTTCAAATTTAAAACGCCTTGTATCAATTTCAGAGCGTATTAGTACCTGATCAATTACTTTGCGGATAGTTGATTGAGAATCTAGAGCAATGAATTGTAGTTTATAAAGGTCTTCTTTTTGGATTGTTTCAAGTTTGGCAAAGGGATGAAAAACTGGCAAAATCAGAGCTAATTCGTCCTCAGCATAAGGAAGGATTTCTAAAGATTCTGCTAATTCACCGGGAATTTCGCCACCAATGATTGCTAGATCAACTTGTCCATTAGACACGCTCCAAGCAGTCCGCCGAGTTGAGTGGACATGCAATTGCACTGCCACATCTGGATATTTTTGCCGGAACATGCCGATCATTTTGGGCAAAAGATAAGTACCAGTGGTTTGAGAAGCGCCGACAATCAAAGTACCGCCTTGGAGATTTTGTAAATCCTCGATCGCACGGCAGGTTTCTTGACACAGACTGAGGATTTTTTCACCGTAGCTTAAAAGTAAATGCCCGGCTTCGGTTAACTGTGCACGTCGTCCTCCACGGTCGAATAAGGGGACATCCAACTGCCGTTCGAGATTTTGGACTTGTAAACTTACGGCAGGTTGGGAAACATAAAGGCTATCAGCGGCGCGCTTGAAGCTGCCTTCTGCGGCGATCGCTTTGAGAATACGTAACTGATCTAAAGTGAAAGGAAGGTCAGACATAAGGCTCAACCCACAAACTTTGAAAGGAGCAGCTTTGGCAACAAATCAAGTTCACAACTTTCTAGTGTGGCGTGATTCGTTGCATTTTAAACTTAGAGGTTTGACTTGAAAAAGACAGTACCACAACATTTTGACTAAACTCCCCTTTTGAATACTTTGTGGTATTGGTTGTACTGAGTTAATTTTTCTTTAAATTACTTTACCCATGTATTATGATGCTGAATCCTTGGTTTACTCCTAGTCATTTTGTCATGCTGGGGTTACTATTAGCTTTTGCGATCGCCCACAGTGGAGGAGCTGCCTTGCGCCCTTGGGCAGAGAAGCATGTGGGGCCAAGGCTTTACCGCATTTTCTTTGCATTAGTTAGTTTACCGTTGGCTGTAGTATTAATAATTTACTTTTTTAATCATCGTTATGATGGCATGCTACTTTGGCAGGTACAGGGTGTACCGGGAGTGCAGGCATTGGTTTGGGTATTATCAGCAATTTCCTTTTTATTTTTGTATCCTGCCACCTTCAATCTACTAGAAATTGCTGCCATTCAAAAGCCCCAAGTCCACCTCTACGAAACAGGAATTATTCGTATTACTCGTCATCCTCAGATGGTGGGGCAAATTATGTGGTGTATTGCTCATACCCTGTGGTTAGGTACTAGCTTTACATTGGTGACTTCTGTGGGGTTAGTGTTGCATCACTTGTTTGGGGTTTGGCATGGCGATCGCCGTTTAGCCCACCGCTATGGAGAAGCCTTTAAAATGGTTCAACAGCGTACATCAATAATTCCCTTTCAGGCAATTATTGACGGTCGTCAATCTATCAAATGGCAGGAATTTATCCGCCCTGCCTATTTAGGAATTGCCATTTTTATCGGTTTACTTTGGTGGGCACATCCCCTGTTGCTTGTGGCAACTAGTAGGATAAGATGGTAATTCCAGGCGATCCCCACTAACAAAAGAAAAGACTAACTAAAAGAAAATTTCTGCTTATCAATTGCTACCAAATCTAATGTAGGATGAATTGAAACAGCTGTTAGTGGGGGTGCGCTCAGTCAGTTTATTATTTCCATACTGGTATCTCGCTGACCAATTGCCTGAGCTAGAGAGTAAATGGCACAGCAGTCTAAATTTTCTCTCTAGCAACGGTAATCAGGAGCAGAAAAACAAAGCAGTTGCCAAGGAAGTCATATCGGCTTTTTTGGCAAAGCTCAAATTAATCCTGCAGAGTTGCATAATAGTCTTTGCCCTGAAGCTTCTATAGGCACTGGCTTGCTTGCCAACTTCTCTTGCTGATAGCTAGTTTAATAATAAAACCCTATAATTTTTAGAGGCGTCATGGTGTTGTCGGTTAGTGAGCGGACATTTACTCAAGAAGTTTTAGAATCTCCAGTTCCTGTTTTAGTAAATTTTGAAGCACCTTGGTGTGGTTTATGTCGCATTATCCACCCCTTGTTGTTGCAATTTCAAGCTCAATGTAGTGAGCAAATTAAATTAGTTGGGGTTAACGCCGATGATAATTTCAAACTAGCTAATACTTATCGACTAAAGTCATTGCCAACTTTACTGTTGGTTGATAATGGCATTGTCCAACGTCGCTTAGAAGGGTTTCGCGGTAGAGAAGATTTGCGTCTGGCTTTAGAAGAAATAAAACTTACCTACGGTAACCGTTCTAAAATATACAATAAACC
The DNA here is from genome assembly GCA_034931985.1 of Halotia wernerae UHCC 0503. Classification (GTDB taxonomy): domain Bacteria; phylum Cyanobacteriota; class Cyanobacteriia; order Cyanobacteriales; family Nostocaceae; genus Halotia; species Halotia wernerae. Next base: position 127,332 of record JAYGHB010000006.1, read on the forward strand.
CAAGACAGCAGACTTGGAATATCGTTCAGCATGAAGTAAGCTAATAGTCAATAGTCAAAAATCAAAAGTAATAACTCTTGACTTTTGAATAATGAATTAGACTTCGTGTAGTAGGCAGTAAATATAAAACCATGCTTAATTACCCCACCCAAAGCTCATTGGGTGGGGTATTTTATCCTCAAGGGTGTGTGTCACAATTATTAACAGTTCCGCCAAGTTAATCAAGAATTCTAAAAGTAAGCGTCAGTGATGGAAGTAATCTATGAATATGCCTGGCTGATTCCGGTATTGCCTCTTGTAGGAGCAATGCTGGTCGGTCTAGGATTAATTTCGGTAAATCAGGTGACAAACCGCCTGCGGCAACTTAACGCTGTAGTTATCATCTCCTTGATGGGAGCAGCGATGGCGTTGTCGTTGGCATTGCTGTGGAGTCAAATTCAAGGACACCCGGCTTATCTTCGCACCCTCGAATGGGCAGCAGCAGGTAATTTTCACCTGAGAATGGGCTACACTATCGACCACCTAACAGCCCTGATGCTGGTGATTGTGACAACGGTATCTCTATTAGTCATGATCTACACTGATGGCTACATGTCTCATGATCCAGGCTATGTCAGGTTTTACGCCTATCTTAGTTTGTTTGGTTCCTCTATGTTGGGTCTGGTAGTTAGCCCCAACTTAGTGCAGATTTATATATTCTGGGAACTGGTCGGCATGTGTTCCTACTTGCTGGTTGGCTTCTGGTACGATCGCAAGGCAGCAGCAGATGCCTGTCAAAAAGCATTTGTAACCAACCGGGTGGGTGACTTTGGTCTGTTACTCGGCATTTTGGGGCTATTTTGGGCAACAGGAAGCTTTGATTTTAATGTGATGGGCGATCGCCTCGCACAACTTGTAGAATCAGGTTCTGTGAGCAACTTTCTGGCCATCCTGTTGGCGATTTTAGTTTTCCTCGGCCCAGTTGCTAAATCCGCCCAATTCCCCCTACATGTCTGGCTACCAGACGCAATGGAAGGTCCTACACCCATTTCTGCCCTGATCCACGCAGCAACAATGGTGGCAGCAGGCGTTTTCCTGATTGCCCGGATGTACCCAGTTTTTGAACATGTGCCAGCAGCAATGACTGTAATTGCCTTTACTGGGGCATTTACGGCATTTTTGGGAGCAAGCATTGCAATTACCCAAAATGACATCAAAAAGGGTCTAGCATACTCCACCATCTCCCAATTAGGTTACATGGTGATGGCGATGGGACTAGGCTCATACAGTGCTGGATTATTCCACCTAATGACCCACGCCTACTTCAAGGCGATGCTGTTCTTAGATTCCGGTTCTGTAATTCACGGTATGGAAGGAGTCGTTGGTCACGACCCTGCTTTAGCCCAAGATATGCGGTTGATGGGGGGACTGCGAAAGTATATGCCCATCACAGGAATTACCTTTTTGATTGGTTGCTTGGCAATTTCTGGTGTTCCACCTTTTGCTGGTTTCTGGTCAAAAGATGAAATTTTGGGTCAGGCTTTTGAGGTCAACCCATTTTTGTGGTTGATTGGCTGGCTAACTGCTGGGATTACTGCTTTCTATATGTTTAGAATGTACTTCATGACATTTGAAGGCAAATTCCGGGGTAATGACGAGAAAATCAAGGACAAACTCAAAAAAGCCGCTGCTACAATTATCCTGGAATCAGAGTCAGCAGAACTAACCCCGAATTTTGGTCCTGGGGCAATGAAACATGGTGAATTGGCTGCTACTGGTGATCATCATGATTCCCATGACTCCCACGGGCATCATAGCGATTCCCCTCACGAATCACCGTGGACAATGACTTTGCCGTTGGCACTATTGGCTGTGCCTTCAATTTTGATTGGTTTAACAGGTACACCCTATGCCAATTATTTCGAGGAGTTTATTTTTCCTCCTAGTGAAACCCTGACTGAAGTTCTAGAAAAAGCCGCCGAGTTTAACCCGACGGAGTTTTATGTAATGGCGGGGGCTTCGGTAGGTATTTCCTTGATTGGGATTACCTTGGCTTCTTTGATGTATTTGCAGCGTAAAATTGACCCAGCTGCGATCGCATCTCAAATCAAACCACTTTATGAGTTATCGCTGAACAAGTGGTACTTTGATGACATCTACCATCGCGTTTTTGTTGTCGGCTTGCGTCGCATCGCTAGACAAGTGATGGAAGTTGACTTCCGTGTTGTCGATGGTGCAGTTAACCTTACAGGCTTTTTCACCCTTGTTAGTGGCGAAGGTTTAAAATACCTAGAAAATGGTCGCGCTCAATTTTATGCCTTGATTGTATTTGGGGCTGTTTTGGGCTTAGTGATTGTCTTTGGTGTTACCTGATTTTAATAGGGGTGGACGGTTGTCCGCCCCTAAGTTTTTAAGGAGTCTAATTTAGTCGTCCCTGAAAAATAGAAAAATAGTAATCTAGGCTACAAGGTGAAGAAGTGGAGCGGTAACAAAAAAGCGATAAAGCTTTCGGAGGTTGAATCCACAGGCAGCCAAAAAAGAATTGATGCGGTCGCCAATCTGACCTTGCAGGTAATTGGGTTGCATCCGGTGGTCATGTTTGGTATGCCCAATGACAGCTTCAATAGCACTACGACGTTTAAGCAGTCGTTTGAGATAACCAGAGCGTTGACGGTGGCCAGCAATTAATACTTCCATGCCTTCAGGATGACGTGAGCTTCCAAATTGGCTGGAGTTAGCGAAAATGCTAGTAATTCTCCGCAATCATTAATAATCAAATGAAGTTTAAAACCAAAGTGCCAACCCACAGAATTTTTCCCCCATTTCACCAATCCTTTAAATACCTTGTGAGAATGTGTCCTACAGTTGTAACAAACATTAATTGGGGTGGAATCTATAAAGCTAATCCCTGTAATTTCTCCTGTACGTGTATGTAAAAAGCAACATAACAGCATTAAACACCAGGGCATCAGTTCCACAAACCGAGTGTAGCTGACCAGATTTGGAAACGCTCCACGCCAGCTTTGTAGTACGTGCAAGGTGTAGAATTCCTTAAAAGTCTTATAACCACTACCATGAAACGCGATTACTAGGTTTAGTACTGCGAGTGTTGGTGAGTGCAGCTAGTGTGGACGAAAGCAGCGCAAGGGTAACATATTTCCTCATGCTCGTATTTCCAACTCGCTATCAATCAGCAAATCCCCCCAATCAGAAATAC
>JAYGHB010000007.1:0-129848 GCA_034931985.1 Halotia wernerae UHCC 0503
ATAGGTTCATTAATACTTGATGTATTTGAGTAGAATCTGCTTTGATAGTCCAGAGGTCGTGCGTAGGTAAATTCTTGTTGATGATGATAGATTTTGGCAACGTGCCGCTGAGAATTTGCTCAATTTCTAATAGCAAATGTTCTATTTGCAAAGAAACGCTCTTTCCTTCAGAGCCGCGTGCAAAAGTCAGAATTTGCTTGACTAAATCAGCACCACGTTTGGAGTTATCTTCCAGAACTTTCAGCAGTTGCTGATGGCGCGCATCCAATTCTGAAAGTTTGGGTGCCAAGGTTTGAACTGAGAGCATAATGGGCGTCAAGATGTTGTTGAGGTCGTGAGCAATGCCGCTAGCTAGCGTGCCGATGCTCTCCAGGCGTTGAGTGCGGAGAAATTGGGACTGAAGTTGTTTTTTCTCAGTAATGTCAGTGTCAACACTAAGGATGGATTTGGGTTGAGACGCTTCATCACGCATCAGTGTCCAACGGCTTTCGACAATAATGGACTGCCCAGATTTCGTTACTGTATCTAACTCGCCTTGCCATGAGCCACGCTCAATGACATCTTGAAGAGCCGCAATTAGAAGCGGTGAAGTTTCTTTGTACAAAAGCTCCTCGGCGTTGTGTCCCAAAATCTCATCAGCTTGCCAACCATAGAGACGCTCTGCACCTTGATTCCAGAATAAGATTTGGCCGGAGAAATCTTTAACTAGAATGGCATCAGTAGTGATATCAAGTAGAGCTGCTTGTTCTTTAATTTTCTGTTCCGCCTGCTTCTGAGCGGTAATATCAATGAGCAAACCATCCCAGATATCGCCGTCTTCTGTTTGCAACGCCCCCGACCTACCTTGAATCCACTTGAGTTGGCCACTTGGGGTGATAATTCTGCCTTGCCATTCCCAAGGTAGAAAGTTCTCGACGGCTACGGCTACCGACGCCATAAAAGAAGGTTGGTCGTCGGGATGAATCAGGTTGAAAATTAAATCAGCGTCCTGTAAGGCTGCTGATGGTTCAACTTCAAACAAGTCATGGCAACCAGAACTAACGAAGGTAAAACAATATTCACCACCAGCGCCGGGTAGATAGCGATAAACCATCCCTGGCATATTTGTAATTAGACTTTGCATTTCAACTTGCTTCTGGTGCAGCGCCTGTTGAGCATCGGAAGCCGCTTGACGGACGACTTGACTACTTTGTAAAGCCGCAGCAGTCAAGTCTGCCAGACTCGTCATCAGCCGCACATCTTCGCCATCGAACTGCCGTTGCGGATCGTGAGACACGATCCAAATCGTGCCCAACTGCTGATTATCAATGACTAAAGGAATGACTAAATCTTCAATGATTGCGGGTTGAGCCTGTTGGAAGTAAGTAAAATATCGTTCGAGGTTTAAAAAAAGCTGGGGCGCTCGGCGTTCTAGGCACAGCCCACAAGGGCTAAAATCGCCTGGGGTTGTCATCTGCTCATATTGCTCCAATGCTCCAGCCAGTGCCACCCAACGGAAAATTGACTTACCACCATTGGTGAACTCTAGTAAGCTGACCCCGGCAGTTCCCGCTAGGCACAGATCCCTCGCCACAGTCACCAGGATTTTGAGCATGGGTTGGGGCGATTCTGTTAGTTGTTGCCGAGCGAGGGTGTGCAGGGCTTGGTTCTCGGCTTGCAGGTCAGGTTTTCTGGGCGAGCGACAAGATAGTTCTTTCGTAATCAGAATGTCTTCTAGACCAATCTCAGAGGTCATCGCCAAACTCCATCTCTAGGAAATACTGATTCAATAATGCTTTTCCCGGCACACTCATATAACGCAGCTGGTCTTCAACGACAGGCTCGCTGATCCCACCCCTGCTAAGGGTGCTATCGCGAATTGTCTCATAATCTGGCTTAAGTTTCTGCCCAAGAGATTCGCCAATTTCTAGAGAGGCGGCAAATTACATACTCGCTGATCCTACCCCTAATACCTTCATAGCGGTGGTGATTTTTAATGTCTCATTTATCAGTATGCTGACTGGGCAACATGGTTTTGCGGAAGTTAAAAGAACGCATACACAGCGCCCAAGTTAAAGCGTTTTTTAAAAGCTTTAAGGGGAAATTCCATAACAATATGAAGTTTTATTACGGAATGCGTAATCGTTCCAAGCCAAGCTGGATTCATAATTATGAGCATTCATGAAAGATTTAGAAACCATCTCAAATTATGACTACAACTATTGCTTTACAAAACAAAAATTCTCAGGAATTACACCAAATTTTATCTGAGATAACAACTGTGCAGGATTTATCTCTACATCCTTTTGTTCAACGCTTTGCACAGGGAGATTTTTCACAAGATGCTATCCGCCAATTCGCAATCAAAATGTTACCTGGTTCAAACCGATTTAACATGGCATTTCTTAAAGTTGCGTCAAAAATGGATAGCTACTTGGCTAGGACAATAATGCTAGAAAATGCGTTTACCGAACATGGAGAACTCAAGCCAGACCTCGCCCATGTTGCACTATTTATGCGCTTTATGAAAGGTATTGGTTGTTCTAAAATAGATATCAATGCTGATGATGGAGCATTTCTTGTTCCAGCATTACGCTTTAAGAAATTTGAGTTTTGTGATAATGAACCCATAGTACGTTCATTAGGCAGATTTACCGCAATTGAGCAAGTTCTCCCTGGAGTTTTCAGCAAATATATCGAAGGACTGCACAAAATATTTAAAGGGATTGATGATCATACCATCGAATATTTTCATATCCACTGCCACTTAGACCCAGAACATACGAATGAGTTAATTCAAGTAGCTCAAATGTATACCCAGTCTGAGAAAGATCTTGAACTCTTCCGTGATGGAGTTCAAGATATGGTTCAGTCAATTTCTGATATGTTTACTTGGCTGAATGAAAATTTAGAAAAAGAAGCGTTAGCTTTACAAAGCTGATACAAAGCACAGTTGCTCAGTGACTTGATGTGGTTGACTAAAAGCTGAAATAGCTGCACATAAGGCGGCGTTTGAAGGCAAAATTGAAAGTAGGTCTGGGAGCATCCCACTTTTTTAATCAATACCCTGGAAGGGTATTGCTACACGAACAAAGCCTGCCTTCGCAGGCTTTGTTCGTGTAGCCCCAGGCTTCTAGCCTGTGGGCATTCATAAAAACTAGGATGCACCCGTAGTGTCTTGCGTGTACAAAGTGAAATTATGAAATCTCAATCACAGAGTTCAAAAGGCTATTAATAACACATAATAATTGGTTGATGGTATAAGGTTTCTGCAAACATACATTGACATCAACCTTAGCAGATGCAACAATCTGGTTGTTCATGGCGATGCCGCTGATGCCAATAATCTTGACTTGTGGTTTCATTTGCTGCATGATGCCGATAGCGGTTAACCCATCTATATCAGGCATCATTATATCCATTAATACCATGCTGATTTGATTCTTGTGTTGAGCATATAATGAGATCGCCTCAATGCCATTACTAGCAGTCAAAATTCTATAGTTGGAGTCTTCTAAGGAAGTTTTAGTAATCTCCAGAATGGCAGCTTCATCATCTACAACTAAAATCAATTCTCCATTGCCGTGAGGTAATAGAGAAATTTCTGCTTGTTGGCTTATGCTTTCCTTGAGAGCTGGCAAGTACACCTGAAATTGAGTGCCTTTGCCTACAACGCTCTCCACGCTAATAAAACCACCGTGTTTTTTGACAATGCCAATCGCAGTAGAAAGACCTAGCCCTGTACCTTTGCCCAATTCCTTAGTTGTAAAAAAAGGTTCAAAAATGCGCTCTAAAATTAGTGGAGGAATACCAAATCCTGTATCTTTTATAGTCATGACCAGATAAGGCCCTACCTTAGCATCCCACTTCATCCTGGCAAAGTTTTCGTCAGCGAAGAAGTTGTTTGCAGAAATCTCCAGTGTGCCGCCCTTGGGCATGGCATCACGAGCGTTGACGCATAGGTTCATTAATACTTGATGTATTTGAGTAGAATCTGCTTTGATAGTCCAGAGTTTTTGCTTGGGTAGATTCTTCCTAATTTGGATAGATTTCGGAAATGTGCTGTGGGTAATTTGCTCAATTTCCAGCAGTAGATGTTCTATTTCTAAAGAAACGCTCTGTCTTTGAGAACCATGTGAAAATGTCAGAATTTGCTTGACCAAATCAGCCGCACGTTTAGAGTTATCTTCTATAACTAAGAGCATTTGCTTATACCGCGCATCGAGATGAGTCAGTTTAGGCGCCAACATTTGAGATGAAAGCATAATTGGTGTCAAGATGTTGTTGAGGTCGTGGGCAATGCCACTAGCTAGCGTGCCGAGACTCTCCAAACGCTGGGTGCGGAGAAATTGGGACTGAAGTTGTTTTTTCTCAGTAATGTCAGTGTCAACACTAAGGATGGATTTGGGTTGAGACGCTTCATCACGCATCAGTGTCCAACGGCTTTCGACAATAATGGACTGCCCAGATTTCGTTACTGTATCTAACTCGCCTTGCCATGAGCCACGCTCAATGACATCTTGAAGAGCCGCAATTAGAAGCGGTGAAGTTTCTTTGTACAAAAGCTCCTCGGCGTTGTGTCCCAAAATCTCATCAGCTTGCCAACCATAGAGACGCTCTGCACCTTGATTCCAGAATAAGATTTGGCCGGAGAAATCTTTAACTAGAATGGCATCAGTAGTGATATCAAGTAGAGCTGCTTGTTCTTTAATTTTTTGTTCCGCTTGCTTGCGCTCAGTGATATCTCTTCCTACGCCCTGAGTTTCGATGACCTCTCCAAGTTCATCCGTAATTGTAGTAACGTTCCATTGAAACCATCGAATCCCGTTAACTGTCAATGCGCGTTGCTCATTAACGAATAAGCGATGGGGCGGAAATGCTAAAACTTTCATATTTTTCATTGTTTGCGGCAAGTCATCTGGATAAAAAAATTCAAACAACGACTGACCGCGTAATTCATCGGATTGCAAGCCAAACGTTTGGCACGCTGCCTGATTAGCGAAAGTTAGTCGCCCCTGCAAATCTGTCCTGACAATCACGTCGCTTTGATTCTCAACTAGCTGACGATAAAGGTTCTCGCTCTGCTGCAATGCTTCTTCAGCACGCTTGCGCTCAGCGAGTTCAGATTGTACCTGCTCATACAGTTGAGATTGTTGGATGGCAATGCCTACTTGTGTTGCCAATTGCTCAAGCAAATCAATTTCCCACTTCTGCCACTGCCGGGGTGCCGCACACTGGTTGGCAACTAATAATCCCCACAATTTTTCTCCTTGCAAGATAGGGATTGCCAAGTTTGCCCTGACCTCAAACTGAGCAAGTAAATTGCAGTGGCATTCAGTAAGACCTGCTATATAAATGTCTTCTACAACTTGAATGCGTCCCTGTCTGTACTCCTCACCTTTGGTTTCCATAAAGTAAGTGTCTTGGACTTGAGCATTCAGAATAGATTTCCAACCTTTATCAACAGATTCCACCACCACAGCCCCACTATAGTCTGGGTCAAAGCGATACATAAATACTCGGTCTGCCCGGAGAAACTGCCGTACTTCAGTTACAGTGATGTTCAAAACCTCATCCAGATTCAAACTCTGGCGGATGCGTGTTGCTATTGCCATCACCAGTCGCAGCCACTCAACCTGCTGTTGCAGTGCTGACTCCAGGCACATTGGATTAGACTTATCACTGTTCATTTTTAATATGCCTGACTATTACAATTGGGTTGTTAATATCTCGCGCCTGCTGGTTTTAGCTAAAGATTATTGCCCAGAGTTATTAAAAACATATATACTTCAAAGCCCTCTGTTCAGAGATTGTTTCCCTAAAACCAGAATTTCTCTAAAAACGTCTTGAACTAAATCACAACCAAAATAATTGCAGCATAAATGTTAATTAGTTACAAATCCAGAAAGCTGCATAGATGTTAAGTAATAAGTGGAACAAGGAGATAAATCCACATAAGATCCAGTTCTTTACTTTATTTTGACCACTAGGGTTTAGATTACCCGATTTAGCAGTAGTGATTTGAGCGAAGCGGTGTCCAGTTGCGCCAGCAGGGCGTTGTGGTAGCAATTATGCAGAAACTAACACATTTGGCTATAAAGCAGGCAGAAAAAGCATTTTAGTACTCAGATATTCTCAAAAAGGGGTAGAACTGGCGAAGACACTGTTGGAAACTCCTTATTCGGTGTATTACACGGTTGAAGGAACTCAACTACAAAAGCACCCGAATGGTTACGCAAGATCCCGGCAGTGGAAATATTGAGGCAAGTTTGGGTACAACAGTTTTATGCTCCTGGCGAAGATGGTTCTGTGCAATGGCGTACAACAAAAGATATGCCACCTTCAACAGTTGCCATTCATTCCCCTTTCGATGTGGAGACACATTACAGTACCAGGGGAATTTTTATTGTGTAATACATGGCAGCAGACTATATTACTTAATCGCTTTATTCCTAAAGCCATCAGGCCTGCATAAGCGTTTGCCGAATTCGCCAACAGTGTCAGCGAAGCTGTGAGGAATTGCAAACTAAACTGTTTAGTTTAAAAACAAAGCATAACTTTCAAGGAAGGTTGGCTGTTTGTATTTATACGACTGTTTCAATCAGCAAACGTTCGTTTATATCCAGCTTGAAAGTACCGAAAGGATTGATATGTAGCCAAATTAGAGGTGAAAGCACCCGCAAATCTTGTAATTCGGATGAGTGATGATTTTTCTAGTATTCTCTTCCTGTAATGAAGCTAAGTATTTTTAGCATCTTGGCGTGTTTAAGCGTTGTTAGAAAGACGCAGACTATTCATTTGGTATTTTCGCACAATAACTGCTACCCCATTAGTCAGCGAACAACTGATTGCGAGGCACAATAAAATATAAGTTGGAGCCATTACTACACCAATAGCAAACCAAGTATATACGTGTAATACCATTACAAAAGCAAAAATACTGGCAATCCCTGCCGCTTGCCATATTTGATGTGTTGGGCGCTGTAGTGCTGTGAGAATGATTGTCAATGATGTAGTAATCAAGTTTGCTGGTACAAGAAATGCACAAATGCTGACGCAGTTGGCACGGGAGAACTCAGCTAAAGTGTTGAAATCAAGCATCAATTTGTTGGGATAATGTCGGCATATAAAAGTAATCAAATATATTTTTACTTATCTAAACTGAGCTTAGCATACCTCTGAAGTAATCACTTTGGTAATGTAACATAATTTAAAGCAGATCACTAATTTCTGAATCTTACTAAATAGTTAATCCTAATCAACAATATCAGCCATTTATTTCACCTAAATCTCTACCAAAAATTTTAAATTATAGTGAATCAGATTTAATCTTTATTACAAAAACTTATGTATAAATGTAAAAAAAGTGATGAATCCACTACCTAAAGATGTAGAGAAGCTGGTGATTATTCTAAGAAAATTCTTTTGGAGAAAATATGTGCGATCGCAAGTATGCCATTCTAGGAACTGGTGCATTAGGTGGGTTTTATGGGGGCAGATTACAAAAAGCTGGTTTGGATGTCCACTTTTTGCTCAGAAGTGACTATGAACATGTCAGTAAGTATGGTTTACTTATCGAGTCTAAAGAGGGTGACTTTACCCTTCCCCAAGTTAACGCTTATCAAGATATAGAGAAAATGCCACAGTGCGATGTGGTAGTAGTTGCATTAAAGACAACACAAAATTATTTGCTACCAAAGTTGTTACCACCAGTTGTTAAAGATGGCGGGGTAGTGTTGGTATTACAAAACGGACTTGGTATAGAAGAAGAAGTTGCCCTAATGATTGACAACGTCAGTATTATTGGTGGGTTGTGCTTTTTATGTTCCAATAAAGTAGGACGAGGACATATTCGTCACTTAGACTATGGACATATTACTTTGGGGGAATATGTTCCGGGCTATCATGCTGTTGGAATTACAGACAAAATACAGCAAATTGCTGATGACTTTAATAGTGCTGGGATTGCAATTGAATTAGCTGAAGACTTACTACTAGCACGTTGGAAAAAGTTGGTATGGAATATTCCTTACAACGGTCTTTCTGTAATTTTGAATGCCAGAACAGATGAATTAATGGCAGATGTATATACTTGCAGATTAGTTGAACAATTAATGTTTGAAGTAACAGCAGGGGCAAATAGTCATGGGCGTAATATCCCTACTAGTTTCATTCAAAAAATGCTGGATTACACCGTCAAAATGAAACCTTACCGCACCAGCATGAAAATTGACTATGACGAATGTCGTCCCCTAGAGGTGGAAGCAATTTTCGGCAACCCATTACGGAAGGCACAAACAGCAGGTACAAACTTACTACAAATTAGTTGTATTTACCATCAGTTGAAGTTTTTGGATACAAAAAATCAAAAACAATAATCTAGAGTTATAGGAATCAAATCGGATTCCTATATATAAACTAGCTTACCTTCGTAAACTGCGGGGGTCGAGAGCATCTCTTAGTCCATCGCCCAATAAGTTGAAAGCTAGCACCGTCAGAATAATCAGCAGCGCTGGCGGCCAAATTAACCAAGGTTGCAACACCAAAATAGAGGCATTGCTTGCCAGAGAGAGCATATTGCCCCACGAGGGATCTGGTTGTTGAATACCTAAGCCGATAAGACTTAATACTGCCTCAGCACCAATAAAACTAGGAACCGCAAGAGTGGCAGAGATAATCACATAAGTAGCTGTTTGCGGCAAAACGTGGCGGAGAATAATATAAATTGGCTTACCGCCCATTGCTCTTGCTGCTTGGACAAATTCTCGCTCTTTAATTGATAATACTTGTCCACGAATTACCCGTGCTAAGCCAGCCCAACTAATTACTGAAGTAATCACTACAATCAACAAAAAGCGTTGGGTACTGCTTAAACCAGGTGGTAAAACTGCACCTAAGGTAACTAGAAGATAAATGCTGGGGAAGGTCATGAGTACTTCTGCTAGGCGCATGATAATACTGTCAGTCCAACCGCCAAAATAGCCAGAAATACCACCTATCAAAAGACCGAGGGGAAAGGTAATAATTACTCCTATAATCCCGATGAATAGGCTAATGCGACCTCCGTGTATTAGGCGACTGAACTGGTCGCGTCCTTGTTCGTCAGTACCTAAGATATTAAATTTCGCCTCATTAGCTGCACCAAATAAATGCCAATTTAAGGGTATACCAGGAAAGATGGTAGTTTCATCCCACTTGGGCGGCAGTGGCAAACTCAGTTGCAACAGTCGATACTCTGCCCCAGAGACAAACAAACGCAAAGGGGATGGCTTTTTAAAGTTAACAATCAGTTGGCGATCGCCTGTTTGGAGGTCGGTATCTCCCTGGGTCGTAGGATAAATATGAGGGCCAATAAACTGTCCTGATGATTTTGAAACCCAATAAATCTGAGTTGGTGGCAGTAGGGAACCATTCGCCTGTGAGGCATAGGGATCATAAGGGGCAACGAAGTCAGCAGCAATTACTGCCATATAAAAAATTAACAGTAAAATTGCCCCAAATCGCGCCAAAGGATTCTTTTGCAGTCTTTGCCACCAATTCATAGTTATTTGTCCTTTGTCAGTTGTTAGTTGTGAGCCAGTAAGGTCTTCTCCCTTGGCGTTAGCCTCTCACGCCACTTGCTACAACGGAGGGAACCTCCGCAATGCAGTGGCTCCCCATGAGTAACTGGCGTTAGCGCAGCGTCAAGCCTGTGGCATATTCTCTACGAGAAGCTTTAGCTTTAGCGATACGCTTAGAGCGACGTTAGGAGTGTCACCCGCAGGGTCAGTTGTCAGTTGTTAGTTGTCATTTGTTTTTCTACTGACCACTGACTAATATCTAAGCATGTCGTTGCTCTACTAAATATAGATGTTCTTCTTGCTGTTTTTCATGTTCTACAACAAACACATTCGAGTAGAGATTAGCGACAATTTGTTTTCCTTGCTGTGTCAAAGATAAGTAACGCAGTCCCTCTTTGATATAGGGATGAACACCACTCCAGTAAAACTTAGCGTAGTTTTTGCGTAAATCAGCAGGTGTCTCGTAGCCCAAAACCTTATTCATCCCAGTTTCTTCAAACTCGTAGAATAAAGAAGTAATTTTCTTTAAATAGCGTGGATCACTTAATTGCCCAATTAAATCGGCAGCACGCACTAACCCAGCAAAGTTAGCTGTTTCTTGATGATCTTCTGCTGTAGGTACGGGAAAACGAGTCCATTCAATATTACTCTTAATCACATCACCATCTATCAACTTGTGACCGCCAAAACGCTCATCAATAAAAAGTTTGGCTCTATCAACATGATAAGGTGTGAGGCTGGCATCAGAAGCCCCTGGATGTAGAGAAATCATTCTGCCATTTTTACCCGTAGCATATAAGCCTGCGGCCTCTTGATCTTGTCGGCAAACTCCTTTGACATAACCGATATCATGGCATACCAAAGAAATGATGAAATGTAGCCAGTCTTCGCTGGAAACACCACCTTCTCGGATGTGTTTACCACGTAACATTTCCTGTCCTACTAGGGTAACTAAAACGGAGTGTTCAACGTTGTGATAAAGAGCGTCGCTATTGGCAATATTTTCTAACGCCATGCTCCCAGCCCAAGCGATGATATCTTGGTAATCATTTTTTAAGCAGCCGTACGTACGACGGTAGCCTTCTCGAATTTGCTTGACAAAAGCATCAATTAAAATTTCAGTGGCATTAAACATATTATTTGCTTAGATTGGTAATTAAACAATTTTTAGGTTTCTAGACTAGGGTTGGGGAGTAGTTCATTTAATCAATTCAAAACTGCTGTAAGTATTTACGAGTTTTTACTAGGTTGCATGATCAGGGTTGTCGTTGCGGAAATTTAAAACAATGCAAATTTACCCTTTGTAACTTAGAAATGGATGTGAGCGCTAGCTGCCTTTATAATTTGCTCACATGATATGCTATGTTAACCAAATTTATACAAGTAGTATTTTATGAGCGTGTATGAGACAAAAGGTAAGTGTGATCGTGACCTACTCTAACTTAGTGTTTTACATCTATACTATTCAGTAGCAGTGATCTCAATACAAAAGCTGTGTGACTTAGTATATAAGTAATGCTATAATATAGCTTGAGCTTGATATCAGGCTAAGAGCTATTAGCGGGTGTAATTCAGTGGTAGAATGTCACCTTCCCAAGGTGAACGTCGTGGGTTCGAGTCCCATCACCCGCTTTTAAAACGATCACCGAATAATTGCTATGTGAGCAGTATTCATCTTTTAGCCATTCTTATTTTTGGACTACAAAATTACATCAACAGGATACTGTCTGATTTTATTATCCACAGTGATTATTGGCTTTTTTTCTACTTGACTTTGAGCAATAAGTATTCGGTCAAAAGGGTCTTGATGCAAAGCAGGTAAATTCTATTTTCCCAAACGTACTTTAATTACAATTTCCCAAATCTGCACCCAAATAAAATTGTGGTAGAAGCGTAGTGTTAAAAGTTAGTGTTGAAGAAGCAGTAATTAATTTAAAGAATCTCTTAAAGCAAGTAGCTAAGGGAGAAGAAGTGATTTTGCTAGAGGAAAATAAAGTTATAGCTCGTTTGGTTCTTCCGCAAAAAAAAGAACAGCGTTTAGCTAGTATGAAACAATTTCGGGATACACTTGCTGTTAAGGGAGAACCTTTAAGTGCGACTGTAATTAATGCATGTAATATGGGGTCAACTACTGTTTGGCGATCGCCGTTCGTTATTAATTGAGCCGTATTCATATTTTAGCCTCCCAATTAAGGTAGTTTCACTTCACAATTAGTTAGTCCCTGAGATTTTTTCACAAATTTATCATCAAAGGTGTAAAATTCAGCATGATTTTGATTTGGGCTAGATGAAACGCATCAGCGAAATCCAAGCCCGACTCATGCCATGAGACTGCCATTCAACTGTTTCTAAAACAGTATCGCAACTGATATCAGGATTATCTCTTGCTTCACCTATCAATCCTTTTGGCTTCTTTTAAGTAACTTGTATTTTTGTTGAGAAAGATTCGGGTAATGGATAGCAAAAGGAGAAGGGGAGACGCTACGCGAACGGGGGAAAGGTTTGAAAGTTTGTTGGTGTCCGGGTTTTATGATCAGTTTATGTCCTAAACTAACTGGCTATCGCTATATAACCATCATTGGACAATTTTTATCTTTGTAAAATTCTACAAAATTAGTCAATTCCTCTCGTTTTGGGAACTTAGTGTGTAAAATTAATGTCTTCAAAAACACTGAGAAACTAATATAATCACAATGTCGAAAACAGCCCTAAATAGAGGAATAAGATTATCGTTGTCGCTAGTTACACTCTGCTGCACATCGGCAAGTCATGTCGTAGCTAATGCTCAAGAAGCGTTACCAATATTTGGAGATGTCACTATCAACCAGCAATTTTCCCCAGACCCTTGGATAGTTAAAGGAATGAGTGGCGGCTCAGAATCTAGCAACCAAATTGCTGGGAGGTCTGAAACAGCTACTGGCCCATGTACTGGATTTGTGGATGAAACACCAGACCACACATTAGCATTAACAACTAAATTTGACTACTTGAAACTGCAAGTGGAAAGTCCTCAGGACACTACCATCATGATTAAAGGACCTGGCGGTACTTGGTGCAATGACGATTTTGATGGCAAAAATCCCGGTATAGTTGGCGAATGGTTACCCGGAAATTACCAAATTTGGGTGGGTTCATACGAAAAAGGCAAGTATTTCCCTTATACGTTAAAAATTACAGAAGTCAAATAGGTAGAGGGGAAGAGAAAGACAAAGATTTTACTACTGATCAAGAGTCTCAAATATATGAGATAGGCAATTGGTTAATCTATTATGTTTACGTTATGAGCCTATGCTATCATTATGATCTAGCTAACATCTACATAGCTACTCAGCTAATGTAGTCTCGGAAAACCAAGTTACGGCGGCATAGCCAAGTGGTAAGGCAGAGGTCTGCAAAACCTCCATCCCCCGGTTCAAATCCGGGTGCCGCCTTCAAGGAAAAACCACAAATACAACATCCACAACCACTACATTCAGGGCAGACAAATTGTGTCCGATAGTAGCCATCATCTAGATTGGCACGATCAATAAAACAAAACGAGTGATGTAAGTTTCTCGTTTAAATATTTGTCCTTCATGATTGAAGCCGTACTCTTTATTCCAGCAGTCGGAACGCTTATACCATGACATGATGGCTTGATAAAATGCAAAACTACTACTTCTTCTAAGATACAAAGGTGTGTTATGCCGTAGGCTAATGAACCATCCCAGATTTTCGGTGCTAATTAAGCTGCGGCGTGACTATGAGAATTTATAAATTGCTTTTTAATAAAAGGAGAAGTCATAGCTGAGAGAAGACCACCGTAATCCAGGTTAAAATTTACTTCATCTCCAACCTGTAAATTGTGGTTCTTGCTGTCGAGAATAATATGATCACTGCTAGACCCTAGAATTTCTAGCCTATTATTAGATTTCAAGCTAGATACCAAAACGTCCTGCCTTCCCAAAGCAATAATCGCTCTTTGGCGAATCCCTCTATCTTGGAAAACAGGAACGTTGCCAAAAGCATCTTGACAAATCTCTCCAAATGGGAGAGATGGCTTTATTTTAGACTCAATCACTTCAGCAACGAGTTGGAATGCCCGCGTGTGTAAGCCTGGAATCGCTTTTCGGCTCACAGTTTCGCAACCTAAAAGAATTGATTCACCCAAGCGAAGATTGTTAATCTTGCCGACATCTTGGGCAGATTTGTACCACTCATAATTTGCCGAATTTCCGCCTGAAATGATTTCTAAACTAATCTGAAACTCTTTTTCAATGAAATTAACTTGTTCAGATAGTTCATGCATATTTTTACGATCTGGCTTGACTCCACCATAGCAAGCCAAGTTACAGCCAATGCCAACAAGTTTTATATGGGACAGAGAAAGAGTTTCTCTGACAAACTGAGAAAGATCGCCAGGAAGTATTCCTTCACGCAGATCACCCAGTTCTACCATAATAATTATCTGATGATTTTTATTATGTGCTTTTGCATAATAGGACAGTTTCTTAAGAGTCTCGATCTCAGTGTTGAAACTAATATCTACACTTTTAACAACAGATTCAGCCTGACTTAAAGGAGTGCGTAGAAGAACAAACTGAGTTGATATCCCAGCCTTTTTCATTTTTTGAATGTTTTCAATGCGAGAGTCGGCAATAAATCGGACTCCGCCTTGAATCATTGCCTCGACAATAGAAGGTTCTCCTAACACAGCTTTAGAAACCCCCATCAAGGAAATACCTTTCTGCCCATAAAGTTTGGATAGCATTCGGGCATTATCCCGTATTTGCGATAGGGAAATTTCTATTCTTGGCATGAACAATTTCATTTATTTTTCGGACGATTATGTCTACCTCGTTGCCAATACAGGAATTTTTTCTAAATTTTTCTGCTTGATTTTTTGATTCAGTTTCGGGAAATGATTGACTAAGGTTTGAACAATTTTTTGGCATCCGTAGCTTAATACATCCGTTGTCGGTAATTGAAACTGCTTTTCATAATCTTGTATGATTTTGAGAACTTCTTCGTCTGCTAAGTTTTCATGACTTAATGTGATCGCCATTACTCTAGCTTCAGAAATCGCTTCAATCAATTTAACTTCACTCTCAACAGTTGGCATTACCAAATGAGGAAAATCGCATCGGAACTTTCTAGCAGGTGGATGTTGAAGGATAATACCATCGGGCATACTTCCTTTTAAGATGCCGAGGGAACCCATAAAAGCGGGATGACTAACGGCACTCTGTCCCTCAACTAAAATGATGTCAGGACTTTCGCTGTTAAACGCTTGAATAACAGAGTTTTCTATTTCACCGATCACAAACTGGGAAATCAGGGCATCGATTGATATGCCATACATTGCTCCCTGCATTAAGCTAGTTTGACCTGTCGCTACTAGTACTGACTTTATACCAAGATTATTCAGGGACTTGTTGAGTTCTATTGCGGTAGTCATTTTTCCGCAAGCACAATCAGTACCTAATATTGCGATTATCGGCACATTTACTTGAGATATTTGCCCCGTAAAGATATGTAAATCTTTTAATTTCGGAGGTTTTCTGATGTCTTTAATTTGGATACCATTTTGAGTAGCCATATTGACAAATTCTTGATCTTCAGAGAAGAACTCATGAAGACCGTTAATGATATCCATTCCTTTTTCCATAGCTTCCAAGATCAGAAACCTTTCTTCAGTAGATATATAAGCATCTAAGGGAGCCTTCCCATAAATGTAACAGTTTGGAACCTCTGAAAGTTTACTCAAGGCTTCATCTAAGTTGGCAAAAATGGGAATACCACTCTTTTCTTGTCCTAATTCTTCACCTGCGTCTTTGCCAGCTAGTGAACTATCAATAACCCCAACAACAGTATAAATTTCAGAGTGTCGAATCAACCCTGCTGCGGTTTTACCATCCGCTAAACCAAATTGATTTTCGCAGTAAACTAAAGCTGTTTCTTTTTTGATTGTCATTTAATTAATCTCCTTAAACTTTATTTCTCAATCCCTCAAGAGAATATTTGAAGCTGCCAAGCTTCTCTAAAATCTAAGGTTTTATCTATATACGATGCTTCGCATATATTTCTAATTTGCAGCCGATAATTTCTTCGCATTCACTAAAAAACTGTGCAGCAAAATCTACGCAATCTAGTAAATCTTTTAAAAAGCCTAATTGATGTAGGTTTTGTAGCGAAAAGCTCAGAACTTAATTAAGTCTTGGCGGAAACTGAGCTTGGGTTAATTGTAACATACATTACCGTTTTGAATAAGTTGCCTCACAAATGGCTGAACCGGAACGGAACAAAAATTTGCTTTTGTGTTTCAAAATCAACAAAAATATCCACAAAAACTTATTTTTTAGCTAGATACCAACTATGTTACTACTGGTAAAATACTAAATTACGATTTGCGATCGCTCCAGTCATTAATTAAGAAGTAGTCGATAATTAAAGAAGCAGCAAAGCATTAATTCAGCGCTGCAATGTTGTCACAAAAGTTAATAGAAACAGGGTCGGTTAATATGGCTAACAATACACAAAAATTAGCAACTTCTGACCACAGTATAGGCAATATCTTGATTATTTCTCTACTAGCTCTGTGTGGGCTGACTTTCATCATTCTTTTAGGGATTTTCTAACACTTGTGCGTTCAAAAAGACTTTTTTGGAAGCAGATTAATCAAATCTGCTTCCATTATTGAATTTCCGGTAGTGCATCAAGAAAGTGTGGGAGTGGTAAGATAACTTTGGTATAGAAATAGTCTCAATACTATGGAATGTCCTTTGTGTGGTCATCACAAATCAGCGGCGATGAGTTTTGGTCATTCGTCCAAAAAAACAAAAACGCTGTCAGCCCAATGAATTGACACAAGGGGACTGTTGGATTGGGTTGACTCAAGCATGATCAACCGGGTTGATTCTGGCAGCTAGAGTAGGCAAACATACTGACCAATTCATCGCAGATCCCACACTTTGCTGATGCACTACCTTTTTTCTCTCAGCGCTCTTCCCGTCTCTGCAGTTTAAAAATAATTTATTTAACTACAGAGACGCTGAAGACGCAGAGTAAAGAGCTTAAAGAAGTAGGATTGTTGATTTATCCAGGTAAAGTTAGACCTGTGACGGCTATAACTCCAGCGATCACACTGGCCACAAGGGAAGTCAGAGCCGTACCAAATAGCCACCAAGCAGCGCTAGCAACGGTTTTCTTGGTTTCTTGAGCTTGCTTTTTAACTTCTGCTTGCACAGCTTGCAGGCGTTTTTGTGTTTCCTGCTGGATGCGTTCAGCTCTTTGCAAGACGCTATCCCGTGCTGCTTCTATTTGGTCGATGATGCGGTTGGCATCTTTTTCTGAAATATCCTCACGAGAACTGATAACAGCTACTAAAGTGTCACGATCGAATTGACTCAGGCGATCGCGCAACGCTTCAAATCCGGCTTGCGGATCATCAAACACTTTGGCAAAGTCTTGCTTAATGCTTTGATAATTCAATTCTGGACGCTCTAGGGAGTTGAGATAGTTGCGAACTCTAGCGAAAATCTGATCAATTACCGATTGCACTTTTTGCTGAATCTGCTGAAATTGTTGGATAACCGAGTTGCGTGCAGATTCAATTTGATCGACAATCTGGTTAGCTTCCTCTTGCGAGATATCCTCCCGTTGAGATAACAGCGCCACAATTGTCGAACGGTCGAATTTAGCTAGGCGATCGCTTAAATTTCCCATTCCCATTTGCGGATCTTGCAATAGTAATTGCAAATCGCGCTTGATACCTTCTGGGTTGAGTTCTTCTTTGTTGGTGTAACGCAGATAGTCTTCGAGCCTGGTCTCAAAATCTGCAACTCGTTGAGCAGTACGCTTTGCCAAGCGACGCGGCGCTTTCACAATACTTTGAATTGCCTCTTGGAAGCGATCAATGATTTGATTAACTTGTTCTTCGCTCAAGTCTCCTCGTTGGCTGACGAGTTTTGTTAAGGTTTCTCGATCTACCTGAGATAGGCGATCGCGTAATGCCAAAGCACCTTTTTGAGGATCACTCAGTAATCTTTCTAAATCTTGTCTGATACCTTCTGGATTCAGTTCTTCTAGATTGGTCTTGCGGAGATATTCAGCGATCGCTGTTGTAGTTTGTTCATACTGTGCTTGGGCGCGATCTGCTACTACTTGGGGTGCTTGCAAAATATTATCCCGCACCGATTCTAGAGAATCAATAACTTGGTTGATTTGTTCCTCACTCAAATCTTGACGCTGACTTAGCAGTTGTACCAATGTATCGCGATCAAATTGTGAGAGGCGATCGCGCAATAATCTGATTCCGACTTGGGGATCTTCCAGTAAAATCCTCAATTCGCGCTTGATACTTTCGGGATTCAGTTCTTCTTTATTGATATTTCGCAGATAGTCTTCTACTCTTTGGCGCAGTTCATCGGCTTTGGCTGTTGCTTGTGCTTGTAGTTCTCTGGCACGATTTAAGATCTGATCACGAGCGCTTTCGATTTGACCAACAATATTATTCGCTTCTTCTGCGTTAATATCTTGACGTTGCTGGAGTAGTTGTACCAGGGTATCGCGGTCAAATTGGGATAGGCGATCGTTTAAATCTTCTAAACCAGCTTCTGGATCTTCCACCAACTTAGCAAAGTCTCGCTCAATTCCTTCTGGGTTAAGTTCTTCTTTACCAGTGGAACGCAAATAATTTTCGATGCGGCTGCGGAAGTCTTGACTTTTTTCTCGCGTTTGTGTCTGTTGCACCAGTTCTAAAACTTCTTGGCGGGTGCTTTCCATCTGCTGCGAAATTTCCTTGACTCTGGCTTCGCTGATATCACCTCGTTGCGTCAGCAACTTAACAAAATACTCTTGATTAATTTCCTCTAATTCCCGGCGTGTAGTTGTGGAATCTGCCTCGGAATCGTAAATGACTTCTTGAAATTCATCTTTGACTGTAATCCGGTTGAAATGCCAAGGAAAAGAATTTCGTATGTAGTCTTCTACATCTGCTTTGATAGTATTAGATGTTGATAATGGCAACCTTTCAGATATTTGTGCAGTAGTTTTGTTTGTGAAATTTTGCAGTTCGTGTGTAATTTTATCGACATCTATATCTTGAAATTTGTCTTTCAGCTTTTCTAGCTGAGTTCTAATTCTTCCTACATCAATATCTGAGATGTCTATCCTATTTAGTACAGCTGGCACAGCAGCACCCAAACCATACTGAACCGCCCGTTTTATGACACCATTTCTGCCACTACCGTTTTCTCTGACTGTAACCAGTTGCTGAAGTCTTTCACCTAAATCTTCTGACTGCAACTCTTCAGGAGTGGCAGATTTGAGCAAATTAATTACTTGCTCTGTCGGGTTTTTACGAGCTACAACTTGTTTCCAAGCATCTTCTAGTTGGTCAGCAATTTGATTGACATTTTCTTTAGATAAGTTAGCACGGCTGCTAATTAAATCTACAAATGTCTGACGATTAATATTTTTGAGTAAGTCACTATCACCAATAGATTGTAAATCTATATCACTCAGTAACTTATTAAATTGACGGCCAACTTCATCTAAATCTAGCTTGGGTATTTGTAAAGAAGCCAAAGAACTTTGCAGCGTATTACTAATACTTTCAGGGTCAAATCCTGAAGTTAATTCACGCCTAACTGCGGCTGCAACTTCCTCAACAGTAGCAACAACTTGTCCTTTGGCAACATTAGCACCAATGCCAGCAGTTGCCGTACCCATCAAGCTTTGGAAGCCAGAAGTGGCAGTACTAACCATAGAATTAATTAAGGAACCTGCTGCTGATGAACCTAACCAAACTACTAGCGAGAAATAGGCAGACCAGATGACTGCACCAATAATTGCTCCTAGCAGCGCACTTTCGATAACGCTAAGTTTGACCGCCAAAAAACAAGCAATAAATAATGCAATACTTGCAGTTATTAATGCCCAAGAACCAACTTTAGCTTCAAATTTGCGAATTGTCCCACCCAAAGTTTCGGAACCTGAATCAGGATATGCATCACTTCCCCAGGTTGAGATTCCTACAGCAACGGAAAAGTTGGTTAATAGGAACTGAAAGGCAAATGCCATTAAAGTGCCAGCCAATAATGCTACTAAAAACTTAGAACCAGAAAACACAAGTGATACTTCTGTTGGAGTTATGACCTCTGGTAATCGGTTCGTTGTGGCTATCCCCAAAGTCAAAATAGTTTCAAAATTTTGCAACATAACTATTATCTCTTTTACGTTCGGTAGATGAAATAATCTCTAAAACGTCTACTTTTCACTTTAAATAATAGTTACCGTGGCTTACACCTTCCTAGGTAATAAAGCTCTTGAACAAAAGTTAGATTTTTACCTTAAGTAGTCATCGTGAACTGTGTACACCCTTTGGGTGACGCTCCTAACATCACTAACGCTGCCTTACCACAGCGCTGTATTCCCAAAGTACTGGCTCCCCATTAGTAACTGGCGTTGAAAACCCTTTTCCTTTCTGTGTCTTAGTGCCTTGGTGGTTCAATTTAAATCAAGTTAAAAAATTAATATTATAAATAACATTTATTTTAATGTTTATAGACTGCCATGTTATTAATAACGCTACCCATGCAATGTCTAACGATAAAAAAATCATACTTGAGTATCATCCTGGCATATATATAAGTATAAAAATAAATATTTTTGTTTAAATGATTTGGTTAATCTCTATTATTTCTATTCCCTAAAACGAATCTATATCTAACGATAGAGAAATAATTTATTCCACTAGATTGATGAAATTTTAATATAAAATAGCGTTAATTAATACAGAAGGTGAGATCTATCTAATAAATTCGTAAATAAATAATTTTGTATTTTAGGAGAAGTAAAGAATGGTTGTAGGTGTACGTAGACGTGCCGTGGGTGTATTTTCCAATCGCACAAATGCTGAACAAGCACTACATGAATTGAAAAATACAGGCTTTCCAATGGACAGAGTTTCTGTCATTGCCAGAGACGGAGACGGTAGAGATGATATTGCCGGTACGCAAGTCACCGAAAAGGTTGGTGATAAATCTGACGAGGGTGCGACAGTAGGAGCAGTTTCTGGTGGCGTTTTGGGTGGTTTGACTGGCTTATTAGTTGGTCTGGGAACCTTAGCAATTCCTGGAGTTGGGCCAATTATGCTTGCAGGAGCAACTGCAACCACTCTGGCTACAACTTTAGCTGGCGCTGGGATTGGTGCTGTAGCAGGTAGTTTAGTTGGCGCATTAATTGGTTTAGGCATCCCTGAGGAGCGAGCCAGAGTTTACAACGAACGGGTAGAACGAGGTCACTACTTGGTGATGCTTGATGGTACAGATGCAGAAATTGCCACAGCGAAAGCAATTTTCAGTAGGCATGGTATCGAAGAGTTTGGCGTGTATGACTACCCTGAGAACGAACGTGTGACTACAAATGTCACTCATACCAGACGGGCGATCGGTGTATTTTCCCAGCGCCGGGATGCAGAAGTAGCATTGACCGATCTCCGAGATGCTGGTTTTCCGATGAGCTACGTCTCACTAATTGCCAAAGACACCAACGGTGGTAACATTGCTGGTGCAGATAGAAATGTTGGTGTAGGCAACAAAGCAGATGAAGGAGCAAAAGCCGGAGCAGCTACAGGCGGCGCATTGGGAGGTTTAGGAGGCTTGTTAGTTGGGCTTGGGGCTTTAGCTATTCCTGGAGTCGGGCCTGTAATAGCAGGCGGTGCAGCAGCCACTGCGATCGCGACAACAGTGGCTGGCGGTGCGATCGGTGCAGCAGCCGGGGGTATTGCTGGTGGACTTGTCGGTTTAGGTATTCCTGAAGATCGGGCAAGAGTTTACAACGATCGCTTTCAAAGAGGCGATTACTTAATCATCGTTGATGGGACGGAAGCTGAAATCCGTCAAGCCGAAGCAATTCTCAAACGTCGAGGTATTGAAGAATTTGCTACCTATGATGTCACTGACAACGGTAGAGAAGCTCGCCCCGATTTAAACCGCAACCGTTATGACGAAACACCTGTTTATTCAGGAACAAGCGATCGCGATGAACCTAGTGTGATCGTTGTTGACCACCGAGATGAGAGAATCTAACCTAAGTTAGTTTTTATTCATCATTTTAGGAACAATAAAGATCAAAAACTTGCTCCTTACTGCTTTTCTAAATAGCAAAGACTTTCACGCTTCGATCAAGAATTAAACAAATGAAAAAGCTAACTCCATTCTTAATTAGTGGTTTATTACTTTTTGGTGCAGTTGCTTGTCAAGATACTGCTAAAACAAGTGTAAATGCGCCTGCTCCAGGTGAAACCCCAGAGGCTCCATCTGTGGAAACAACACAAGCCGCTAAAGAAGATGCTCAGAGTGAACTTCGTAGAAGACAACTCGATGCAGATATTCGCGCCCGTGAAGAACGGAATAATCTGACTGGGGGTGATAGAGATAGAGCTGTAGGTGACTTAGCAAGCGAAGTGCGCTCTAAGTTGGAGGCTAATATCCCTGGTGGTCAACTAACAGTTGATGCTGACCAAAATGGTACTGTGACTGTAGTAGGTACTGTAAAAAATCAGGATCAGTTAGCTAAAATTGAACCTTTATCGAAAGAAATCAAAGGTGTCACCAATGTAGTTGTTAAAGCAATAGTTGCTCCGCCACAAAGCTAAACTAGTAAATAGGTAATTTTAGATTTTAGATTTTAGATTAAGTCTTTTAATCTAAAATCTAAAATCTCTAACATCAGTCTTACCAATTCAATTATTAAAACTGCTGTTATCGCTAAAAAAGAAAAGCTATGGAAACTGAACAACAGCGACTAGAATCAGTAAATGCTATGTCAACAGAAGGTATGCTAGCACTCCAGAGTGCAGAAAATGAAAACTTGCCCAAGCTACCACCAGCTAAAGAACCTATATCTCAATGGCGGCAAATTGGCAGAAAAACTTCTGACTTTTTAACCCAATTGCCCGAATATTTCAGGAGATTTTTTCAAAACTACAAACAGCCTTTAATTATTATCGTTTTAACTGTGGCGGCAATTGTTACAGGAAAGGTATTACTAGCAATGATAGGTGCAATCAATGAGATTCCATTACTAGCATCGGTTTTTGAGGTGATTGGACTTGGTTATGTAACTTGGTTTGTTTTTCGTTATCTCGTCAAATCTTCAACTCGCCAAGAATTAGCTAAAGAAATTGAATTTCTTAAACAACAGATTGTGGGCGACTCAATAATTAATTAATTCGTAATTCGTAATTCGTAATTCGTAATGACACTGGCGGACTTGACTCTCAGGGTATCGCTAAAGCGAAAAGTTTGCGCGTCCGGGTAACAGGAGCGCAAAACTTTTCAAGAAAGCGAAAACTTCGTTCTAAGCGTATCGCTAAAGCGAAAGCTCTGCTCTAAGCGTTCACGTAGCGTCTGGTAGAGTTGCTATGCCGCAGGCTTTACGCGTAGTGTCTCCCCTTCTCCCAAAGCTACGGTGTACACACAAGTCCTATTCGCCCTCAAGCTAGGGTGTTGGCTTTGTAGGGAAATCGCTGAAAAAACTTCATGCCATTTCTGTGTCGTCACTTGAGGTCGAAAATACAGTTTTTCTTTTTGAGAGCATGGACTGACCAAAAACTTGAGATGACCAAGCCTTAAGATCAAGATAGCGAACATTTTCTAATGCCTCCTTAACCACAGAAGCTACCAGATTCATAGTACATAAAGAAATATTCAAAACCATCTGACCCATCTGTTTGAAAGGGCATCTAGAGGAAAAATGTTTGTATTTGCCCTCCGGGTTCACAAGTTTCGACTCGACGGAAACCGCCAAGACTCGAACTTGCTCACCAAAAATAGATTCAATCACATCGGAAGTCGCCAACAAAGTCTTTCCTATAGGAATTTTATAACTTTCAGTTGTAATATATTCAAGAATATTGTGTTGAAAAGCTGAAATAAGATTAGTTGACGTTGAAAATTGCTTCTTCTCGAACTCAGTTCTATATTGTTGGTTAATTCCGTTTCTCCCGTGAAAGTGATAAATCTCTAATTTTTATTTCTAGCGCTCTCAGCATTTGTTGTCTTTCAAGTGCTGTTTCTTTCCACTTTTCTCGACTTTGTTTAAACAGACGAATCAATCGGCTGGACGAACTTTTTAATTCTTTGATTAATGGCCAATTCCCATTGGATATTTTGAGACGTATATTCTGTATGAAGAAATATCACCTCAAAACACCTAAAGTCAACACCCTAGACAGCAGGTCAACTCGTCCTTAAAGCCAAGAGCCTCCGGGAGCAGTAGCAGGATTGTCTTGGAAGCCCACACTGTACTCGGTACTCCGAGTTAGTGATAGGAGTTGTCACCATTGCGATCGCATCAATAAAATCCACCCATGATTTGCCGGAAATCAGATCTAATCTTTACCTTTTTGCCAATTCAGTATAAATATTGATACAATTTCCCATAAATTGTATATTCTTGAAATTAAAATCTTAAAACGGCAAGTAAATAAATATACCATAGTCTCTTTGTAAGATGCGAGTTTAGTATCTACATCCCAAAGAGCGTAAAACCAAACAGACAACGTATTCTGAATACGCCTAAGAGATAATGACTGAAGTGATCCAGATCGGCAACCGGACAATCGAGGCTAGTGAACTAATTCCTTTACTAGCCAGTTACCAAATGCTGCCGCAATTGCTGCGGGAATTAATTATCGACGAGGCGATCGCACCTATAGAGTGTACCCCTGAAGAAGTAGCCCACGCTCAACAGCAGTTTTACGCCGAAAAACAGTTAACCCAAGAAGCCGACATTCAAGCATGGATTAACCATTATGGTCTAACTGCAAGTCAATTAGAAACTATTACTCTTCGGAAGTTAAAACTGGAAAAATTCAAGCAAGCTACTTGGGGTCATAAACTAGAATCCTATTTTTTTCAGACTAAGGGCAAACTAGATAAAGTAATTTATTCTCTATTACGAACTCAAGATATAGGCATTGCTCAAGAACTCTACTTCCGCATTCAGGCAAATGAACAATCATTCACCGAAGTAGCACGAGAATATTCACTAGGGCCAGAAGCCCAAACTGGTGGGTTAGTTGGGCCAATTGAACTGAATGCACTTCATCCAGCAATGGTGCAAATGCTTTCTAGCAGTCAACCCGATCAAGTTTTGCCCCCCACTCGCATCGCTGAATGGTTTGTAATTTTGCGGTTGGAAAAATTTATCCCAGCACAGTTGGATGAATCTATGAAAGCGCGTCTGCTCAATGAACTCTTTGAAACTTGGCTACAGGAACAAAAAAAGCAGATAACATCTTTGCCTAATGTCTCAGACAACTAAATTAGCCTGCGTAGTAGTCTGTCAAGTTTAAATTTATTCCTTGCTCAGTCAGAGTGGGGAAAAATTTTTTTACTAAATCCCTCTGAAGATTCATGAAAAATTATATGAGATTGATGCATATATAATTTATATACCTTTCTTTTAATTTTGAGAAAAAGCATCAAACCTGCTCTTAATTTGTCGTAAAAAATATAGATGAGCTTTCAAGTAGAGGAGTACTCTGTCCTCTTCCCCAGTAAACCAATTCCAAAACAGCATCATATCATAGCACTCACTAACTAAAAGGACTGGATAATCCTTACTGCAAAATTCACCCTTCTATCCCTTTGCACCCACTCTTAGGTTGCGGTTTCCGGAGGTCTTCATGAAAACAGATTACCTGATCGTAGGCAGTGGTTTGTCAGCATTAGTCTTTGGATCTCTGATGGCAAAATCTGGGAAGAAAGTTCAAATCTTGGAGGCTCATGAGCATCCAGGAGGCTTCGGCCATACATTTACAATGGCAAAAAAATATAAGTTTAATGCTCAACTTCATTATGTTTGGGATTGTGGTGAAGGACAAACCGTCAATCGAGTACTGAAAAAACTGAACTTGGACAAAGAAGTGACGTTCAATCGGTATGATCCTGATGGTTTTGATCACATGAGAATGCCGGGCTACTCACTTAATATTCCCTCAGAATCCCAAGAATTAATTCAAAGACTATCTAATCTCTTTCCCCAGGATGCCGAGCAGATTCGTAAATTTGTCCTGGAAGTGCAAAAAACCAGTGAGGGAGTAAAAAAATTATCACCCCCAATCATTCCTGCGGAATTATTCAAAAATTTTGGTGAAGTATCCTGTGCCGTCATGTACCTAAATAGTACGCTTCAGGATGTTTTTGATAAATTTAAATTGCCAAAAGAGGCGCAAACGCTTTTAGCACTCCAATGGCCTGATTTTTTATTGCCTCCAAATCAACTTTCTTTTTATGCTTGGGTGATTTTGTTTACGGGATATCAACAAGGTGCTTTTTACCCCACACAGCATTTTGAGCATGTAATAAATTCATTAGTGAAAGTTATTGAAGAGAATGGAGGCGAGGTACTTCTTAATTTAGAAGTCACTAATTTTATACTCACAAATAAAACCATAACAGGAGTCCAGGCAATCGATCAAATCACGCATCAAACCCGTGACTTCGCTGGTGAAACAATAATCTGTAATATAGACCCTCAAAAAGCTGCACAAATGATTGGAGCAGAAAACTTCTCTAGGACAGTACGTAATAAGCTCAATTATGAGTACTCCCCTTCTAACTATATGGCTTATTGCGTTGTCAAGGATATTGATCTGCGAGACTATGGGTTTGGCAAATGGAATACCTTCCATACTGGTCATCAGGATTTAAATCAAGCATTTGATCAGATGTATGAAAAACATGACTTTTCCAATCCCAGTTTTGCCATTACGACACCTACTTTAATGACAAAAAATCAGTCTGATTGTCCTGAAGAATGTCAAATTATCGAATTTTTAACTGTTGCTAATTATGATTACTTTAAAAAACTACAAGCAACGGATAAAAAGGCTTATAGACAGAAAAAAGCAGAAATACTTGATTTCATCTTAGATACAGTCGAAAAAAACTATATTCCGAATTTTAGAAAATATCTTGTCTTTAAAATTACTGGTAGTCCAACAACAAATGAACGATTTTGTTGGTGTCCAAGAGGAAATTCCTATGGTTCTAATCTTACGCCTCGCAATATGGGAATTGGTAGGCTGAATTACAAGACATCTTTAAAAAATTTCTATTTCTGTAATGCTTCATCTGGCTATCCAGGCTTTGCTCCTACATTTTGGACTGGAGCAATGCTATATCAAACATTGTCGGGAGATTTAATGTTATCCAAGGGCTAAAGTTCGACTGATTTTCAGAACATCCGATTGATTAGTTCGGTGGTGAAATATGAAAATAGCGATTATTGGTGGCGGAGCAAGTGGGATGGTAACGGCATACCTGCTTGATAAAAATGGTCATCACGTTACAGTCTTTGAAAAAGAACCTATTCTGGGTGGGCATATTCGGACATTAAATAAAAACGTTACGCCTAATCAATCTGACTGTGACCAATTATTAGAATGTGGTGTACTTGAATTTCCGCGTGTGTTTCACCATTTCTTGGCATTAATGCAAGAACTAGAGGTCGAATTAGAACCAGTCCATATAGGCTCATCATTATTTTTAAAAGATGGTCGTCACTTGCTTTCAGCTTTAGTTAATCAAAAAAATTTCACAGGTATTCAGAATTTACTTGAATATTTAAAGCTCTATACTCTCTATGCTGGTGCTACTGGGTTATGGTTAAAAACTCATTTTATCCATATACAAAATCTTTATAATCAGCCGATATCTCAATATTTAAAACGTCAGTGCATCCGGGATTACTGGTTAAAATTGCTGACGATGTACAGCTACTCTATGCCATTTGAATTGATTGATAATTTTCCAGCACAACTAGCGATTCCCATTCTACGAGATTATGTTTTTGTCGATTGGGTAAGAATTAAAGGAGGAGTTTATTCCTATATTGAAAAAATATTAGAACGGTTTCAGGGAAATATCTTGCTCAACGTCGAAATTAAGGGAATTTACAGACAAGCTGGTGTTGTTAAAATTGGACTGTCAGATGGTGCAACTTATCTGTTTGACAAAGTAGTTTTTGCAACGCCACCGGATCAAGTAATTAAATTATTATCTGATCCGACAGATGCCGAAATTCAACGGTTTTCAACATGGAAAAATAACCGAGCGAAAACAGTTATACATACAGATACTTCCATGTATGCTAAACACCATATTCAACAAGCTTCCGAATTTGATTTTTTCCAAACTGACAACGGCTGGGGATATAACGCTTATCTCAACCAGCTTTGCGGCATATCATCATCTCTGCAATACAACTTAGCATTTAACTTGGATGATTTGATTGCGAAAGACAAAATCCTTCACGTTCAGGAACATCACACTCCCTTATATACTGTTGAATCTTTTAAGTACAGAAACGAAGTCATCATAACCAATGGTGAGAACAATACTTACCATGCAGGAGCCTACCTTGGAGATGGATTACATGAAGGAGCCATTACTTCTGCAATTCAGGTTGCCCAATTAATAGGATGATCATGAATAGAGCCGGTAATGATATATTTGAATTACTTGAAAAGCGCTGTAACTTTTTACAAAGGAAGAAAACCAGTTTCTTTGACAGCTTTTTGTCCTGGGGAAGATTGGGCAAAATCAGCAAATTCTTTGACTACTGGGCTGGTTTGACGCGGCACTACTAAATAAATAACTCGACTGATAGGGTAAGTACCATTCTTCACTAAATCTGTATCTTTAGGGGACATTCCATCAATGGGAATAATGCGGACTGTTTTTTGGTTTTCTATTTGAGTAACCGTGCTATAGCCAATACCATTGTTTCCTAAAGCACGTAATATAGGTGTTGTTTCATCTTGCACTACTGTCTGGAAATTTTTACTATCAGGCGCAAAAGGTTGACCGAAAAGTACTGCTTCTTTAAAAAATGTATAAGTACCACTGTCAGGAGAACGATTAATAACTT
The DNA here is from genome assembly GCA_034931985.1 of Halotia wernerae UHCC 0503. Taxonomy (GTDB): domain Bacteria; phylum Cyanobacteriota; class Cyanobacteriia; order Cyanobacteriales; family Nostocaceae; genus Halotia; species Halotia wernerae. Next base: position 28,464 of record JAYGHB010000007.1, read on the forward strand.
TTATTGGTAAATTAGGGCCACCTACTTGTGACCAATTAGTGATCTTTCCCTGAAAAATGTCCTTTAACTGCCTCATAGTTAATCCCCCTTTGTAGGGATTATTGATACTTACTGCTATAGCTATAGCATCTCTAGCAATTGGCACTCCTACTAGTCCACTTTTTAATTCTTTAGCTTTTAAAGAACGTGAACTAGCTGCCATTAATACTTTGCCATCAATTAAATGTTGAATTCCAGAATTGGTTCCATGTGGTCTACCGTCGGGTATTCCATAAGTTGTGGTTATAGAGGGATTGACCAGATATTTATAGCTTCTTTGAAGCTTCATAACCAAAGTAACTGTAGTGACACTGCCATCCATCGTTAGCACTTCTGGATTAGGCAAACTAGCATCCAAGCGTGATGTAGTAGAACTTTGCTCTGGTTTAACTTTAGAAGTATAAGATTGGTTATATCTTGGTAAAGCATTGGTTAGCCAAGTCAATATGCTTTGGTCAGAAGAATTAGTATTTTGCACTAACTTGACAATTAGGTTATCAAAGTATCCCCAGCTAAACCCTAGAAGCCCTCCGGTAATCAGAAAAGATAACAGCAGTCGGAGTCTTTTTCGATTCTTACTTTCTTTAATTGTCATATTAAAACTTTACCTTAATCGATCATTAATCTTAATAAGATCAATTTAAAATCATGTAAATAAGCGTAGCTAAGTTTTTATTAATCTATATTTTTAGCAACTATTACTTTGTTGATAAACATTATTTATTTAGACGTAATCGTGATTACGAATATATTTAATGGTAACTCTACTGATTTTATATGAGTGTACTAGCGGCTGTGAAAATGTTGTGCTGTTTTGGAGCGATCGCTCCAAAACTTGGGAACCACCCCGGATTAAGACAGCCAACGATGATAGTAATCTCAACTCACCTGCAAAGCTAATTTTATATCCTTGTCTTAATTACGGTTTCCCGACTTGTACTCTTACTTGGGAGAAGGGAGTGGCGTGAAACCACAACACCAAAGTGGCTCCCGCCATACGCTATTTTCTACAACTTAGTCCCACATTCACAACAGAAGTTATGGCTGGGTTGATTTGTTGTACCGCAATGGCTGCAATAAACTGGTTCTACTGCGGTTTTTGGTAGTTGTTTAGGCAAGCCAATCATCTGAGCGTTGCTCTTACCGGGCGCTACCATTGGATAGCAGTTTTCGTCTCTGGTAACTCGCATGTCTACGATTACTGGGCCTTGGTGTGCTAGCATTTCGGCGATCGCATCTTTTAACTGAGCGCGATCGCTAATCACCATACCCTTGATACCATAGGCTTTAGCCAATAATTCTATGTCTGGCATCCCTACTTCCATATTCGAGCAGGAATAGCGCTCACCGTAGAAGGCTTGTTGCCACTGGCGTACCATTCCCTGCCAGCCGTTATTCATAATCACTGTCTTGACATTAATGCCATACTGTGCAAGCGTGCCAAGTTCCTGCAAACACATCTGGAAACTGGCATCGCCGCTAATACAAATGACTTCTTCATCAGGAAATGCAACTTTAACACCCATTGCCGCAGGTACGCCGAAACCCATTGTTCCCAAGCCAGCACTAGAAATCCAGCGTCTTGGGCCATTCTTGAGGAATTGTGCTGCCCACATTTGATGTTGACCGACATCTGTAGTGTAGAAAGCGTGGGGGGCTTGGCGACTAACTTCTACAATGACTTCCTGGGGTGAAATACTATCAGGATGCTGCGGTACTTCTAGAGGATAATCTTCCCGCCAGCGGTTGACTAAATTTAACCACTCTTCGGTTTGATTGGGTCTATTTTTGATACCTAATTGTTTGCATCTACGCAACAACTCAACCAACACATGGCGCACATCGCCGACGATGGGAACTTCTGGAACTCGGTTTTTACCAACTTCTGCGGGGTCAATATCGATGTGAATAACTTTAGCGTGGGAGGCAAATTCATCTAATTTACCAGTCACTCGGTCATCAAATCTGGCTCCGACACAGATTAGCAAATCACAATCGGTAACAGCAAAGTTAGCGTAGGCTGTGCCATGCATTCCCAACATACCCAATGCCAGGGGATGATGTTCATCAAAAGCACCTATACCCATCAAAGTTGTAGTCACCGGGATCTGAAATAACTCAGCCAGTTCTTTAACTTCTTGGTGAGCATTAGCAGCGATCGCACCCCCACCCACATACAATAATGGACGACGACTTTCACGGATCAGCTGGATTGCAGCATTTATCTGGCGCGGATTCCCCTTCACCGTGGGGCGATACCCGCGTAACTTGACTGAACCTGGTTCCACAGGTGTATAGTCAAATTGTTCTAATGCCACATCTTTAGGCACATCAATTAAAACCGGCCCCGGTCGCCCAGTACTAGCGATGTGAAAGGCTTCGGCAACAATTCGTGCCATATCTTTGGGGTCACGCACTACATAAGAATGTTTGACAACTGGTAGGGTAATCCCATAAATATCGGTTTCTTGAAACGCATCCGTACCAATTGATGCCCGTGGGACTTGTCCTGTAACCACAATCATCGGGATCGAGTCCATGTAGGCTGTAGCAATGCCTGTCACCAAGTTAGTTGCGCCAGGGCCAGACGTACCAAAGCAGACTCCGACCTTGCCAGTGGCGCGAGCATAGCCATCAGCGGCGTGAGCTGCACCTTGTTCATGCCTGACTAGGATGTGTTTAATCGCGCCAGTTGCTTCTACCTTGTACAGGTCATCGTAAATCGGTAGGATTGCCCCACCCGGATAACCAAAAATATATTCCACGTCGTGGCGCAAAAGGCTGTCAAGTAGAGCAAAGCCACCAGATGCACGCTTGGGTGTCGCCACATCTGTTGCTTTTGAAACAGTGGACTGGACTTGATTCTCGGTCTGTGAAGGACTAGTTAAAGAAGGCAGGCGCACGGTCACGGTCAAACCTCAGACGATAGCTAAGTTAACACTTAAATTCTGTAGTTAAGATTTCATTTTAATTGAAAAATTAAATCAAATCTTGATTAACTTTCTATTTTAAATATGAGAACGGACTATTATCTTAATATTATTTGGTTAAATTACGTCTTGTAACACTTTACGGGTATTTTTCCACGCCCAAACGCCAACAACTACCACTACAATACTCATGCCCACCAGTACAGTTCGTAAGCCTAAAGCGTCAGTTAATGGGCCTGTAATCGCTAAGGGTACTGATAAGGCAATATTAACAGCATGATTTTGAAAGCCGAACACTTTACCGTGCATATTAGGTGGTGTGTGCTGTTGAATTAAGGTCTGCATAGGCACGCCAATTAAGGAAGCACCTAAACCCAACAAAGCACAAAGTCCTAAGGCCAGTAATAGATTGTGGGTAAAAGTGAATACCCCTAAAACCAGTGCCATCATTAAAAATCCCAGTAAGGGTAAAGGCTTGTGATGAAATTTCTCACCCCAATGACCTAAAATAGCTGCACCTAATACCATACCTACCCCAGCGGCTGCCAAGAAAAAGCCAAATTGTTTTTCCTTTAAGCCAAACTCCTCTGCTAATCTAATCGTCAATACTGTTAACGCTGCAAATACACAATACAGAGTTGTTAGTTGCAGCATAGCATTTAACACTAAACGGTTTGTCCGCAGATAGCGCAAGCCCTGTTTAAAGTCTGCCCAAGGATGGATTACTGCCTGATTATCACTAATAGACTTGTTTTCTTGAAAATTAATCGGCTGCATAATCCCAGCAGATAACAGATATAATGCCCCGACTACAATCTCTTGACCATAGGTTGGCCCTAATAAATTTTTAGCAGCGCTTAATATTGGCTCTCCTATGGCAAAGCCAACAATTAAGGCTCCCATCATCGTGCTGCTAAAGAGGGCATTGGCTGCTAGCAAATTCTCTTTTCGTACCAAAAGCGGGATAGCGGCTTGTTCAGCTGGCGCAAAAAATTGCGTCAAAGAGGAGATGATAAAAACAAATATCAACAGTACTACAAACTCTTTGGGGAAAAAAGGAATCCCTAGGATCATTAGCCCCCGCACTACATCAGAGCCAACCATAATTAGTTTTTTCGGGAAGCGGTCAACAAAAACACCACCAACAGAACCAAATAATATCGCTGGTATTGTAAACGCCACCATTAAAGTTGAGTACATGGAGTTTTCAGTTCCAGGAGGGTGCGGATAGTTTTCCAGCAAAGCAACCATCAAAACGAAGAAGACTTTATCTCCTAGCTGGGACACTAATTGCCCAATCCATAGGAGCATAAAAGCGCGATTTTTGAGTACGGTGCCAAACCCGTTATTAACAGCAGCCGGTTCAGTTGGAAACATTTAGATACTTGGGAATTTAGTGACTAAGGTAGATGGGGAACTAAAGTCAAGAAAGAGGTAGGTAAATGAGCAGTGGGAAAATTTCACCCTATCACTCGATCACCCCATCACTCCACCGTAAAATCCCCGCTATTTCTCACTCCTGTTGGCTCATTCTGTTTTCCGGACTATTTTTGTTCATAGCGTTTTACCAGCAAATGTAAAAATTCGGCTGCACTTAGGCGAACTTGCAACGGAGGAATATTAATAGATGCATCTATCCACCAGCCTTTGACTGTTTGGGGCGATCGCCATAAGGATAAATGATCTACTGGTGGTTGGGCATAAAAATTATTCTGCCCACTACCCAGCAGTGCAGAACTCCAGTGTGTAAAGTAATCATGACTCAGGCGATGAATCGGAAAATTGCCCCATAGTGGCACTCCCCATCCATCGATAGCAATAAACGCCTTGACATCACCGCCTAATAGTTGCCATTTCCAAGCCGCGGTGATCGCCCCAACCACACCAGCACTAAAGCTAATGAATACAACTGGTGATTCTAGCTTATCCCCTAGGCGATCGCGCAAAAACTGCAAAATGTGCAGCGATGATAAAGCCAACAAACCTTGTCCTGGAAAAACTACTATGTTTTGACACTTTGAACTATCAGTACTTGAATCTAACCAACCTGATATAAAGCTTTGGGTTAAAGCTGGTTCATGGATTCCAGGGCAAATCATTATACTTGTTTGTGATTTCGTGTTCACAGATTTCACAGATTTCACAATCACAGATTTCACAATTTTAAAATTATTTTATTGGCATTTAAATTTACTAAGATCCTAAGTGTGTTTTGGTAGATATAATCCAGCAAAATTTGTTCTGTGGATTCAAACTTGTTATTTAATGATATGAAAATTTCATTTTGATTCAAATCAGTTACTAAATACAGGATACTAGATAGTCTGCTTTCCAATACTCAGTATGTAGTAAGAACCCCAAGTATGTCTTTCGAGATATTGTTATCATTTTTGTAGTCATCCTATCCCCCCGGATGGGATAGTAGTTCACGAGTCAGAGCAAAAATAATGCTATGTCCTAGCTAAATTTGCTCTGACTCTGGTTATATTAAGTGAGGAATTAATTGTGGTTGCTACGCCGGAAAAACTCCACGCTACCCACGAGCATCTATCAAGTCAAGATCGAGTAGCCGTATTACTCATGGGCTACGGCGAAGTCGAAAGCTATGAAGATTTCGCTAACTATAACGAACAAGCTTTAAATCTCCTAACAGCAAAATTTGCACCGGTACCAACTTGGGTTTATCCACCCTTAGCCAAACTACTAGCATTATTTGATCGCCATGAGTGGGGACACACACACCATGATTTTATTTCCCCACATAATGCCATTTTTGAACAGCAACGCGCTGGGATCGAAAAGCAATTACAAGCAAAGTGGGGTGATAGCGTCCAAGTTTTCAAAGCTTTTAACTTTTGCGCTCCTTTTTTACCAAATCAAGTCCTGGCAGAAATTCACAGCCAAGGTTTTGACAAACTTCTAATTTACCCCCTACTGGTTGTTGATTCTATCTTCACCAGTGGCATTGCGATCGAGCAAGTTAACAATGCTTTAGCCGAGATAGCTGATGGTGAGCAACATTGGGTGAAAGCACTGCGTTACATCCCTTCTTTTTTCAACGAACCAGCCTACATTGATTTGATGGCTCATTTGGTTGAGGAGAAGATTAACGCTGACTTAGCAACAGCTTATCTACCTTCTCAAATCGGCATTGTCTTAATGAATCACGGCTGTCCTCACAAAGCCAAAGGCTTCACCTCTGGGATTACCGAAAGTCAAGCGCTGTACGATTTGGTTCGTGATAAATTGATTAACCGCTATCCCTTAATTTCTGTGGGTTGGCTAAATCACGATACACCTTTAATTGAATGGACACTACCAAATGCAGAGCAAGCTGCTAATAACCTGATTCAACTGGGCGCAAAAGTAATAATCTTTATGCCAATTGGCTTTGCGACAGAAAATCACGAAACTTTACTGGATGTACACCATATCATTCATACTTTAGAGAAAAAGCATTCTGATGTGGATTACGTGCAGATGGCCTGTGTCAACGACCATCCGGAATTTTTAGCAATGGCTGCTGAGTGGGCTTATGCTCATATTGCTGAGTTGAAGAACGAGGAAGCTGCAACGGTTAATCCCCAGCTAGCAGCCAATCATCATCACCATCATCACTAAAAAATGAGCAGCGGGGAGTTGTAGAAGGGGATAGGGGACAGGCTTAAAAGCCTTTTGTTGTCCGGGTTTTATGATCAGTTTATTAGCTGTATTAATTCCCCCCTGCTCAATTTTAATTTTCAAGCAACACCTCGTAACTTGCGAGTGTTGTCAACTAAACTTTGAGCAAATTGATCAAACCGTTGGGAAAGTTTTTCATCCAGCAGTTTGCCTTCAGGATTAAAAGCACCCCAAGCCTGGCCAATGGCAATTTGCTCTGGAATTACCCACCCATGTACCCATCGAACAATTAGCCTGAGGTCATTCAGGGCGTTGCTATTAGATTGACCACCTAATACACTAATTAATCCTGTGACTTTATCGGATAGTTCATCAAAGCTCATCAAGTCAAGAGCATTTTTGATCACACCACTAACGCTACCGTGATACTCAGGTGTTGCCAAAATTAAGCCGTCGGCGTTGCGAACAGCGTCACGTAACCGCTGAACGTCTGGATATTCTGGATACTCTTTGCCACCATTACAAAATGGTAACTGTAACTGCCGTAGATCTAATATTTCTACCTCTACACCTAAAGCTTCTACCCGTTGCGCTGCTACTTGCAAAGCTAATTGGGTATAAGAGTCGGGTCTTAAGCTACCACCAATGCCAGTAATTTTAACCATAATTCACAATTCACCCAGCAATATTAACTAAAATTGGCTGCCACAACCAGAATTTTTAAAAGGCGTAGTCATTATGACTATGTTTATACTAACGATTTATCTTTTCATAGTCAAATTTTGGACTTTGGACAAAAAAGAGTTGTTCGCGTATTAACCCGGATTTCGTTACTCTGGGAGAAATTAACGATTTTTCGACTTTACTACCTGTTTTATCTAGGTTGCCCAAACCGCTTTCGCAATTCATCTGCTGTCAGTATCAGGAGGGGACAGAGCAATAACCCAAACCACTGCACCGGCTGAAGGGGGGCGGTTGAAAAAATACCTTCTAAGGGCGGTAGATAGATAATAGAGAGAATTAGTATCCATTCCACGGCAATCCCCAGCCAGATCAGTCGGTTACTGAAGAACCCTAAACGGAAGATAGAAACTCGCTCGGAACGACAGGCAAACACATTGCCATCCTGACAAGCGACGATCGCTGCTAACATGACGGTCGTTGCCTGATAATAAATTGCCATCGTCGTGACACTTGCCGAGCGAGACAAAATTGCAGGGGTTGCTGCTTGTAACTCAGCTAGGTGATAGCCGTTTGCCAACCAAACTAGGAAGAATCCCGCCATTCCTGCCATTCCCTCCAATAAACCCAGGAAGCAATAGGCACGCAGGAGGAGAGACCTGTCCAATAGGGATTTTGTCTTTTGGCGTGGCGGCTGTTGCAGAAGATCCGTTTCTGGTTTTTCTGTACCCAAAGCCAATGCGGGCAACATATCTGTTCCTAGATCAATGGCAAGAATTTGCAGAATTAGCAAGGCAGGTGGAATCTTCAAGAATACCATGGCCAAAAAAGGGATAAACTCCGCCATATTGGAGGCGAGGATGTAGGTCATAAACTTACGGATGTTTTGGTAGACCGATCGCCCCTGTTTGATCGCCTTGACAATGGTGGCAAAGTTATCATCTGTCAGTACTATATCTGCGGCTTCCCGTGCGACATCCGTACCATTTAACCCCATCGCAATGCCGATATTAGCGGCTCGCAGGGCGGGCGCATCATTCACCCCATCCCCCGTCACGGCGACAATGTGTCCTAAATCTTTGTACGCCTTCACTAGTTGCAGCTTTTGCTCCGGTAGCATTCGGGCAAACACCAAACCAGATTGCCAACGATGCAGAATTTGTCGCAGTTGGGCGCGGGAGAGATGTTTTAACTGTTCTCCGGTGATAACTCGCGCCTTGCCATTGATCAAACCGATTTTGCGGGCGATCGCTTCTGCGGTTAGTCCATAATCTCCCGTTACCATCGTCACTTGAATTCCGGCTTGATGGCACTGGGCGATCGCCTCTGTCACTTCCTGACGAGGGGGATCGATCATGGCCACTAAACCAAGAAAGGTCAGATCCCGTTCTAAATCCTCTGGTTCTCCCTGATTCATCACGATATCCCCCTGACGAGTAGCAACCGCTAGAATGCGATAGCCCCGACTCGCTAAACGGTCATTGGCTTCTAAAATCTGGGTAATTTGCAGGTCTGTGAGAGTCTCTAACTGTCCATCTTGGAGCATAGAGCGACAGTGATGGACAACATCCATTGGTGCGCCCTTCGTGAAAGCGATCAAGGGTAAACTGGAATTTTCCAACTTAACCTGCAACAGATCGGACTTAGAACTCGGCTGAAGTACCACCGTCATCATCCGCCGATTGGAATCAAAGGGAACCTCCCGCAGTCGCGGTGTTTGTGTTTGTAATTCCTCCAAATTAAAGCCCGCTTTGATAGCTGCCACAATTAAGGCAACTTCTGTGGGATCGCCCATCGCTTGCCATTGGCTCGATCCGAGGGGATGATTCAGGCGGGCATTAGAACAAAGGGCTGCCCCTGCTAGGACTTGATGCACTTGTGCAGTTTGCTGGGTTTCTTCAATTTGGACTGTGCCTGTGGGATCGTAACCTGTTCCCGTCACTTCGATTTCGCCACTGCCCTGATGTCGAGGAATCCAAATATAGCGTACTGTCATTTCATTCTTGGTGAGGGTTCCCGTTTTGTCGGTGCAGATCACCGTTGTTGCGCTGAGGGTTTCCACTGCCGATAGTCGGCGCACCAGGGCATTCTGCTTAGCCATTCGTTGTACCCCGATTGCCAAGGCTAAACTCACAGTAGGCAACAGTCCTTCTGGCACAAAGGCGACGATAATACCGATGGCGAAGACAAAACTTTCCTTGGTGTTCATTCCCACTAAGAGATGGGTTAGCAGGAAGACAAGAACCCCCATACTCAAAGCAATGGTCGTAATTACCCGCACTACCCGCGTGATTTGAATTTCTAAGGTACTCGATTCCCGTTTGACACTGGCGGTTAAGTGGGCAATTTGTCCAAATTCGGTATGAGTCCCCGTCGCATACACCACTGCCATTCCCCGCCCAGATGTCACGGTTGTTCCGGCTAAAATCAGGTTCGGCGTTTCCGACACCCGCAGTTTTTCAGAACTGGCGGGGGTAGCGGTTCGTTGTACGGGCATCGATTCCCCCGTCAACACTGAGAGATCGATAAAGAGGGATTGGGCATCCACCAGACGAGCATCGGCACAGACGCGATCGCCTTCCTCCAACTGCATGACATCTCCTGGCACCAATTCCCTGACTGGCAAGGATTGCAATGTTTTATCCCGATACACCTTCACCTGCGCGGGTAACATCTGTTTCAACGCAGAAAGTGCCTGTTCTGCCTGAAACTCCTGCCAAAAACTGAACAGGGCATTAATCCAGATCACTGCCCAGATTGCCCATCCCAATTCTGGTGTACCGGAGACAAAGGCGAGAATCCCTGCAACCCAGAGCAGTAAAGCCATAAAGTGGGTCAGTTGGTCAATAAACCGCAGGATTAGCGATCGCCCAGGGGGATCTGGCAACTCATTGAAGCCATATTGTGACCGTCTGGCGCGGGCATCAACTTCTTTTAATCCTTGAGATGAAGTCCCCGTAGCTTCATAGACTTGCTCTGGAGTTAGCGTCCAAATCAGATGCGCTGGAATCATAAACAGCTCCCCTTATCGAGGCAGAATTGATTCTTGTTGGGACGACACAGAAACTTCTAACTGGAGTTGTTTTCCCGCCCCTTTCTATGAAAATTACCTTAAATTTTAAAGTATGCATTTCTTAAACATGGGGAATGTTTTTGCGTAGAAGTTAGACTAGATTAGAAAACAGTGATTTCCAGTTATTGCGATTTTTGCTAGAAGAATAGGCATAAAACCAGCGCTTGGCTGATGCCACCAGACAAAGGGTAATTATTATGAAAAATTTCGGGAAAAAGGCATTGATAAAACAGCACTCACCAAAGCGTGTTGCTTGGACTGGAGCATTAGCAGCAAGTTTAATTATGTTGCCGGGCATTTTTGGTGGTACTCCTGCCTTGGCGCAGCAAAAAGCAGAGAGTGACTCCTTAACTTATGGTGAGTTGATTCAAAAAACCAATAAAGGAGAAGTTAAAAAAGTAGAGTTAGACGAAACCGAACAAATAGCAAAAGTATATCTCAAGGGACAAAAGCCAAATACTCCACCGATACAGGTGAGACTTTTGAATCAAAATACAGAATTAATTAACAAATTAAAAGCAAAAAACGTTGATTTTGGTGAAGTTTCGTCTGCCAACAGTAAAGCCGCTGTTGGGCTTTTAATTAACCTGATGTGGATTCTGCCACTGGTGGCTTTAATGCTCTTGTTTCTGCGGCGCTCTACCAATGCTTCTAGCCAAGCCATGAACTTTGGCAAATCTAAAGCCCGCTTCCAAATGGAGGCCAAAACCGGAGTAAAATTTGATGATGTCGCAGGTATTGAAGAAGCGAAAGAAGAACTGCAAGAAGTTGTCACTTTCTTGAAGCAGCCAGAAAGATTTACTGCTGTAGGTGCGCGTATTCCCAAAGGAGTATTGTTGATTGGGCCACCAGGAACTGGTAAAACTTTATTAGCAAAAGCGATCGCAGGGGAAGCAAGTGTACCATTTTTCAGCATTTCCGGTTCGGAATTTGTGGAAATGTTTGTTGGTGTGGGTGCATCCCGCGTCCGCGATTTATTTAAGAAAGCCAAAGAAAATGCTCCTTGTCTAATATTTATCGATGAAATCGATGCCGTCGGACGACAACGGGGTGCTGGTATTGGTGGCGGTAACGACGAAAGAGAGCAAACCCTTAACCAACTGCTCACCGAGATGGACGGCTTTGAAGGTAACAATGGCATCATTATTATTGCTGCGACCAACCGCCCAGATGTACTGGATACAGCCTTGTTGCGTCCTGGGCGCTTTGATCGACAGGTGATTGTAGATGCACCAGATCTCAAAGGACGACAAGAAATTTTAAAAGTCCATTCTCGGAATAAAAAAATTGATTCTAGTGTATCTTTAGATGCGATCGCTCGCCGCACTCCTGGTTTTACTGGCGCAGATTTAGCTAACTTACTCAACGAAGCGGCAATTCTCACTGCTAGAAGACGCAAAGAAGCAGTCACCATTCTAGAAATAGATGATGCCGTAGATCGAGTAGTAGCCGGCATGGAAGGTACTGCCTTAGTAGATAGCAAAAACAAGCGATTGATTGCCTACCATGAAGTCGGACACGCTTTAGTAGGCACATTGCTTAAAGACCATGACCCTGTGCAGAAAGTTACACTCATCCCACGGGGACAAGCGTTGGGATTAACTTGGTTTACTCCCAACGAAGAACAAGGGTTAGTTTCCCGCTCTCAACTCAAAGCTAGAATTACTGCTACTTTGGGTGGTCGCGCCGCTGAAGAAATTGTTTTTGGCAAGCCGGAAGTAACTACAGGTGCTGGTAATGACTTGCAACAGGTAACAGGGATGGCGCGGCAAATGGTGACAAAATTCGGTATGTCAGAATTAGGCCTATTGTCCTTAGAAAGTCAGAGTACAGAGGTATTTTTGGGGCGGGATTGGATGAATAAATCAGAATACTCTGAGGAAATTGCTGCCAAGATTGATTCGCAAGTGCGTGTAATTGTCAACAATTGCTACATAAAGGCGAAAGAACTTTTGCAAGAACATCGCATAGCATTAGAGCGTCTAGTCGATTTGTTAATAGATCAAGAAACTATAGACGGTGAACTATTCCGCCAAATAGTCACCCAACATATTCAGGTAGATACCCAAATATCTGAGGAAAAACTGCCTGTATCTCATTAGAAGTTAGTCAATAGTTGATCGTTACGATTTTGGGGTAGGCATTACCAGAAGATTAGCGGGAGTCTGAAAGCCCCTGAGAAGAAGCAACGTAGTTGCATACTTCGTGCTTCTCCCAAGGGGAGACGCTCCGCGAACAGACAGGGGATGAAAGACGACACGGCGGGATAAATCCCGCCGTCTCCACGCAATCTTAACATTATAAAGGTGCAAAGAATGAGATAATTGATAATACTAAGGAGGTGATTTATTTGTACGGTTGCCAACAAGTTTTAATTCCCGCGGATAAAGACTTAAAAGCAATTTTAGAGTTTATATGTTCGGAAGCGAATAAACTATCAAATTGTGCCGTCTACTATGCTCGTCAAATATGGTTTAAAGCTAAACGCTATATAACCAAGTTTGAGCTAGATAGCGAAATGAAATCAAATCGTCATTTTCAAACACTCTACTCTCAAGCGGCACAACAATTGTGTCGTTCTGTGTATGAGTCCTTTGCATCATTTAAACAGCTTAACGCTTTGTACAAACGTGGCGAATTAGCTGATAAACCTAGTCCGCCAAAGTACAGAAAGAATGGTTTTAATTTAGTTAGTTATCCAAAGCAAGCACTAAAACTAAAATACGGACAAATTAGAATACCTCTTGGCTCTCAAGTAAAAGCTTGGTTTAAGCTAGATTCTTTCTCTCTACCAATGCCGTCAAATTTGAGATTTGAGGATATTAAGGAGTTAAGGATTCTGCCTAGAAACCGTTGTTTTTATGCTGAGTTTGTCTACAAAACCAGTGCCGTAAAATCGGATGTGGATAAAAGCAATGTGCTGGGTATTGACCACGGACTAAACAACTGGTTAACCTGCGTTTCTAACGTGGGTACAGGCTTCATTGTTGATGGGAAACACATCAAAAGCTTAAATCGTTGGTACAACAAACAAGTAGCAACCATTAAGGAGAACAAACCTCAAGGGTTCTGGTCTAACAAACTTGCTGTCATCACTGAAAAACGCAACCGCCAAATTAGAGACGCTATCAATAAAGTTGCGCGAATAGTAATTAACCATTGTCTAGACAATCGCATTGGTAGGGTTGTGTTTGGATGGGGGCAAGGTATCAAAAAAGAAATTAATTTAGGGAAGAAACGCAATCAACAATTTGTCCAAATCCCAACCGCTAGACTCAAAGGGCGAATTGAGCAACTATGCCAACAGTACGGCATTGAGTTTGTAGAAACAGAAGAAGCAAACACCTCAGCAGCATCGTTTGTTGATGGTGATACACTCCCCAAACACGGCGAAAAACCCTTTAAGGGGTGGAAATCTTCTGGTCGCAGAGTCAAACGTGGATTGTTCAGAACAGCAATGAATTGGTACATCAATGCAGATTGCAATGGTGCGGCCAATATCATCCGCAAAGTAAGCACAACACTTGGACTTGATTTAAGTGGAGTGTCTAGGGGTGTTTTGACTCACCCCACCCGGATCTATGTCTGGGTGACAGCTAAGAAGACGCGAAGCGACGTGGTTTTAACCCGTCGCGTAGCATCCTTTTAGAATCCCCCGAATTCATTCGGGGGAGTAGTCAAAATGCCCACCCTACTTTCTAAGTACATGATTTCACAAGTTCGTAGCGAAAAATAGCCTTCCATTAAACCTTTGCGTTCCTCTGCGTTTAAAAAGACTATTTTTTTAAACGCAGAGGGACAAAGAGTAAACGCAGCGAAAAGTTCTGTTCGCGTAGCGTCTCCGTCAGGAGAAAGAGGGTTTCCCTCTGTAGGAAACTTTTCAAGACAAAGTGACGCAGAGTTTTGCGCCAAATTTAATTCGCTACGAATTAATGAAATGTTGTACTAAGCTAATCGTCATTCATTTTTCCAGAATGATTCGCTTGTAGTAAGGGCTTAAGCCCTGATTTTATGCAACTTAAATGCTCATTAGCTTAAGTACAAGCTGAAAAAACGGGAGATTTGCTCAGCAGATGAAATCCTGTTAGCCTTTATGCTTAAAATTGCTTAAGGGGTCAATTGATCATCGCTAAAAAATCAAGTTGACCATTTGCAGGACTCATCCACGCCATGCTGACTGAAATTTTTCCTTTCCGTTTTGAGTTGGATACGATCGCGATCGCTGGAGCGAGTTTGTGGTCATTGGCGCTATATCTAGCCTTTTCCCCGATCAGTGAATGGGTAATGGAGCAATTAAACCGCTGGTTTAACTTTGCCGAGCGATCGCTTTACACTAGCCAGTCAGAATTTGAAAAGACTCGTAAAGCCAGAGAATCTCAAAACGCCTTTTACGCTTCCGTATTTAGCATTATTCCGTTTCTGGTTATTGGCGCTTTATGTAACTGGGGGTTGGAAATAAGTTTAGGTCAAAGTTGGGCAGTTAGTACAGGTATACTTGCCTGTATTGGTTCCGGTATTTATGAACTAGGTCGCCGAGATGGACAATCTTCAGATTAGCCAATAGTCAAGTTAATTTGTAACATTATCGTTTGATTAATCCCCAGATGTATGAGGTGCATCACCAATATTTCTAAAAAAGCTTCATACGTACCATCATTGGTAAGTAGGTAAGCGTTAATATTTGTCGTTGAAATAAGGCGGGAGGGAAGAGGGTTTGAACCTCGTTAATGTTCCTTTACATAGTATAGTTAGGTTTAATTGTGCTAACTTACTTAATTGCTTAATGCAAAATTTCCAACACAAATAAATGTATTCATTAAAATTTTCTTGTTCCTTAAGATAGATATTTCCCAAAAAAATCTAATTCAATTTTATTTCTATGGACTGATGTTTTTTCAATTTTGCTTAATTTAAAAAAGCTTAAAGGGATAATAACCTCTTATTAAACTTCAACTTAATTTAATACGTACATTGGTTAGTATCTAACTTAATTAGTTAGAAGAAAAGTTAATAATTTTCTGACAATTAATAGGCACTGCCATGAATAGCCAGGATGCATTATCCCTAGCAGCGCAATTACAAGCCAAGCTTCCCCGTCCGCTTCATTCCTTAGCAGAACTAGCCTACAATTTCTGGTGGAGTTGGTCTCCTGAGCGTTTATCAATTTTTCGCATCATTGATGCCGAAAAATGGGAGCAGTTTCACCATAACCCCGTAAAACTTTTAAAGAATGTTTCCTACCAACGACTGGTGCAGCTAGCAGTAGACCCGCACTATCTTGAACAGGTAAGGACTTTAACAACCCAGTTTAAACAATACATACAACAAAAGGATACTTGGGCAACCCAAACTGCTCCTCAGATCGGCGTTGAGCAACCTGTAGTATATTTCAGCATTGAATACGGTCTTCACCAGTCCCTACCGCTTTATGCAGGTGGACTAGGGATTCTAGCTGCCGATCACCTCAAATCGGCTTCCGATCTGGGATTACCTTTGGTGGGGATAGGTTTATTGTATCGTCAGGGTTACTTCCATCAGCGCTTCACTTGCCAAGGTTGGCAAAAAGAAGAATACGTAGATTATCAATTTGAGGAGTTGCCCATAGAACTCCTGCACGATGCACAAGGAGAACCCCTAACTGTTGAGATTGATATCCACCAGCGACAAGTCAAGGTACAGATCTGGCAAGTGCGGGTGGGACGGATAAATTTGTATCTTCTCGATACTAACCGCGCGGATAACGATCCAGTAGATCGTTGGATTACCGGACAGCTATACGGTGGTAAACGAGACACTCGGATTGCTCAAGAGATGTTATTAGGCATTGGTGGAGTTAAGGCGTTGCAGGTTTTGGGTATTAATCCCCAGGTTTACCATCTCAACGAAGGTCATGCTGCTTTTGCTCTTTTAGAAGTGGCTCGTCAAGAAATAGAACGTACAGGTCAGTCCTTTGAGGCAGTTAAAGCTGCTGTCAAAGACCGCTGCGTTTTTACTACCCATACCCCCGTTCCCGCTGGTCACGATACCTTCTCAACTGACCAAATAACTCAGTTTTTTTGTCGCTATTGGTCTAGCTTAGGACTATCACGCCAGGAATTTATAAAGTTAGGAAGTCGGCGGACTGGAGATCCTTGGGAACCGTTTAACATGACGGTGTTGGCACTGCGTTTAACTCGGTCTGCTAATGGGGTGAGCGAGATCAATGGCAAAGTTTGTCGCCAAATGTGGTCGAGCTTATACCCTGACCGCTCTATGGAGGAAGTCCCCATTGGTCACATTACCAATGGCATTCATGCCCGCACTTTTACTGCTCCTTTAATGTCAGAGTTGTACTGTAAATATTTGCATCCAGACTGGGCTAACCGCCTCACAGACGTACAAATGTGGGCAAAGGTGGATAACATCCCAGACCAAGAAATTTGGTGGCGGCATCAATTGCTCAAAGAAAACTTGATTTCCTACGGGCGTTATCGCATTCAACAAGTCCGCCAAGAGCGAGGCGAAGATGCCGAGTTAGTGCAAGCAGCTGAGAATCTTTTAGACCCTGAAGCATTAACCATTGGCTTTGCTCGTCGTTTTAGCATTTATAAGCGGGCAGATTTGATTATTCGTGACCCAGAACGGGCGCTGCGGATTTTTAGCAATTGCGATCGCCCAGTACAGATTATCTTTGCTGGTAAGGCTCACCCAGCTGACGACGAAGGCAAGCGGCTAATGCAAAAAATCATCGAATGGAGCCATCATCCTGATCTGTGGCAGCGCGTAGTCTTTATTGAAGATTACGATATTCATGTCGCGAAAAAGTTAGTTCAGGGAGTGGATCTTTGGCTCAACGTTCCTCGGCGTACCAGAGAGGCTTCTGGCACAAGCGGTCAAAAGGTTTGCTTCAACGGCGGAATTAATTGTAGCGTGATGGATGGTTGGTGGTGTGAAGGTTATCAAAAAGGAACCGATGGCAAAGGCATTAATGGCTGGGCAATAGGTGCAGACTACTGTCATGACGATCAACCTGATGACCAAGACGCTGAAGACAATCACGATAGTGAATCTCTCTATCGTCTACTAGAAGCAGAAATTATTCCCCTCTACTATGATCGCGATCCTAAAGGACTGCCCCGACGCTGGATTGAGATGATCAAAGCTTCAATGAAAACAGTTTGCCCTTATTTCAATACCGACCGGATGTTGGCAGATTATATTGCTCAGGTGTACCTGTCAGGGACAAAGGCTGAAAGTAAGCTTAAGGTTATTGCCTTGACATAATAGTCAAACTGTGCATTAAGAGGCGATCAATCGCCATATTCTTAAGTACTAGCGTAGCACTTGCTTAAAAACAATCCCTAAGCAAGTTGTCTCTATGTCACCCCAACTCTGCAACTACTAGGCTTCCCAGAAGTCTTTGCTGGTGGTGATTGTGCGGCTAATGTAGAGAGAGGAACCCCAGCCACCCACGGCTCAGGTTGCTTATTAACAAGGAGCGGCGATCGCTGGCAATCCGAGAATGCTACTCAATATGCCGAGGCTAATGTCATCATCAATACTTCTCGCGGTAGTTTAATTGACATTATCAATCTCCAATCAAAAAAGAGGAAATTATGGTTCTCATCTGATATTGTTGGCGATTCCCATGCCTCAATCGTCGATTTGACAATGACACAAGTTGTCGATTGTGACTTGGTAAAAGTAATGAGTTGGTATGACAACGAATGGGGTTATGCCAGTCAGATGGTGCGGGCAGCTATCAGCTTGATTAAAGACTCAAAATAATAACAAAAATGGCAAAACTAATTTTGGTTCGTCACGGTCAAAGCACCTGGAATGCAGCTAACCGATTTAGCGGCTGGGTAGATGTACCACTCAATCGTGTAGGTCGCCAAGAGGCGATGGCAGCAGCAAAGAAAATTAGTCCCTATCAGATTGATCTCTGTTTCACTAGCTTACTAGTCCGGGCGTTGGAAACAACTGCCATCTGTCTAACTGAGTGTGAAGGAGCCTGCGGTGGTAAAAGCCCCGTTTTCAAACACGATGCTGATGACCCCAATTGGCATGGTTGGGACAAATATGAAGGCTACAAAAGTGAGGAAATTCCAATTTTTACCAGTTCAGACTTAGACGAACGCCACTACGGCGACTTACAAGGATTCAACAAAGCCGAGATGGCACAGAAGGTAGGTAAAGACATCGTTCACGAGTGGCGACGCTCTTTTTCCGTCCGCCCACCAGGAGGAGAGAGCTTAGAGGACACCGCTGCAAGAACAATCCCATTTTTCCAAAATCGGATTCTACCCCACCTCAAGCAGGCTGAGAACGTTCTGGTTTCCGCCCACGGCAACTCTTTACGCTCTATCATTATGTATCTCGATCAACTCAGCGAAGAAGAAGTTCCGAACCTCGAACTTGCAACGGGTATCCCCATTGTCTATGACATCGATGAGGAGGGGAAAGTCAGCGATAAAGTCGTTTTAAAATAAATATTTCCGTTCCCCATGCGTAAAACTAAGATCGTTTGCACTCTCGGCCCTGCCTGTTCTGATCGCCATACTATCAAAGCAATGGTAGAAGCGGGTATGGATGTAGCGAGGCTGAACTTTTCTCATGAAAATGGTGAAGCTCATTTAAAGAGGATTCACCGAATACCTCGCTTTGTTGCTTCAAGAGGTTTCTAATACCGACGAAATGATTGCCAGAGTGGAACAAGCCGCTGTCGATCGCCGACTGGTCAGTGCGGGAGATATGGTTGTAATAGCCAAGAACTTTTTCCCTGTTCCCCTACTTCTCAATTTCCTCGCACACAATCTGTGCAATCTTACTTGCTGCTCCACTTTCACCCCTAACACTCTGTAGCTTGGCTCGGATCTCTTCTAATTTTTCTGGATGAGCTAACCAATCTAAGACCATTTCACCAACTTCTGGCGCTTGGAGTTTGCCTACAAGTTCTGGCACTATCTCTTCTTTTGCCCAAATATTCGGCCAGGCTAATAAACCTTTGCGTCTTAATACGAGCCAGTTAATCACCTTTGCAAAGTTGGAACCCACCCCCGGTAAATTGGCCAATAATCCTGGTAAACCATCCCAAGAACGCATGGCATCAAGTTGTTGCGTCGGTAGCAAAACAATCATCGGTATACCTAAAGCACCAAGTTCAGCTGTGTTTGCTCCCACTGTAGTCAGACAGATACAGCACTGGGATAATAAGTCATAAGCAGGGGTTTCTTGCCATAGTTCCACTTCTAAGCCCGTTGCTGTTTTGAGTGCATAGGGACAAGTACTACCTTCTGCGGCAATTAAAGATGCATCACTAAAGCCAAAAGTGTGAACTAAAGAATTTTTTTGGGGATCGGCAAAACTAGCTAAAGTTTGTAAATCCAAAGTTGGAGCTAGGGGAATCACAAACTTAGTTTGGGGTCTTTTGGCGTGGATGTGTTCAGCGATCGCTAAAATTAATGGCACGCCTTGAGCTAATTTTGCTGCTTTTGAACCAGGCAGTAAACCAATTAATTCAGTTTTAAGTGATGTAGTGTTAGGCGGAGGGGGATTTAAATCTAGTCTCTGGGCTGCTTCTAGCATCAAGTCTCCTACTACGGTGAATTTGTGAGCATATTTTGCACAGACACCTTTAGCAACTGTTGCTTTCATCACGCCAAAGCGGTCAATCCAATTATGCCAACGGGCTGACCATTCGGCGTAAACAACTGTGCGATAGCCCAATTTCTTGCCGATAACTACAGGAAAAATTTGATCTCCACCTAAGAAAACTATTACACCGTGACTTCTCCAGTCCCAATTTTCAAATGTTTTGCCCCAAAGCAAAAATTGCCAAAAATGCTCTGCTCCCTGGACTCGATCTACTTCCGGATAAGCAAGGGCGATCGCAGCTTCTTTGCCAGTCGCATTTGGACAAGACGATAAAACTACCGAAATTCTCACTACAGAACGGTCATCTCCTAATTTTTGCCGTAGTGCTTTGACAACTGGACGTACCCAGGTAGTTACCTCACCAGGGCCATTTGAGAGAATTAAAATATCAAATTCTTGTTTAGTCATTTGCCAATAGTCAACTGTCAATAGTTGTATATATTAATTTTTTGTTACAAATACTGAGTGATTACTTTTGCTATTTTCAATATTTAATAATAAATATTTCATTTTTTATATCGATTTGTGTCAGATAGACGATAAAATTCCCACTGTGTAAGGTTTTTCTGATAAAAAACTCTTATTGCCGATAGAGAGAAAGTCACCCTTAGCGTTTAATTGCCGCTAAGAACTTTCAGTAGAGAACACGCATCAAAGGAGCCGAGGAAGCATGTTCACCCACGTCAAGTCCACCATTAGACACATTGCGCCTGATAACTTACGCGGACGTAATTTAATCAAGGTGGTCTATGTCGTGCTTGAGTCCCAGTACCAGAGTGCATTATCGCAAGCGGTTCGGAAGATTAATTCTAATCATCCCAACTTAGCGATTGAAATCAGCGGGTACTTGATTGAGGAACTCCGTGACCCAGAGAACTATGAAGAGTTCAAACGGGATATGGAGAGCGCAAATATATTTATTGCCTCACTTATTTTCATAGAAGACTTAGCACAAAAAGTAGTTAAAGCAGTTGAACCATATCGCGATCGCTTGGATGTCGCTGTTGTCTTTCCCTCGATGCCAGAAGTGATGCGCCTCAATAAAATGGGCAGCTTTTCTCTAGCACAGTTGGGTCAGTCCAAGAGTGTGATCGCCCAATTCATGCGTAAACGCAAAGAAAAATCCGGTGCGGGATTCCAAGATGGGATGCTGAAGCTTTTGCGAACGCTACCCCAAGTGCTGAAGTTCCTCCCGATGGACAAAGCACAAGACGCGCGAAATTTCATGCTCAGTTTTCAGTATTGGTTAGGGGGTTCTCCAGAAAACCTGGAAAACTTCTTGTTGATGCTAGCTGATAAATACGTATTTAAAGATGTAGAGAAACAAAATTTTGCATCTCCTACATATCAAGCGCCGGTGGTTTATCCCGATTTAGGGATTTGGCATCCTTTGGCTCCCAATATGTTTGAGGATGTCAAAGAGTACCTGAATTGGTACACAGCCCGCAAGGATATCTCTAAAAACCTCAAAGATCCCCTAGCGCCCTGTATTGGGTTGGTATTGCAACGCACCCACCTAGTTACTGGTGATGATGCCCATTATGTAGCGATCGTGCAGGAGTTGGAATCGTTAGGAGCAAAGGTACTGCCAGTATTTGCTGGTGGTTTGGATTTCTCCAAGCCTGTGGATGCTTACTTCTACGAACCGAATACCAACACACAGTTAGTAGATGCAGTCATATCGCTGACTGGTTTTGCTTTAGTGGGTGGCCCGGCTAGACAAGACCATCCTAAGGCCATTGAGTCACTCAAACGCTTAAACCGCCCTTACATGGTGGCACTACCCTTAGTGTTCCAAACCACCGAAGAGTGGATGGATAGCGATTTAGGTCTACATCCGATTCAGGTAGCATTGCAGATTGCGATTCCCGAATTGGATGGGGCAATTGAGCCGATAATATTATCGGGTAGAGATGGGGCAACCGGGAAAGCGATCGCGCTGCGCGATCGGGTTGAAGCTGTAGCTGAACGCGCCTTAAAATGGGCAAATCTCCGCCGCAAGCCGAAGCTTGATAAAAAAGTTGCTATCACCGTTTTTAGCTTTCCGCCAGATAAAGGCAACGTCGGAACCGCCGCTTATTTAGATGTATTTGGTTCCATCTACGAGGTAATGAAAGCCCTCAAAAATAACGGCTACGACTTGCCAGAATTACCAGAATCAGCTGAAGCACTGATGCAAGAAGTCATCCATGACGCTCAAGCACAGTACAGTAGCCCTGAACTCAACATTGCTTACAAGATGTCGGTTCCTGAGTACGAGGCACTCACACCCTACTCTCAACGCCTCGAAGAGAACTGGGGCCCACCTCCTGGACATCTCAACAGCGATGGGCAAAACCTGCTAATTTATGGCAAGCAATTCGGTAACGTCTTCATTGGTGTACAACCTACATTCGGTTACGAAGGCGACCCGATGCGACTGTTGTTCTCCCGTTCTGCTAGTCCTCACCACGGTTTTGCTGCCTACTACACTTACCTAGAGCAAGTTTGGCAAGCTGACGCAGTACTGCACTTTGGGACTCACGGTTCCTTGGAATTTATGCCAGGGAAACAGATGGGGATGTCTGGTGACTGTTATCCAGATAACTTGATTGGCTCAATTCCTAACCTGTATTACTATGCAGCCAATAATCCTAGTGAAGCGACAATTGCCAAGCGTCGCAGTTATGCCGAGACAATTTCTTACTTGACACCTCCGGCGGAAAATGCTGGCTTGTATAAAGGTTTGAAGGAACTCAGCGAGTTAATTGCTTCTTACCAAACCTTGAAAGATAGTGGACGAGGCATTTCCATTGTCAACTCCATCATGGATAAATGCCGAATTGTGAATCTGGATAAGGATATTAACTTGCCAGAAACCGATGCCAAAGATATGAACGCTGAACAGCGCGACAATATTGTCGGCAACGTCTACCGCAGATTGATGGAAATTGAATCTCGGTTGTTGCCTTGTGGATTGCACGTAATTGGTAAACCGCCAAGTGCAGAAGAAGCCGTTGCAACTCTGGTCAATATCGCTAGTCTAGATCGTCAGGAAGAAGAACTTCAAGGCTTGCCCGGAATTATCGCTAATAGCATTGGACGCAACATTGATGATATTTACCAAAATAACGACAAAGGCATTTTAGAAGATGTCCAGCTGCTGCAAGACATCACCTTAGCAACCCGTACCGCAGTTGGTGCCTTGGTGCAAGCACAAACTGATGCTGAAGGACGAGTTTCTTTAGTGTCCCGGTTGAATTTTTTCAACATGGGTAAAAAAGAACCTTGGGTAGAAGCATTGCACAAAGCAGGTTATCCCAAAGTGGACACCGCTGTCTTGAAACCACTGTTTGAGTATTTGGAATTTTGCCTCCAGCAAGTTTGTGCAGATAATGAACTGGGAGCCTTACTCCAAGGCTTAGAAGGCGAGTATGTTCTGCCTGGCCCTGGTGGCGACCCCATCCGCAACCCAGATGTATTGCCTACAGGCAAGAATATCCATGCACTAGACCCCCAATCTATCCCCACCACAGCAGCAGTACAATCCGCCAAAATTGTTGTAGATAGGTTGTTAGCACGCAACAAAGCAGAAAACAGCGGTCAATGGCCAGAAACCATCGCCTGTGTTCTCTGGGGAACCGATAACATCAAAACCTACGGCGAATCCCTAGCGCAAATCATGTGGATGGTCGGTGTGCGTCCAGTTCCCGATGCCTTGGGACGGGTGAACAAGTTGGAGTTGATATCTTTAGAAGAGTTGGGTCGCCCCAGAATTGATGTCGTAATCAACTGTTCTGGTGTATTCCGCGACTTGTTCATTAACCAGATGAACCTCCTAGACCAAGGGGTGAAGATGGCAGCTGAGGCGGATGAACCTTTAGAGATGAACTTTGTCCGCAAACATGCTTTGCAGCAAGCCCAGGACATGGGGATTAATCTGCGTCAAGCAGCAACGCGTGTCTTCTCCAACGCTTCTGGTTCTTACTCGTCAAATATCAACTTGGCGGTAGAAAACAGCACTTGGGACAGCGAAGCCGAGTTGCAAGAAATGTACCTGAAACGGAAATCCTTCGCCTTCAATTCCGATAACCCCGGTATGATGGACGAATCCCGGCATATTTTTGAAAGCACATTAAAAACTGCTGATGCAACTTTCCAAAATCTCGATTCTTCTGAGATTAGCTTAACGGACGTTTCCCACTACTTCGATTCTGACCCTACCAAGCTTGTGGCAAGTCTGCGTGGTGATGGTAAAAAACCAGCATCTTACATTGCAGACACTACCACAGCTAACGCCCAAGTCCGCACATTATCAGAAACCGTGCGCTTAGATGCCCGTACCAAATTGTTAAATCCCAAATGGTATGAGGGGATGTTGTCTCACGGTTACGAAGGTGTACGCGAACTTTCCAAGCGATTGGTAAATACAGTAGGTTGGAGTGCGACAGCCGGCGCTGTGGATAACTGGATTTACGAGGACACCAACGAAACCTTCATCAAAGATGAAGAAATGCAGAAACGGTTGATGAATCTCAATCCTCATTCTTTCCGTAAGGTTGTATCAACGTTGTTGGAAGTGAATGGACGCGGTTATTGGGAGACTAGCGAGGAGAATTTAGATCGTCTGCGCGAGTTGTATCAAGAAGTTGAAGACCGGATTGAAGGAATAGAATAGGATTACATGGGCAGGCATAAAGCCTGCCTTAACTTTTCAATCTGAGATATGACTATGAATGCTTTAACCGTCAACCTTCAATCAGTATTGGAACTGACAGATGAGCAGTTTTTTAATCTATGTCAGGCAAACCGTGACTTGAGGTTTGAACGCACTGCAACCGGAGAATTAATTATTATGCCACAAGAGTTATCTGGTGAAAAAATTAGTGCGGTATATAACTTGTTTCAATAGCAAGATATTATTAGCAATTTCGCAAAATTGGGAATTTAATGCCTAAATAAAATGATCGCTCACTCTTCCATAACAGGCGATCGCTTATATTTAAGGTGTACCAGTTGCTTCCTCACTCCAAGTTAATCAGCATGGATATCACAGCTACTTTGAACGAAATTGCAACTCTGAGTGTTGAAGATAGAATCCGTATTGTGCAGGCAATTTGGGATAGCATCGCAGCCGAGCAAGTTTACCCTGATTTAACCGATGCACAAAGGCGAGAGCTTGATCGTCGAATTGCTGACTATGATTCAAATCCAGATAATGTGCTGACTTGGGAGGAAATCAAAGCATCGATTAAGAAACAACGATGAATTACGTGCTGGTATTTCGCCCAGAAGTTCAAGAAGCACTCAATGAGGCGTACAGCTGGTACGAAAGCCAGAAACCTGGTTTGGGCGACGAGTTTTTGAACTGTATAGTTTTTAGCCGATGATTTGAATGTCTAGATAAAACGATACCTACAGTGAACTACGCTAACGCTTACTCTTTCACAAAAGGCGATCGCTTGCTGCTAGTATCATAAAAAGGATATGCTAAAAACGCTTTGGGCTACTGTTCGGCAAGGAAAAATCGAACTACTGGAGTCTGCGGAATTACCTGACGGTAAGCTACTTGGCTTTAGCAATATCGTGGAAACTGATCTCCAGTCACGAATTACTTGCAGGCAAATAGAGGGTATTATCCCCTATTCGCCAACAAGGTCTGAAGTATCAAATCTGAGTTTGTTCTTCTTGTTCTATCTCAGCTTGAATTTTTGCTAGTTCTTCAGGAGTAAGTTCTTCTAGGCGCTTTTGGAAAAAGGCTTGTTCATACTGTTCCCTCTGTTGATGGTAAGTCATGTTTTTGCCAAGAGCGCGGAAAATATAGGTGGCTAACCAGCCAATCAGTCCAGTGACTAGCAAGACTTGGCTCCATACACCAGCCTGTTGAAAGTCTAAACCAACTAGCTGTAATCCTATATATGCCAAGCCACCAGCAATAAAAACACCTAAGCCGATTCCAATAGCGTCAATGCGTCGCATGAGAGTTATAACCTACCAATCTCGTTAAACTTCAATTTGTCGCCGCCTAGGTCGAAAATTCAAAAACGGCGATAGAACTAACAAACCTGGAAAGAAAAAGAACACCAGAAAGTACATAAAGGTGCGTTCAATGGCGCTAACTACATACCAACGCTGTTTGAGGTACAGCAGAATAGCAACAGGGACTACTAACAGGTAAGCTCCAGCTAAAGCTAGATACAACAGGGCGACAATCATAGATTTTTTCTCTAAGTAGACAAGACTATTTGGTGCATCTATTTTCCATCATAGGCTGAATGCTTCAACTGAGAGAAAGATAGCTGTTGTGCTTTTAGAATGTCAGGTACAACAATTTCTAGTTTAAGTCTTGATTAAAACTCGGATGATGCTACAATATCAAAGCCAGTGGCAAATAAACGCTTTTGTCAGGGGAAATTGAAAATAATTATCTAGATTGATTGCGAAGAAACAAGGGAAAATTCCACTCTGGAACACGATCGCTCATGATGGACAGAATTTTTTCAATTTAGTTGCACAAAAGACACAATTGATGCTGGAATAGATGAGGAGGTATTTGCTGCCTCTGCAAAGATTCAGTAGCTCCCTACAACACTAGGGGGTGTGGCGGAATGGTAGACGCTACGGACTTAGTTAACTGAGCCTTGAAGGAGAAACCCCTCAAGTGTAAGCTCTCAAACTCAGGGAAACCTAAATCTGGTGACAGACATGGCAATCCTGAGCCAAGCCCAAGAATTTGAGATTGTTATTCAATCAAAAATTGAGGGAAGGTGCAGAGACCCGACGGGAGCTACCCTAACGTTAAGTCGAGGGTAAAGGGAGAGTCCAATTCTTAAAGCCAAAGATTGCTAAAGCTTCTAGGCAGTAGTGAAAGCTACGGAAGAATGAAAATCCGTTGACCGTAAAAGGTCGTGAGGGTTCAAGTCCCTCCACCCCCACTACAAATTTAAACATCATAGACCTGCCTAGCAAGTATAGGCAGGTCTCGTTGTGTAGCAGGGAACAGGTCAAAAGAAGCAGGGGAGCAGGGAGCTCTTAGCAAGGGGGAGAGGCTGGGACGAAGCTTGTACCCCGCCCCAGTCGAGCGCCCTTCCAGGGCAGGGCTTCTCTCCGAGACGCTCCGCGAACGTACCCATGCTTCGCTTCGCTTGGCGCAGAGGAGAAGGGCTTGCTCCCCCCACTCTGCCTCTTCGGTGATAGGTGATAGGGGATAGGGGACAGGGGACAGGCTTGAAAGTCTGTTGTTGTCCAGGTTTTATGATCAGTTGATGTCCTAAACTATCTGGCGATATTTGTATATTTAGATTTATCGTGGACTGAAGCCAGTTTTTATAAATCTCAGTAATTTTTCTTAAAACTTAAAGAATTTACAGTTAAGTTTTAATACGTCATTCCGTAGGTTTATCAAATGTGCGTCAAAAAATTACTGAATCTTTGAAGACACATATTGATACTACAATTTACCAAGGTTAAGCTGATAACAGTAAAAACCGAAAACTTATTGGTCTTGAGAACTGGCATGACCGCTAATAGTTTACCAAGTAGTCAAAAACATCAAGATATTGTTAAGTCCAAATCTCAACAAATAAATCTGCAAATCAGACAAGAAATGATTTACAGATATTTAGTGGAAATTGTCAATAAATGGTCTCCAGAAGATGTTCTGCGAGAATTTAAGCGGCTATTTATAGACTGTCTTGATTCAGGTTGTTTGGATAGCATACCAGCAATACATGGAATTAGTTTTGTTAATAGTGAACAGGAGTTTCGCAATACAATTAAGCGTTGTTGCTACATTTTAGTTAATAACTGGGCATCTAAAAGAAAACACAAGTATATCCCAGAATTAATTCATTTATTTGCTGATTACTGTACTAATCTAGAATTAAATCATTCTTCAGATTTAAATATTTATAGAAGCTGGCTAAAAAAATTTGTTATTAGCAGCGATTATGAGGAACTGAAATTATTTGCTTGTAAATATGACGATGCCAACAAAGTCCACTGGTCTAATCGCTATAGTGCTTATTTGTTAGTGGCTCAATCTTTTGATGTCAACAATCCTCAAGAGCAACAAGAAGCTGCGGCAAATCTCTCCAAGCAAATGAAAGACACATTTAAGTTTGAACTAGCAATGTATATTGCTCGTTCTCAATGTGCAGCTTCAAATGCATCACGCTATAGTAATCCCAGTATTTTGGGAGATGATGTTTTGCGTTTAATCAAAATGATTGTTGTCAAAAAAGGGATCTTTAGTTACGAAAATTTAGCAAATATATTTATTAAGCAAACTCAAAATCAAACACTAAAAGATTTTAAAGAAAGCATTCAAAAATATTTATTTTACTCTATAAATAATCAAGAGTTAATAAAAAAAATCAGGCAAAATTTAGCAGATAAGCTATCATTTTGGAGTGTTGAGCATGATGAAGAACTGATCAATAAAAATTTATTTTTGAGAAGCTGTAACCGTATAATCGATTGTCTAACAACAGAGAATGGGCGGGAGCCTTCACTATTATTTATGGCGTTGCTTTCTCAAGGTCATTCTCTAACGTTGGTAATTATTCTATTAAAGATTATTTTGATTTGTCAAAATGCCCGCAGTCATTTAGAAATTCGTATTGCTAATTTAATTAGTTACTATGAAATTTATTCAGAAGATGAATGTCATTGGCTAATTAATTTTATGGAATTTTTTAATATTACTTTTGCAATTTATGCAGAAAACATTGAATACAACTTGATTAAAATGAAAGAAGACGATAAAAATTTTAATTCACAGTTAAATTTGGATACTTATCGTATATTTTCTCAAATTAAGGAAGATACCCAAAAATCATAGGAATGATCACTTAGGATTTTGCAAGGCGTTCGTCAAGCCAAGCTAAGATAGCACCAGCAGTTTCGGATACAATACTAATCAAGCGATATAGAGCGATCGCACTAATTACTAGAGCAGATGGAAAGTGATATTGTAAAAGTGCGATCGCAGTAGCTTCAAATATGCCCAAACCACCAGGCGCACCAGGAACAACTAATCCTAGCAACCAAGCGAAACTAAAAGCCCCCAGCAATAAAGGAATTTGACTCCACTTCACCACCCCTAAGGCAGATATAGTTAAGATAAACCCAATACTACGCAATCCTAAAAATCCTAATTCTCCTAACAAGGGTCGTAGAGGGTAGCGTTTGATACCTAAACTCACATTTGACTTGGTATTAGTCTCAGATTTTTTTGCCTTCAAGCGGGATAACAAGCGAATCACTGGGTTTAAAAACCGGGGATGAACTGCACAAAGCACTACAACTAAAGCCAAAAACTGTAGTATTCGCACAATCGCAGTTGTATTAACTGCTGCCAATTGGTTACCGAATAGGACAATAGCTATTAAAGCTGCTGTCGCCATAAGTAGCGGTTCCAGCAAAACACTTAAAGTAGCTGCACCAGGAGAAACATTTGCATTTTTCGCTGCGACAATTCGCCCGTAGTAATGCCAGACATTACCCGGTAAATACTTAGCAATGTTTGTTTTTAGGTAAACTTGGATAAATTGGGAAGACTGTACAGGTTGATTTAACTCTCGTAAAACCCAAGTCCATATCCAACCCGCCCAAATATGTGCTAGCAAAGTTACGCCTGTGGCGATCGCTAAAATTGCCCATCCAGCTGCATCAATACGGATGGCTGTCACTTCAAACCAGTGATCCTTCAAGGCTTTCGCTAGAAAAAACAGGGTACCGCCCAAAATTATCCAGCGTAAAATTTGCTTCATCATTTTGGTCATTTAATAGTTTTGGGCGAATATAATTTGCTACTACACAAACAAAGTCCCTTCGGGTTCGGGAGTTCGCAATCGACGGGAACCGCCAAGACTGCAACTCCCTCACCGCCTGCGCGGACTAACGCAAAAACAAGGGTTTGAAACCCACGCAGGTGGCCTTCTCGCAGAGTAGCCGCGACTTCTAGTCGCCAGGGCGAGTAATAAATTAGACTTTTCAAACAACCTCTAAGTTTAAATATCTCAAATCTTATAGTATAGCGATAGCCAGTTAGTTTAGGACATAAACTGATCATAAAACCCGGACACCAACAGACTTTCAAACCTGTCCCCTGCTATACATCAGCTACATACCAAAGCTTGGGAGTAAACAGCTGAAGGCTTGAGCTAATTTAATGTATATGTGTTGACGAATTGTCTTACAGTTATTGCCATTAATTAAATTTTTTGCACAATAAACAAATTTATATAGGCATTAGTTAACTTAAACTTATTGATGTTGATTTGTGATCACAAAATTATATACCAACTACAAGTTTAATCTCTTTCTCTAGGACGATACTATTCAGCGTCAATTCTTAATCTAACTGATATAGAAACTCATCAGGCACAGTAGCATAAATAAAAGTGGATAATAAGAATTTATCTCTCCCCAGAGTTAGATAAATGCAGGATATTCGTAATAAAAATAATGTGACTTGAGCTAGATGCAAGGATAGCTTTTGGTGCGTAATGTTAGTATCTGTTGGTCAATTATTAGTCAACTCAAAACAAGAACTAACATTCTGGCATATTCAAACAATTGTCAGCGGAAAATTTTGTTCTTACTGCAAAGGAGGACTGAGTGAGAAATTTGATAGATTTATGGAAAAAGCTGCGACTGCGCCAGATTTTAACCGTATTTTTGGCAGGTATATTGTTAATAGTTACTACTGCTTGTAATGGCGGAGCAAACGCCCAAGGTGCAAATCCCCAAAATCCGGCGGTACAAGCTGGTGGGGCTAATAATCCTTATAAGCATGGTGGAGACAACTATACCAAATATCAAATGTCCACCGATCCAAAGGTAACTAACTCACAAACTAAGCAGGGGCGCGATCGCGCCAGCCTAGACTTAAATTCACAAATACTAATTGCCACAAACAGGGAGTCTGAGATACTTTACCCAGGTGCCGAAACACCCGCAGGTAGAATTTACAAAGAAGGTGAATTACCCCTGATCAACGAGCAGAACTTTCAACGTCCTAAACCAGGTAGTCTGATTCAAAATGAATCAAACGTAGGAAACCGTGTTAAAGACCGCCTTGAAGCTGTGAAAGAAGAATTTAAAGATGCTTCTAGCTTTGTGAAAGATAAGGCAGGTGAAGCAAGTTATAGACCTGAGTTGCAAAAAAATCCAGCCTTAGGCAAATAAAACTTTTGTCTTGTTGATAAATTTGGGATTTAAAAATCATCCCAGATTCTATTGTGGTGAAAGTTTCACTTAGTTACAAAAACACAAGGAGATTACTATGAAAAGAGTCATTAATTGGCTAAAGAATGTTCGTCCAGTGAAAATTTTAACTGTTTTTTTGGCAGGAGTTTTCCTAGTTCTAACACAAGCTTGTTCTTCAGGAATAGCTGCACAGCCACCACAGCCTAGTGCGCAACCGTCTAGTCCTAACTCTGCGGAATCGTATACTAAGCGATACGATCCTACAAAAAGTTATGATCTCAATGAGCCTAAAGGCGGGATGAATAATTTTAGTGACGTAGATCCTAGAGCTAAAGCAGGTGAAAAGTCAGCAGAAGCTAGAGCTAAAGCCCTTCGGGACAATGCTCAAAGAAACGTTGATCAAAAAGGAATTGACAGCACAGGACAATATGTGGAAAATTACCGCCAAGGTACACCCTTAGGCCAAAGAGTTAAGAACTTAGGTGAAGATGTTGGCAGTTCCGCTGGAGAATTCGGACAAGGCGTAGCGAAGGGGACTAAGCGCGGAATAGAAAACATCAAAGACAACACCCAAAATGCAACCCAAGACTTGACCAAAAATGTCCAGCGCGGTGCAGAGAATGCCAAAATTAATGCCCAACGCGGTGTTGAAGATGCCAAAATCAATGTTCAGCGCAGTGCTGAGGATGCAGCTGATGCAATGAAGCAGACAGTTAGATAAGCTGATTGAAGTTAGTCAAAAATCCGTAATTAATTAGTCTTTTTGTTCCCAGGCGATCGCTTGGGAATATTTTTTTATTTAACAAAATCAAATAAATGATGTGCCATTTGCAGCTTAGAACAATGTGCAATTTCTACCTTTCGCCCTTGTCGATCTAAGATTATCGCTTGATTATTGTCACTACCAAAACCACTATCAGGTAGATCGATAGGATTAGCAACAATCACATCCAACTTTTTACTTTGCAACTTTTCCATAGCTGGTGTGATCATATCCCCTGTCTGGGCAGCAAAACCAATTAAACGCTGATGGGGTTGTTTAAGTTGTGCTAATTGAGCGATGATATCTGGTACAGGTTCTAGGGGTAAAGATTGAGGAAGCGATCGCTTGGGTAATTTTTCTAAACTGTAGTTTCTAGGTTTAACATCGGCAACGGCGGCTGACATCAAAATTACATTTGCATTGGGTAAATATGACTGCATAGCTTGCTGCATTTCTTCAGCACTAATGACAGAAATTGCTTGCACTCCCAATGGGACATTCCAATTCGCTGGGCCATGCACCAAAATGACATTTGCTCCGCGATGCAGTGCTGCTTGTGCTAAAGCTAATCCCATCTTCCCCGTAGACGGATTACCAATAAACCTCACGGGATCTAAATACTCTCGTGTTCCCCCAGCACTAATCAATACTTGCTTACCAACTAAATCTCGCACTCCTTGAGTGTGTAACAGCGATTGGATATATGTGACAATTTCCGACGGTTCTGCCATTCTTCCAGCACCGATGCGATCGCAGGCCAATAAACCCGATGCTGTATTCATCCCATGATATCTGCGATCGGTCAATATTTGATGCCAGTTACGCTGCACCGTTGATTGCTCCCACATCTCTGTATTCATGGCTGGCGCTAACAGCACGGGACAAGTAGAAGCTAGAACAGTATTTGTCAGCAAATTATCAGCCATGCCGTAAGCTAATTTGGCTAATGTATTAGCTGTTAAAGGGGCAATTACCAATAAATCTGCCCATTCACCCAACTCAATATGCAAAGGTCGAGAATGAGTTGGTTGCCAGAAATTGTCATCTGTATAAGCGCAATGACGAGATAAAGTTGCTAAAGTCAGGGGCGTGATAAATTCTTGGGCTGAACGGGTAAGAATGACTCGGATTTCTGCCCCCGTTTTAAATAATGTCGAAACCACCTCACAAACTTTATAGGCGGCGATACCGCCGCCTACACCAATTAAAACCCTTTTGTTGAGAGTTGCAGAATTAAGCATGAAAAAAAAAGCATGAAAGTTAAGGTGAATACAAGGTAATTCTGACACTTATACTTTCAGCCTTCATACTTTAACCTAAGCTTCATCATAGGGTTCTAAATCTAAGAGGTAGATATAGGGTTCCACTAACTCCGGACGCTGAAAAGCGATCGCTCGCAATACGTGCCAATCATTTAAACCCTCAAAAGCATTGCTATAATTATCCAATTCCAGACGTGTAGCTAGCTCTTCCACTTCTGCTGCGGTCATGGCAGCAATTTCTTTTTTGGAAATGCTTAGAGTTGTCATAATGCTTGCCCCTCCCTTATGCAGCATTGCCCCGGCGTGGGTTAAGTTACGCTTAGCGCAGCCTCCCAATCTATATTACTCATTGGAGGGCATTGATTTCGTAAAATTTTTCAGGATTCTACCTTAATTTGTAAAAAATTTGCATTTAAGACTAGCTAGTTACATTTACTACAAAATTTCGTAGCACCTCTAACATTTGGGGGCTGATTTCATGTCCAATGTCAAATTCGTGATATTCTGTCGCAACACCCAAAGCTTCCACAGTTTCCCGTGCTTTTAAGGCAGCTTCCAGCGGTACAACTTGATCGTTTCTCCCATGCATAATTAAAGTTGGTGGAAAACTACTTTTAGCTGCCGTTACTATCTCAGGATGTAAATACCCACTCATAACAATTAAACCTGCTAGGGGCAGTTGCAATCCTACATCTAAAGTCATAGCACCACCTTGAGAAAATCCACTCAAAACAGTCCGCGATAAAGGTACGCCAGTACTACTCTCTAAAGATTGCAACCAATCTGTTAACAGTTGTCGACTTTCAGCTAACCCTTGAAACATATTCTCCATTCTCAGGTCGTACCATGCCCTACCTGTCGCAGAATCAGGATAAGGATAAGGCGCATCGGGAAACACAAACTGGTAATTAGGTAATCTAAAAAAAGGTAATAAAGATGCAACATCCTCAGCATTAGCTCCCCAACCGTGCAAAGTGACTATCAAGCCGGCGGGAGGTTCAGAATTTGAGGGGGGGAAAGTAATAAATTGTAAAGACAGAAATTTACTCCTAAAATTTTACTCTTCAAGTAGATCCTATCTCCTTGACCGAATAAGGCAAAAGTAAAAAGTTAAAAGGCAAAACAAAGAAAAAGAAAATGGTCACAAGCCCTCCCAAGTTCCATAGGGCGGGAAACCCGTCTACAGGACTTCTCTCTCAATTTATTGATGGAACGAAATGAAAACATTTGTTTCGAGACGCGCAGTGAACCAGCGCTGTAGGCGACTGGTGTTAGCGCAGCGGTAGCGAGCTTGCGTACCCCTACGGGGAAGCGAGCTACGCGCAGCGTCTGGTAGAGAGCGTCACCCGAAGGGCGCAAGAAACAATACGTCCTTATTAAATCCCCTGTCTTGAAAAGTTTTGCGCTCCTGTTACCCGGACGCGCAAACTTTTCGCTCAATTTATTTATGGGGATTATCTTTTTACTTTTTACTTTTCACTTTTTACTTTTTAGCGATCGCCTCTTGTCCTATCGCAGTTTATTTCCTTTTTGAGAAGAAGATACAAGATTTTTATTTGGGCGGAATATTTTCACCCAGAAACTAGTAGATACAGTTCAAAAACAGTCATTGGTAGTGATAATTGGTGCTTCTGGTAGTGGGAAATCCAGCGTAGTGTTTGCAGGTTTGATGCCGCAAACACTACGCCAGCAAGGCAATTGGCTAATCGAGTTCTTTCGTCCAAAAACTCATCCTGTAGATGAACTCGCAGCAGTAATCGTGCGCTTGCGTGAACCACAAAAGGGAAAGACGCAACAGGATATTGATGCAGGAGACTTAGCTCGTGGGTTGCGAGTTGAACAAGTATGGTTAGTAGAGACTTCTAGAAGGATCACCAATCCAAACGTCTTTAATGTTTCCATTAATTCGCCTCTACATGGTTAGTAGAGACGATACTTGTACTCTTGTGAATCAAGCAACTCATGTTTCCATTAATTCGCCTCTACATGGTTAGTAGAGACATAATTTGAGCTTTTTCGCATCCTGGGCATATTTTGTTTCCATTAATTCGCCTCTACATGGTTAGTAGAGACCCAAGAACAATCCTCTCTCGATCACCTACAACAAAGAGTTTCCATTAATTCGCCTCTACATGGTTAGTAGAGACATTGGCTTCGATGTCGAATTTTGCTAGCCCTTCAACAGTTTCCATTAATTCGCCTCTACATGGTTAGTAGAGACCTAACAATAAAAGAATAGAAGGAGTCGATCTCCAGTTTCCATTAATTCGCCTCTACATGGTTAGTAGAGACTGCAGATTTTAGAGGGGAATGTAGGTTTCATCTTGGTTTCCATTAATTCGCCTCTACATGGTTAGTAGAGACCTATTAGCGCCGATGTCTTACATTGCCCCAGTTGCTGTTTCCATTAATTCGCCTCTACATGGTTAGTAGAGACCCCGGTTGGGCTAGAGGTGTTACAAACCCAGTCTCGTTTCCATTAATTCGCCTCTACATGGTTAGTAGAGACATATTCATTAGCCTTCCGTTCAAATAACAAACATGTTTCCATTAATTCGCCTCTACATGGTTAGTAGAGACGAGACACGCCGTTCACAGTTTCAACATCAGCTTGAACAGTTTCCATTAATTCGCCTCTACATGGTTAGTAGAGACAGCTGGAGTTTAAAAGCCTTGCGATACAAGACTTACAGCCCCTATTTTCGTCAACCTGATCTAAAAATACCGTTTCAGCGATCGCTATTCTTGTTTCCCCTTTGACAAAAATGCTTCAAACTTACTCAGTATAAGGTTTTCGGCGTTTGCGTCCATCTCATTTTGATCAAAAATAGCTCAAAAGCAGTTGCAGTAAAAGTTGCAGCCTTAAATTTTGACTTCTCCAAAAAAACAGCTAGGGGTTGGCGAAAAAATGGCTTAAAACAAGTATAAATGTAATGTGGTGCAGTGCGATCGCGATATTTGTAAATTCTTTTCCCAATTAGGCATTGATTCACTCAGCTTAGGTTTCAGATGTAAGTTATACCGATCACTTCAAATCAGAATGAATGGAAACCCATCAAAAAACAGATCCCCGACTTCTCTAAGAAGTCGGGGATCTTATTTTTCAACTCATCACCTCGCCAGGGTTGGCGGTTGGTAATAGTGGACTTAAACTACTTAATGAAAAAGAATTGAAAAGTCAAAAGCATTTACTAACGCGGAATTAGCAAAAACAGAAAACTGAAACCTTGATCGTAAATAGGTGAGCAGAATTAACTTTAAAACGTCATTGCGAGCGAAATGAAATGGAGCGAAGCAATCCCAGCCGCAAGCGAATTGCTACCCTGGGGAAAGGCTTACGCCAACGCAATGACCGAATAAGGTAAAAGTAAAAAGTTAAAAGGCAAAACAAAGAAAGAGAAAATGGTCACAAGCCCTCCCAAGTTCCCTAGGCGACTGGTGTTAGCGCAGCGGTAGCGAGCTTGCGTACCCCTACGGGGAAGCGAGCTACGCGCAGCGTCTGGTAGAGAGCGTCACCCGAAGGGCGCAAGAAACAATACGTCCTTATTAAATCCCCTGTCTTGAAAAGTTTTGCGCTCCTGTTACCCGGACGCGCAAACTTTTCGCTCAATTTATTTATGGGGATTATCTTTTTACTTTTTACTTTTCACTTTTTACTTTTTACTTTGAAGCATTTGCAATATCTAACAGATATATAATTTTGGTGGTACAAAAGTTTGTGTAGCATTTAAGTAATATTTACTACTTAAAAATCACGCTATCACTTAACTAGCCTAATATTGTATATCTTTTGTGTAGTATTCTAATGACAAAGGTTAAGAGTGTTGATATATCAGGAAATTTAGCATTTTTATTAGAAGTTGGTACAGAAGAATTACCCGCAAGTTTTCTCAGTGATGCCATAGCGCAATGGCAAGAACGCATTCCCCAAAGTCTCGAAGCCAATAGCCTGACAAGCGCAGCTGTAGAAGTTTACGGGACTCCTAGGCGTTTAGCGGTACTGATCAAAGGTCTACCATCCCAGCAACCAGACCGCGAAGAAGAAATTAAAGGGCCTCCCGCCCAAGCCGCTTTTAAAGATGGTAAACCAACACCAGCCGCCGCAGGCTTTGCCAAAAAGCAAGGAGTGGAACTGGAAGCTTTAGAAGTGCGCCCTACAGACAAAGGCGATTTTGTCTTTGTGCAAAGAAGTACTCCTGGTCGTCCTGTCGCAGAAATTTTGACAGAACTAGTTCCCCAGTGGATTTTGAGTTTAGAAGGTAAGCGGTTGATGCGCTGGGGTGATGGGGATATGAGATTTTCCCGCCCCATTCGTTGGCTAGTAGCTTTATTAGATCAGACGGTTTTGCCGATTGAATTGGTTAATGGTTCAGAAACAATAAAGAGCGATCGCATTTCTCAAGGCCATCGAGTTTTGCATCCAGAAAAGGTGACAATTAACCAAGCCACTGATTATATAAATACGCTGCTTTCTGCCTATGTTGTAGTTGATGCACAAGAACGATCCCAGATTATTAAAGAACAAGTTCAAGCATCGGTAAAAACTTTAGATGGTTATACAGAAATCTACCCCGATTTGTTAGCCGAAGTTACTAATCTTGTAGAATGGCCTTCGCCTGTTATTGGTAAATTTGAACCAGAATTTTTACATTTACCTGCTGAAGTAATTACCACCGTGATGGTGAGTCATCAGCGTTATTTTCCAGTATTTAAAGCAGCAGATAACAAAGAATTACTACCCAACTTTATAACTGTTTCTAATGGCGATTCTAGTAAGTCAGATATCATTGCCGTTGGGAATGAAAGAGTGATCCGCGCTCGATTGGCAGATGGGCAGTTTTTCTACGAAGCTGATTTAGCCAAGCCTTTAGAGAACTTTTTACCACAGTTAGAAAAAGTCACTTTTCAAGAAGATTTGGGTTCTTTGCGGGTCAAGGTAGATAGAATAGTCAAAATTGCCGAGCAAATTACCGCCCAATTGCAATTAGGAAGCAATGAATGCCACAATATCCAAAGAGCAGCTTTATTATGTAAAACTGATTTAGTTACTCAAATGGTTTATGAATTTCCTGAATTGCAAGGCATCATGGGACAAAAGTATGCCTTAGCTAGTGGAGAATCAATAGAAGTAGCAACGGCAATTTTTGAGCATTATCTACCACGGGGAGCCGATGATATTTTACCCCAAACATTAACAGGTCAAATTGTTGGTTTGGCAGACAGATTAGACACGTTAGTTAGTATCTTTGGACTAGGTTTAATACCTACAGGTTCTTCAGATCCTTTTGCCTTGCGGCGGGCAGCAAATTCTGTAATTAACATTACATGGGCAGCTAATTTGCCAATTAATTTAGAAAATTTATTGCAGCAAATAGCGGCAGATTTTGCAGCAGCTTACAACAAAGATAAAACACAATTAACTACAACATTGCAAGAGTTTTTCCTGCAACGTATCCGTACCCTACTGCAAGAAGAAAAACAAATTGACTATGACCTAGTGAATGCAGTTTTGGGAGAAAATGACCCAGAATATACAGAACGTGCATTACAGGATTTATTAGATGTCCGCGATCGCGCCTTATATCTGCAACAAATTCGCAACAATGGAACTTTAGATAAAATCTATGAAACTGTCAATCGTTCCACACGCCTAGCAGCCCAAGGTGGTTTGGATACCAAACAGCTAGAACCCACAACTGTAGTTAATCAAGAACTATTCCAAAAACCTTCTGAATCAGCTTTTTATAAAGCCTTAGTCGATTTAGTACCCCAAACTCAAGCGGCGCAGGAGTCACGCAACTATCAACTATTGGTGACAGGACTAGAAAAAATTGCTCCTACCGTGAGTAGCTTTTTTGATGGCCCGGATAGCGTTTTAGTAATGGACTCCAATCTTGAAATTAAGCGCAATCGGTTACATCTGTTGGCATTACTGCGGAATCATGCCCGTGTTTTAGCTGATTTTGGGGCGATCGTCAAAAATCTGTAGCCTAAAGCAATAAAAGGTGGTGTATTATTTGCCAATAAACGCTAGTATAAGGAGTGCTTAACCAGGGTACTTTGCTACATACAGTCTATGCCAAGAGCTTCTGTAATTGGATTGGGAAAGTCCGGTGTTGCCGCGGCGAGATTGTTGAAACGAGAAGGTTGGGAGGTAGAGCTAAGCGATTCCGCTAGCGTGGACAGCCTTGCTTCACGCAACACCTCCGCAACCCTTCTCGAACAACAACAAGAACTAGCTGCTGAACAGATAATTGTAAAACTGGGGTATTCCCTAGATTTGAATAGTATTGATTTACCCGATTTAATTGTAGTTAGTCCTGGTGTACCTTGGGATATTCCTGTGTTAGTCAAGGCGCGAGAATTAGGCATTGAAGCTATCGGAGAAATGGAGCTTGCTTGGCAACACTTGCAATCTCTACCTTGGGTAGGAATTACAGGCACAAACGGCAAAACCACCACTACTGCATTAATTGCTGCCATATTTCAAACAGCAGGATTAGATGCTCCCGCCTGCGGTAACATTGGCTATGCTGCTTGTGAAGTTGCTTTAGCCGAAAAACTCCCCGATTGGGTAATTGGGGAAATGAGCAGCTATCAAATAGAATCTTCTGTATCCCTCGCTCCTCGGATTGGTGTTTGGACAACTTTCACCCCAGATCACCTCGCTCGCCACAAGACTTTAAAAAATTACTACGACATCAAAGCCAAGCTGTTACGTCAGGCAGATTTACAAGTATTTAATGGCGATGATGCCTACTTGAGAAAGGTAGGTATCAGTCATTGGCCTGATGCCTATTGGACAAGTGTGAAAGGCAAAGATTTTTTAATTGGTGAACAAGGCTTTTATATTGAAGATGGCTGGGTTGTCGAAAAGTTACGCTCAACTTCTGCACCTGAAAAAATTGTGGAAACGTCTACCTTACGAATGGTGGGAGAACATAACCTGCAAAATCTGCTGATGTCAGTAGCCGCAGCACGATTGGCAGGAATTGAGCGCAATGCTATTGATATAGCGATTCGTGAGTTTCCGGGTGTTTCCCATCGTTTAGAGCATATCTGCACTTGGGAAGGCATTGATTTTATTAACGATAGCAAAGCTACTAATTATGATGCTGCCAAAGTGGGGTTAGCATCCGTGAAAAGTCCTACGATTTTAATTGCCGGGGGAGAAGCAAAACCCGGTGATGATGCTACTTGGTTAGCCAAGATTCAAGCCAAAGCGGCTGCTGTATTACTAATTGGCAGCGCCGCACCAGCATTTGCCCAACGCCTGCAAGAGGTGGGTTATGCTGATTATGAAATTGTGGAAACGATGGAAAAGGCAGTCCCTAGAGCAGCAGAATTAGCCAAATACCATCAAGCAACTGTGGTGTTACTGTCTCCTGCTTGTGCAAGTTTTGATCAATATCCAAATTTTGAGGTTAGGGGTGACGATTTTCGTAAGTTGTGTCTTGCTTGTCTAAATTAAGTCCAGGCGCGGAAGAATGTACTATCTTCCCAGATATTAGCAGTACGTTGGGCGATCGCAGTTAATTCTTGTTCACTCAGGGGTTGAAAAGCACGAGCTATCTTGACATTATTTTCTAATTGTGCAATTGTTTCGGCTGCAATCACACAACAATGCACCCCTGATTGAGACATGGCGTATCCTAAAGCTTGCTGCATACCTGTTAACCCACCTGGTTTAAACAGCCGACCATAAGCCGGGACTTTCATCGCAATTACACCAACGTTCTTTTCTTGAGCAACTGGCATCACTACGGGAAGAAATGGATGTGGGTGATGTTTATCGGCAGCATTAACAGGAATCAGTGTAGTGTGGAAGGGATAGCGGCGCAGTCCTTCGGCAATGATCTTGGGGTCGTGATGTCCGGTAATACCTGCGAACCGGACAAGTTTTTGCTCTATAGCTTCTTCTAAGGCTTGAATTGCACCAGATGCACTAAAGATAGTATCGAGTTCTTGGGCGAAAGAAACGTGATGCAACTGCCATAAATCAAGATAATCTGTATTGAGACGTTTAAGCGATCGCTCTAATTCTCGCCATGCTCCATCTCGGTCTCTTTGATCAGTCTTGCTGGCTATAAACAGCTTTGAGCGATGGGGTGGCAGAACTTTCCCTAAATAATCTTCACTCGGCCCATAACTAGCAGCCGTATCAAAGTAACGTATACCTAATTCCAAGGCTTTTTGAATAATTGCCTCTGCATCACCTTCTTTATCATTCCAGGATAGCGGTGTTTGTCCTGCTCCTCCCAAACCAAAAATAGGAAGTTTGACATTTGTACGTCCTAGCACTCGTTCTGGCATGGTTGCTGTTGGTTTAGCAGCCTGTTGCAAGGCAGTAGTTGCTGTAATACCACCAGCTACAGCAACACTGGTAAGTAAAAAATTGCGCCGTGTTTGTTTTTTTGTCATGGCCGCTGCGGCGAAATTGTTTCTTTTATGTTAGCGAGAGATAGCTTAATAGTAGTGAGCGATCGCACTGCAGTCCATAACTGCAACGATATGTTCTGTCTTACATGGTAGTGATTTCGATAAGTTTTTTTCAGATGCGTGAGATTTACCCTTTTTTCTCAAGGTATTCATCCCAATACAGAATAGTAATGGGGAAACGGATGTCAAGATCTATCCTCCAATATCAGTGTAGAATCAGCAGCGCGGCCAAATTCTTCTGGTGCATATTGCAGGTGAACTTCTGCACCAGGATATCTAAATGTGCCGGGAGTTACAGAACGGACTAAGTAACGCAGATTGTAAACTCCTGGTTCGAGGTGGTCGGCGTAGGCGATAATGCGATCGCGGTAAATTGTTTTAAAGCCAAGTTGCCAACTGTCTGCTTGTGGTTGTAGTGCAGTGGTAGCGGTTTGAAAACTTTCATCTACCGCTTCAAATCCGGCGGGTAAGGGATCTTTAATGACTACATGATTCACAGGATGATCAGCGATAATTTCTAAATTAATATCAAATACTTGTCCAGTTTGTAAACTTAATGGTTTATCGAAAGCATAAAGACCAGTTTTTTGCAATACTTTCTCCTCGCCTACTTGACTAATTTCCCTTGTGACTCGTAAACCATTAAACCTCCCTGGTTGATTTCCTTGCAAGCGATAATTATAAGCAACCAAATAATGTAAAGTGCCATTACCAGATTTTTGCAGAGTTAAATCATGTCGTCCACGGAGTAATTTTTCCATCGGCACTTTTACCTGTAAGCTAGGATTTTGATAGCCATTAAAGCGATTTTCTCCTAGTTTCTGACCAGCTAATTTTACTGTAGCTATAAAATTAGGTGGTGTTGGTTGCAGTTGGCTATATTCTACTAAAGCTGTTAAAGCTTGGGCATTATCATAACTAGTTTGCCATGTCCCATCTCTTCGCAATGCCAGCAGACTTTGGAATAACTTATCTATAACTTCTGGTTGACTTTGTTGAGTAATAAATAAGCGTAAAGCTTGGGCTTGGGCTGTGGTAGGTGAACTCATCCATCCCCAACTCGGAGGTAGA
Organism: Halotia wernerae UHCC 0503; assembly: GCA_034931985.1. GTDB lineage: Bacteria > Cyanobacteriota > Cyanobacteriia > Cyanobacteriales > Nostocaceae > Halotia > Halotia wernerae. The sequence continues at coordinate 71,172 of JAYGHB010000007.1, forward strand.
CTAATAACTGCTGTGCGACCAGTGTCATAGATATTTTGTTGCAACTGCTGCATCATTTTTTGTGATTCATCCTGCCATTCTGAGAATTGAGATAGATATCGCGCTAATTTAATTTGAGTCACGACATCAAATTTATGGCGCTGTTGATAAATATCCGATAAGAAGGTATTGCGTTTATCTCCCAATTCTGCTAAAGCGATTAAAGTATGCAGTTGCAGTTGTCTTTTACAAAGTTGCTGTTTACAAAAGTCGTATTGACCTGGATTGGCTAGAACTTTCTGCAAATATCCTTTGACGCGGGATAGCATTTTAGAATCTACTTGGTTAGCTTTAACTAAAGATGATGCTGCATAGCTAGAAACCCAAGGGTCTGATTTTTCCTGTCCTGGGAAAGCAGCAAAACCACCATCTGCAAGTTGAAGTTTTTGCAATTGTGTAATTGCTTGCTTTGTCTTTTGACTAGGATTAAATTCTGCAAATATTTGATTGTATTTTTTACCCAAAGTTTGCAGATTAGCCGCAATAATTAATTGACTCGCCGCCGGTTCTGCGAATGGTAAATCATTATTGTCTAAAACCTGCTGGGCTGGGGCTTTAATTTCTGGAATCAAAGTACTAGCTAACTGTACATCTAAGCCTCCCGCTTCGGGGAAGACATTTTTGTCAACGTTTAGGAGAATTTTTACTTGTTTTTGTGTGACACCAGTCTCAATTACTTGTTCTGTAATTTCCAGTGGCTTAACATCAAGAGGCACTTCAAAGGCATCTGCTGTATTATTTAGCTGCGTAGTAAAGCGAACTTTCCCAACTCCGACATTATCTGCCAACATGGGAAAGCGATAAGCATGGGTAGCGGATTTAGCTTTGGTTTGTAAATAAGTAGTTGTGGGATTCTTATCGCCAAACTTGACTGCACCACTGAGTTCACCGTTAATTGTGAGGTTTCCTGTGTTACCAGTGTTGTTAGTTACAGATAGTCCGCCAAGAATGCGATCGCCTGGACGAGCAAACTGTGGCAAAATAGCATTAGTTAGCAGTGGTTTTGTGGTGATAAATGTGGCATCTCCATTGCCGAAACGCAGATTTCCATCAGTCGCCACAGCCATGACTCGCCATGTAGTTAAGTCATCTGGTAATTTAAAGGTGATCTGGACATTACCAGTGGCATCGGTAAGCACAGAACCGTTGTAATAAGCTAAAGCTTGAAAATCTTTGCGGACACGAGTATTTGCTAGACCAGATGACAATCCACCGCCATAACCCCAGCCTTTGGGTTTAGCAATATCTTGTGTTTGTAAGACGACATCTGGTCGATTATCGCTAAAGCGCGTAGATATTGGCTGTTCTGCATAAACCGTATTTACCAAATCCGGCGGACGATAACCAGAAAGTTGCAGCACCGCCTCATTCACTACCATGACTGTAACTTGTCCTAGGGTGGGATTGCCTTGATTGTCTTTTAGTTCTAGTTGTATTGTTTCTTCTGCACCCGGCGAAAGTGATGCTTGAATTGGCTTGACTTGGACTTTTAAATATTTATCTTCTAAGTTCACTTTAAAAGGTGCAAAGCCAATTTTTACCAACTTATCTAAACTCGTTGGTTCTACTTGATTGAGAGGTGCGCCTTGTCTGATTAATACAGCTTGCACTGCTGCATTGGGTAACATTTCTGGTGTGATTGTAAACTGAATTTGTGGTGCGCCTCCCTTAACTTTGGTAATCTGCTGATATATAGGTTTGTCTTTAATCACAGCAAAATATAATTCTGCTTCTGGATAGGGAGATTGAATCAGTGCGGTAGCAATTTCACCGAGTTTAAATTCTGTTTTATCTAATTTAACTTCTAAAATATCTCGTTCTCTAGAACCCCAAAAAACTGGGTTGTTTCCAGTCGCCCAAATTTGTAAATCTGTAGCACTTAATTCATTATTACTATCACTAAAATTAGCTCGAATCCGGTAAGAACCCGATTCTGGTGGTGTCAAATTAACAGATTGTGGACTATTTGTAGATTTAATTTCTGTTTGTGCAATTGTCTGATATTCAACTTGATTTTTTGGTGTTCGGCTACCTTCTACCACCCGTGTCACACTGCTATATTTGATTTGTTGTAATTCCACACGTACCCGTTGATTTTCGATGATTTTACCCGTGGGATCAGTCACTATCACTTCTACAGGTAAAGCTTTGCCAGCATCGGCAACAAAATTACTTTTTAGACCAATCAAGCGATTAGTTGGTAAAGCTGTAAAAGTTTGAGAATTGGCCACAGATAAATTAGAAACATCTGCAACTTGCACATCGACACGATAAGTCATGGGGTAGGGTAAATCTTTCGCTACTGTTACCGTTTGCTCAGTTTTACCGTTAGCATTCAGTTGAGAAGTAGTTTGCAAAACATCTGTAGTAATAGTAGGGCTTTCTTCTGGCCAAAACCATTGTCTACCGAAAGCAAATTTTTCCCAACCTTTAGGAATAAAATTCGTTTGCTGACGGGTGACAAAAAATTTGGCTTCTCCTCCTTCTACTGGCGCACCAAATAGATAATTGCTTGTCGCTTTAGCCTCGACTTTTTCGCCAATTAACGCAAATTCTTGATTTAGATTTAGTTCAACTTTAAAATTAGGCGGTTTGAACTCTGCTACACGGAACTCGCCAGTAATTTCATGCCCATTCTTACCTTTGGCTTGGATTGCATAATAGCCTAAACGCTCAGTATTATTAATTGGTAACTCTAAAGAAAACGTCCCAAATTCATTTGTATTTTTTGTCCCTAAATCGGTTTTTTGACCATCAGGATTGACTAAAGTTACTTGGTAAGCAGCATTTTTATCTTGCTGAAGATTACCATTTTGTAAATAGTCAGCAAAACCAGTTAACCAAGCTTTTTCCCCTGGTTGATATAACTGCCTATCTGAGAAGATAACACCGCGTGATTCTGGCTTACCATCTTGCCAACCTGCATCAATCCCATAACCATAAACACCGCTATATTCTTCTGTTCTGGCAAATGCCCAATCTTGATTTTCACGGGCAATTACTAATAATTCTGGGGGTTTGGTAAAACTTTGATTACCTGTAAAACATGGCTGTAAGTTATCTTTTTGCAGCTTAAATTTTCCCGAATCATCAGTTTTACCTGTGGCACAAGGTACTGGTTGAGAATGAGATTTTGCTGCTAATTTTGATTGATAAATTTCAATACTCGCGGCTTTAACTGGTGAACCATCACTGAGATGATTGACACGAATTAATCCCGAATCAGGAAACCACTGGGAAAATACACCTAAATTCGTCAATTCCACTAAGCCATAAGTCGTAGGTTCTCGCCACAGTTCTTTACCATTATCTTGATATTTATTAGTGCGTGCTTGTACCCCATAAGCTAACATCCCCGTAGCACCATTTAGCTTTTCTCGTAATGGAACAGTTACATCAACTGATTGATTTTTCTTAGTAGGTACTTTCAAGCTTGGCCATTCACTTGGTTTTGGAAGTAAATCGTTGCCGTTGTTTCTAGGATAGGCACAATCAAAATAAACTAAATCTGTCGGTTGAACTACACTATAAGCTGCTTTATATTTCGATTCTGGTAGATTTACTGTATTAATATTTAGCTTTAAGTCTTTACCTGCGGGGAAGATATGTAAATCTGATGGTACCCAAATATCTCCTGCTAAATCTCCAGTATCATATTTAACGGTGACAGGCTTACCCAAAGTTTGCCCAAATTTATCTTGAAGATTGCCGTTAATAGTAATTTTATAAGTAGTAGCTGGTGCTAAAGCATAAGGATTGATGGTGACAATTCTATCTTCATTACTGATTTGCAAAATTCGCGCAATATCTTTTGGTGCTGGATTAATTGTAATATTTTCTTTAACTGAATCTGGCACTAAAACGTTATTAAATTCTAATTGAGGACTGCCTTTAACAAATCTGCCGTAGGTTCCACCTGCATCCGGCTGTCCATAAAAGTTAATTCCTTGAAACGCTAAAGGAGAATAAGTCGTTAACTTACTAGAAAATTCTTTTTCACTAGGTAAATTACCATAAGCTGGCAGGATTCCGGGAGAAAAGACTAGGCGATAATTGGTTGCTTTAGCCAGAGTTTGCTGTGGTTTAAGTTTATAAATCCAATTGCGTGCTGAAGGGTCAAATTTTTCTAAAGGATCTGGATTTTTTGATGGTTTCTCTTCTTTAGCTAATTCAATCTGGAAATTTACACTTTTATTTTTACCTTCTGGCGTTAACTGGAGATGTTTCTGCACAGAAGCTAAATTCAGTTCTACATTGGAAGTAAATTGCAAATTTTGCTGCAAGTCAATCGGTTGAATATCAGCCTTTTCAATGGGGTTAACACCTGGTAAATTGGTTATTTTAATTCGTTCAGTATTAAAAGTCCAAGCTAAATCTTGATCTAATCGATGATTTTTTAAATCTGCCAAACCTGCTTTTAACGTGACTTGAAATCGGGTTGCGTTTGGCAATGCCTTCTCAGCTTGAAAACCCACCATGCGCGGTGTTAAAAAGCGAAATTGACCGGGTAAAGGTGGCCAAAGTGCAAATTTTTGTAACAATTTTTGCTGTTCTGGACTGTCAAGACTTTCAACTGGAATTAAAGCTTCTTGAAAGCGGATGCGAATTTGATTCAGCGATTTAGCATCGCCAAGGGGACTAATTTGTTCTATCCAGACTGGTAAATGTGGTGGGGTAAGTGGTGAAACTGCTGGAAGTTGTTCTTTGCCAGAAATACCAAACAGATTACATCCTGATATCCCTAGTGCAAGTGTAATAACAAGCAAAAACTGGATTAAAATTTTAATCATCATGTTTAATCTATTTTAAAATTTAAAAGCCAAAATTAATATCAATCTATGCTTACCGGAATCCAGTCTAAAGTCCCAAATGAAAGATTATGCTAAAATAGCTGCAAGATGTAATGTAATATAACAATCTCAGTACTGCACAGCTATCTTGAGCAACGAAAGTATATGTATTTAAGGCGTTGCTGAATCAAGGGATGAAATTTATAACTCCGAGTTTAGCGATCGCATTAATGTTTCTGAGTAATTTCCTCAGATAGTGTGACTTCTGAGCGCTAGCGATTTAAAATCTGAGTCAAATCATTGGTAAATTTTGCTAGCCGTGTCCACTTCTGTAAAAACTTTTCCCGTCTGGGCATTTTTCTCGCTGTTAACCAACGGCATACTGATGTTGGCGGTTGTCCTGCTAATTTGGCAACGGCAAAGATTGACCGCTTTTTCTAGCAATACAGCTTCCTTGGCTCAAGTTAGTCAACCCCAAGCTATTGCACCGGAGTTAGGCCCCCGCCACAAACTCAGTTACCAACAGTGGGTAGACATTCTTCAACAAGAAGCCAAAGTAGCCGCCCAAAATCGTCCCCAGCATTTAAGTATATTAGCAGGTGATTCTCTGAGTCTTTGGTTTCCTGCTGAGTTATTACCCGAAGATAGAAATTGGCTCAATCAAGCAATTTCTGGCGAAATTAGCGATGGGTTATTAAAAAGATTAAGTTTATTTGACTCCACCCAACCAGAGGTGATTTTTGTGATGATTGGGATTAATGACCTGATTCGGGGGATAAGTGATGAGATCATTTTAGATAATCAACGGCAAATTATCAATTACCTGCGAAAGATGCATCCAAAAGCACAAATCGTCATCCAGTCCATTTTGCCGCATGGGGCAGAAGAAGCTACTTGGGAAGGACGAGAGAAACTCCTGGCTATTAGCAATAGTCGGATTCGCTTGCTTAATCAACAACTGCAAAGCATAGCTGTCAGAAGAGGCGTTAAATATCTTGACTTGTATCCCCTTTTTAATAACCAGCAAGGTAATCTCCGCCGTGAATTTACTACTGACGGCTTACACCTAAGTCCCGCAGGTTATATAGTTTGGCGTACTGCATTGCAGATGTACAGCAATAGGGAATTGCCGCCTCAATCTTGAATCGTTTTAAAGTATTAAAATAACCTCTTTTGCCCAAAGCCTGCTTGAGATTAGAGATTAAATTGAACAGAAATGTTAACCCTTACCCATAGATGAAGGAATTTTAACTATGTTTCACAAAATTTTGATTGCAATTGACAGATCTGAAATGGATCAACATGTTTTTGAACAAGGCATATTGTTAGCAAAAGCAACGAATGCTGAAGTCATGTTGCTGCATGTTTTATCTCCCCTAGAAGATCCTTATATTAGCCCTGTGTTTACACAACCAGATGCTATTTATCCAACTTTACAAACTCCACCTATAGAAAACTATAACTATGTTCAGGAATGGGAAGAACTAAGGAAACAGAGACTAGATTGGTTGCGATCGCTCACTGATACAGCAATTCATGCAGGTGTAAAAACTGGTTTTTCCCAAAACTTAGGTGATGCAGGTCGGATCATTTGTGAGGTAGCTAATAGTTGGCCAGCGGATTTAATCGTTGTTGGCCGTCGGGGTCGTGGGGGAATCAGTGAGTTTTTCCTAGGTAGTATCAGTAATTACGTGTTACATCATGCTCATTGCTCAGTTCTGGCAATTCAAGGACAGATGACAAGCCCTTCGGACAGGGAACAGGTCATAGGGAACAGGGAACAGTAAGAAAAACCTGCCCGAATATTGGGTCACACTATTGCCCGTTGCCTGTTCCCTTTTAAAATGCCTTAGAGGACTGAAGGGGATTGCCATATATGGTAATATCTGTGTAAATTTGATGTGTAAAGTTTATCATGCTTTTCTTTTATTCTCAGTACCAAATGCTAAATTCTTAGTCATACAAGACTAGTAGTGGGTCAAGTTTAAATTGATGGATGAGCAAGTTCGTAGTAAGGACTTTAGTCCTTCTCTTCTAAGCACTAAAATGCTTACTACAAACCCTCAAAACTAACTTGACCATTTTCTACACTGAATATTGACTATTCCCTAATTATGGATACACTTGCCTACCTGTATTTAGCTGAAACTTATGAAGCATCTGCTAATTCCGAACAGGGAACTGTAGTCGATTTTGATTTATGTTTTCGAGAACTAGACCAGACAAAAGACCAAAGTAAAGCTTTCATGCTGTTGTTCTTTTTTGCTGTTGGTCTGAATTCTTTTCATTGGTATAATCCAACGCTAGCTTTGAGAAAAGGTAACAAAAGTTCTCAAATAACCTCCCTCCAACAAAAACTGCACGCAGTCGGATACTTTAAAGAATCCATCACAGGACAGTTTGATGCTGCGACAGAAGCGTCGGTGATCAGATTTCAGAAAGCGAATAAGTTAGTCATTGATGGGATTGTTGGCCCCAAGACACTATCAGCCTTAGAATCTAGTTCAGCAACATTGACATCCACAGTCTCCCAATCGATTTTTCCACCTGCTGCGATCGCTAGTAAACCTCAACAACCAGAAAATCAAGATCAACAAAAGCATCTCCAAAAAACTGTTTCCAATCATCAAACCCAAAAGATGACGCTTACAAAAACTATTTCTGGCAAGATTTCGCCTAAGTCGGTGGTGTATTCGGGTAATGGTTTATTCTTTGCCCAAAATATGATGTATAACCATACGATAACCGTATATAACCGAGAACATGAGTTAGTCAAAGTCATTCCTGACGAGGTAAATTTATCAAAATACGGTTATTCAAATTTCAAAGGTAACTACAAAGGTGCGCCAGTTGAAGCTAGTTTTTCCCATAATGGCAAATATGCCTGGGTTTCTAACTACAAAATGTATGGTAAAGGCTTTAACAAACCTGGTAGCGATCAATGCAATCCATCTCAAAAGACTGACAAAAGTTTTTTGTATCGAATTAATACTGATACTTTCGATATTGATAATGTAATCCAAGTTGGATCTGTCCCTAAATTTGTAGCCACTTCCGCAGATGAGCGTCTGGTACTAGTTAGTAACTGGTGTTCTTGGGACTTAAGTATTGTAGATACTGAAAAAAATCAGGAAATCAAGCGAATTAAATTAGGGCCATATCCTAGAGGAATTGTTGTAGATGCAGCTTCAGAAAAAGCCTATATTGCCGTCATGGGTTCTTACAAAATTGCCGAAGTAGACCTGAGAACTTTTGCTGTAAAATGGCTGAAAAACATTGGTCGTTCACCCCGCCATTTGAATATAGACTCAGCAGGTAAATATCTCTACGCTTCCTTGAATGGTGAGGGGAAAATTGCCAAGATTAGTTTGCCAAACGGTAAGTTAATCAAGAAAATTTCCACAGGCAATGCTCCGCGTAGCATGGTTTTATCAGATAATGGTCAACGGCTTTATGTGGTCAACTATAGCGACAACACAGTTAGTAAAATTCGCACCAATGACATGAAAGTAATCCAAAAGCTGAATGTTGGTGCTAATCCTATTGGAATTACCTACGATCCTGAAACTAAACAAGTTTGGGTCGCTTGCTATTCTGGCAACATCATGGTGTTCCAAGATTAAATATAAAAAACTCCATCCACAAGGGGATAGAGTTTCCCGTCGCTTTCAATGAATCAAGTTACTCTAATTCCTTCAGACCAAATAACTAGTATTAGGCACAATTGGAAAGAAAGCATACTCATACCAAGCAGTCCAGATGAAACTGCGAATCCATCGCTCTCGCTTTTGTTGGCTCAATTCATATTCAAATGATCCTTGAGATGCATCAATGGCAGATAAGTGAGAATTACAACCACAACCATGTTGATAAGTAAAGCCGTACTTGGAAGCAATGCTTTGTATCTTCATTTGGATAGCAAACACCTTACCAGCATGTAGTATGGCATCCCAGGAACGCTTGTGTTCTATATCACGCTTGTCAAATCTAAGGGCGCGTTCTTCAAACACATGATCTCGATAAATGGGAGCTAAATGCACATGGTAAAAGCTTGCAGGCATTTCGTAACCAAACTCCTGGAAAAGTTCCATCCCAATTTGAGCCACTTTGATCTCATCGGTATAATCAGATCCTTTGGACTCAACATCACGCAGAACTTCTGCAAAGTTCGGATAGTTGTGAGTCATCAAGTCATGTCCATAGAACTCTAGGGTTTCACGTCCTAGATGTCCGAATAACTGGGAAAATGATGGTTTGAGGTGAGCAAGTTCTGGGCGTTCGGTGCTTCGCCGTAGCGCTTCGCTATCGCTAAACAAGTCTACATCGCCTTGTTCTAATTTATATTGAAACAACTGTGCCATCTCAACATATGTTTGTGGATTGCAGAGTCCAACATTTGCCGTTCCCTGAGCAATGTCTTGCCACACAGGAGGTAGTTGAGAAATAGGAAGGGCATTTTCCCCTGCAATGACTGCAACATTGGGAACTTCAAGTAGCTGCATACGCAATCTCCATTAAAACTTCAATCAGTAATTTACCGTAAACAATACTTGTTTTGTTGTATCAACAGAATCAAAAAATGTTTTACAGGCTGTCTTTTGACAAATGGCAGATGGCAGTGTCAGCAATTAGGCTAGCTAAGTTAATTTTTATGTTTCAAGTTTCGCCAGCGATCGCTCTTGATGATATTTTTGAGACTTGATAAGTTTGCTTAAGCGTCTCTTCTATAGAACCGACACTTTCAAAGATTTCTATGAGTTCATGAGATTTTGTTTTTCGCTTCGCCAATAGATTTTTTAGTGGTGTTAACAAATGATGGTCTGGATCATCCTTCAAGGCAGCTTCAGATACTTGCAGAACTTTTGTGGCATTTGCAAAAATATTTTCGTTATCAAAGCCTTCCTTTGCTGAAAGCTGGTGTAAATCTGCATCAGGTATAGTTGCTCTACCCAGTAAGGTTTGATCTAAAATTAGACCTTTTAATAATGCCAGTAATGCTGCATACATTGAAAAATCATCACAACTATCACAAGCCTTAAATTCGATGCGACCTACTTCAGCAGGAATGCGGGCAGTTTTTGTTAACGAAGGGACGCTATTGATTAGTTGTTCTTGTGTTTGGACAAAAACTAGGGCAGCTGGTCTTTTTCCTGTTCTGATAAATGTCCTGACTGATAGACCATCCCATAGACTGCCATTATAAAAGGGAGAACTATAACTAAAAGGCACAATATAAGGACTGTAATAAGTTAGCTTTTTACCGATATCGATTACACTCTCAATCGGCAAGTCAGCCACTGAAATGTTTAAATCTGGCCCGTATGTCACCATATAAATATTTGCAGTTTGTTCATCTGGATAAGCCTGTAGCTGTTTTAGCTCATAATCATTTAATGGCGGTTGAGGTACAAAAACTGTCTTGTAGGGATTAAAACTGGTTAAAACTGGTGAAAAACCAAATTCAGCGGCAATATCACACAATAAACAAAAACTTTCGGATAATTCACTAATAGCATTTTGAATATTAGAATGTATAGTTGTTCTGATTTCGATACCTTTTGAGACACAATCAATTACTTTATCGGAATCAGCAAATCGCTCAAATCCCTCAATATACCATCTCTTCATTCTAATGCCAGCATCACCAACCCGCAGTTGCAAATAATCATTGGGATATGTGGGTAGTCTTTCCACAATTTGATTGAAATCAGCAAACTTAGTGCAGGAAAAATCAGCAAACTTTCCCTCTTTATTCAAGAAAGCAACTTCGTGTTCAATACCAAAAAAGAATTGCATATATACCTTAATTACTGATTGAACCTTGTGGATATTAGTTGAGCTAGGTGCGTACACACTGGTCGAGACTCATTCCTGACAACCAACAAGCTATCTGAGATAATTTGGCAGTAGTGAATTGATCAAATCCGTAGTTAATTACATCAATAATCGTAGATGATTGGGGACTTACTGTAGTAAAGTCTGCTGTCTTAAGCTCGTAAGCTCTGATTCACAGGGAAGTTAGTGAAGAATACTAGGATTAATTTTGATTTTACTTATGAATGTCTCCACTACCCACTACACAAATTAACTCCTTTCCTCCGTTTAATAGAAAATATTCTCAAGACTAATCTTAAATGGATTTTACCTCAAGACGGACTATTGCGGATTAAAAATTTGGTGTTGCTGAGTGTAAGTATGAATTAGCCTTACCCAGAGGAGGACACTTGCACAGGAAGGCTCTGCCGACTTGTTCGCTCTTAGCGTTTCCGCAGGGTAGCAACTAGCGTTAAAGTGTCCGTCGCGCAGAGAGTACGAGTTGAGATATTGAATTAATATCTAACCTTTATTATTACTAACGATAGTGTAACGGAAGCTCAGATAGAGACACAATAACAGGATAAATCACCAAAGTTTGTTAGGTTTTTAACCTATAGTAGTTTTTGAGATAAATGCAACATTTTAAGTCTTGCAAAGCCAGAACAAGACAAACTGCTCTTTGCATAGTTACGTATCGTGCTGGCAAATCCTTCTTGGCGCAGATTGGCGAGTCATGATTGAAAGCTGCATAACTTAATTATCTAAAAAACTGATAGGTTGATCAAAAGCGGAAAACTATGGCAGCCGAGCATAACTTGATTCTTGATTTGACAACTGTTCTGGGAGCTTCAGCCCTGGGAGGATATCTAGCCAACCGACTGCGTCAACCTGTTCTGTTAGGTTATTTAATTACTGGATTAATAGTAGGGCCTTTTGGCTTCAAGTTGTTAAGTGATGTTCCACGGATTCAATCTTTAGCATCAATTGGTGTGGCTTTCTTGTTGTTTGCTTTGGGTGTTGAATTTTCCTTGACAGAGTTGAAACGAGTTAAAGATATTGCTATTCAGGGAAGTCTGCTACAAATTGGATTGACCACCACGCTTGTAGCATTTTTAACTATTTTACTAGGTTGGGTTGAGGGAATTACTCAAGGAATATTCTTAGGAGCAGTTCTTTCCCTTTCGTCTACGGCGGTGGTGCTAAAAACGTTGGCAGAAAGAGGCGAAACGAATACGCTCCACGGTCAAGTCATGCTAGCAATTTTAATTGCCCAGGATTTAGCGTTGGGCTTGATGTTAGCGATTTTACCTGCTCTGAACCAGCCGGAAAGTATTGGTTTGGCATTAGGCAGCGCCTTGCTGAAAGTTTTGGTATTTTTAGCAGCAGCGATCGCCTTTGGTCGATGGATAGTACCGGGTTTAATTAGCAACGTTGCCGCCACTGAGAGTACTGAGCTATTTATCTTGACTGTGATTGCTTTATGCTTGGGGGTAGCTATAGTCACAGCTAAACTTGGTCTTTCCATCGAAATGGGCGCATTTGTGGCTGGGTTAATGGTTTCGGAGATTGACTATGCAGATCACGCACTAGCAAAAGTTTTACCTTTAAGAGACACCTTTGCTTGTCTGTTCTTTGCCTCGATTGGTATGTTGATCGATCCTGGTGTTTTAATCCAAAATTTTGGGCTAATTCTGGCATTGGTGACTTTAGTGATGGTGGGTAAAGCAATGATTATTCTGCCCATCATTTTAAAATTTGGCTACTCTCTCAAAACCGCCATCATGACCAGTCTTGGCATTAATCAGATTGGGGAGTTCTCTTTTGTTTTAGCTTTGGCGGGTATGGAACTCAGGCTGATCTCAGAGAGAAATTATCTTTTGCTGTTAGGGACAACGGCAATTACACTAGTTCTCACGCCAATGTGGCTTAACATTTCTCCCCACTTGGCATCTCGCCTGATCCAGATGCCATTTTTTGCCCAGTACCTGCGGCAATTTGCAGAACCCAAAATTTTATCTATTCCAGAAACTATGAGTGGTCATGTTGTTGTTGCAGGTTACGGGAGAGTTGGACAAGTTATTGTAAAAATTTTACAAAATCAGGGGTATTTAGTTCTAGTCATTGAGAATAGCGAAGCTGCCATTCAAAGACTGAGAATGCAACGAATCCCCTATATTTTTGGCGATGCTGATTCAGAACTCGTGCTAGAGAAAATCCATTTAGAAACTGCAAAAGCCTTAGCAATTGCCCTACCTGATCCTGCTAGTTCTCGTTTGCTTTTACAGCGGGCTTTAGCGATCGCGCCAGAACTAGACGTAATTGCACGCTCACATCATAATAGTGAAATTGACCTGTTAACTCAAATGGGCGCGAAAGAAGTCGTACAGCCAGAATTTGAGGCAGCACTGGAGTTAGGCGCTCATTTACTAGCAACTTTAGGAGAGCCAGTCAATCAGATCCGCACAGTTATTACTGATATTCGCACCGATAGATACCGCAGTATCCGACCAGAATAAGAAGAGAGAGTATAGTAGTTTATCAAGTTTCAATTGATAAATGAGCAAGTTCGTAGTAAGGACTTTAGTCCTTCTTTTCTAAGCACTAAAGTGCTTACTACAAACCCTAAAAACCAACATAAAATTACTGCCCTGTAGAATTTTGAAGTAAAATTAAAACTTTTCTACTCCTTCAAACTGCTTCATATTTGTAGCATTTGCAGCTTCTCCACAAGTCCGAGGTGTGGGGAATATCTTTCCAGGATTTGCTAAACCTTGAGGATTAAATACTTGGCGCACCCATTGCATAGTTTCTAAATCAGCCGAACTAAACATATCTGGCATATAACATTTCTTATCGGCTCCAATGCCATGTTCACCAGAAATACTACCACCGACTTTTACACAAAGTTTGAGAATTTCTCCTCCTACTTCTTCCACTTTTTCTAATGCACCATGCACAGAATTATCAAATAGAATTAGTGGATGTAAATTTCCATCACCAGCATGAAACACATTAGCAATACGATAACCATACTTTTGACTTAAAGCTTCAATTTCTTGGAGGACATAAGGCAACTGAGTCCGGGGAATTACGCCATCTTGCACATAATAATCGGGACTTAAATGCCCAGCCGCAGCAAAAGCAGCTTTCCGACCTTTCCACAATTTCAATCTGGTTTCTGGATCACTAGCAGTAGTGATGTTACGCGCCCCATTCTGTTTACAAATCTCAGCAACACGCTGTTTATTTTCTGCAACTTCAATTTCTAAACCATCGATTTCTACTAATAAAATGGCAGTAGCATCGCGGGGATAACAATTTGTGGCAACAACATCTTCAACTGCATTGATACTAATGTTATCCATCATTTCCATACCGCCGGGAATGATTCCCGCGCTGATGATATCAGAAACACTAGCCCCAGCAGCTTCAATGCTGGTAAAGTCTGCCAACAGCACGCAAATTGATTCTGCACTTTTAAGGATTCGCAGAGTAATTTCTGTAGCAATACCCAGAGTACCTTCTGAACCGACAAATACACCTGTTAAATCATAACCAGGCATTTCTGGAATTTGTCCGCCCAAATCGACAATTTCCCCCTCAGGTGTGACGATTTTTAATCCTAAAACGTGGTTAGTTGTAACCCCGTATTTGAGACAATGCACCCCACCAGAATTTTCGGCAACATTGCCCCCAATAGAGCAAATAATTTGGCTAGAGGGGTCGGGAGCGTAGTAAAATCCAGCACCACTAACTGTTTGTGTCACCCAGCTGTTAATTACTCCTGGCTGCACCACAATTCGCTGATTATCTAAATCAACGTTAAGAATTTGCCGCATTAACGAGGTCACAATCAAAATAGAATCTTCAGTTGGTAAAGCTCCACCAGATAGACCAGTACCAGAGCCGCGTGCTATGAAGGGGATAGAGTGTTGATTACATATCTTTACCACCTCAGCAATTTTTTCTGTAGTTCTTGGTAGTAACACTAGAGCCGGACGTTGACGATAGCTAGTTAAACCATCGCATTCATAAGTAATCAGTTCCTCACGACGTTGTATTACGCCATTTTTACCAAGGACAGCCTCGAATTTTTTAATAATAGGTTTCCAGTTGCGTGGTTTTTGATCTTGGATAAGCATAGTTTTTGAAAGTTTAAGGTAAAAGAGGGGCTAGGGCTAAAGATTAGGTGCTAGTGCAGCAAGAAATGTCTGGAACCCTTGTAAAAATTTAATTACGTTAGCGTAGCGTTAGCGAGTCCGCGAGCGTCATTATGAAGGTCGGATTTAGTTCTGGTAAATTCAATGCTGATTTTGCCACCGAAATCTGGAATGGGTGCGGCGGGTTTAGTGACAGTTAGTTGAACTTTGGTAACACGATCGCACTCTTGTAGTATAGATTCTGCGATCGCCCCTACTAAGCGTTCTAGCAAAGCAAACTTGGCTGTTTTTACCAAATTTTGAATCAAGCTAATGATGCTGCGATAATCTAGAGTATCTTCTATGGCATCAGTCTTAGCAGCAGTGGACATATCCAACCATAACTTCACATCGACCTCAAACCATTGACCTAACACCTGTTCTTCTGGCAAATATCCGGTGTAGCCGTAGCAGCGAATCCCCGTCAAATGAATACAGTCCATTTAAAATTAAAAATTGTCTGATATTTATCTTTAATTTAATGCGGATTTCCTATACAAATGTTAATCAATTTTGGGCTTATGTCTTAACCCAGACGCTAAAACGTCTGGGATTGACTTGTGCTGTCATTTGTCCTGGTTCACGTTCTACACCGCTAGCAGTGGCATTTGCTCAAGAAGTACCTAATATTGAAGCGATTTCCATTCTCGATGAACGCTCCGCAGCTTTTTTTGCCTTGGGAGTAGCTCAAGCAACCGGCAAGCCTGTAGCACTAGTTTGTACCTCTGGTACAGCAGGAGCAAACTTTTACCCAGCGGTAATAGAAGCTAGAGAAAGTCGCGTCCCCATGTTGATATTAACTGCTGATAGACCAAATGAACTGCGAAACTGCCACTCAGGACAAACAATAGATCAACTGAAATTATATGGAAATTACCCAAACTGGCAAGCAGAGTTGGCTTTACCCTCTTCAGACATGGAAATGCTAGCTTATCTGCGGCAAACAATAATTTATAGCTGGGAAAGAACGCAAACTCCTACAAAAGGCCCAGTACATCTAAATATTCCCTTTCGTGATCCTCTCGCCCCTATTCCTGACAATACTGACTTGAGCTATTTGCAGTCACAGTTTAATTTAGAAGACTTTTTTGCAGGAATAACAAACACTACCCCATTCTCCATTCCCCATTCTCCATTGCCCAAAGAATGGCAACAATGCGATCGCGGTATTATTATTGCTGGTGTAGCTCAACCACAGAATCCACAAGAGTATTGTCAGGCGATCGCGTACCTTTCCCAAACTCTCAAATGGCCTGTGCTAGCAGAGGGACTTTCCCCACTGAGAAATTATGCTGATCTCAACCCTCATTTAATTTCTACATACAACTTGATTTTGCGTAATCAGCAACTAGCCAAGCAGCTAGCACCAGATATAGTGATTCAGGTAGGAGATATGCCTACTAGTAAAGAACTGCGTACCTGGATTGATTCAACCCAACCCCGACGCTGGATCATTGACCTCACCTACCAAAACCTCGACCCCCTTCACGGGAGAACAATTCATTTACGAATTGCGGTAGAACAACTGACAAAGGAGCAGGAACAGAAGTTGCCAGGAGGGTTTCCCTCCAAGCAAACTTCGGGGAGCAGGGGAATAAAATCTTCCTCATCTGAATATCTGCAAAAGTGGTGTGCAGCAGAAACACAAGTCAGGGTAAATGTTGACCAGAATATGGCGATAATGGAGGAGTTATTTGAAGGTAAAACCGCCTGGTTATTGTCTCAGATGCTACCGCCAGGAACGCCTATATTTATTGCTAATAGTATGCCTGTGCGGGATGTAGAGTTTTTTTGGAAACCGAATAATTTAGGAATGCGATCGCACTTTAATCGTGGTGCGAATGGCATTGATGGCACATTATCCACAGCTTTAGGAATTGCCCATCGTCAGCAAAGTAGTATGATGTTAACGGGAGATTTAGCGCTTTTACATGACACCAACGGTTTTTTAATTAGAAATAAGTTTATCGGACATCTGACGATTGTATTAATCAACAACAACGGCGGTGGGATTTTTGAAATGTTACCCATTGCCAAGTTTGATCCACCTTTTGAAGAGTTTTTTGGCACTCCCCAGGATATTGATTTTGCTCAGTTGTGCGCTACTTATAATGTGCAGCATGAATTAATTACTTCTTGGCAGCAATTACAGCAAAGATTAAACCCACTTCCAACTACAGGTATTCGGGTTTTAGAGTTGCGGACAAATCGTAAATTAGATGCTAAGTGGCGACAGGAAAATCTAAGGAAGTTTGCCGAAGATATTGAAATTTAACTTTTAACTATCCCTAAATAAAATTAAATTAAGCCACTGTAGTAATACAGCGACTTAACTTCATGCAATCTCTTTTTTACCAACCAAAACCTTTTTTAATACCATAAAAAGCTAACCCTACAACTGCACCAGCGGCAATAACTGGAGCAGCACCAATAGCTACAATCGTTTTAATTGTCGGAGGACAAGCGATCGCACTCTTTCTTCCACCGCTTCTGATTACCCGCGTGTCTGCAAATGCTTCTTCACTTCGGGAAACTTTAATTTTACGGAGTGCGATCGCCAAAAATTATTACCCCAGACCAGTCATCGTAACGGATAGAGTGGCGGTAGAGAAACAAAAACAATTCGCTAAAAAAGCGGTGATACAAGTCTTCGTCTGTCTTGGAAAGTTGCTCTACTTGGGGAGACCCCAAGACCGCACTTCCGCTTTCTGAAACTGCACTTCAGCAAAAAACACCACTTTAGAAACTGCATTAACTGGAGGTAAAAATACTCCATCAATCCGAAACGCCGTTTCTTTGACTTCAACCGACTCAAACTGATACCCAGCGGCTTCTAGGGGTGGTTGGTCTATCAACTCAAACAGTAGTCCTGGAAATTGCTTAAACAATTTATAAAATATTGAGTCACGTCGCATTGTAATTGTTAGTCAATGACCAGCCCTGATTGTAAAGCTTGAGACATTCATCTTAGCGATCCGATCGCCTGTTTATTGTCTTTTTATGAGTCATGCGTTCATGACTATCGTTCTTCCAAAATGTGGGGAAAACACAATCTAGAGGCAATTAGATCTAGGATTGAGTTAACAGACATTCAGTATAAAGATTTTCTAGCTGAAAGAGGACTCAAACAATGGAACTGACAACTGACAACGTGGAAACAGTTTTAGACGAAATGCGCCCTTATCTCATGTCTGATGGCGGCAATGTGGAACTTGTGGAGCTTGATGGGCCTATAGTCAAACTCCGTCTGCAAGGCGCTTGTGGTTCTTGCCCTAGTTCTGCAATGACCCTGAGAATGGGTATTGAGCGCCGTCTTCGGGAAATGATTCCTGAAATTGCAGAAGTCGAGCAAGTAGTCTAGGAACTGTAAGGGATTAGGGGCTAGAGGCTAGGGAAAGTAGAGGGGTAGGGGAGGCAGGAGAAGCAGGGGAAGCAGGGGAAGCAGGGAGAAAGATTATGGTACAAATTCAAGGTATTTTCTTCACTCCCCTCTGCACCCAGCCCCGTTCCCCCTTGCCTCTTTTCCCAATGCCCCATTCCCAATACCTAATGCCCCATACCAATCATTTACTATGTCCCATCCACTCTACGTTGCTTTCATTTGGCATCAACATCAGCCGCTGTACAAATCTCCTGACAGCGGCGTTTCAGTTTCTTCTAGTCAAAAGTACCGCCTACCTTGGGTACGGTTGCATGGCACTAAAGATTATTTGGATTTAATATTAATCCTTGAAAAGTATCCCAAATTACACCAAACGGTGAATTTGGTACCATCGCTGATATTACAACTTGAAGATTACGTTGCTGGCACAGCTTTTGACCCTTACCTTACAGCCAGTTTGACACCCACTGAGCAATTAACTCAGCAACAACGGGAATTTATTATCCAACATTTTTTTGATGCCAATCACCATACCTTGATTGATCCACATCCCCGCTATAGCGAGTTATATCAGCAAAGGCAGGAAAAAGGGCAATCTTGGTGTTTAGCAAATTGGGAGTTGCCAGATTACAGTGATTTACTGGCTTGGCACAATTTGGCGTGGATTGATCCGCTGTTTTGGGATGATCCGGAAATTGCGGCTTGGTTAAAACAGGGTCGAAATTTTACTTTAGGCGATCGCCAGCGCATTTATTCTAAACAGCGAGAAATTCTCAGTCGCATTATCCCTCAACATCGGAAAATGCAGGAAACTGGGCAATTGGAAGTTACCACTACACCCTACACCCATCCAATTTTACCTCTATTAGCTGATACTAATTCTGGGCAAGTAGCTGTACCCCAGATGACACTGCCTAACTCCCGATTTCAATGGGCAGAAGATATTCCTCGCCACTTACGAAAAGCTTGGGATTTATATCAAGACCGCTTTGGGCAAGAACCCCGTGGTTTGTGGCCTTCGGAGCAATCAGTAAGTCCGGAAATTCTGCCGTACATTATTAAGCAAGGATTTAAGTGGATTTGCTCAGATGAAGCCGTCTTAGGATGGACACTGAAACACTTTTTCCACCGGGATGGGGCGGGGAATGTCCAAGAACCAGAATTACTTTATAAACCGTATCGTCTGGAAACTCCAGCAGGTGATTTGGCAATTGTGTTTCGGGATCACAGATTATCGGATTTGATTGGCTTTACCTACGGGGCAATGGCACCAAAACAAGCAGCCGCAGACTTAGTAGGACACCTGCAAGCGATCGCTAAAATGCAAAAAGATCGCTCCAACGAACAACCTTGGTTAGTCACCATTGCTTTAGACGGGGAAAATTGCTGGGAATTTTATCCCGAAGATGGCAAACCCTTTCTAGAAGCTTTATATCAAACCCTCAGCAACGAACCCCACGTCAAACTCGTTACTGTTTCAGAATTTCTTGAACAATTTCCAGCTACCGCAACTATCCCCCAAGAGCAACTACATAGCGGTTCTTGGGTGGATGGCAGTTTTACCACCTGGATTGGCGATCCCGCCAAAAATCGTGCCTGGGACTACCTGACACACGCCAGGGAAACCCTCGCTAAGCATCCCGAAGCTACAGAAGAAAACAACCCAGCAGCGTGGGAAGCTTTGTATGCCGCTGAGGGTTCTGACTGGTTCTGGTGGTTCGGGGAAGGACATTCCTCAAATCAAGATGCCATCTTTGACCAATTGTTTCGAGAACACCTGTTTGGGATTTATAAAGCTTTGAATGAACCTGTACCACCATATATCAGGCAACCATTGGAGGTTCACGAAGCACGGGCAGACCACACCCCCCAAGGGTTTATTCATCCTGCGATTGATGGCAATGGTGATGAACAAGACTGGGACAAAGCTGGACGCATAGAAATCGGTGGGGCGCGAGGAACAATGCATAATAGCAGTGTTGTCCAGCGTCTTTGGTATGGGGTAGATCACCTAAATTTTTATTTGCGGTTGGATTTTAAAAGTGGCGTTGCACCAGGTCGGGATTTACCAGCAGATTTGAATTTGCTGTGGTTTTATCCCAATCAAACCATGAACAATAGCCCAATTCCTTTGGCAGATGTGCCTGATATAGCTCCAGTTAATTACTTCTTTCACCACCATTTGGAGGTTAATTTGCTGACGCAATCGATTCAGTTTCGAGAAGCAGCAGAACATTATCAATGGCATCCCCGTTTTAGCCGCGCTCAAGTAGCTTTCAACATTTGTTTGGAAGTGGCAGTGCCGTGGGCAGATTTGCAAGTTCCGCCAGATTTTCCCCTACGCCTGACTTTAGTGCTGTCGGATGAAGGATGTTTCCGTAACTATTTGCCGGAAAGTACATTGATTCCGATTGAAGTACCTTAGTACAATATTTCGTTAAATTTGCTAAAACTCTGCGTCCTGCTGCGTTTAAGAATATTATTTTTTAACGCAGAGGAACGCAAAGGTTGGCGCAGCGAAAAGTTCCTCGTTCGCGTAAGCGTTCCGAAGGAAAACCGGGTTTCCCGGCGTAGGAAACTTTTCAAGACAGAGGAACGCAAAGGTTTAATGAAAGGCTATAGAAATTTTTGTAGTATAGGTTCACTTTCTGCTTTGCTATCAAAGCCAGTTTTATATTTCATAAATACCACAAATCCATTTAAAAACCTTTTTCGTGCTTGAGATAGTCGAAATTTATATTTAAGCGAAGATGGTAAGTCATTAAATTCAACAGGTATAAAGCCTCTTTTGGCGTAAAAATTTACAAGTTGATGATTTACACATTTTAAGTAAAGAGGTTGAGTGGCTTGAGAAATTAAATGTTGCATTAGAAAATTTCCTAAGCCTTGTTTACACCATTTTTTTACAACAAATAAACTGCCTAGTTCTTGCGCTAAGTGAAATTTTCGTAGCTGTCCGAAGGCTATTAAACGCCCATCACATTCAATTACCCAAAACTGCTGCCATCTTAATTGATTAGGGTCAAGTCTTGCTTTCAATACTACAAATACAATTGACCAGATATCAACAGACACAGCCTTGCGAAGAGTACATTCAGGTGGTAATAAAAAATCGCAGTGCATATATCAGTTTTAATCCCTAATAGGGATTTTAGTTGATTGTGACCCAATCATCACACCTCACTTTGAGCTATTACCTGTTTCAATCCCTAATAGGGATTTTAGTTGATTGTGACTCTGGCTGATTTCCTCCACCATGCCAAATACAATCGGTTTCAATCCCTAATAGGGATTTTAGTTGATTGTGACTCCCACAGGTGGACACTCAAGTTACGTCACTTAGTACGTTTCAATCCCTAATAGGGATTTTAGTTGATTGTGACCAAGTTGCAGCGATCGCTTACGAAGGATTTCTACGTTTCAATCCCTAATAGGGATTTTAGTTGATTGTGACTTTGAAGCATCTAGGGGAATTGAAGCGCCCTTATCTGTTTCAATCCCTAATAGGGATTTTAGTTGATTGTGACGTTAATACTAGTCCGCCCCCTTCAGGCATACATTCAAGTTTCAATCCCTAATAGGGATTTTAGTTGATTGTGACAAGTTAGGGTTGCGTTGTCTAATTTTTCTTTTTGTGTTTCAATCCCTAATAGGGATTTTAGTTGATTGTGACCAGTATTACAAAAGCGCTTTCAATGTACTACAAGAGTTTCAATCCCTAATAGGGATTTTAGTTGATTGTGACCTCTGTTTGAAATTAGGGAGCGATCGCCTCGCCGTTAGGTTTCAATCCCTAATAGGGATTTTAGTTGATTGTGACAGGGAATTTTGATTCCTGTTCTCCGCCCTTCTTGGTAGTTTCAATCCCTAATAGGGATTTTAGTTGATTGTGACCTCAGCTAATAGAATTTGCGGATAAACATTAAGTTTCAATCCCTAATAGGGATTTTAGTTGATTGTGACCTAGCTTAAAGCAGACGTGGCTCGATGCGTTCCAGTTTCAATCCCTAATAGGGATTTTAGTTGATTGTGACGGCCTAGGTTTAGAAGGCTTGATATATTTGGTTTTCAAGGTGCTGTTTCGTCAACCTGAAACAAAAATAGCTTTTCAAGCATTGGGTTGTCAAGAGCAATATTGAAAAAAGTAGTTCAAAATCAGTCGCCATAAGGATTTGGTACGCTTGCGTCAACCTGAATTTTAGTAAAAGAGCCTTCAAAGGTAGATAGACTAAGCTTTTTAGGCACAAAATTTCACCTGTTTTGTCAAACACCTACTGGTTGACGCAAATGCAGTACTTATGATGATTTTGCAAAGATACCGTAATAATACTAGCGTAAAATAATATCTATAGTTAAATTAAAGACACTATAAATTAGCTTTCCTTGGCTGATGAATTGTTTTACTGAGAAAACTCCGAATGTTCATGAGTACAGCTTACAGCAGAATCAGCTTGGCGAAATGTGTGGCTCCAAGCAACTGTTTCGCGATCGCTATGAAATATTGCGAATTTTAGGTAGAGGTGGATTTGGCATCACATTTCTCGCTCAAGATGCTGTGTTACCGGGGAATCCCCTGTGTGTGATTAAACAACTGTGTCCGAAAGTAACCAGTGCTAAAAGTTGGCAAAATGCCTGTCAACGCTTTGAAAAAGAAGCAAAAACTTTAGGTCAACTCGGTAGTCATTCACAAATCCCCCTACTCCTCGACTACTTTCAAAGAAATGGAGAGTTTTATTTAGTTCAAGAATATGTACATGGTCATACTTTAGCCACCGAAGTTAGGCAAAATGGGGTCAAGAGTGAAGCCGCAGTGAAACAGTTCTTGCGGGAATTACTGCCAGTTGTGCGATATCTTCATCAAAATTGTGTAATTCATCGGGATATTAAGCCCCAGAACTTGCTGCGGTGTAAACATGATCAGCGGTTAGTAGTGATAGATTTTGGTGCGGTGAAAGAAAAGTTGGCTGATGCTGGTGAAAATTCAATGAGTAAAACTGCAACTACTAATTTTGTAGGGACAATGGGATTTGCACCTCCAGAACAGTTTTCTCTCCATCCAGTTTATGCCAGTGATATTTATGCAGTCGGTGTAACTTGTCTTTATCTGCTGACTGGTAAATGGCCTTTAGAATTTGAGCATGATAATTATACTGGTAAAATATGTTGGCATCAAGAGGTAAATATCAGTGATAGTTTTTCCCGGATTTTGGAAAAAATGGTGAGAATTTCTTTAAAGGAGCGCTTTCATACAGTTGATGATGTCATTTTAGCTCTGAGTACTGAAAGTTATTCACCGACGTTGACTAACTGTTTAACCACCCAACCACTGAGCAGTAAATCTCAGCCAACAGAAAAAACTACTCAGACATATATACCACCTGTAGTCCGAACTGCGATCGCCATCCGCGAATGGAAAGCCAAAATCAAAGACAAAAAGCCGCATTATCAGTTTAACAATTACTTATCTTCAGTATCAAATTAACAAGTTAATAAAAATAAAGGTAGTTATCGTTTTAACTTCCAGCTATCATTAAAGTTTTCCCAAAAACAATTTTTACTTGGTGTTAAGTAAAATTTTATTCGTCAACATTCAAGCAAATTTACCGGAATTGAAGTTTAAGAAAAATTTTATCTCAGAATATTCTATAATCGATAAAATAATTAATTATCAGGCTTTCAAAGTTTTCTGGCATAGAGGAAAACTGGCTAGCATTTACCAACATTGACTATACAAGTAATTCCCCAATCCCAAAACAGTGTTTTCTACCAGCATCACACTAGAGATAATTTGAATTAAGGGAAAGTTCGGGGTAACTTTAGCATATTTTGTAGTGCAGTCGCGCCTGTCAGATTATGATCTGCTGCTTGAATCCCGATTGCCTAAATCCCCTAAATCCCAATGGAAAGAAGTTGTGCCAAAGTTGTAGCACCCCCTTGGTGCCACTGTTGAGAAATCGCTTCCGTGTCATCCGGGTACTTTCTGACGAGGGGGGATTTGGCAGAACTTATCTATCAGAAGATACAGATAAACTCAATGAACGTTGTGTAATCAAACAATTAGCACCAAAATTCCAAGGTACTTGGTCGCAAAAGAAAGCGATGGATTTGTTTGCTGAAGAAGCAAAGCGACTACAAGAACTTGGAGAACATCCCCAAATACCGACTTTGCTGGCTTACTTTGAACAAGAAAATTGCTTATATTTAGTGCAACAATTTGTGCATGGGCATAACTTGTTAAAAGAGTTACAGCAGCGCAAAGCGTATAGACCTGGGGAAATTCAAGCAATTTTGCTGCATTTATTACCTGTCCTCAAATTTATTCACGATCGCGGTGTCATTCACCGAGACATTAAACCAGAAAATATTATCCGCCGTCATGGTGATGGGCGATTAAGCCTGATCGATTTTGGTTCCTCTAAGCAATTAACAGTAAAAGTCAAGAGTAAAATTGGGACATCAATTGGTTCACATGGTTATTCGCCACTAGAACAAATTAGAGACGGTAAAGCTTATCCAGCTAGTGATTTGTTCGGTTTGGGCGCTACCTGCTTTCATCTATTAACAGGAACTTCACCCTTTCAGTTGTGGATGGAATATGGGTATGGTTGGGTGAATGATTGGCGGCAATATTTGCGAAGTCCATTGAGTGCTGAATTAGATTTTATTCTCGATAAGATGTTAAAAAAAGATCTTCTACAGCGCTATCAATCAGCCGATGAAGTCATTCAAGACTTAACTCCCAAACAACCACTTGCACTACCACCAGCAGGTAAAACATCTGGAAAATTACCAGTAACTCAGACACCATTTTTACCAGCCAGATATACTCTATTCAGAAATTTAGTCTTGGTAGCTGCTTTTATTTTATTATTCGGATTCGGAGAGTCTTGGTATAAGCAATATCGTCGGATTCACACCACTTTATTTTCTAGGCTGATTAATGTTCACCAAAATTCAGACAAAGGTGATGCAGTTTTGGGTCAGTTGCCAAATAATACTTTCAAGAAAATTTCCTTAGCTAATACTATTAAAGCTGATGAAAAATCGGTTTTATCCGTTGCTATTAGCCCCGACGGCCAAACTATTGCCAGCAGTGGCGATCGCGATCGCATCATCAAAATATGGAATCTGACAACCGCAAAGGAAATCCGTACTTTAAAAGGGCATTCTCAAAGAGTGAATATCGTAACTATCAGCCCAGATGGCAAAACCCTGGTTAGTGGTAGTGATGATAAAACCATCAAAGTATGGAATCTGACAACAGGAACAGAAATCCGTACATTAATGGGGCATTCCGACTCGATTCAGGCATTAGCCATTAGCCCAGATGGAAAAACTTTGGTAAGCGGTAGTGATGACAACACAATTAAAGTGTGGAATCTAGTAACCGGAAGGCTAAGGCGTACCCTGACAGGACATACATTCTGGGTGCGGTCAGTCGCCATCAGTCCCGATGGTGAAACCCTGGCCAGCGGTAGCTTTGACAAGACAATTAAAATTTGGCATCTGACTAAGGATTATCCAATCCGCACACTGACAGGAAACACAGAAACAGTAACATCCGTCGCCATTAGCCCAGATGGGAAGATTCTAGCTAGCGGTAGCCGCGATCGCACAATCAAATTGTGGAATTTAGTCACAGGAGAGAAAATTCGTACACTCGTAGGACATGCCGAAACAGTGACATCCATTGCCATCAGCCCGGATGGTAATACCCTTGCCAGTGCTAGTCGCGATCGCACAATCAAATTGTGGAATTTAGCCACAGGGGAAGCAATTCGCACACTGCTAGGACATGCTAATACCGTAACATCTATTACCTTCCGTCCTGATGGTAAAACTCTGATCACAGGTAGTGAGGATAGTACAATCAAGATTTGGCGTTTGTCTGATTAATATAGCGCTTCTCGGTTGTGTGCAATAGACTCTGGTAGTGAAATGGTGCTAAGTAAACTTTTTAACCAAAGTAATATGATGTGTCATGAGTGGCTGTCCACTCAGGTTTATAGATGGTAAGCGTAGACGCAAAGCGGCTTGTCGTCAGACATCGCAACGTTTGAAAGCACTGGAATTTGGGCAATGCTTTTGACTCAAACAAACACAGCCTGCTCAATTTTCCAAGCTGACAGATTCAGCAAGAGGAGTTCCCAGCGCAATGGCATGGAAAAAGTAGCGTTACACAGGAGGAGGTAATCCTGCAACCATATCTTCTGTGAAATGATCGCCTGTTGGTGATGATTCTAGCGATCGCCAAATCCTATCAACTTCCTGTTCATTCCTAACCCGAATGATAACTAGAACTATGAATGCGATCGCCAGCAATGCACCAATGCCGAAGAAAATTTTGGTAAACATTTGCTCTACCTATTTAGATATGGCGGTTTCTTTAATCAAAGCCAACCTGAATGCAGCAAGGGGTCGCTCGCTGAAGGGGTGACAAAGGGTCTGAAGCCAAAGTTTGACCATTTTAAGGTAAAAACCAGGATGATGCCTAAAAAAAAGCTCATAATAGTTTCATTATGAACTGCAAATCTTAACTTATTTACTTAAATCAGCATCGTTCACCGCTTCGTTAATACTAACTCTGGCTGTGATGTTTGCTCGTCTTCTTCGTCTGGCAAGCCATATATTGATCTATATAACTTCACATATTGCTTGGCAGATCGATACCAACTAAAGTCTTGACTCATACCGCGTTTTTGTAACTCCTGCCATTGAGGCTTAAAACGGAAGCCTTCCCAAGCCCGGATCATACAGGTAAAAAGATCTAGTGGTTCATAGCGGTCAAAGCAATAACCAGTACCAGCTTCATTCACTGGGTCATAATGCGTTACTGTATCAACTAATCCACCTGTACGGCGGACAATAGGTACACAACCGTAACGCAAAGACATCATTTGGCTGATACCACAAGGTTCAAAACGGCTAGGCATCAAGAAGGCATCAGCACCAGCATAAATCCTGCGAGATAAGGCATCGTTATATAGCAAGTAAGTTGCCATACGTCCGGGATAGCGGGATGCTAACTGCCACATTTGGGTTTCATAGTAGCGATCGCCTGTCCCCAACAATACGAACTGTGCATCTGTATACGCCATGAAGCGATCCAGAATTTGCAATATTAAATCAATGCCTTTTTGTTCTACTAAACGTGTCACTATTCCAATTAAAAAAGCATTGGAATTGACTTCTAACCCCACTTCTTCTTGCAGAGCAATTTTGTTAGCTTTGCGTTTATCTAGGGTATCGGCTGTGAAGTTTTGGACAATATGTTTGTCATCTGCGGGATTATAAATTTCTAGATCAATGCCGTTAATAATCCCAGATAACTTACCACTGATAAAAGACAGCAAACCTTCTATTTTTTCACCATAGGCAGGTGTCTTAATTTGCTCGGCATAAGTCGGGGAAACTGTATTTACCCTGTCAGCGAATTGTACCGCAGCTGCCATTGTGTTGTGTCCTTGCATGTACCAAGGACACCAAGTAATTTTTTCTAAGAACCAACGCCACGGACCTTGATAAGCCAGATTATGAATCGTGAAAACAGTGGTGATATCAGGGTCTTGGTTCATCCATACAGGAATCATCCCTGTGTGCCAATCGTGACAATGGATAATTTCTGGCTTCCAATAATTCCAGCAAAATTCAGCTGCACCATTGGCAAACAAAGTGAACCGCCAGTCTTCATCATCACCAGAATAAATTCGGCGGGGTACAAAAGCAGGATGTCCAAATAAGTACAAAGGAACATCAGTACCAGGCAGAATGCTTTCGTAAACGGCAAATTTCTGGAACATGGCATTTCCCTGCCAAATGGGTTCTTCAGGAACCTCCATTTTGTCTGGTAAAAAGCCGTAGTAAGGCAAGAAGATTCGGACATCATGCCCCATTTTTCTCAAGATTTTGGGTAATGCTCCCACAACATCACCCATTCCTCCTACTTTCGCAACGGGAGCTGCCTCTGCTGCAACGAATAGAATCCGCATGGTAATTTTTGTTTCCCTGGTTTCGTCTATATTTTCAACGTAAACTTACGATCTACTAGTACAGCACGGCGGAAATAAACAGACCATTAAAAATGGTAAAAAAGTCGATAATACAAGTCTTTTGACTTTTGACTTTTGACTTTTGACTTCCGCGCAGCGGTACTAGGCACAAATTTTGTGCAAGGGTAATCACTTCTTATCTAATCACAATGCTTGCCCAATAGCTCAAGAACCACGTTGAATCTCGGTAAAAATTTCTGCCAAAATTTCTTGTGCGCCCTGTTGTCGCAACATCTGTGCTAACTCTGCACCTAAGGCTTCAGGGTTGCTGGCTGTACCAGTAAGAGTATCTTTTACTAGCTTTTGACCATCCACGCTAGCAACTATACCTGTTAATGTTAAATTATCACCATTAATTTCTGTATTAACACCAATAGGTACTTGACAGCCGCCTTCGAGTATTCGTAAAAATGCTCGTTCAGCTAGACAGCGATCGCGGGTTTCGGGATGTTCAATGGCTTTGAGTAAAGATATCAGTTCGCTGTCATCGGCACGACATTCTATCCCCAATGCCCCTTGCCCAACGGCGTGCAAAGAAACTTCTTTGGGTAGAATTTGATGAATGCGATCGCTCATACCCAATCGTTGTAACCCAGCTGTTGCCAAAATCAGAGCATCGTACTCCCCTGCATCTAGTTTATTCATGCGTGTATTCAAGTTTCCCCGCACATCCTTAAATTTAAAGTGGGGAAATTGATGGCGTAACTGTGCCAATCGCCGCAGCGAGGATGTCCCAATTACTGCACCTGCTGGCAATGTATCGATTTGTTTATCTTTATATTTTTCATGTACCACCAGTGCATCTGCTGGGTTTTCTCGTTCTGTAATTGCTGCCAGTGTTAACCCTTCTGGTAAATTAGTTGGCAGATCTTTGAGAGAATGTACAGCAAAATCAATCTCCTGATTCAGCATTCCCACTTCTAATTCTTTGGTAAATAGCCCTTTATCACCAATTTTGGCTAATGCTACATCCAGGATTTTGTCGCCTTGGGTAGACATGGTGTGGACTTCAAAAGAAATTTCAGGAAAGCTTTTCTGGAGTTGCTCTTGTACCCAGTAGGACTGAACTAGAGCAAGTTGGCTTTTACGAGAGCCAATACGAATAGTGCGTGGGGGGCTGGAAACAACTGAAGTCATAAAACAATATCTTAAACCAGGCGATAATTTCACTCTCAATCTAGACTACCGCAGTGGGTGACTCACCGTGTTGTTATTGCTGCATTCAAGTTGAATTTCTTGGAAGCGAATAAAACTTACAGTCCTGACAACATAGGCAAACCTGTCATAAGAAGGAAGTCGATATTTGACACAGATGTTAAGAATAGTTTGATATTCTTAGTGATTACAGCTTAATTTTTACCCTATGAGTCGTTCGGCCTGCCTTATTTTTAATCCAGTTGCGGGTCAAGGTGATCCAGAACATGACCTATTACAAATTCGGGCGATGTTAGAGCCAGAAATTGATTTGGATATTTACCTAACAAGTCAAGAAGTTGGTGCTGATGAACTAGCGCGTGCAGCAATAGATCGAGGAGTAGATGCGATCATCGCGTCGGGAGGCGATGGTACGCTGTCAGTAGCCGCAACTGCTGTAGTGGGTACTAATATTCCCTTTGGTGTTATTTCTAGAGGCACAGCTAACGCTTTTGCCGCAGCTTTAGCCATCCCTGACACCATCGAAGCTGCTTGTAAGATAATCTTGCAAGGCACGACCCGGACTATAGACGTAGCTTATTGTAATGGTAAGCCGATGGTACTACTGGCAGGCATTGGTTTTGAGGCAGAAACAGTAGAACTGGCAGACCGAGAAGCAAAAAGGCGCTTTGGGATGATGGCGTATATTTTAGCAGGAGTCCAACAACTGCGGAATTTACAGAGTTTCGATGTTGAAATTGAAACTGAGGATAAGATCATTAAAACCAGCGCTTCAGCGGTGACTGTAGCGAATGCTGCACCTCCTACATCAGTATTAGCTCAAGGGCCAGCAGGTATTCTTTATAATGATGGACTTCTTGATTTAACGATAGTTGCTCCAGCTAACAAAGCAGGTGCGATCGCAGCGACACTTCATCTGTTTCAAACGGCTTCTACGGGCAACGCCGCCGAGCGAGATGATATTGGCTATCTGCGGGCGAAACAATTCAAAATTAAAGCAGATCCGCCACAAAAGGTAGTGCTAGATGGAGAAATGGTCGGTATAACGCCAGTTGAAATTAAGTGCGTACCAGAAGGATTGACTATTTTTGTACCATCAGTAGGAGAAATTGAGCCTGTAGAAAAACTAGAGGGACTACCCAATTTGACTATTGAATTGAAATAAACAGTGTAATTAACAAGGGGGCGATCGCAGACTAAAACAAATTAAACTTGAATGGATGTTGAGCCGAAAGACTTCAGTGTAGGATTAGATTCACACACTTACTTTTGGTTTGAATATGAAATTGCAGACGTACTTGACTCCCAAAGAAGAAGGGGCGGTCAAATTCTCTAATTTTTGATATTTCTCAGTAGAGAAGCTATCTAGAGGTATAAGATTTCTATTGAGCAGGAAATATCCTTCGTAGCCTAAAGCTATGATTTTGGAGAAAATTTCGCTAATATTTTTATTGATATGTCTTTGTTCGATTTCAACTAAAAGATTTGGTTTTTGCTTAGACAATATTTCAGATGCCCCTGAAATGACAAATTCTTCATAACCCTCAACATCGATTTTAATGAAGCCAATATCATGATGATTCTGATCATCAAGCCGGACGACAGGCACCTCAAACGTCTTGATCTTATATCCAGAGATTCCCTTCAAACTCCCAAGCTTGTCCTTTCCACCGAGTTGATATATTTCAGATTCATTATCAGTTGGTACTGATAAAGTTGCTGTACCACCGACATCAGATACGGCTACTGGGAAAATAGTTACATTTTGAAAAGCTAATTTTTCCAGGAACTGAGCAAGATTTGGATTGGGTTCATAGGCAAATACATGAGATGATAACCTAGATAAAAAGTATGTGTATACACCATTGTTGGCACCTACATCAATACTATTTTTGTTAGGATTGACAAGTGATTTGAGAATTCTGAGTTCAGGCTCGCCACTCCAATAACTTTTCATAGCTATCAGATGAATAAGAATATGAGGTGGTAGGCTCCTCTTTATTACTCTTTTCATGAATGTCAGCATAATGTAATTGTCCTCACTTGACTTATATTGCAGCTTTAAGTTTTAATTTATCTGTATATTACATCATCAGTAATCAGTCAAGAAAAAGAGTAACAGGACTTACACAGAGGAGGACATTTGTATGTCCCCCATTGAGCAAAGTGTCCGTGACACATAAAAATGAGGCTTTGAGAGATTTTTGTATAAGTCCTGACTAAATATAGTAAAAGAGTGATAGAAGGGGACAAGAAAACAAGGAGATAAATAACTCCTGTCTACTATCTCTCCAAATAAGAACGCATTACAGAAAATTGACGACTGCTGTAAGATTCAGGAGTTAACTAGCATTGAAACTCGTTTCCGATCCAGCGATCGCTAAAAAAATTCGTAAAATGCAGCAGCGGGTACGGTGGCAAGACCCGCTAATTTTAGAACGTGGTATTGATCAAACTCAGCTGGTACTGGAGGATGATCAAAAAGAAAATGATGAGTTTTCGTTTTTAGTTGTCGGTGATAGTGGTACTGGAAAACACATAGGATACGATCCCCAGCAGCAGGTGGCGCAGCTGATGTTACCCCATCATCAAGAATGCCGTTTCATGCTGCACACAGGCGATGTGATTTATCTAGTTGGTTCGAGCGAGTACTACCAACATAATTTTATCCAGCCTTACCGAGAGTTTCTTGTAGGTGGAGAACACCCCAAAAAAATCTCTTACGACCAAATGATTTTTAAGTTGCCCATTTTACCAGTACCGGGCAATCACGATTACTATAACCTGCCGATTGTATTAGGTTTACTTTCTATAACTACAGTACCTCTACGTCGTTTGTTGCGATCGCGGCTAGATATGGATATAGGTCGGCATGGATCAGGAACGGGTGACGCTTACGCGCGGGCGTTTCTAGACTATCTCAAGGCATTTCAGTTTCCAGGTGAATTAGCTTGCCACTTAGATCAACATTACACTGCCAAGACAGACACAGGCCGCTGTCTGAGCTATCAGCCTGGGGGCTTCACTCGCCTCCCTAATCGCTACTACACTTTTCGCTACCGTGGTATTGACTTTTTTGCGCTGGATTCTAATACATTTAATGATCCGCCACCGCTGCCTAAAACACGAAAAGGTGAAGCTGATCGTCAAATATTACAGAAACGTCGTGAGGACTTTGAACAGGAGAAATCACAGATCATTGAAACTTCAGCAAAGCTGAATCCCGATCATCCCAGCGAAGCTGAGCAACTGGACGACTTGCAGTCCAATCTGTCGCAAATTGAAGAAATTATTGTTGATATCGATAAACAACTAGCCACTGATCAAACAATTCTGACTGATATTGAACAACTGGAGTGGCTCAAGCAGAGACTAATTGCATCTTGGAATACCACAGAAGTTAGAGGTAGGGTGATTTATTTTCATCATCCTCCTTATGTCACGGAAGCCACAAAATGGCAACAAGCACAAACTCTGGCGATTCGCAGCCGCTTACGTGAAGTATTGGATGCGGTAGCTGAAGCAGTAGGTGATTTGACTCAGGGTCGTCCCTTAGTTGATTTAGTATTAAATGGTCATGCCCACTGCTTAGAACATCTGCAAACTTTGGATACTGGACACGCTGATTCTCATATCCACTGGATTGTTTGTGGCGGTAGTGGATATAGTTTGCGCCGTCAGAGAACTGAAGGAGCAGATTTAATGGAAACCGTAGGAGATCAAAGTAAATTAGTCGCGCGATCGCATCTTTTTGTTGGTCGTAATGGTCATGGTTCCCAAAAGCGACGACCCTATTCAGGTATTCGCATTGATGTTCGAGGCGATCGCCATCCCAAGTTTATTGTTCGTCCTTTGGTTGCCGAATGGTATCAGCGACAGTGGCATAATCACGAATTTAAACCATTTATTATTTGATTACATTAGTTTATCTAAAATATATAGACGAACAGACGCGATTGATCGCGTCTGTACAAAATGGGATTTTACCTTCAGGATTTATATTTCATTAGGTGTCTAGAAATCCAGTTTCTTTGAGTAATTCTTAAACTTTGAATCCTCTATTTACACCAAGAAAATTGACCATCTTTTCAGTTAAAAGTAAAAAGGCAAAAGAAAGATGTATATTTTCTATTGATTTTATTCACAGGTTTCTTTCTTTTTACTTTGATCTTTTTACTTGTTTTGACAGATATTAACTAAATTACTCCTGGCCCTTTACCGCGTTTGTCGCTGCGTTCTGTCAACTCACCTTCTTTATCTTCATTTATTTCTTGAAGTTCTTCAACGCGTTCTGCGGTATCTTCTGCTGCTTCTTGACTCGCATCACCCGGTGTATCGTAGTACATTTCTGGTTCAACTGCGTAGTTGTTCAATAAACCTTCTTTGTCTACTGTATAGCCGTCAGTGGTGTGTATGCTCTCACCATCGGTTTGGTCGTCGGTAGGAGAGTTTGCTTCTCTTTCTTCTGTAGGAATAGTTTTATACTTGTCTCCTTCTCTCTGTTTCCGGGCGGCAGTTTCAGCCGGTATAATTCCTCTATCGTATGAATCGGCCTCAGCCCTTTCGGAAGAGTCTACACCTTTTTTAGCTTCATTAGCCATAAATTATGTCCTCGTTAAAGAATCTATTGAATAACTTTGAAAACCAGATTAGGCTGTTACGCGTGATCAATCTACTATCTTAAGAAGTGATCTGAGGTGAAAACTAACTATTTTTCTATGTCTTTAGGTGTAATTTATTGCATAGTCCCTTTTCCCTATTGTTAAATAAATGACATGAGAAATTGGGAAATGGCTTACTGTCAAAGCATAATCAAACCCAGGCGTACACCAACAGTGACAGCCTCGGTGCGGGTGGAGACAGCTAGTTTCTGAAAGATGGATGAGACATGAAACTTAACGGTATGCTCCGAGATGTGCAAACGCTGGGCGATCGCTTTATTACCCAATCCAAAACCCAGCATTCCTAAAACCTCTATTTCTCGTGGAGTCAAGGTTTGCACAGGATTTTTCACTACCTTTTCCCGCATCGGCAGCAAATCCAAAAAATCTGGATGCAGCACCACCAAACCAAAAGCGATCGCCTCAACAGCAGCAACAATTTCTAACTCTGTGCTAGTGCTAGGCAATATCCCCCGCACACCAGAACGTAAGGCAGTCTCTAAATCAATGCTGTCGATTTCCTCGACAATGATTAGCATTTCCTCCGGGATGAGCAACAGTTTATCCCATCCTGATTGAGGATTGCGGCTGAAATCTAGTAGTACTACATCAGGTTGTAATTGCTCAACTTCCTTTGGGATGAGATCAAAGTCGAATGCATTCCCCACTACTGTCAGCCGAGGATTGCTCATCACTACAGCTGACAAGCCTGCCCGCACTACGGGGGAAGTAGCAACTACCATTACCCGAATCATCTAGCCTCCACCGCTGTTTTCCCTAGAACATAAACAACGAATTGCTGACCGCCGCGCCAGATTTGTAGGGGTAATGATTTATTGCTGTGATTAAGATATTTAGCTAAATCTTGAGGTTGAGTAAAAAACCGTCCTTCAACTCCAATTAAGATGTCACCAACTTGTACACCAGCAATTGCCGCCGCACTATCAGATAGTACTGACAACACCAATAAACCTAATGTGTGTGTGTCCAGCAACACAGGTTGTAGTCTCACTCCCAGTCGTAGACGATGATTACCATGTAAAAAATTGTCTACAGTACTGCTGGGGATAGCCACAGCCAACCCATTGGCAATCATGGTATTAATTCCTATAACTCGACCCAGACAGTCGGCAAGCGGCCCGCCAGAATTGCCTGGATACAAACGCAGATCAGCCATTACCATTTGCTGATGATGGGCAAAGATGATACCTGTGGTTACAGCACCACTGTCAGCCAAAGGATTACCCACTGCTAAGACTAATTCACCTACTCGCAACGTCTGAGAATTACCAATAGTTGCAGCAGTTAAGTCAGTCGCCACAATTTTTAAGGCTGCTAAATCTTGCTGTGGGTCAAAGTGCGATCGCACCGCTGAAAATACTCGTCCATCGGACAATTCCACAGTCGCCTTGTTGCTAATTGCCACATGGGCGTTAGTGATAATTAATCCGTCTGGTTGCCAAATCACACCAGAACCAATTCCGAAAGAGCCGCTTTTTACCTTGACAGTGCTATGGCGTAGCTTAGCAGCTACTGTTGCCAATTCATCAGTAATTGTTGTGATACTCATATTTAGCTTAGGAATTTTGAATTGCTTACTCAGCAGGTCTTTCGCCTATGACAACCTCTAACTCAACTAAAGTCCCACCCCGGACAACCTGCACGTTGAGATTTTTACCAATGCGATCGCTATTATTGAGTAGTGCCAGCACATCACCTGTATCACTGACTGTTACACCGTCGAATGTAATTAATACATCTCCCAGCAGCACACCACCATTATCAGCCGGGCCGGCAGATTCAACATTAACGACAATCACTCCAGTAGCAGAAGTTAAGTTGAGGGCAGTTTTGAGATTGTCTGGTAAGCGTACAGGTTGCATACCTACGCCCAAGTAGCCCCGTGAAATCCATCCTTTGGCTATCAATTGATTAACCACGCGATCAATTGTAGCCGCGGGGATAGTCAGAGCCGTACCGCGTCGTCCCGATGTATTCATACCTACCACATAACCAGCCGCATCTACGAGCGCCCCGCCTGTAAAGCCAGGATAAAGGCTAATATCTGGACGAATGAATTGGTCAATATTGCCGCCGTTCATACTCCGCCAAGCACCACTAATTACACTCACTGCACCCATAGCTGCTCTCAAGTCACCTTCGCTACTTCTTGCAAGTCCCAATACCAAATGACCAACCTTGAGCGTTTTGGTATCGCCAATTTTAGCCACGGGGATATCTGCTTGTTGAAGTTGAAAGACAGCTATATCGGTGCTAGAGTCATGACCGAGGTGTGTGACTGGTACGGTGCGATCGCTTGGTAGAGTAATGGTAATTTCGTCGTAACGCTGGAGCGACTCATCAGAGGTAACAATAATTCCATTGCGCCAGTGAATGCCACTTGCAGAAATACGTTTACCCGCATTTACTGCAACTACAGCACTCCCAGCTTTTTCTACTGTTTCAGCTAAACTGTTGGATAGAGCCAATAAAGAAGACATAAAATTTTTGCCAACGTTTCGTGATGCTCATATAGTGCCGTTTTGTAAACACAGATCACATCAGAAAAATGGGGAGAATTCATCCTAGAAAAATGGCTAGTACGAGAAAGCAAAAGTAAAAAGTCAAAAGGCAAAAGAAAGAAGTCTTACACCGTGAGCTTTTTGTCTGCTTTAGATAGTAGGTTTATTTCCGCCGTGTTGTACTAGTATTTACCTTGCACTTTTTTCAAATAATTCTTCTAATAATTCGCCTACTTGCTCTAGAGAGTTCAATACTCGGTAAGCTAAAGATACTACTTCGGGGGACGGCTGTTCTATGTCAGGAACCATAATTGCATACATCCCGGCCTGAAACGCTGCTTGAACACCTACAGATGAATCTTCAAAAACCACACACTGTAAAGGAGCAACATTAATTTGACGACTAGCTTCTAAAAAAATATCTGGAGCAGGTTTACCCTCAGCAACATCTTCGCTGGTGACAATTATTGTGAAGTATTGGTAAATCCCAGCATCGTTTAAACGTCGGATTGTTCTAATTCGAGATGTTCCAGTTGCTAATCCCATAATCACCCCCAGAGTACTTAGTTTATTGAGCAAATCTAATACACCTGCTTTGATTGGCAGACCTTCTTGCATTTCTCGCTCATCGCCAATTGTGATGCGTTGCGCTGTTACAGACTCAAAAGGAAAGTTTTCTCCGTATCTTTTTTTTAAAATTTTTTCCCGCCATGACAGGTCTCGACCGATCAATTCGTTATATAATTCGTCGCTCATCACATAACCATGATTTTCTATGGCCTTTTTCCACGCCCAGCGAGCAATGCTTTCCGTATCGAAAAGTAGACCATCCATGTCAAAAATTGCAGCTCGGATACTTGATAACACATTCAGTCCTTTGATTCAAATTTGACAATATTGTAACTATGTAATTATATCCAAACGCAATTCTGATACTAATTTGTAATTAAGACATACATAAAAAGGCTTGATACAAGCGGTTTACAGAGCTTGCCCTGTGGGAGTCAAATAAGAGATCCTTGATCAATTTAGTTTAAAAATTAATCATCTTGATATAGCAATTTCTTATGGACGAGATACACCACTCTAGCTCCTAATTCCTAGTCTCTAGTCACTTTTCATTCTAGTTAATCAAAACATTGATAATATTATCAACCTGATTGCTAACCACACAAAACTAAATAACCAGAAGATTGTACCTGAATAATGCACATCATTTCTACAGAAACTAACCTGCTCACTCCATCTATTAAATTGCCTCTACATGGTAAGAGAATTTTAGTGACAGCACCAAAAAATTATGCTTTCAGGTTCTCAGAACAAATTATCAAAAAAGGTGGGATTCCAGTTTTCATGCCCACTATTGAAACCTGCTATCTCTCAAATTACACAGAACTAGATAATGCTTTGAGCCGTATAGATAAATTTAATTGGATTGTCTTTACAAGTAGAAATGGAATTATTGGCTTTTTTGAGCGGATGAATAATTTAGATATCCCCATATCTGCACTACAAAATTGTCAATTATGCGCTTTAGGTAAAGATGCAGAAATTTTATTCACTTTCTGCGGCAGAGTTGATTTAATTCCCCAAGAATCTAGCCCAGCAGGAATTGTTTTAGAATTAGGGAGAATTCCTCAAATTAATCAGCAAACAGTACTAGTCCCGGCTCCAGAATTTGTTGGTATACCTGAGCCTAATGTCATACCTAATTTAATTGTAGATTTGCAAAAATTAGGTATGACAATTACTCGTACATCTAGTTATATTACACAGTGTACAGATAAGCATATTTATACATTTGAGTTAAATCTAATTCGCCAAGGAATAATAGACGTAATTGCCTTTAGCAGTACGGCGGAAGTAGAAAGTTTTTTGAGAATGATCAACTCACACAAAGATTATGAAAATTGTATTGTGGCTTGTTTTGGCCCTTATACAGCTGCCAATACTCAAAAGTTAGGTGTAAATGTCTCTATCTTGTCAAAGGATTATAGCTCATTTGCAGGATTTACGGAAGCTATAGCAGAATTTTTGACTCGCAAATAATGGAATACAAGCCCTGTCCTTCTAGGACGGCTTTTGTTATAGTTAGAAAAGTCGCCATAGGGCATTGGGAGACTTTAAACGAACATGGAGAGAAGGTAAGACTACTTCGGTAGCACATCTCAGTGAAGTGTTAAGGAATCCTCTATCCTTCAGGAAGAGGAGGTATGTCAATCGCAATCCCAAATAAAAAGCCCGTCCGTATAATTACGAACGGGCTTTAAATAACTGACTACAAAGCAAAGATTGGGTTACTCTATCGCTAAAACACCCTAAATTAAAAACTTGGATAGTTCATGGAAGTCTAGGAATTTATCGCTGGTTGAGGAAGAACTCCCGTATTGCGATTATCTATATTAGACAAGCGGTTAACGGTTAAAAGTGGTACTTCTTGTCGGCAAGACAGACAAAACCAATATAGTTCAGCATGACGAACATGACGCAGGAGGGAACCGCCGCAACACGGACAGGTGTTGGCTCTCATACTCATTCCAATGTCCTCCTAAAAAAAGTTGTTGTTTAAAACAGACAAAAAAATTGTTGATTAAAGCCGGATTTTAGCTGCGTGTATGTAACCATTTAAATTAATGCGGCTTTTGATAATTTGTTCATAGACCGCTTCATAATCGCTAACCATTTGGTTAACGCTAAATTTGTTTTCTACATATTCTCGGCAGGTTTGACGATTGAGTTCCAACGCCGCAGGAATCATTTCTGCCATTTCTTCATAACTTTGGCAGATAAAGCCTGTTTTGCCATGAATAATCACTTCCTGTACCGAACCTAAGTTGATGGCAATTACTGGTGTACCAGTTGCCATAGATTCAATCATCACTAAACCAAAAGGTTCTTGCCAGGTTATGGGGAAAAGAGTGATTGCAGCATTGCCCAGAAGTTCAGCTTTTTCGGCATGGTTAATTTCGCCTAAATATTCAATTTGCTGACCATCGATGTGGGGGGCAATTTCTTGTTCAAAAAACTTTGAATCTACTACATCAACTTTTCCTGCCATCTTCAAGCACCAACCACTTTGTTTAGCAATAGCGATCGCATGTTGTGGCCCTTTCTCTGGAGAAAAGCGTCCTAAAAATGCTAAATAGGGCGACTTTTGAGGTTGAACCACAAATGGATAATCGGCTAGTTCAATCCCGTTATAAACTGTGCCAACATAGTTTAATTTGATTTGACGCTGGGCGTTACTGATACTGACGTATGATTGCTGTTGGTGGTGACTAAATATGTGACGGTTGTCCTTGGTAAAACTGCCGTGCAGAGTATGTACTGTGGGAGTTGATACCAAATTCGCTAAAGGTAGTGCCGTTATCCCTACATGAGAATGGATAATATCGAATTCCGCAGCTTGGTGGTAAACTTGGCTCAGTTCTAGTGTTTCATACACTGCATACTCTTGGAGATTTTGTTCTGAGCGCAATGCACGCGGGTAAACTGCTTCTAAATAAGCCAAAGTTTGAGAATCGCCAGAGGCAAATAAAGTTACCTCATGACCGCGACGAACTAATTCATCGGTCAAGCGACTTACTACCAGTTCAATTCCTCCATAATTAGGAGGTGGAACTCGTTCCCATAAGGGGGCAACTTGAGCGATTTTCATAAATTTGTTGGGATTCAGTCGTTAAATTGGTTTTCAAAGTAAAGACTGAACATTATTTTATGAGGACAAGCATTTGTACTTACTCTTTTGACATTTAAATTAACCTAATTGACTCTTAAGAGCGCAATATTAGTTAACCGTTTTAAGACCAAACAGCCGTAGCAACCTAGCGACTATACTTTATAGAATATAACTCACCTTTTACGGGTTTCATCTATCGCGGGGATCATAAGCAGTTAGAATTTTTTGTAGCGAACCTTACAAAAGGGTAGAGTTTGTAGCTGTAAATACTAAAATTATGGACGGGATCAATTTATTACAACGTTAAATAAGGGAAAATCAGGTTCAAAAGAGAAAGATTACAAATATTAAAGAATCATGAACAAGTAATCAGTAAAAGTTCATTATTTATCTGGATACTGCTAACTAACTAATGAAAATCGCTACTTGGAATGTCAACTCAGTTCGCACTCGTTTAG
This sequence comes from Halotia wernerae UHCC 0503, assembly GCA_034931985.1. Taxonomy (GTDB): domain Bacteria; phylum Cyanobacteriota; class Cyanobacteriia; order Cyanobacteriales; family Nostocaceae; genus Halotia; species Halotia wernerae. Next base: position 111,923 of record JAYGHB010000007.1, read on the forward strand.
AACAGGTTATCGATTGGCTCAAACAAAATCCCGTTGATGTCCTCTGCTTACAAGAAACAAAAGTTGTAGATACCGATTTTCCGCGATCGCCTTTTGAAGAGTTGGGCTATCACGTTTATTTATCAGGACAAAAAGCTTATAACGGTGTAGCCCTAATTAGTCGTAAACCGCTTGTAGATGTAACTACTGGTTTCACAGCGATTTTGAGCGATCAACAGCCACAATGGGATGAGCAAAAGCGGGTAATTACAGGCGTAATTGATGGCATTCGGATTGTAAATTTGTATGTTCCCAATGGCGCAGCAGTAGGAACTGAAAAATACGCATATAAACTGCGCTGGTTGAAAGTACTACAAGAGTATTTGCGATGTCTTTTGCTATCACAACCTGCTATTTGTGTATGCGGCGACTTCAATATTGCCCTAGAAGCTAAAGATATTCACGATCAAGTAAGTACAGACCATCATATTATGGCTTCTGAACTAGAGCGCCAAGCCTTACGAGATATTCTGGCAATGGGATTTGCCGATGCCTTTCGTAAATTCACTACAGAAGGTGGACACTACAGCTGGTGGGATTATCGCGCCGCCGCTTTTCGCCGCAACTTAGGTTGGCGGATTGACCATCACTATCTCACACCAGTGCTGTATGAGCGTACAAAAAGTTGCATTATCGATGCTACACCTAGAAAACTGACCCAACCCAGCGACCATGCGCCGGTCATTGTAGAATTGGAGACATCATAGAAGGGGACAGGGAACAGGGGATAGGGAACAGGTTTGAAAGTCTTTTGTTGTCTGGGTTTTATGATCAGTTGATGTCCTAAACTATCTGGCGATCGCTATAAATAGCAGAAGTGGTTCCGACCATGATAGCCGGAACCACTTCTGCTACACCCCTTGCACAATCAAAAATATACCCATATCAAGGACTGTATGTCTGCCAAATTGCCAAAAACTTGTTTTTTAGATACTAACCTCGGATCTTTCAGCAATGATAGTTAATCAACAGAAAGTAGTATACTTTTCTCGGCTATCGTATCGCCTATCTCAAAGATTTATTTAAAAATAAGGAATTTTAGGTCTTTTCTCATGTTAACTCCCGTAATTACCGTTAATATCTTTCAAAAACAACCCAATCCTCAAACATTTGCCGCAGGTCAAGTTATTTTTGAGGAAGGAGAGGCTGGCGATTTTATGTTTGGGATTGTGGCAGGAGAGGTGAATATATTAGTTAATGGTAAAGTTGTAGAAACAATTGAGACAGGCGAAGTTTTTGGTACAGGAGTACTTATAGGGGTAGAAAATAGAACATATACAGCGATCGCCAAGACTAATTGTCAACTTGCTTCCCTTGATCAAGAAAGGTTTCTCTTTGCAGTTCAAGAAACACCGATGTTTGCTTTACAGGTAATCAAAAACTACTCAGAGCGCCTGACTCGTGTACAGCGTATGCTCTAAAGCATCTCACACCAATTCGTGCAGGTAATTGCCTTTGGGTGATGTTAGACTGATTTTTAAGGATATTTGGAGTTTAACAACAGTGTTGCGTAGATAAAACAAACATACGAATCAGTTACATCGTTTTTGTCGGGCTAAATGTCCGAGTGATTTTGATTGTTTGTTGTGATCGTCAAATCCACTGTGAATAATATTCCTTCCTTTTATCTGAATAAGATTCGTGCCGTTTATCCGCATATTTCCTTTGACCATCTAGATTTTAATCAAGATGGCATGGTCAATGATGTAGTGGTAGTTAACCATCAGTTTGTCTGTCGCTTCGCCAAAGAAGATTGGGGGAAACAAGTACTTTCTCATGAAGCCAAAGTATTAAAAGTAGTGCAACGGTACATTGATTTACCGATTCCTCATTTTGAAAATTTGTCAGAAGGCTTTGTTACTTATCGATATCTCAAAGGTGAACCCCTTTCCCGCAACACTCTACTAAAGTTGAGCAAAACCGCACAAAGCCGTGTTATTTCTCAACTTGCTACATTTCATCAACAATTGCACAGCATTCCATCTGAAGTTTTAGCAGCATCGGGAGTATCTTTCTCTAATGCAGTGCGATCACGTAAAGATTGGTTGCAATTGTACAATGATGTTCAGGAAACTCTCTTTCCTCACCTTTGGCGACACCAGCAAACTTGGATAAATGAACTGTTTGCGCCTGTAGTATCAGGTGAACTTGATCTGAATTATACACCTGTACTAATTCACGGCGATTTGCCTATTTATCATATTCTTTTTGACCACCAATCACAGAACATTAGTGGCATGATTGATTTTGGTGTTGCTGGTTTGGGCGATCCAGCTTGCGATATTGCTACTCAAATAGGCAATTATGGAGAAAATATTGTGCAGTTGATGGAAAGCGACTATCCAATATTAGGGGACGTAATCAACCGCGCCCGTTTTTGGGTAGGTACACTTGAACTTCAATGGTCATTGATGGGGGTGAAATATAACGATGTATCGTTATATCTAGCACATATTGGTTGGGCTAGGGAGGTTCAACCTGTAGGGACGGACAGTGTTTAGGCGTAGGTTGTGGATTAACAGCCCACTACAATAGTGCAAGCAGAAGGACGATTTTCTGGTTTTGGTTTGACTGTAATTTCTACGTCACTACCTAAAACATTCAAAAATTTTATCAATCTTTCAATTGAAAAATCTTTTAATTTACCTCTGATTAAAGCGGAAATTTTGGGTTGATCAATACCTAAAACTTCGGCTGCTTGAACTTGAGTTAAGTTTCGACTAGCAATAATTTCACTAATTTTACGTGCAAGCCCTGCTTTAATTAAACGATCTTCAGAATTAGCCAATCCCAAATCAGCGAAAACATTTCCGCTACTGGTGTAAACATTGTTTTCGTTGCTCATTTCTTTACTCCATTCTTTTTGACTGTTTCTTTCAAGTAATCTTCCTGAGCGAGTTTAAGCCTTTTTTTTACTAACTCTATATCTTGTTTTTGTGTAGAAATATCATGTTTTGATTTTTTCTGAAATGAATGTAACAAGTAAACAAAACCAGCAAATTTAACAGTGTAAATTGCTCTGTATGTATCTCCATCAAAATCATCTACAATTTCTAAAACGCCAGCCCCTGAAAATCCGTGTAAAGGTTTTGCGTCAGGATGCTTTTCACCATGTTGTGCTAAATCCAAGGCATAACCCATTACATCTTGCACATCTTCAGGGAACTCCTTTAAATCATCAAGAGAGCTTGCAATCCATTTGAGAGGCTTTTCTGTTTGATCACCCATGTAAATTTATTATGCTAAAATTAGCATATTATGTCAATAAGTAAGACAGTTGTATCAAAATAAATACATCACCAGCTATGCTGCTTACACCTGTTTTGTAACTTAGTTCCAAAAAATAACTATAGATTCTCGTTTATTTTAATTTTAAAGATTCTTCTATCTAAGCCACGACTTCGCAATAGATACGTGCAGTCACACCTGCTGTAATCATTAAATCATTAAATCATTTGCGATCGCGTCAAGACTGGTTACAGTTTTACAATGATCTTCAAGAAACTCTCTTTCCTCACCTAGAGCCAGTGTTTAGTCCCGAAAATTGCTGAAATAAAAGTGGGATAGGCAATTTGCCTATCCCAGAAACATAAATTTTCAGATTGAGTTATTGCTTCACTTCTAATACTGGTTCAGTGGATATCTGAGGCTCAAGTTCCGCTAGCCCAAGAATTGGTGTACTCAATTTGATCTGGTGTGAGAGTATCGATGTTAATTCCTATTGCTTGCAACTTCAGCCGAGCAATTTCTTGGTCAACATCGGTAGGTATGGAATGTAAACCGGGTTCCAACTTCCCTTTATTCTTCACCAGATATTCGCAAGCTAAAGCCTGATTAGCGAAGCTCATATCCATAACTGCACTAGGATGTCCTTCCGCAGCCGCCAGATTTATCAAGCGTCCTTCACCCAGAACTATGACTGATTTACCGCTTGCTAACCGATACTCTTCGGTAAAGGGACGTACTTGCTTAACTTCTTTAGCCTTAGCCTTCAAAGATTTCAGGTCAATTTCAATATCAAAGTGACCGGAGTTACAAACGATCGCACCGTCTTTCATCACATCGAAATGTTCAGCGCGAATGACATGCTTGTTACCAGTAACTGTAATAAACAAATCACCTTGGGAAGCAGCTTCTGCCATTGGTAAAACGCGGAAACCATCCATCACAGCTTCAATTGCCTTGATGGGGTCGATTTCGGTGACAATCACATTAGCGCCCAGACCACGGGCCCGGAGTGCAGTACCTTTACCACACCAGCCATAACCAGCAACAACAATGTTTTTCCCGGCCAGCAGAACATTTGTAGCCCGGATAATGCCATCTAGGGTAGATTGCCCAGTACCATAGCGATTGTCAAAGAAGTGCTTGGTGTCTGCATCGTTGACGTTCATGGCGGGGAAGGTGAGAACGCCATCTTTAAACATGGCACGTAGGCGCACAATTCCCGTTGTCGTTTCTTCTGTAGTGCCAATCAAATCGGCAATTTGATGTTGGCGTTCTTGAATTAAGGTTGCTACCACGTCGCTACCATCATCAATAATAATGTTGGGGCGGTGATCTAAGGCAATTTGAACGTGACGATTATAAGTTTCGTTGTCTTCGCCTTTTTGAGCAAAGACGGGAATTTCATGATCGACGACGAGGCTAGCGGCTACGTCATCTTGAGTTGATAAAGGATTACTAGCAATTAAAACAGCATCTGCACCACCAGCTTTGAGAGCGATAGCTAGGTGTGCTGTTTCTGTGGTGACGTGACAACAAGCCACAAGGCGAATCCCAGCGAAGGGTTTTTCTTGGGCAAAGCGATCGCGGATTTGCTTTAAGACTGGCATTTCGCGTCCAGCCCATTCAATGCGCTGTCTTCCCAAGCTAGCCAGGGCGAGGTCTTTAACCTCGTGCTTTAATCGGGGAGAAGTTGCGGTCATTAAATATTACCTCAAAAAAAGTAAAAAAAGTTACGTAAGTGATTACGTACTCTACTAGATTACTCCACGACTGGCAATTTTTGGCTTTAATTACCAAAAACCTAGTCAATGGTTCTGTGAACTAGCTTGACGTTTGATCAGCGTAATGTCAACTTTGTTTTTGTTTTTTTTCATTTATCTTTGAAGCTGTAATACGCCACTTGCTACAACCGGGGGAACCCCGGCAACGCAGTGGCTCCTCAGTACTGATAGCTCAGGGCTACTGAAAGCCCCGTCTCTAAAGAGCGGGGAAGCTTACAAGTATTTGGTGATATAGAAATAAAAACGTAACCTGAGAAAGGTACATTGACTCAAATTAGAAGTTAAATGTGGATTTGGCTATAGAAGTAGTCAATATTAGTAAATTTCGCTCAAGGAGGTATCTAAGTGCGCTTTCAATTTTTGGCGATCGCAGGTTCAATGGCTGTAGCTATTGCACCTACACCAAAAGCTACACCCCAGACTCCTCTTTTGCCTTACCTGCAACCTCCTAGCAGTGTGAGTAATAATTCGGATAATAAGATTGTTTCGGACTGGGTTTATTTGGATGGTCGTCGGTTGTTTCGGATAGCGTCATCAAGAAGCAACCTTTCTGATCGTTTACAAAATATTCAGCAAAATTTGCAAGAAATTAGCAAAAGCTATTTTCGGTCAGATACACAAGAACTCAGGGTAGATATCCGAACAGTAAACGGTTTACCAGTCATCGATGTCAACGGCAAATACCTCATGACCGTTACTTCTGAGGATGCCAGACTACAACAGGTAGATCTGTCAACATTAGCAACTCAAATCCAAGAGAAGTTGCAGAAAGGTTTACCACGGGCTAGACAAGAGCGGCAAACTGAATTTTTAATCGACCAAGGTAAAATTGCTGCTGGTGTCGGAGTCGCAATGATTGTCGCCAGTTTGGGAGTATATAGTTGGCAGCGTCGTTCCAAAAAGAATGCAGCACGCCCTACCCCTCCAACCTCACCAACAGCACAACCGATTGCAACTCAATTGAATCAACAGCAACATCGGCATCTCCAAGAAGTTAAAACACGATTGTTTCAACTCACTCAAGCAGGGATTTGGGGAAGCGGAAGTTTTATTATTTTGGGTTTATTTCCCTACACACGCATACTTCAAGTTGGTATTCTCACAGCCGCCAAAATCCCTTTTAAATTAGGTATCGTCATCCTGGGAATTTATGTGGTAGTTCGTTTCAGTTATGCGCTGATTGACCGCTTTACCTCAACTTTGATTAGCAGTGGTGCTTTACTAAATTCAGAAAATTATGAACGTCTGCAATTGCGAGTTTCGACATTTTCTGGTGTGACTAAAAGTATTGTGACTATTGTTTGGGTAGGAGTTGGTGTCTTATTAGCATTAGTCTTTTTGGGTATAGATATCGTTCCCTTACTAGCAGGTGCGGGTTTAGTTGGTGTTGCTGTATCCTTAGCTTCACAAAACTTGATTAAAGATGCGATTAACGGTTTCTTGATCATCCTAGAAGACCAGTACGCCTTAGGCGATGTCATTGCCGTAGGAGATGTAGGAGGCTTAGTAGAAAATCTCAATCTGCGGATGACACAATTGCGAGATTCTGAAGGGCGTTTAATCACGATTCCCAATAGTGAAATTAAAGTTGTGGCTAATCTTTCTAGCCGCTGGTCACGAGCCGATTTAACAATCCCTGTCTCCTACCAAACTGATATTGATGATGCTTTGCAGTTGATTAAAAATGTCGCCTTGGAGATGGATCAAGATCCGCAATGGCAACGTCAAATTCTGGAAACACCCCAAGTTTTGGGAATAGATAATTTTGGCGATCGCGGTTTGATGATTCGCGTGTGGATTAAAACACAACCGCTTAAACAATGGGATGTGGCACGAGAGTACCGTCGGCGTTTGAAAATCACCTTGGATCAAGCTGGAATTTCTATTCCTGTACCTCAACAATCAATTTGGGTTAACGAGCCTCACTTACTTAGCTATGAAGGAAATGGCAAAGCTGATCAGTTATAGTTTTACCTGTACGCTTTGAAAAACTGGAATCATAAGTTTGCCACAACGGCAAGCTTATGGATTGTACAATGACTAATCATCTAGCAGTGGGTTTATTGAGATTATCAAACATAAACGATGATCTTGGTAAACCTGCCCCTACCACTAATAAACGTTCACGTTGCCAAATACAAAATTTCATTTACAGGTGAGTATATAGTTTGTTTTGTAACTATGTTTTCAGGAAATTTACGCTCTAGCATAGTTGTGGGTTATTATGAAAAAGTATAATTTATAGCAAATTATATATTATTTCTTAAGTAATAATGCGTAAAAATATATTAAAAATATAAAGAATACTATGGAAGATAGGAATTACACTTGATATGGAGTGTAAAAACCCTGAAGAAAGAAATTTGCTTTTGAGAATGCTTATGGATTTAATAGTTGAAGATTTGGCAGCAATTGATCACAAACTTTCTCAGCGTCATATTGATTTAGATCCCGGTGGATATTTCATTATCTACTTGGATCGAGAAGGGGGATTAATTTATGCAAAACATTTTACAAACATGATTGACGATCGCGGTTTAGCCGTCGATCCAGAAACGGGAAAGGTAATTCCGGCGCGGGGAAAGGTGGAACGAACTAACACAACAATTTTTAGTGGGAGGACAGCAAAAGAACTTTGTGTGAAAATTTTTGAAGAAACTCAGCCCTGTCCATTAACTCAGTTAGACCATGCAGCTTATTTAGGTCGAGAATTTGTCCGGGCTGAGATGGCTTTAATTACAGGGCAAGAGTATGTTCAGGATTAGAAAGAAGTATGAAGCATAAAATTTTAGCTTTTCACCTTCATTACCCGTCAGATGATGGTTGATTCACCTGATAAATGTAGTAAGTTGCCATCGGGATAATCGTGGCAGCAATTAATAATCCTATTACCCAAGCGGTGGCATTACCTTGGTTGGTTTCTTCTGCTTTGGTAAATGTGCCTTCTACTTGCACATTGTCGGTAATTTCGGGTGGGCCAGGATCGGGTTGGCCAGAGAGGACAGCAACTAAGCGATCGCTTGTATCTAGAAATGCCTGATTATATTTGTTACCATCCCGTAATGGCACACCTAATGTTTGATCAACTACGCTTTCGGCAATAGAGTCTGTCAACACAGACTTGACTTGATCACCTGTAATCATAGCGCTGTTGTTGGCAATTGTAACTAACACTAACAGCGTTTGATTAGCTTGCGCTTCTTTGGTCGGAAACCATCTTTCAAACAGTGCTTTAGCAAAAGTTTCGGCTGTTTCTCCATAGTCGAGGCGGCGCACACTCACAAATCTGACTTGATTGCCAGTTTTCTGAGCTAAATCCTCAAAGGAACTGCTAATCTTACTTTCATTGATGCGGCTGATAACGTCACTTTTATCTAGCACCCAGTTGGTATCGCTTGCTGTGAGGCTTGGCATTTGGTATATACCCGTAGCTAATGCAGGTGTAGCAAATAGCGAAGAACCTAAAACTATCGCTAACAGCGGTAAAATGAGCCGGATAAAGTGTTTTTTAATGCTAAGTAGTTGGTTGAGGAACTGTTTCATTGGAGATTTCTTAAGACAGACTTGCACCAAAAATACTACACAACCAATTTAAAAGGGAATAGGGAACAAGGAAATCCCACAATTATAGCTATTGCCAAGTAGCTTAGGACATAAACTGATCATACAACCCTGACACCATGAGACTTTCAAGTCTATCCCCTGTCCCCTGCCATAATATGACTATTATCTTAACTAACGACGATGGAATTGACGCTCCTGGTATCCAAGCCCTGATTACAGCCGTCAATGGCAAAAAGGCTATTATTGCCGCGCCCAAACACCATCAATCGGGCTGTGGACATCAAGTCACCACTACGCAGCCAATTCACCTCCAACGGCGTTCTGAAATTGAATATGCGATCGCAGGTACTCCTGCTGATTGTGTGAGAATTGCCATGACGCAAATTTGCCCAGATATCAAATTTGTCTTGTCTGGTATCAATGCTGGCGGTAATTTAGGAGTAGATGCCTATATTTCTGGTACTGTTGCTGCTGTGCGAGAAGCAGCGATGCATGGTATTCCGGGAATTGCTATTTCCCACTATCGCCAAGCTAAACAGAATTTTGATTGGGACTTGGCTGCCAAGTTAACTGCTAAAGTTTTAGCAGACTTACTCCAGCGTCCTCTCGAAGTAGGAAGCTTCTGGAATGTAAATCTGCCGCATCTGCAACCGGGAGAACCAAATCCAGAATTGGTGTTTTGTCAACCATGTACTAAACCTTTGCCAGTCAACTATCGCATTGACGGTGATCATTTTTATTATGTAGGAGAATATAGCAAACGCGATCGCACTTTTGGCAGCGATGTAGATGTCTGTTTTTCTGGTAATATCGCTGTAACTCAACTGAAGGTATGACTACTTCTTTCGCTCCATGCCCTATACTCAGTCTGTTCCTTGAATTAAGGATGTCAGCCTGTCTAGAGTTTGTGTAAGTTTAGCTAGTTTTTGTAGTGAGTCATCCTGAGATTCAGCCAGGCTCTGGACAGCATCACACAATGCAAAAATTTGATAGCCCTGCTGCTGTACCTGCTTTCCTTGTGCTTCGACTTGCACACTCAAATTTTCTAGTCTTTCAGCAAGACGTTCAATTGTCTCAGTTGTAGAGATTACCGCTTCCCCGATTTGCTCAACAATGGATTCTAAGCGACTAATTTTAACTTCGATTCCTGCTGAAACCATATCTTTACCACCCCTGAATGTAACGTCGCCACTCATCCTTGAATAGTTGAATAAACTCATCACCAAATAATGACTGTCTTCTTTGGTGATCTTGACCAATTATGATGTAGAGATATTTTTCCTTAACTGCTATCTGCTACCTTGACTCTGCAAGATATGCTATCTTATGCTTTTTTTTGAAAAATCCCTCTTTGGGAGATGTTTTCGCTTGCTACTTGCATTCATACCAGATATTTAGTTGATTTTCCCAGCTTACGTAATCAGTTAGTAACAAATTTTTAAACTAAAGCATTTTTTACACACAAAAATTATATTTAGCCATCTTCCATATGATGGATTGGTCTTTGCTTTATCTTATCTTTACATGAACTTTGTAAAATATGATGATCCCCAGTACGTTGATGAAGATCAAGTAAATATACTGTAAAACGTAATACTGTCAATAAAACTTAAGTCTATAGTCGATGTGAAGCTTACGTAATTCTACCCCTGTTGCTCAATATTCGGCTAGAAAATGTATCAAACATCATTACACAGTGTCTTTCAAGGTGCTACTTACAAAGCTTGGGAATTAGAATTTACACCTCATTCCTCAGCAAAGTCTAAGTTTAAACGTAGTTTAGATATATTGGGGAGCTTGGTGGGGCTAGTAATTCTAGCCATCATGTTTGTACCCATAGCGATCGCGATCAAAATCGATAGTCCAGGCCCAATTTTCTTCACTCAAGAACGTTATGGACTGCAAGGACGGCTCTTTGTGATTCGGAAGTTCCGTTCAATGGTTAGTGATGCAGAACAGTTAAAATCATTAGTGGATAACGAAGCCAACGGGCTGATCTTTAAAAACAAAAACGACTTTCGAGTCACAAAAATAGGTCGCTTTTTGCGAAGCACAAGCTTGGACGAATTACCTCAGTTTTGGAATGTCCTTGTAGGTGAAATGAGTTTAGTAGGAACACGTCCACCTACCGGAGATGAAGTCGTAAAATATACAAAGCGTCATTGGCAACGTTTAAATGTCAAACCAGGATTAACTGGTGAATGGCAAGTAAATGGTCGTTCTCAAGTGAAAGATTTTGAACAAATAGTTGATCTAGACTTGCAGTATCAAAATAATTGGCATCGATTGTACGACTTGTTCTTGATTGGAAAAACTTTCTATATCATCTTTGGACGTATTGGAGCTTTCTAATTACTCCATTGTTAATGAGATATCTCAGAAAAAGAGACGCGATTAATCGCGTCTCTACGAGGGTTCTGGATAACGCACATTTAATTTCTGGAGATGTCTAAATGGTATAAATAACTAACCATTGACAGTAAAGCAATTAAATACTTGATTTAATTGATTGAACTTTTCAGAAACACAATCCCGATCGCGCAGAAAGCGAAGCCTACAAAGTGAATTATCCTTGGTAAAAACTCGTTTATTTTATTTTGGCTGATTGAATTGCCAATTGTTCTAGCACTCATCACAACAACATACTGAGTCAAGGTAACACCAAAAATATAGGCAAGCAATGGTATTATGTCTGCCCCAACGATCAATTGACCATTGCTGTAACCTTGAAACAAACCAGCCGTCAATCCTAAGAGTGCGATTATCAACCAGTGAAATTGATTTGGCATCACCAACATAAGGCCAAAGGTAATGCTGGAAAAAGCGATCGCTATTTCTGCACCTGGTAAATTGAACTGGTACAGATGCATGAATGTTGCCAAGACTGTTGCTAATACAAACGAGCTAGCAATCAAAGCACCATGAATCATGTTAGCCGAGAGTAAGCCAACAGCAACGACGCTGGCTAAACGATCCAAGCCAATGACTGGATCAGCGATTCCCCACAACAAGCCTTCCCAGCAGTTAGATATGGCATGGTGAGATGGTAATCCACTCCATGAACTCAATAGGCTAATTAGAATTAAAGCAGCGATCGCTCCTAGATGGCGGCGCTTTAACTTGGATAAAGAAAAATCTTTAAGCGCAGAATATCCTGATAATCTAATTTTAAACATTGCTGATGCCAGACTAGTCTTTTTCGGTACTTTATACTGCCCAAGTCCCTAAAAAAACTAACGCCATAATTGCTCTAAATGATGCCATTTTCATCAAGTTATGTGAAAGGATTCAATATAACTAAATAAATTATACTTACAGTCCAAAAATCATCCTGGCAAGTCAAAATATTAACGAAGTAATTCTTCTACTTGATGCTGGCTCCACAAAGTTCTATATAAACCCTGTTTTTGTACAAGTTCTAAGTGATTTCCTGTCTGGACAATTCTTCCCTGATCCATGACAAAAATTCGGTCAGCCGCCGCCGCCGCTGATAATTGATGCGTAATAAAAATTACAGTTTTTTTATCTATACCACTAGAAAGATTGTTAAGAATTTTTGTAGCAGTTTGATTATCTACACTAGATAGAGCGTCATCTAAAATTAATATTGGGGCATCAACTAACATTGCCCTAGCTAAAGCAGTGCGTTGTCGTTGTCCGCCGGAAAGAGTAATACCGCGTTCACCCACGATGGTTTTGTATTGCTGGGGAAAATTAGTAATTTCTGGGTGAATCTGGGCTATTTGGGCTGTAAATTCTACATCTTTTTGTTCTCTTACTGGATCACCGTAGCGGATATTATTTTTGATTGTGGTACTGAATAAAAAGCTATCTTGCGGGACATAGGCGATCGCACTGCGTAAATCTGCCAACGCTATCTTAGTAATATCCCACCCATCTAAAAACAATTGCCCTGATTCAATATCCAACAAGCGTGGTAAGGCATTCGCTAAAGTTGATTTTCCAGAACCAATTGCTCCAACAATAGCCACTAGTTCCCCAGGTGCGATCGTAAAATTGAGATTTTCTAAAGCTGGGGTGCTAGAACCAGGGTAAGTGTAGCTGAGATTTTTAGCTTTTAGTTCCCCCTTCACATCAGCTCTAGGCAGATGGATGACATCGGCAGTATCTTGAATTTTTGGCGTGACAGTGAGAATAGACTCTAAGCGATCAATACTAACTTCACCTCGTTGGTAGGCAGTAATCGTAAATCCCAAAAGTGCAGTAGGGAAAACCAAACGCTCTACATAAATCAATAATGCTAAAAAGTCCCCAACTGCCAGCGTTCCAGAATAGATCCTTACCGTCCCCAGCCAAATTATAATCAGCGAACTGACACTAGCTAGACCGCCAATCAGCGGAAACAAAATGTTTCGGCTTTTTGCCAATTGCATATTAGCTGCTAATAGCTGTTGATTCCTTTGAGCGAAAGCTCGACGCTCATTTTCTTCTTGGGCATAAATTTTAATTAAGGCAATGCCACTAATATCTTCTTGAATGAGTTCACTAATATCAGAAAGTTGCTCTTGGACTGCTGCTTGTTGTTGGCGTAAGTGATTGCTAAACAGATGTACTAACAAAAACATTAAAGGATACACTGCCAAAGAAGCTAATGTGAGATCCACACTAATTGCTAACATGACTGGCAATGTGAGGAGATAGGCAAAAAATGTATTCGCCAAACTCAACACCGCAAAACCCAATAACCGCCTGATATTGTCTACATCACTAGTAGCCCTGCTAATCAAATCGCCAGCGGTATTAGTGGCAAAATAAGCCGGCTCCAACTTAAGTAAGTGTTCAAAAATCCGTTGTTTGAGGTCAAATTCTACTTGCCGTCCTACCCCAAACAGCCAGATGCGCGATGCCATACGTATTAGTAACATCGCTGAACTCAGCAAGATGATTGGCACTACGTAATATAGCACTTGGTTCAAGCTGAAGTTTGTTGAAAGTTTATCAACGCAGGCACGAATTAACCAGGGGATATAAACACCTAGCGCATTTACAGACAACAACGCGAGAATGCCTAACGTAGCCTCTCGCCAATGGGGACGCAGGTAAGCACCGAGTTTAGCAATTCTTCGAGAGTTGGCCATTCAAGCAATTTTGCAATTTTTAAGAATTTAAATAAGGCCAGCCACCAGGATATAGCATTACGGCCTTTTTAAAGTGATTTTTTAGCTTTGTACCTGATTACCACGCAAGAAAATGTAAAGTTGATTAAGATAACTTTCCCAGACTTGGGTTGTTAATTGCAGGGTTGCTGCACTGGGTACAAAGTCTTCAATCCGCAATCCCCGTGATCTGATATCTTGAGGATTTTGTAACAGATAAGGTGGAATTTTTATATCCACCGAGTTGAATGCTATGGTTGCCTGACTCAGATCTCTTGCAGGTAGGATAGTATCCCCCACTACATCTGAGATGTAGTTAGCAGTGGTGTCTTGTCTTAATGCTACCAGGGTTTCTACAGGGTAAGCATTAGTCGCTAGGTTGGTGTTGTCAACCATTGCTATCGGTGTCCTTACCAAAAAATAAGCGATCGCTGGTGTACTGGACAACAGCAAAATTGTCAGCGCCCAACCCAGCAAATATCCTCCTGGAGTGTCTATCCCGCCTCCCTTGATTCTTTGAGCTGCAAACATCATCAACAACATTGAAGCTCCTAGAGGCTTCAGGGGAAATGATATCAATCTCCACAAAGACGCAACAGCTGGTTCATTAGGATTAACAAACGACAGCGCTATAACAATCAATACAATGACTAAGACTAATCGCCCTGCAAAAGAGCCGCTGGGATAAAATCTCTGGAACAGGGAATATACGATAGTGCCAATCAGTAGCCACAATAGTACCCGGCTTAGCAGTAGAAACATAAATAAACTCTCAAATTTTCTGGTGCGGTGAGCCAGTGGCGCGGTTTTCCCTAGAAAGAACTTCTGCAAGGATTTTCGGTATAAAGTAACCGAACAACCCTGTAAAGCTCAGCCTAGAGGGTTTGGGCAGTGGGTTTATTTTATCGTCAAATTGTAATCGCACTGTTACTTGACTGCAAATACCTCAAGCCTGTAACCAAAGACTACCGTCGTAGTGATTTTAGTGCAATTTTTTCATACTGAGTCTATTATTTTTAATTTTATAGAGGAGTAATGTGGCACCAGTAAACTAAATTAATTGGTTAGTTGTCAACTATAAAGGAAAAACTTATGTCGTCTGTAAAGCCTAGCATTTTAGTCACAGGGGGAGCAGGGTATATTGGCTCTCACACTGTACTTGCTCTTAAAAAAGCTGATTATGACGTGATCATCCTCGATAATCTCGTCTATGGGCATCGAGACTTAGTAGAAAAGGTTTTACAAGTTGAGCTGGTAGCTGGTGATACAGGCGATCGCACTCTGCTGGATGATTTATTTAAAACTCGTAATATTGCCGCAGTTATGCACTTCTCGGCTTATGCCTACGTAGGAGAATCAGTTACAGACCCAGCCAAATATTACCGTAATAACGTGTTGGGAACCCTGACCCTACTAGAAGCAATGCTGGTCGCATCCATCAACAAATTTGTCTTTTCTTCTACTTGTGCTACCTATGGAGTGCCGGAAATTGTCCCCATTCCGGAAAATCATCCCCAAAATCCCATTAATCCTTATGGTGCTACTAAGTTAATGGTGGAAAGGATTCTTGCTGATTTTGATGTTGCTTATGGATTAAAATCAGTGCGTTTTCGTTACTTCAACGCCGCTGGTGCTGATCCCAAGGGTTTACTAGGCGAGGATCACAACCCAGAAACTCATTTAATTCCTTTGGTGTTATTAACAGCTTTAGGCAAACGGGAATCTATCTCAATTTTTGGTACCGATTACCCCACGCCTGATGGTACTTGTATTCGCGATTATATTCATGTGAGCGACTTGGCATCTGCCCATGTTTTGGGCTTGGAGTATCTCTTAAAAGGTGGCGACAGTGAAGTTTTTAATTTAGGCAATGGTAGCGGCTTTTCTGTCAAAGAAGTTATTGCAACTGCCGAAAAGGTAACTGGATTACCGATCGCTGTCCAAGAGTGCGATCGCCGTCCTGGTGATCCTCCATCTTTAATTGGCAGTGGTGAGAAAGCCAGAAAAGTCTTAAGCTGGCAACCTCAATACCCATCTATCAAAGATATTGTGACTCATGCATGGCAGTGGCATCAACAGCGACATGTAGAAGGGGACAGGGGACAGGTGAGTCCAGCACTGCGGGAGGGTTAGCCCGACCCAGGTGACTGGCGAACCCGAAGGGGGACAGAAAAGAGAAAATTAGCTCCGTAAAACCTGCTTCTCCCTCTGGGAGAAGTTGTAAGCAGGGAAACCTTCTTTACAACTTCTCTTATTGTGGGCGGCTTAGTTTCCCTGTTGCCCGTTCCCTGTTCCCTGTTCCCTCAAATTTTATACACCAGTTGGTTCAACTCGTGCGTAAAACAGACCCCGAATCTTGACTTCTTTAGGTTCGCCAGCACCTAAATCGGTATCAGATGGTTGTTCACTCACGAAAGTACCAGCAACTTCACCAGTAGAATTATCTACTTTAGCTACTTGCAAAGAAATTTTGCCACTGAGAATTTCAGCACGCTTGACGTTAGCGCGGGTGAGTTCTTCATCATCGGCTTGGGCGGGGAGAGCCACGGCATTATCATAGCCAGTGACGACACCACGACCTTTAGGATCTAAGAAAGCAGCACCACGATAGGAAGGAACCTTGAAAGTACCTTCAAAGTCCGTGGAAGTGTTAATACTGTTCAAACCAGGTTGTGTTTGAGCAACCAAGTCTTTGATAGTGAACAGAAAAGGTACTAATTCACCACCAGGAAGTTTTACAGTTATGGCTTGGAAGTCAAGACCATCAGCTTCTGTAAAGGTCAGGCTATTATCTGGGTTGATTTTCAAGTTACCTTGTACCTGATCAATGGTAGAAGTGTATCTGGTCAATAATTTGCCAGCTACAAATTCTGCTTTCTGCCGTTTATTAGCAGGTTCTTCTTTCACAAAGAAATTGGTTGGTTCTAAGCAGAGTTCTTTGATGGTGTAGGACTGGCTAGAGTCGAGGGGAATAGAACCACGGCTAGTTTCTGCCAGTTGGGGGCATTTGTTAGCCAAGCCAGTGCCTCTAATTTGGTCGTAGGAGAGTAAATCTCTACCATCACTAGAAGCAGGAACTTCACTACAAGCAGTTATTAGCCCTAGGCATAAAGCCAAGAATGTAACAATTAAAGCGCGATACCTCATGGTCAACCTCAATGTCAAAAATTAATATCTAAAGTGCGTACTTCGAGGAACACGAAGAGTTGGGTTTACTTTGTGCCTGATAAATGCTATTGACATCTGCGGCATCGCCCAAGTCGTCGTTTTGTATTATGTATGTGTTGCCATTACATACAACCCAATGCTTTATGGGGAAATCAGCCAGATCATACGATTTTTTTTAACTCAAAATCAAAGGACTCTAACCTTAAATTCAGAAGTTCTGATTGGATCTAGTTAGTGTAGAGGCTGTATTGAGCGTCGCTGCGCTGTTTTACAAGTGAAAGCGATCGCCTGTAAAATTAATACAAGCGGTACAAAAGTTCCTAAAACACTTTCGGATAGGCTTCATGTTTGCCCTGACTGTTGGCTGACGCTTGACCGTGACCATAATGCAGCAATTAATATCAAATATTTGGCGGTAGGGCATTCCGTCAATAAAGCTCAGGTAACGTCCGATGCAATAGCAGGAGTCACTGAGAAGCCCGCGCTTTATGCGTCAGCATAGTGTTGGGAGTATGTCACTAGACCTCATTTACACAGATAATTAGGGTAGTGTGAGCAAAAATAACAGTCTGGAATTAGGGAAATTATCTGAGCAACTGCAAATGATCGCCACGGCAGTGCATGATGTCGCTCAAGTTTATCAAGGGGATGCCATCGCTCTTTTGAACTTGCTACGGCAATTAGAGCAATTACATCGAGACATCCGGGATGGTGTTTTTCAAGAAAGTTTGCCTGATAATCGCCAGAAACTCTACTCGCTCCTGAAAGATATTGAGTCTGAAGGTGGCTGGCCTTATATCGGCCGGATGAGGCTGCTAGCTTTTTTAGCAAATTTTCCCCAAGAAGTTACCGAGGAAGACAGCAAGCAGACAAACACTGGGGACAGGGAACAGTAGGAACAGTAAATAAGGGAATTAGAGATGTACGGATTTTTTTCAAAAATCAAATATGAGTCCTAATATTAAGTTTTTTGACTTTTGACCAAACAAGGCAAAAGTAAAAAGTAAAAAGGCAAAAGAAAGAAAAAGA